>DAITQM010000008.1:0-87079 GCA_036832975.1 Pseudomonadota bacterium | reverse complement strand
AGGGGAAGCGGACAAGATGTGCCGCCAGCTTGGGCGAGAAACCGGGCGCGTCACGATAAGTGAATTCGATTTTCCTGCTAATAGCAGCATAATTATATGATTTCCCGTTGAATTTCATTAAATCGAGCAAAATTTATGCAACGATTGGGTCAAGTGAACGAAACAGCGGGGGCTTGGCGTTTGGCGGGGTCTTCGATATCGAGCAGCTCGGCGGCCTTGAAGCCGAAGTTGCCGGCGATCAGGTTGGCCGGGAAACTCTCGCGCGAGGTGTTGTACTGCATCACGCTGTCGTTGTACGCCTGCCTGGCGAACGCGACTTTGTTCTCGGTGCTGGTCAGTTCCTCGCTGAGCTGCATCATGTTCTGGTTGGCCTTGAGGTCCGGGTAGGCTTCGGC
Source organism: Pseudomonadota bacterium (assembly GCA_036832975.1). Lineage (GTDB taxonomy): Bacteria > Pseudomonadota > Gammaproteobacteria > Xanthomonadales > Wenzhouxiangellaceae > DAITQM01. Next base: position 86,684 of record DAITQM010000008.1, on the reverse strand, counting down.
CAGAGCGAACAGCCGGCCGAGCGCCCCGCTGAGTCCCTGCTCGGCGCTGGCCAGTTGCTGCATCGCCGCCGGATCGCCGGGGTTGGCGCTCGCCTGCTTGAGGCCGCTGACCGCGGCGTTGCGGGCATTGATCACCGCTTCGAGCGTTTCGCGTTCGTGCTTGAGATAGCCTTTGGCGACCTCGACAAGATTGGGAATCAGATCGTGCCGCCGGGTAAGCTGGACGTCGATCTGGGCGAAAGCGTTTTTGTACTGGTTGCGCAGGGCGACCAGACGGTTGTACAGCGCGATCAGATAAACCGCGATCGCGGCCAACAGACCAAGGAAGATCAAAAATCCCATGATCGCCTCCTCTTCAACGGCGGGGCGGTAGCCGGCCCCTCGGCACCGACATCATAGCGCGATCGCCGGCGGCAGGGCGACCCAGGGTGATGCCCCTCCCAAACCCACCGCCGCTTGCGGGTGACCGATCATTATTCCCTTTGCGGCGGACAGATCATTATTGCTTGCGGGGCACAGATCTTTATTCCCCGCTTGCGGCGGACAGAATCTTTAATTCTCCTCCCCCGCACGCGGGGGTCAGGGAGGGGGGTAGCCGATGCTTTCCTGGCTGCACCGTATAATGCGCACCTCTATGACTCCCCCTGCTTCGTCCGTTCGCTGCGCCGAAACCGGTGGCGCCAGGCGCTGGCGCGGCGATTTGTTCGGCGGCCTGACCGCGGCGATCGTTGCGTTACCACTGGCCCTGGCTTTCGGCGTGGCTTCCGGTGCCGGTGCCGCGGCCGGCCTGTACGGCGCGATTTTCACTGGCTTGTTCGCCGCCTTGTTCGGCGGCACGCCGAGCCAAATCTCGGGTCCGACCGGGCCGATGACCGTGGTGATGGCGGTGGTGCTGACCCGTTTCGCGGCCGACCCGGCGGTCGCCTTCACGGTGGTGATGATCGCCGGGCTGTTGCAAATCGCGTTCGGCCGCCTGGGCGTCGGCCAGTACGTGACCTATATCCCGTACAAAGTCATCGCCGGCTTCATGACCGGCATCGGTCTTTTGATCATGTTGCTGCAGCTCGGTCCGCTCGCCGGGCATCCGGGTGCTCAGGGCATCACTGCGGCCCTGGCCGACCTGCCGGCGCAGTGGGGCGCCCCGAACGGCCAGGCGGTGTTGGTCGCGGCCGTGGCGAGCGCCATCGTCTGGATCTGGCCGCGCTCTCTCGGTCGCTGGCTGCCGGCTCCGCTCGCCGCGTTGCTGGCCGCATCGTTGCTGGCCGCGTTCTGGTTGCGTGGTGCACCGGTTCTCGGCCCCATGCCGCGGGGTTTGCCGCTGCCGCTCCTGCCCGCTGTCCACTGGACCGATCTGCCATTGATGTTGCAGGCGGCGCTGTCGCTGGCCCTGCTTGGCTCGATCGACAGTCTGTTGACGTCGCTGGTCGCCGACAACCTGACGCGCAGTCACCACGATTCGAAACGGGAATTGATCGGTCAGGGCATCGGCAACTTCATGGCTGGGCTGTTCGGCGGTATCCCCGGCGCCGGGGCGACGGTTCGCACCGTGGTCAATATCCGCGCCGGCGGTTGCGGCCGGTTGAGCGGCGCGACACACGCCGTGGTGTTGTTCGCGGTGCTGCTTGGGCTCGGTCCGCTGGTCGCCTGGATTCCGCACGCCGCGCTGGCGGCGATTCTGCTCAAGGTCGGTTTCGACATCATCGACTGGCCTTACCTCAAGCGCCTCGGCCGCTGCCCGCGCGAAATCGGCGCCGTAGTTCTGACCGTGACCTTGCTGACGGTATTCGTCGATCTGATCACCGCGGTGATGGTCGGCCTGGTGATGCACAGCCTGCTGTCGGCGCGGCGGATGAGTCAGGCGCAGATGAAAAACGTCCAGCTCGTGTCGAGCGACGAAGACCATGCACCGCTCGCCGCGGCGGTGCGCGACATCATGCAACGCCGGCGCGGGCAGATCCTGTTGATCCGCTTTTCCGGGCCATTCAGTTTCGGCGCCGCCACCGACCTCAACCGGCGGATGAGTTTCGCCGCCACGCCGTACCGCGCCGTCATTCTCGATTTCGCCGATGTCACATACATCGACGCCAGCATCGCGATGGCCATCGACGCCCTGTTGCAGCGCGCCGCCGAGGACGGCAAAGCCGTGTGGCTCTGCGGCCTCGCCCCCGATATAAAAGATTTTCTAAAGCGTATGCTGGTCCTCGACCGCCTCGATCCCAGCGCCCTGGCCGCGAACCTGGAAGAAGCGCTGACCCAAGCCGATGAGCGATTGACAAAACCCTGATCGACTTACCGCCCGCGAAGGCACGAGGATAAACCACAGCGCCGACCTGGATATTACCCAATAGTTGCATAAATTTTGCTCGATTTACTCGGGCAATCCTGCCCACGCCCTTCGGGCCCGCTTCGCGGTTCAAATTGCGTTCCTGACGCATTTGTACTCGGGCTATCCTGCCCTCGCCCTTCGGGCCCGCTTCGCGGTTCAAATTGCGTTCCCGACGCATTTGTCAGGGAATCGGACAAGCTGCACTCGCCAGCTTGACCGAGAATTCCGGGAATCTATGCAACAATTGGGTTATTTGATTTGGACGTCCTGTTATTGTGACGAAAAATGAAAAACGCCGCGTAGAACGCGGCGTTTCTCAGTTGCAATTAACGATCGATTCAGACCATGCGTCGGCGCAATAGAACGAAACCGATCATGCCGGCGAAGAGGATCAACGCCGCCATCCCCCAGGCAGTCAAAGCTGGTACTTCGGTCGGTTCGGGCAGGCCCTGGGCGAAGTCGCTGGCCAACACCGCGCCGTCCGGCGCACAATCCGTGGGGGCGGGGATATTGCCGATCACGGTGGCGACATCGGCGATGCCATCGTCGCCGATCACCGCATTAGGCACGACAATGGTCATGCTGGTCGGGGCGAACGTCACCGTGGCGCTACCGACAACGGTGAATCCCGCAGTTTCTACGATATCGGCGGTATTGGTCGCTGGATTGAATGTGAACAATTCCACAAAGAATTCCGGGCCGAAGCTGGCCGGCGGAGCGGGGCAGAAAACCCCGACATTTCCACCCGGGAGACCAGTCGCACCGTTTTGGTCCACGTCAATGTCAATGAAACCGCCCACTTCGTTGCCGCCGCCGGTGCCGGGCGGCGGTTCGATGGCGCCGGCGAAAGTCATACCAAAGGTCAGGTTGACACCGTCCGTAGCCGCGGAAAAGGAGGTCAGATCCGGGCCGGGATTGAAATTATCGCCGACCGGGTCGGTAACGGCGGCGCGGATCTGCACTGGTTCGGCCGCCCTGGGGGCGGGCGTGTCGGGAGCGGTCCACTGGGCCGCTGCCATCACCGGCACGGCCAATAGCGCTGACGTGAAGAAAGGTCGTTTCATTATGTACTCCCCTAAGCTCAAGATGCGGGAATAGTGTAACATAACATTGTCCGACGATATTATGGCGACAACGGCCCAACAGCAATCAAGGACATTCAAGATCAATCAGACAACGCCCCGCTAGTGGTCCATGCGTTTAATTAGGTCACAATTTCTGTACTTATGCAATTTTTCCGTTAGGCTCAACGCCTGAAAGAACGGTGGCGTTGATTCTGCTGGTTCGATTCAATCAATGTGCTCCGCGTCGTCAGCGACCACTTGGATGCCGCGCCAGAAAGCCACGCGGCCTTCGATTGATTTGGCCGCCTGGCTGGTTTCGGGGTAGTACCAGGCCGCGTCGCGGTTGATCTGATCGCCGATGGCGACGTCGTAGTAATGCGCCACGCCTTTCCACGGGCAACGGCTGGTTGTGCTGCTGGGTCTAAAAAAGGTCCGATTCAACGATTCCGCGGGGAAGTAATGGTTGCCTTCAACGACGACGGTATCGTCGCTGGCGGCGAGCGTTGTTCCCTGCCAGATCGCTTTCATGTGTCGCTCCTTTCAGTCATCGATCTTTCAGAAATTGATCACAATATCGGCGCGCCATTCACTGTCCCGGCGCTGCAGCCAGCCCTGACGGCGGATTTGTTCGAGCACCGTGGCGGCGGCGGGCGGTTCGAGTGGGCGGCGGAAATGATACAACCGGACCACGGCTTCGAGGATTTCGCCGGCGCCGCCGCCGTGGGTTTGGGCGCTGAGCCCGCCGGGCCGCGGCGCCAGCGTTCCGTCGAGCATGAACCGTTGCTCGCCGGCCGCAGCGGTGAGGCGCTCGATGGTCAAAACCGGCCGGCTGGCGAGCAGCGGCAGGAACAACAATGAGGGGTTCGCGGTGCTTTCCGGCAGCGCGGCGATGGTGGGGCCGAGTGCCACAGGATCGAGCGGCGCGACGGCGCCGCTGAAAGCGAAGATATCAAGCGTCCCGCCACCACCGGCGACCTTGTGGAGTTCGGCGTTCACTGTCAGTTCGCCGAGTCCAGGTTGCCAATCGATGGCAAGTTTGCCGCTTTCGGCGGTCGCGCCGGTGGGAATAGACGAGCCGTTAGTCTGGCGGACGGGGGCGAGTGCGACCGTCGAGGCATCGGCCAGCAATTGCCACGCCTGATCGGCCGCTGGCGGCCAATCGGCCCCGAGCGCGAGACGGCCGATCTCGATATCGAGATCGGCACGCCTCCAGTGCAGGGCTTCGGCGGCGATGCGCAATTGGGCGGGGGCGCTGAACAGGCCGCCGTCCAAGGTCATCGTGACGCTTCTAAAGTCGAGCACCGAGTTGAGCACGGCGGGTGGGTTTTGCCATTGCGTGGTGAGCGAAAAACGGCCGCCGAGCCGGAGTACGCCTTGTACCTCGGCGACGGGGCCGTGCGGATCCCGCAGTTCGCCGCCGGCGGCAAGCCAACCCCAAGCGCCGCCCGGCGTTGCGTTGCCGGTGTACGGGCCGTGGTAAAGGCGCAAATCGGCGGTCAGGGCGGGCGCGCCGGGCACCGGGAATAAGGCTCGGCTGCGCCGCCAGCCGGCGGCGATGATGAGTTGCTCGCCGCTCACGCCGCGCGCCACCAGCGCATCGCGCAGCGCGCGGCGCGCCAGATAGCCGTCGAGGGCCGGCAGCGCCGCGCCGCCGATCAAAAGGACGATCGCGAGCCAGCGCCATCGTTTGCCGGTGTGTCGAACCTTGGCCATATCCCGTATGCTGTCACCGTTGCCACAACGCTCATCTTCGATGTCCATCATACCGGACGCCGGCGCCCGGCCCGCCGAACGGCTCGCCGCCGGTCTCAGGCGGCTGCAACTCGATCTCGATCGGGACCGGCAGGCGCGGCTTTTGGCCTACCTCGAACTGCTCGGCCGCTGGAACCGGGTTTATAACCTGGTCGCCCGGGCGCCGCCTCTGGTCTGGGTCGCACGCCATCTGCTCGATTCGCTGGCCGTGCTGCCCTACCTGACCGGCGCCAGTTGTGCCGACCTCGGCACCGGTGCCGGACTGCCGGGCATCCCGCTGGCCATCGCCGCACCCACCCGGCGCTGGTATCTGGTAGACAGCAATGCCAAAAAGCAACGTTTCGTCCGCGAGGCGATACGTGTTCTGGCGCTCGATGGGGTGAGCGCGATACACTGCCGGATCGAGGAGTGGCACCCCGCTGAACGGCCTGACGCCGCCATTGCCCGGGCGCTGGCCGCGCCGCTGAAAGTGCTGGCCGCGGCACGCCGCTTGCTGGCCGCCGGTGTGCCGCTTTATTTGATGCTCGGCCCGGCCGGCCGGCCGGCGTTGCACGATTTGCCCGCCGGGTATAGGCTGCGCCATCTGCACCCCTTGGAGGTGCCGTACCTCGACGGCCGGCGCTATCTGGCCATCATCGAAAACGAAGTGAAATGACGACACCCGCGCCTCGCATCATCGCCATCGCCAACCAGAAAGGCGGCGTCGGCAAAACGACGACGAGCATCAATCTCGCCGCCGGTCTGGCGCGGATGAAGATGGCGGTGCTGCTCGTCGATCTCGACCCGCAGGGCAACAGCACCGTCGGCTTGGGAGTCAGCGGTCAGGATCTGGAAAAAACCGCGTGCGAGGTGATGCTCGGCGAGTGCCGGCTCAAGGATGCCATCTTGCACCTCGCCGACGCCGGCTTCGATCTGGTGCCGGCGAACATCGACTTGACGGCGGCCGAAGTGCAGTTGATGCAGCGCATCGGCCGCGAAGGCGTGCTGCGCCAGGCGCTGGGCGAGGACGCCGCGGCTTATCGTTACGTGATTATCGACTGTCCGCCGGCGCTCAATCTCCTGACCGTCAACGCCCTGACTGCGGCGCACCGCGTGCTGATTCCGATGCAGTGCGAATACTATGCGCTCGAAGGTCTGACCGCGTTGCTCGACACCATCGCGCAGATCCGGCAGACGGTCAATCCCGGTCTCGAAATCGAAGGACTTGTCCGCACTATGTTCGACATCCGCAACAACCTTTCCACCGAAGTCTCGCGCCAGCTCATCGAGCATTTCGGCGATCAGGTCTACCGCACCGTTGTGCCGCGCAATGTCCGGGTCGCCGAAGCGCCGAGCCACGGCGTGCCGGTGCTGGATTATGACGCCGAGTCGCGCGGCGCCATCGCCTACCTCGGCCTGGCCGGCGAATTTCTGCGCCGCGAAGAACAGCGCCGCGCCGCCACCCCGGCGTCCGGAGTCCACGCCCGATGAGCCGGAAAAAACCCCCGCTCGGCCGCGGCCTCGGGGCCATGCTTGGCCGGACGCTCGATGAGACCCGCCTGGCCGGCGAGGGCACCGATCTGCGCGATCTGCCCGTCGATGTCCTGCAACCGGGTCGCTACCAGCCGCGTTCGGTGATCGATCCCGAACGGCTCAACGAGTTGGCGGCCTCGATCAAGGCCCAAGGGGTCGTGCAGCCGATCGTTGCCCGGCCGCTGGCCGCCGGCGGCTACGAAATTATTGCCGGCGAGCGCCGTTGGCGCGCGGCGCAGCTCGCCGGCCTGAAAACGATCCCGGCGGTGATCCGCGAGGTGCCGGACGAGATCACCGTGGCCATGGCGCTGATCGAAAACATCCAACGCGAAGATCTGAACCCGCTCGAAGAAGCGGTCGCCCTCAAGCGTTTGATCGAGGAATTTGCGATGACCCACCAGGCTGCGGCCGACGCCGTCGGCCGTTCGCGGGCCGTGGTCAGCAACCTGCTCCGCCTGCTTGAGTTGCCGGCCCAGGTCCGGCAGTTGATCGATCAGCGCCGCCTCGACATGGGCCACGCCCGCGCCTTGCTGGCCCTGCCGCGCGAGCAAATCATCGCCGCGGCGCACAAAGTCAGCCAACTCCAGCTTTCAGTGCGCGCCACCGAAAGCCTGGTCCAGCGCCTGCTCGCCGGGGGCGGTGGCCGGCCGCGTCAAACCCGGTCGCGCCGCGATCCCGATATCGTCCGGCTCGAAACCACGCTGGGCGAAAAACTCGGCACCCGCGTCGGTGTCGAGCACCGCGCCGCCGGCGGCGGAAAACTGGTCATCCACTACCACGACAGCGATCACTTGCAAGGGCTCTTGCAGCGCCTCAAACTCACTGCTGGTTGAGCGGGCGGCTCTTTTGCACCAGGAAAGCGCCAAGCGATGATTGGATGCACTATAATGGTGCAGAGATGAGGAATCAGCGGTTCGGTATCGTGCCCGAATTCGACGCCTTAGGCCGGCCGCCCCGGCCTGGCGCGGCAGCCGGTGCTTTGGTCCGGATGTTGCAGTCACTGTTCCGGTTTCCCATCCTCAGCCCCCGGAGCAACCATCCATGACCACCGCAGCCCTCACCACCGAACAGATCCTGAAAAAGCTCAACGCCGAGAACATCGCCTTCGTCGATCTGCGCTTCGCCGATCTGCTCGGCAAGGAACACCACCTGACCCTGCCGGTCGCCGCCGTCGATGCCGAGCTGTTCGACGAGGGCAAAATGTTCGACGGTTCGTCGATCAGCGGCTGGAAAGGCATCAACGAATCAGACATGGTTCTGATGCCGGAGAACGCGACCGCGGTTCTTGATCCGTTCGCCGCCGAGCCGACGATGATCGTCCGTTGCGACGTGCTGGAACCGGCGACGATGACCCCTTACAACCGTTGCCCGCGATCTTTGGCCAAGCGCGCCGAAGCGCAACTGATCGCCTCGGGACTCGCCGACCAGGCTTTTTTCGGTCCCGAGCCGGAGTTTTTCGTTTTCAACGATGTCCGCTGGCGCACCGAAATGGGTGAGTGCAGCTACCGGATCGATTCCGAGGAGGCGGCGTGGAATTCGCCGCGCGACTACACCGAAGGCAACATCGGCCACCGGCCGGGTGTCAAGGGCGGTTATTTCCCGGTACCGCCGGTCGATTCGCTGTCCGACCTGCGCGGCAAGATGACGCAGCATCTCGAGGCGATGGGCGTCCACGTCGAGGTTCACCATCACGAGGTCGGCACCGCCGGGCAGTGCGAGATCGGCACTCGTTTCAACACCTTGACACGCAAGGCCGACGAGCTTTTGATCCTGAAATACGTGGTCCGCAACACGGCGCACGAATACGGCTATACCGCGACCTTCATGCCCAAGCCGGTGGTTGGCGACAACGGCAGCGGCATGCACGTCCATCAATCGCTGGCCAAAGGCGGCCGGAACCTGTTCGCCGGGGACGGCTACGCCGGGCTGTCGCCCACGGCGCTGTACTATATCGGCGGCATTTTCAAACACGCCCGGGCCATCAACGCCTTCGCCAACTCGACGACCAACAGCTACAAGCGTCTGGTGCCCGGTTTCGAGGCCCCGGTCATCCTCGCTTATTCGGCGCGCAACCGTTCGGCATCCTGCCGCGTGCCGTGGGTCGCCAACCCCAAAGGGCGGCGCCTCGAGGTGCGCTTCGGCGACGGCGCCGGCAGCGGTTATCTGACCTTCGCGGCGATGATGCTCGCCGGCCTCGACGGCATCCGCAACAAAATCGACCCGGGCGAACCGATGGACAAGGATCTGTACGACCTGCCGCCGGAAGTCGAAAGGGGGCTGCCGACAGTGGCCACCAGCCTCGACCAGGCGCTCGCCGCTCTGGACGCCGACCGCGAATTTCTCAAATTCGGCGAGGTGTTCAGCGACGATCTGCTCGACGGCTATATCGCACTGAAAACCAAGGATGTGAACCGTTATCGGATGTCCACCCATCCGGTCGAGTTCGACATGTATTATTCGTTGTAGCCGAACACCGATCGGCGCGGGCGGTCAAATGATCACCGGCGGATGCCGCGGCACGGCTGCGGCCCCGCTCCTCGGCGAAGGAGGTATGACCATGCGATGGATGACTACGCGACCGATCATTGTGGCGCTCGCCGCCCTGCTGGCCGCCGCGCCCGGCGCCGCCGAGATTTACAAAACGGTCGATGAAAACGGCAATGTCGTCTATACCGACCAGAAGCCGGCACCTGACGCCGTGCCTTACCAACCCGAGCCGCTCAATATCGCCGAGGCCCACCGCCCCCTGCCGGTGGCCGAACCGCCGGCGGATAACGGCGGCGATCGGTGGGCCGGATTTGCAATCGTTTCGCCGGCGCCCGACGAAAACATCTGGGGCACCGGCAATACGCTCAACGTCCGGCTGCAGTCACCGGCACCGTTGCGCTCCGGGATGGTGGTCCAGCTCTACCTCGACGGTCAGCCGCGTGGTCCCGCGGTCCCGGGACTCAGCGCCTCGCTGCCCGAGATCGACCGCGGCACGCACGCCCTCTACGCCGAACTGATCGATGAGCACGGCGCCGTCGTGGCGCGCAGCGCCGCGGTCACTTTTCACATGAAACAGATGGCACGCAACTTGCCCGGTTTCGAGGACCGCAACGCCGCCAATCGTGAGACTAACCGCACCGTCGATAAAAACGTCAACAAGAACATCAACAAGAACGTCAACAAAAATGTCAACCGCAGCGGCGGCTGATTCCCGGCCGCCACCGGCCACCCGCGCCCCGCGCGGTTCCGAAACCGCGGCCGGCCGGCTGGTCGACCATCTGGCCGCCGGCGTCCTGGCGATCGATCGGCAAAACGTCTTGTGTTTCGCCAACTCGGCGGCGTGTGAAATGCTGGCCCTCAAGCCTGTCGATCTCGGCCAGCCGTTCACCGCCGGCCGCTATCCGCCGCCGCTCGTCGAAGTCGTCGGCCGGACCCGTGACAGCGGCCGCGAGCACTGGCTCGACGCCCTGCCGGTCGCCGTCCCACCGGGGATCGCCGCCGGGGTTCATGCCGCTCCCAAAGAGGATCTGGTGATCGTCGAATTGTTCCCGTCGACGGTCAGTGCCGAAGAGCGGCAAAGCCGCGAACGGTGGGCGCGGCTCGAAGCCGATGCGCTGGTGTTTCAGGGTTTGTGCCACGACCTGCGCAACCCGCTCGGCAGCCTGCGCGGCGCCGCGCAGTTGCTCGAACAGGAAACGACCGCCAACCGGCGCCGGGAATATCTCGAACTGATCGTCCAGCAGGCCGACCGCATCGCTGCTTTGATCGACCGTTTCGGCCAGCCGCCGGTAATGGGCAGCACGTTCAATTTTCACCAGTTGATCGATGAGGTGATCGCCGAATGCCGGAGTGCATGGGGCGACGAAGGCCAGCCGCCGCCCGAAGTCCGACGCGATTTCGACCCCAGCCTGCCGCCGCTCAGCGGCGAGCGGCCGCTGATCGCCCAGTTGTTGGCGCATTTGCTGTCCAATGCCCGCGCCGCCGGCGCCGGGCGGATCATCATCACGACCCGCATCGCGCACCAGTGCCGCCTGCCCGAGATCGACAGCCGCAGCGCGCTGGCACTGGAAATCGCCGATGACGGTGCCGGCGTGCCGCCGGCGCTGGCCGACAAGATTTTTCTGCCGCTGGTCAGCGGCCGGCAAAACGGCACCGGCCTCGGCCTGGCGCTCAGCCAGCGCATCGCCCGGCGTCACCGCGGCTTGCTGGAATATGTGCCACGCCCGGCCGGCGCCTGTTTCCGGCTTTTGTTACCGCTCGGCCCCGGGGTGCATCAATGGGTCGAATCCTGATCGCCGACGACGATCCCGGCATCCGGCTGGTTATCGAACGCGCCTTGCAACAAGGCGGCCACCATGTCGTGTCGTGCACCACTCTCAAGGCTGCCCGTCAGGCGCTCGACCATGAGCCGCGCCCCGAGCTGTTGATCCTCGATCTCAAGCTGGGTGACGGCAACGGCCTGCAGCTTCTGGGCGACAGCCGCAACCTGCCTGAACCGCCGGCGGTCATCGTCGTCACCGCTTACAGCGACCTCGACAACGCCGTCGCCGCTTACCGCGGCGGGGCGTTCGAGCTGATCGCCAAGCCCTTCGACCTTACTCATCTCCGGCAGACGGTCGATCGTGCCCTGCGCGACGCCGACCGCCACAGCCGGCCGCGTCCGGCAGCACCGGATGAAGAGCCGTTGCTCGGGACCTCGCCGGCGATGCGCGAGTTGTTCCGCATGATCGGCCGGCTATCGACGACCGATGTCAACGTGCTGTTGACCGGCGCCACCGGGACTGGCAAGGAGCGCGTCGCCCGCGCCCTGCACCGCCACAGCCCGCGCAGCGGCGGCCCGTTCGTCGCGATCAACACCGCCGCGATCCCCGCCGAGTTGCTCGAATCGGAACTGTTCGGCCATGAGCGCGGCGCCTTTACCGGCGCGACCGGCCGCCGCGACGGGCGCTTCGCGCAAGCCGCCGGCGGCACCTTGCTGCTCGATGAAATCGGCGACATGCCGTTGGCCATGCAGACCCGGTTGCTGCGTGTTTTGGCCGAAGGCGAATATTTTCGGGTCGGCGGCCACGAATTGTGCCGGATCGATGTCCGGATCATCGCCGCGACCCACCAGGACCTCGCCGCCCACGTCGCCGCCGGCCGATTCCGTGCCGACCTCTATCACCGCCTGAACGTTATCCGGATCGATGTCCCACCGCTCGCCGCGCGCCGCCAGGACATCCCGCAACTGACCGATTACTTCCTGGCCGCCGCCGCCCGGCACCTTGGCACCGCTGCCAAGCGCTTCACGGACGAAGCCTTGGGCCTGCTCGCTCGCGCCCCCTGGCCGGGTAATGTCCGGGAGCTGAAAAATCTCTGCCAGCAGATGTCGGTGCTGGCGCCGGGCGAGAGGATCCTGCCGGCGGACCTGCCGCCCGAATATCGCCTGGACGGCATGGTCGATGCCGCGCCCGCTGCGCCGCCGGTATGGCAGGAGCATCTACGTCATTGGGCTCTGGATGTCGCCGAATCGACCCCACCGGGATGCTACGCCGGGGCCCTCAATGAGGCCGAGCAAGTCTTGATCGAATGCGCCCTCGAAGCCAGCAGCGGCCACCGGCAAAAAGCCGCCGCGCTGCTCGGCTGGGGACGGAACACCCTGGCCCGCAAGATCAAAGAACAGGCATCAGCCCCTGAGAATAAAGGTCGCCGGCCCGTCGTTGATCAGCTTGACCTGCATCGTCGCACCGAACCGGCCGCACGCCGTGGCCGGCCATAAACGACCCACGTGGGCGACAAAAGCGGTGAACAGGCGCTCGCCGGCGGCCGGTTCGGCGGCCGGTGTAAAACTGGGCCTGAGGCCGCGGGCCGTGTCGGCGAGCAAGGTGAATTGCGGGACGATCAGAATTTCGCCGCCGCTTTGCCTGACATCGAGGTTCATTTTGCCGGCCGGATCGGCGAACACGCGGTAAGCGACAAGCCGTTCGGCGGCCCGTGGCAGATCTCCGTCCGTATCATCCCGGCCGAAACCGGCAAAGACCAGCAAGCCGGGGCCGATCTCAGCGATAATCCGGCCATCGACTTCGACCGCCGCCTGGCCGACCCTTTGCAGCAGGAGCAACATGGAAGGGCATGGTAGCATCGCAACCGAAATCTATGACGCTGTCCAACCGGCCCCCGCCCCTGCCCGCGCTCGCCCGCTTGACGCTGGCCGGACTTGCCGCATTGCCCGCCTGGTGCCGTGAAGGGCTCGCGGCACTGCTGGCCGCTTTGTATTATTTCCTGCCGAACCGGCGGCGGCGCATCGCCGGCGCGAATCTGGAGGGCGCGCGTTTTGCGTCGGGTCTGACTGTGGACGGCGCGACGCTCTACCCACACCTTCGCTACCGGGCACGGGCGTTGCTCACGGTCGGCCGTTTGCTGCATACGCCGCTCGACATCCTGTTTGACGAAATCAAGGAAATCGAAGGGCTGGAGCGGTTGACAGTCCGTACCGCCGATGACCGCGGCGTATTGATGATTGCCCCGCATCTCGGTTATTGGGAGCTGTTCAGCTTATTTCTCAGCGCCCAGGTCCGGGCAGCGATTGTGTACCGCCCGCCGGCCGCTTCGGCGGTCGAAGCCTTGCTGCGTGCCTGGCGCGGCCGCGCCGGCGTCGAGATGCTGCCGGCGACCGCCGCCGGTCTCCGCCGGGCGTACCAGCGGCTGGCCGCCGGCGGCATTGTCGGGTTACTGCCCGATCAGAAACCGGCGGCCGGTCACGCCATCACCATCGACTTTCTCGGCCGGCCGACACCGGTGTCGCCGCTCGCCGCCCGGCTCGCGCGGCACACGCACTGCCGATTGCTGGCCGGGGCCTGCGTCCGCGAGGGGGCGGGCTATCGCCTGCGAGTCATCGAGGTCGAGCCAGCCGACAAGGGCGGCTCACAAGATGAAGCGATCATGGCCGCCGTCTTCGGGGCCATCGAAAAACTGATCGCCCTGGCGCCGGAACAATATCAATGGAGCTATCGGCTGTGGCCGTCACAACCGGCGGCTGCGTCCCTCGATCACGATACCCCGCCGGGGCCGCCGGCCATCGCCACCCGTCTCGAGGCGGACAACCCGGCGAGTTTCGGACCGGGCGGTGCCGCTGGCCCGGCGGAAAAGCCGCCGCCCGTGCCAAGTGCGGATGATCGCAACCGCCCAAACCACCGCCGCGGCACCGAAGAAAGCCAGCGCCAAAGTCGCGCCCAGTAATGCCAAAAGCGCAACGCCCAGCACGATCGTCGCCAGTCCGGCGGCCACCTGAAGGCGCTCGGCCAATGTGCGCAAAACAAGTCGTGGCGGCATGCGAGAACGCTCCATTCGTTTGGGGACAGCAATTGGACGGCGGATGCCGCGCCCGGTTCAGATGGATTGTCGCGCGCGCCGGGGCGTATTGTCATCCCGGCCCAATCGGCGTAAGCTGATAAGGCGCGGGGATCAGTGATCCCGCTGACCGGAACCCGATCCGCGGCCCCGTGCACCCGTGGCGAGGGGCGGATCAGGTTCGAAGAAAAAATGGGAGCAGACCATGTACCACAACCCTTTTCGTGGCCTACCGGCAGGACTTGTCGCCCTGACCTTGGCCGCCTGCCAGCAACAGGCCGACACCCCGCAGGTCCAGCAGAGCGAAACGCCGCCGGTCACCACCCCTTGTGAAATCGTGATGGGGTTCGATCCGTGGGAACCCTACCACTTCACGGCCGCCGATGGCACGGTGCGCGGCATCGACGTGGAAATCGTCAGCGCCCTGGCCGAAGCGCGCGGTTGCGCCCTCTCTTTCCGGACCGGCCAATGGCTGGAGCTGCTCGGCGCTTTACGCGATGGCGAAGTGACCGTGCTGGCCGGCGCCACGCCGGTTGCCGAGCGCGAACGCTACGCCTGGTTTTCAGCGCCGTACCGCAACGAGCATTTCGAACTGTTCATCCCCGCTGGCCGTGAGGTCAAAGCCGCTGATTTTCGCGACCTGCTCGACAGCGGATTTCGGCTCGGCCTGACCGACGGCTACATCTACGGCGAACCACTGGAAAGTCTGCAAGCCGAGCCCAAATACTCGGCGCAATGGATCTACGCCGCAGTCGCCGAATCGAACTTCACGGCGCTCAACGAAGGCCAGATCGACGGCTTTCTCGAAGATCCCTACGTTGCCGCCGCCATTATCCGCCGGCACGGCTGGCAGGGCCAGATCACCCGCAGCGGCCTGACCATCGGCGAGCGGCCGGTCAACTTGATGTTCAGTCGCAAAACGACCAGCGCTGAAGAAATCGAAGCCGACAACGAGATTTTGGCCCGCCTCGCCGAAAACGGTGACCTGCAAAAAATCTTCAGCCGCTACCTCGATGTGGGCCAATAACAAAAAGACGAGTAAAATACCCCCAAGCGCCCGTAGCTCAGCTGGATAGAGTACTGCCCTCCGAAGGCAGGGGTCAGAGGTTCGAATCCTCTCGGGCGCGCCAATAAATCAATGACTTACGCGCGGTTTACCCGCCGAAAATCCGCCAGTACGGCAAAAGTACGGCAAACCGCGCTGCGAAAATGAGGGTTTCGGGACGTGGCGCAGCCAGCTACGAACTGCTTCGTTCTATTTCTTTCTATTTTACGTAAACCGCTTGCGGTGGCTGTTTCGGCGGTGCGCCATTATCGGATCGGCCTTCATGGGGTTTTACCCTCATCAAGCCGGCCACCCTGCGCTGAAAGGGTTGCGCATGATCCAGCGATCCCCACCGCCGGCGCTGTGCAATAGCCACTACGGCGCGCCCTACGTCGGTTCGCGGTCCGGTGGACAATCCGCCATGCAGGCGACATCGGCGCTTACCCTTGAGCGGCCGGCGGCGGCAATACCCGCCCGCACGGGTGCGCGCTCCGCAGGTGCCCGGCTCTTTAGGCGGGTCCAAAATATACTCGCCAGAAGATGTCATGCCTCGCGCGCGCGCGTAAAGCCGTCCGGGAATACCGGCTACGGATCGCGCCGCCGGGCTGCGACCTCATATTGAACCGGCGGCGACGATCTGGAATTAGCAACCTGCGCCCCACGGCGTCCCAGCATGATCGAATCGGCCTGCCACATCAGCGCCTTCGATGCGATGTTGGCGGCATCGGGGGTAATCTTGCCTGCTAGCACCGAGTCGAATATCTCAATCATCCGATCCGTGAAGAAGTCTATCTGGAGTTCTCTCGCAATCGCGAACATATCCCGAAACTTCTTTTTGTCAGCTAGCCAGTCATAGACTGTTGACCGGCCCGGCATTGTCGGATCGCTGCATATTCTGGTCAACGACTCGCCGCCCATCATGCGTATGCAGATTTCCTCGCCCAATGCCCGAGTATATTTCGACGGCCTGCCGCGTGGTTTAGTCGGTTTCGTCATCGGATAATTCTCCGCCTTAGTTTGCGCTAATTCGAGCCGCTAGCGCCGCTTCTGCGGCCTTTCGGCTCGATGCCTTGCACTCACCCATCCAGCGGCCTGCGTGAGCTTGTGGCGCGTTTCTGGCGGCTTATTGGGCATGCTCTCGGCCGCTCATGCTCAATTCTCCAGTGCTTCGATAACCAGATCGTTGATCTGCTGCTGCATTTCGCGGCACGTGCGGTCGTACATGTCCGGCGCATCGACTGGCAGGTATTTACAAATTGCTTCAAGACATAATTTGCGGCCAGCAGCGGGTCGTGTTACCAGTGCATTAGCCTCGACCTTGCGTGCGCCGAACTCGCGCAGATAGTCCTGGACGTATGGCTTGTGGTGGTCATTGTGGCGCGGGTCTTCGAGATTGCGACCCGACCCGGTTTCCAGTCCGTCGATCCACGTCAGCTTGTTTTCGTTGATGAACTCGGCATTGAGTCCGAACCGTTCGATGGTCAGGTTCGATGGATTCCAGCCGACTGCGCCAGATAGGTCTGCAAACATCGACCGCAGTGAGTCGCTAATGCACAGACCGGCCGGATCATGGTCGCCGCAGTACAGCAGGACACAGCGCTTGCCCAAGTTTTCCATTTCCTGGAATCGGTGCATCATCGCGGCACGCGAGTTCAGGTCCGGCCAGCCGCGCGAGTTGGCCAGCGGGATGTAATACTGCCGGCAGATACCTCGAAATAGTTCCTTAAGGTCGATCTTCTCGACCAGCATCTCGATATAGCAGTCCTGCTCGAACCAGAACCCGAACGGCCGATAGCTAGACCCTGCACACTCGATGGCGTCTTGCCTTGCGTTCTCGATCTCTATCAGTTCTTCCTGGACGGCTTCCTCGATGGTCTGCCCTAACTCGAACGCGGTCGCCATATCGGTGTTATCTGCTTGGCGCGAACTATCCTCGGAACAGATATCCAGCGGCAGCAGGCCAGACTTGCGGCAGTCGTTAATGAGGGTCTGCGCGCGACCGAAGTCGCCTTTTTTGAGTCCGTGTTCTTCGAGTTGGTAGCACCAGCCGCGACTTGATACTCGAAAATCAAGTGAACTATTGATTTGCAGAATCAGGTCACAAAAGGATTGCAGTTCGGCCTCGTAGCGCGCCTCAGCCTCGGCACTTTGCCGGCCACGTGAGCGTGTCGGGATCATTCGGCCCACCCCCGTTCCGCCACCAGTTCAGCAACCTGGCGAACGGTTGGTGGTGGCGCCATCAAGCCGGGGTCGCCCGTTTTCTCCAACAACCGCGCCAGGGCCACGTGATCCAGCGGCAGCCCCTCGCAGGCGGTGCGACAGATCGCCAGTAAAGCGCCAGGGGTGGGGTACCAGCTCCGGCAGCGCCGGATTGCATTCGGCCACGGTAGGCGGTTGCCTTGCGCTCCCAGCTTGCACCGCCCCAGCCCCTGCGGTGGGTTGATCGCGTCCTGCTCGTAGTGCCGGCATTGGCCGCAGCGCACCAGCGGCACCGGCGCGCAGGTTTCGACAGGCGGTCGAAGCCGGTCGGCGGCGTCATTAGCCGGGGCGAGCAACGCCAGGATGGCCGCCTTGTGTACAGCAAGTTCCTGGCGCAACTCTGGCGTAATCGGGCCTTGCCAGTGAAGTCGGTCGCCGACCGCTTCGACTCGAACGCCGGCTCGGTCCAGATCAGCAAGCAGGGTGGCGGCGCTCATAGCCAGCCCTCCGATTTTTTTCCTTCTTGCCGCTCTAGGGGGTTTCTATCCGTAACACCGTCACAAGCCTTGTCCTGCAAGGCTTTCGGCGTTTTCGCATCCGTAACATTGGGGGTCGTTGTTACGGATCGAAAATCGCTGGAACCCGCGCCGTTACTACGTTGTGACGGTGTTACGGATACAAGGGGGGGGGTGGCGGACAGGTAGCGCGAAAAAGCGTCCTCGAACTGGTCGCGCAGGTAACCTTTGATAGTCAGGTCGCCGATCCGAATCGTGCGCGGCTTGATTTTGAACTTGTCTAGTCGCCCGGCGAGTTGGCGCGCACCCATGGGCTTACCCCGATTCCAACTCGCCCATCGCGCCTCGGGGTCGGCGGTCAGTCGCTCAAGCAAAACCTCACTCGAAATTCGATCCGATCCATTGAAGGCGGCCTGGATATCGGCCAAGAGTTCTTCGCCAATGCTCGGTACATCGTGGTCGGCATCGGTCAGCATCCGCGCCGCCTGTCGAGCACGGTCGGGCCACACCTCACCCGCCAGATCGGCCAAGGCAAACAGGGGCTCCCAGTTGTCGGCCGACCGGTTCGACAACTCCGGCATGGTCGGGCGCAGCGTGGCGAAGGTCGCTCCGTCATCCTCAGCCCAGCGCGCTAGCTTTTGCTGCACCGCATCAAAGGGGGCGCGGTCGGCGTGGCGTAGGTTCGCGACGCGCTCATTCGGCAGCGCTCGGCGCAGTGTTAGAACAACAGCCCGCGACATTATCGTTTCGGGTAGGTGGCCGATGCCGGCCAGAGCTTTCGGCCCCCATGTACTGAAAACGCACGGCTCAAATTCGCCAGATATCTCAACAGCACGGATAACTCTCGCCGTCTCGCGGGTATGCCCTGAATTTATGATGCCGCGCAGTTCTTCGTTGTCCTTGGCGAAGGTGTCGGCTTCGTCGATCAATAGCGACGGCGTCCATGCCTCCACGCACCGAAACAGCGCGGCCGGCGAAATGTTCGAGGCGAGCAGCGGCCGCCGGGCCAATTGGCCCAGGACGGATAACAGCGTGGTCTTCCCGCAGCCTTTTTCCGGCGCCGTAATGACCGCTAGCGGCAACACCGTGGCATGGTCGGCAAACCAGGTCATTACCGCCCACAATGTTGCCGCGTGCAGGGTATGCGGCTCGGCGACTACGTGGCGCGTAATCAGGTCGAGCACCTCGTCCAGCACCTCGGCCGCGATGACCTTCTCCGGGTATGGCTCTACTTCGGGGAAAGGTAGTTGGCGGCCAGCGCTGTTCGCATCGTCGGGCGGGCGTAAATTCGCAACCTCCGCATCGAGTGTTGCGATACGACAGCCAAGGCGCTTAGCGGCCTCTTTGCGCTCGCGGTCATAGGACACCGGATCGAGTGCGGCCAGGCGCGCGAGTTCGGCGTTATCGGGCTTCGATTCGCGATCAGCGTCTAACCGTTGCTGCGCTGCATCTAGCCGCTCTTGTTCGTGGCGTTGCTCATCGCGGATCAACATAACGCCACCTCCCGCGCCCGGCGGATGCGCTCGACGGCCAGCGCCAGGCGCTCATCGCAGCCGGCCAAGGTCTCGGCGGCGATCTGGACTACAAGCGCCTCGTGGGCCAGAACGCGAAGAGCATCCATCGCCTGGCCGTATCGCACGCGCTCACGGCGCGATGCCGGCGGCAGGTGGTGGGCCAGGGGTTTGTCGAAAAGGTCGGCCAGGGTGAGCCCGACGGCAGCCATCACACTATCGGCCGCGCATCCTGTGAAACAGTGAACCAACAGGCGGTCCCCGGCCTGTTTAATTGATAGCGACGGGGAGCGGTCGTCATGGGCAGGGCAGCGGGCCAGCCAGGCGTCGGGGCCGGTCTGGCGAACGGCTTCGAGGCGTTGCAGCAGCAGGTCGGCGGGGTTACAATTACTGCCGAAAGTGTTGTGGCCTGCCAGCCCCTTTCCGACGCCGCCTTCGGGCGGCGTTGTTCGTTGGGCATTCATGGACAGGCCGCTTGGTCGGCATCGAGCTTGGCCAGCCGCTCCGGCAGCGTCCGCAGGCTCTCAAGGTACACGAACCGGCGGTGGCCGATGGTGAATGTATCGAGCAGACCGCGTTTGGCTAACTCGAATGCTTTGCTCCGGCGGATACCGTGAGCAGCGCAGGCTTCAGTTAAGACGGCATAGCTAGGTGCTTCAGGTTGTACCATTTTGTCCTCCAGTCCAGCAGCGGTTTGCGCTGGTTCGGATGGATAATGGCACCCTGCAAAACCAATGTCATATTAAAAAATATCACAGAATTGTTTACAACGACCCCATGCCGGTAAATAGTGGCGCCAGGCGCCAGGCGCCAGGCGCTCGGTATGTCACTCCTCGTCCCGCATCGCCAGATAATCTTGCCAGGTCTCGAACGTGTCACCGTTTCGCGCCGCGAATATCGGCATCATCTGGCCGTCCGATCTGGTAATGATCGTCCGGTCGCTATACCCGCCGGCGGCCTGGCATGCCCGCTGTTCACGATCCGCGCATGCAACAGCGTCCTCCAGGGTCTTGTGCTTAGGTATATTCGCTCATTTATTTTAGCAATGGCGTGACCTGGGTTTACTTCCTCCTCGGCCGGATATTCGGACTTACGTTCTTGCCAGATATGAACGACAGCCTGTTCTTTTATAGGGATACCAACTTCGGCCAGGCATTCGGCGACCAGCGAACACGCGGACGGGTTTTCGCTTGCCTCATTGCGGGTTGCGTGCAGGCTGGGTATTTGTTCCCTGGCGAATTGAACAGCCTGGGCAATCAACTGATCGCGGTTGAATTTCGGATACGGGCTTCGTCCACGTCTGCGCGGACGCTTTAGCTCGTCACGCATTACCTTTAAGAAAAAGCCCGCCATTATCGGTGGCATTGGTTGTTGATACTCTTCAAAGCTTTTCACCAATCGTTCGATCTTCACCCATGCAACCTCATCGCCTTTGCTTGCTTCGTTGATAAGATACTCAATGCGACCAGTACGCGCCTCATTTTCCAAGGACGGCGGGACCGTGTCGGAGACGAAGTTATCTAACGTACAATCGGTTAAGTTCGGGAAAGTGCGCCGAAAGAAGTCGCAGACATCCGCGCGCGTTTGCTCTATCAATTCAGAGTCGATAACAGCATTATGCTTCTTCATAGCGCAAGCTCGGCTAATGCTTCGGCCGCGCGCTGGCGTTGCAGGTGGCCATAGTGCTGTTCGATCATGGCGACAGACGTGCCGGATACCTGGGCGATGGTCAGCAGGTCCAGGCCGCTTTGCACCAAGTCCGTGATCGTCGAATGCCGCAGCGTGTAGGCCGTGGTCGCCGCCGGCAATCCGGCTTTGCGCGCTGCTTCTTTGATTGGTTTCTTCCAGGCATCCTTGCACCAGGCTTCGCCATTGGCGCGTGCGAACAGCGGTGCGGCTGGGAGTTTGCTTCGTGCTTGCTCGCGCAACAGCGCCGCCGTTGCTTCCGGAAGTAGAATCCGGCGACCGCCCCCGGCCTTGTCGCGGGATACGGTCAACTCCATGCGCCGCGCATCGAAGTCGCCGGTGCGTAAATTCGCCAGCGCACCAGGCCGCAGCGGCAACAGACATAGACCACGCGCGAAAGCGGCGGCGTCGGATGGCAGCGCATCAAGCAGCATGCGCCGCTGTGCGCGATCAAGATACAGATTACGCCGCTGGCTAGCGCCTTTCACGGGGCGCAGCGCAACGCGCCACGCATGATCGTTCAGCACCTCGCGCCGGTCCAGGGCGGCATTCAGGGCCGCGCGTAACGCCGTCAGATCGCGGTTCAGCGTGGCCGGCGAACGTGGTCTTGTTACTTGCTCGTCACCCTTGTGCCGCGACACCCTGGCCGGACGGGCGGCCAGCCGCTCGCGCCAGGCGCGCACGTGGCGGTCGGTGAGTTTCGGCAATGCGATCCTGGCCAGGGGATCGTCGTACAAATATCGCGCGAACCGCTCACCGGCTTCGGGCCGTTCGGCCGCATAGCGCCGGCAGGCATCGGCTACGGTCACAACTTCATGCACGCCCCCGGCATTCAGGTGTTGAAACCACGCCTCGGCGTCACGCTTGGCGATGTCGAAACGCTCACACGCAGGCAGGTGGCCGTAGTCTCGCAGTGATTTGAACACTCGCTTGCCAGTCTCGGGGTCATACAGGCGCGCGATCCATGACCCGCCATTGCTGGCACGCGAAGGGCGATAACCGATGGCTTTGCCGTTGCCTAATTTCTGCCAGTACGGCTCGCGCCGCAGCTTCAAACGATTGCGATTTCGTACCGTGCTCAAGTCCATGCTAATTTATCCAAAAATGGGAATACGACGGAGTACGACGATAGTACGGCAAACCGCGCTGCATGTCAACGGACGGCCCCGGACGGTGATATCATATAAATCAATGACTTACGGACGACGATAAATCGCTGTGGACTCCCAAAAGTCGTTATTTTCTGCCCTCCGAAGGCAGGGGTCAGAGGTTCGAATCCTCTCGGGCGCGCCAATTTCATTCGAAATCGATCACCTCAACGGAACACAGACCCCTCTGGAATCGGATTCGAACCTCTGACAATAAGACAACCTCGGTTCGACAAACGCGGCAGGACTGCCGCGTTGACGCACGAAGTGCGCCCGCAGGGCGAGGGGCAGGAAGCCCCGAGTCTATCCTCTCGGGCGCGCCAATAACTCACGAAATCGATTGCCGTAACGATACTCAATCCTTACTGGAATCGGATTCGAACCTCTGACAATAAACCATCACGGTTCGACAAACGCGGCAGGATTGCCGCGTTGACGCACGAAGTGCGCCCGCAGGGCGAGGGGCAGGAAGCCCCGAGTCTATCCTCTCGGGCGCGCCAATTTCATTCGAAACCCGTAACCTGTCGGGCACACTGATTTTTTCGAAGTCGGATTCGAACCTCTGACAATAAGACAACCACGGTTCGACAAACGCGGCAGTCCTGCCGCGTTGGAGCATGCCGCAAGCCAAGTCCGGACCTGTGCCGGACTTGGCGTGTTCCGAGCCGCCCGAAATGGGCGGATTCGGACCCAATATCCGGCGCCCGCAGACGCCGAGCGGATCAGATGCGGTCGCCCAGTACCGAAGCCGGCACCAGTTTGTCTTTCATTTTCACAGCTTGCTGTTGCTGATGCGCATCGAGCAGGACCGTGACTTCCGGGATCAGTTCGCGGCTGGATTCATGGCCATTGGCGGCGGCAATTTCGAGCCAGGCGAGGGCACGGACCAGATCGCGCTGGGTACCAATCCCCTGGATCGACATCACCGCCAGGTTGTAGGCGGCGGCGCCATGGCCTTGGCGGGCGGCTCTACGAAACCAGAACCGGGCCTGGCGATCGCTCTGCGGCAAGCCGTAGCGCGCCGACGGCCGGAGATATTCGTAACCCAATGCCAGTTGCGCTTCACTGTCGCCGATCTCGGCCTGGTGGCGCAGTTGGGCGACGTCGGTGAAATAAATCACGGTCTCGGCCGGGGCGTGTCCGAGCGTCGTTCCGGCCAAGGCCGGAAGCGCCGGGATCACCAGCGACAACATAAGACCGATCGGTTTGATGGCGTTCATGGCGATGCTCCTCTGGTGGCGTAGGACTACCTACGAAGGTATTCATACTACGAATTGCATCGGCTGTCAACCTCCCGCTCTCCGCCGTGCCCCACCACTCCTGTACCGTCTTCGATACGTCGGATCCCAATCTCGGGACAGTGAGCGAAACCGAGACAGTCATCAAGTCTGGGAACGACCGAAACCAGGACAGTCAACGAATCCAGGGACGGAAACCAGGACGGAACGAAACCGGGACAACGAAACCAGGAGAGTCAACGACTCGAGCGGACGGTATGGGTGGTCAAACGCACTAGTTTTTGGCCAATCAAGCCTGGTAGACCCGCATTTTTGCGCGGTGTGGGCCTCGATTGGCGCCGTACAGAGCCCTGGCACGTGCTTTGCATCAGTTGCAGCGGAGATCAGTACCGGAGAGGAGCCATGAACCCGTCTCGATTCGGAGTCCCGCCCGCCAGCGGCGCGGCTAGCGGACAATGCCGCCCAGCAGCGGGCCTGGAGTGCGCCATGGCCTATGCCAGGTTGAGTGAAATCGAAGAAACCGGACGTTGGCTCGAAGTTCAACGGCGGGCCTTGATCCGTGACCTGAACTACCGGCGGGCCAATCAAGCGCCGGGCATCGTGCTGGCGGGTCAGTTGCTTCGTTACCGCACTTTGGCTGCTGAATTTCGCCAACGGGCCGCCGCGTTGCGCCGCCGATTGCGCCCGGCTTAACCCAATTGTTCCGAGCGCGTTACGTCGCACGGCGCTCGTGCTCAGCGATCAGCCGTCCGGCGCTGCGATAAAAGCGGGCCGCGAGCAGCAGCGCGGCGGCGGTCAGGCCGGTGATCATGCCGACCCACATGCCCGATGCTCCCCAGTTGAGTTTGAAAGTCAGAACCACGCCTGAGGTCAACCCGACGAGCCAGTAGGCGATGATGGTGTAGACCATCGGGATCCGGGTGTCCTTGAGACCGCGCAGGGCGCCGGCGGAGACCACCTGCACCCCGTCCGACCATTGAAAAACCGCCGCCAGGCCGAGCAGCACGACGGCGAGCGGCGCGACGGTAGGATCGGCAGTGTACAGCGCGACGATCAACCCCGGAACACCGAGCATCAAACCCGCCGGCAGGGTCTGGATCAACAAGGCCAGTGCGATGCCGAGCAGGCCCTGAAAGCGGGCGGCGCACGGATCACCGCGCCCCAGCGCATTGCCGACGCGGACGGTGATCGCCCCGGCCAAGCCGAGCGGTACCATGAAGGTCAAAGCGGCGACGTTGACCGCAACCTGGTGCGCCGCGATCGGCACCGCCCCGAGGCGGCCGATCAGCAAGGCCGCGGCGACGAATAAGCTGCCTTCAACGGCGACCATGACGCCCACCGGCAGACCGGTGGCGAGTAACCGGCCGAGTCGCCGGAGATGGGGCTTGTCGAAACGGACAAACGGGTAATACGGGCGGTAAACACGCTGCGTCGCAATCCACAGCACCCAGACCAGAAACTGGATCCAAAAAACCGCAGCTGTCGCCCAGCCGATGCCGACGACGCCGAGCGCCGGGATTCCGAATCCGCCGTACATAAACCAATAGTTCAGCGGGACGTTGAGTGCCACGCCGAGAAAACCGAAATACATCGTCGGCCGCGTATGGCCGATGCCTTCGCTGAAAAAGCGCAACGCCAGCAAGCCGGCGATCGCCGGTGCGCCGTGGGCCATCGCCGCCAGGTATTCGGCGCCGCGGGCCGCTACTTCCGGGGCGACTGCAAGAAAAGCGAAAACCGGCCGGGCGAAGTGGGCGACAGTCCACAGCAAGGCCGCGATCAATACGGCGAGCCACAGCGCCTGACGCAACACGACCCCGGCCTGGCGTCGCAAACCCGCGCCGTCGAGCTGAGCGATCACCGCCGGCAGCGCGAGCATCACTCCGAGCCCGAACAAAAAAACCGCCGACCACAACGCCCCACCCAATGCCACCGCGCCCAGGGCCAGCACACCGAGCCGGCCGGCCATGACTGTATCGACAAAGTTCATCGCCAACCCGGCGAGATTGCCGAGCATGATGGGCAGCGCCAGTTGCAGCGTCCGGCGGGCTTCGGGAATCCATCTGAATCGAGGCACTTCCGGTGGGTTATTGGATAAAATGTTCGGCATGATAAAAGCCCGGGACGCCAGCCGTTCACTGTCTCACAGTCCGCCAGTCGCAGCAAGCTACCGCCGAGCCGTTTGTTGAATGGGGCGAACCGATGACCCACAGTGAATCTGAAAGTGCCCACAGCGAACCACCACCGGCGTTGACTGAGGCTCCGGAAGCGGCAGCGCCCAGTGGGCAAACGACCGCCCGCGAGCGGGTGGATTGCGACAATTGCGGGGCGCCGATGGCCGGCCCTTACTGCGCGCGCTGCGGGCAGCCCACCCGGCATTTTGTCCGGTTTTTCCCCGCTGTGGCACGCGAAATCGCTGAAGACACGCTCGGCGTCGACAGCCGCTTTTGGCGCACGTTGGCGGCTTTGCTGTTTCGCCCTGGGCGCTTGACACTCGACTACTTTGCCGGCCGCCGGGTGCGCTACACGCCGCCGTTCAGGCTGTATCTGTTTACCAGCATCGTTGCTTTCTTGCTGATCACGGTCGCGATCGATGAAAAGATGGAGGCCGGGGAAGTCGATGTAGTCCAGTCCACAGCAGAGGCGGAGGCCGGCGGCGAGCGGTTCACTTTCTTTGGCGACACGCCATTCGACCGCGAAACCAATCCCGTCGAGATCGCCTGGCTGCCGGGTTTTCTCAACCGCCGCCTCAACAACGAAATCGATGATTTCATCACCAAATGGCCTGAAATCAAGCGCCGGCCGCGCCTGATCGTTGACGAAATTCTAGGCGTCATGCCGCAGGTGATCTTCGTGCTGCTGCCGCTTTACGCTTTGCTTCTGAAATTTTGTTACCTGTTCAGCCGCCGGTTGTATATGGAACACCTGATCTTCGCCGTGCACAACCATGCCTTCGTCTTCTTGGTGCTCGGTTTGTCGATGGTGATCACTTTGTTCGACGTGGCGCAAGATGGTGGATCATCTGCGGCGTGGAGTGAAATCGGACGTTCGGCGCTCGGTACGTGGCTGGTTATTTATCTGTTTCTGGCACAAAAAAGAGTCTACCGACAGGGGTGGATCCTGACGGCGCTCAAATACTTCGTAATCGGCGTCATTTACAGCATAGTGCTGAGCATTGCTTTCGTCGCCGCGACGCTGATCGGCGCCGTTGCGGTTTAGTGAAATTCTGATTAAATCAGGGTTTGCGTTTCAGAAATAGTTTAAGTGGACGAGTCGCCCGCTCCGAAGCGCTCTCTGAACCAGCGGTCGAGCAGCGCTTTTTCGTAGGGTAGCGCCGAGGTGTCGTGCTGGCGGGCGCGTGGTGTCAGACTCAGAAAAGACGCCTCGACGAGCCGCTCATCGCCGGCGGCAAGTTCGTGACCTGCGGTATCGACCAGTCGGTAATCGAAATGCAGATAGGGCGGATAGGGATGCTCGACGATGCGTTGATAAGGGTTGTTGGTCCTGAGCGGGATGCTACGCCCAGGCAAATGGTCGATTGTTTGGCCGGGCAGCAAGCGTCCGGCGAGGTCGATATCGGTGAACCGGATCTGCAACGTCTGACCGCTCGCCAGCCATTGCCCAGCGAGCCTTTGAATATGGGTCGTCAGATCGGCCATCATCGCGTCGCGGCCCTCGCTGATGCCGCCGGCGGCTTTTTTGAAATCGGTGAATTTTTCCGGTTCGGCGAAGCTGACTTCGGCTTCTCCGGCGAGGGCGGCACTGAGCAGGGTACTGCACATCACGGCCGGGAACAGGAACCAACGATTGAAACGGATGGTGGTTTGCATGGTCAGTCCTTCTGTCAATGAAGTTAAGACCCCCACTCCAACCCTTGCCCGCTTGCGCCAACGGGAAGGGCAAGTTGCAACCCCGAAATACCCTCCCCCGCTTGCGGGGGAGGGCGGGGGTGGGGGCGGATTTCTGTGTGATGGTTTGCTATAGTCAGACCGGCCGAAGCGGGGAAAGTTTTCACGCCGCCGGGTTTATACCGCCTTATCGTTGAGCCAGTCACGTGGTTTTAGGCAGCGTAACAACGCCGCCTCCCGGCTGCCCGGTGCCGGCCGGGCGTCGTAATTCCAGGCGGCGAGCGGTGGCATCGACATCAGAATCGATTCGGTGCGGCCGCCCGATTGCAGACCGAAAAGGGTGCCCCGGTCGTAGAGCAGGTTGAATTCGGCGTAGCGGCTGCGGCGCTGCAACTGGAAACGTCGTTCGGCCTCGCCCCAGGGCTCGGACATACGCCGTTCAAGGAGCGGCAGATAGCCGGCCAAATAGCTCTCGCCGACGGCGCGGATGAATTCGAAACAACGGTCGAATGGCCAATCGTTCAAATCGTCGAAAAACAAACCGCCGACGCCGCGCGTTTCGCCGCGGTGCGGTAAATAAAAATATTCGTCGCACCATTTTTTGTAGCGCGGGTAGACGTCGGCGCCGAACGGGGCGCACGCCGCGTGCGCCGTTCGGTGCCAATGCTGAATATCCTCCAGGTAAGGATACCAGGGGGTGAGGTCGTAACCGCCGCCGAACCACCAGACCGTATCGCCGTTGTCTCCTGTGGTGATGAAAAATCGCAGATTGGCATGGCTGGTGGGACAGTACGGATTGAGCGGATGGATCACCAGCGACAGGCCGAGCGCCTCGAACGGCCGGTTGGCGATGGCGGGCCGCGCCGCGCTGGCCGCGGCGGGCAACGCCGCGCCTTTGACATGCGAATAATTGACGCCGGCTTTTTCGAGTCCCGTGCCGTTTTCGATCACCCGTGTCAGGCCGCCGCCGCCGGCCGGCCGCGTCCAGCGATCGGTGCTGAACCGTGCGCCGCCATCGAGGGCTTCGAAGCGATGACACAGACGGTGCTGCAAGTCGGTCAGGTACGCGGCGACCGGTACCGGATCGGGAATGCGCGTGACCTGGGCCATCGGTTATCGAAGCCGGTGGCCGGTCGGCAGATCGCGGATTTCGCTCGGCCCCCGGCGAGCGCCGCACGGCAGATCCAAGATCAGGTCGATGCCGCCTGCCGGGAACGCCGCTTCGACTTCTGCCGCAGCCAGCGGCGCCGGCGTTCCACTGGGATTGGCGCTGGTCGAGACCAGTGGCGCGCCGAACGCGGTGCACAGGTCCAAAGTCGGCGGCCAGGCGGGCAGCCTGACCGCCAGCGTCTGGTGACGGCCGGTCAAAAGGCGAGGCGCGGTGGCCGCGGCCGGGTGCAGCCAGGTGATCCCCGGGTGGCGCTGTCCAGCCAGATCGGGGGGGAGCGGCAAGATCCACGGTTCCACCGCGTCCCAGTCGGCGACCAGCACGATCAGACCTTCCTCGGCCGAACGGTGCTTGACAGCGAGCAAACGGCGGATGGCCTGGTCGTCGCGGGCGTCGCAGCCCAGACCGAATACCCCGCCGGTGGGATAGGCCAGCAGGCCGCCGTGGCGCAGGCAAGCGGCGGCCTTGTCAACCGCCGTGGTTGTTGCGATCGGTGCCACGTGGGTTTATCGACGGCCAGCAGGGAGGGCGGCGGATTTCCCAGCCTTTTTTTTCTTGCCGGCGGTTTTTTTACGGACGGTTTTTTTACCGGCGGCTTTTTTCCGGGCCGTCTTTTTCGCCGCCTTCTTTTTCCGCCCGGCGCCGGCCGGCGCGGCGCTTTTCGCCGCCCCGCCCCGGCCGCGGCGGCTGCCGCGCTCCGGCGCGGCGGCGAGCAAGGCCCGGCAGGTTTCCTCATCGAGTGTCGCCGGCTCGGTATCCTTCGGCACCCGAGCGTTTTTCTTGCCGTCGGTGATGTACGGACCGTAACGCCCGTTGAGCACCCGGATACCGCTTGCAAAAGTCCTGATTTCGCGGCGCGCCCTTTCTTCTTGGTGGTGGGCGATCAATTCCAGAGCGCGCGGCAGGTCGATCGTGTGCGGATCGTCTTCCTTCAGCGAAACGAACTGTTTGCCGTGGCGCAGGTACGGGCCGAACCGGCCGATGCTGGCGACCACTTCTTCACCGTCGGGATGGACGCCGAGCCGGCGCGGCAGCTTGAATAGCTCAAGCGCTTCGTCGAGCGTAATGGTGTCGATGCTCTGGCCGGCCCGCAAGCTCGCGAAGCGCGGTTTTTCCTCATCACCCTCGCCGCCGCCGAGTTGGACGAATGGCCCGTAACGCCCCAGCTTGGCGCTGACGGGCTTGCCGCTCACCGGATCGAGACCGATCTGGCGCGTCTGCCGTGCTTCGGCGCGGCTGACGGTCTCTTGTTTTTCGTTGACCCGGGCGATAAACGGCTCCCAGAATTCGTGCAACACCGGCTGCCAGCGCAATTCGCCGCGCGAGATCGCATCCAGTTCGTTTTCGAGCCGGGCGGTGAATTCGTAATCGACGTAGGGCTCGAAGTGACCGCTCAGGAAGCGGGCCACGACCCGGCCGGTATCGGTGGGCTTGAATCGGCGGCTGTCGAGGATGACGTATTCGCGGTCGAGTAAAGTCGAGATGATACTGGCGTACGTCGATGGCCGGCCGATGCCGTATTCCTCGAGCGTCTTGATCAGCCGGGCCTCACTGTAACGCGGCGGCGGCTCGGTGAAATGCTGTTCGGCGCGGATCTCATCGAGCCGGACCTTTTGCCCGGCGGCCAGTGGCGGCAGTTTGGTTTCTTGTTCCTCCTGGCCTTTCGGCGCGGCTTCTTCGTAAACCTGCAGAAAACCCGGGATGCGAATCGTCGAGCCGGAGGCGCGGAAAGTGCTGTCTTCGGCGGCGGCGAATTCCACGGTCACGGTATCGATCGTGGCGTGGATCATCTGACAGGCTACGGCCCGCCGCCAGATCAGGTCGTAAAGCTTCAATTGGTCGGGGCTGAGCCAGGCGGCGGCCCGTTCCGGGTCGAGCGCTGCATCGGTCGGCCGGATCGCTTCGTGGGCCTCCTGGGCGTTGCGCGATTTTGTGACGTATTGGCGCGGTTTGGCCGGTAATGCATCCGCGCCGAAGCGTGCCGCAATCAGGCGGCGCAAATCGTTGAGCGCGTCATCGGCGAGGTGGACCGAATCGGTTCGCATGTAGGTGATCAGGCCCTGTTTGCCGCCGTTGATTTCAACTCCTTCGTACAACTGCTGGGCGAGGCGCATGGTGCGGGCCGCCGAAAAACGGAGTTTGCGCACCGCGTCCTGTTGCAGCGTCGAGGTGATGAACGGCGGAGGTGGGTTGCGGCGGCGGTCGCGTTTCTGCACCGCCATAACGGCAAGTTGACCGCCGGCAGCGGCGGATAAGCGGTCGCGCAGTCCGGTGGCGAGCGGCGCTTGGTCGAGGTCGAACTGCTCGAGTTTGCGGCCTTGGTGGGCGACCAGTTTGGCGACGAACGACTGGGGCCGGCCGCGGTCGCCGGGGGCGGCGAGATCGGCTTCGATCGTCCAGTACTCGCGTGCCACAAAGCGCTCGATTTCCTCTTCGCGCTCGACGATCAGACGCAGCGCCGGGCTTTGCACCCGGCCCGCCGACAATCCAGGCTGAACTTTCTTCCACAACAACGGCGATAAATTGAAGCCGACCAGATAATCGAGCGCCCGCCTGGCTTGCTGGGCATCGACCAGGGGTTGCGACACCTGGCGCGGATGTTCAACCGCCTGGCGGATGGCGCGCGGTGTGATTTCGCTGAACACGACGCGGTGTACGTCGCGGTCGTCAAGCACGCCGCGCTCGCGCAAAATCTCGGCGACGTGCCAGGCGATCGCCTCGCCCTCGCGGTCGAGGTCGGTGGCCAGGTAAATCGCTTGCGCCTGGCGCGCCGCTTTGACGATCCGCTCGACGTGTTGGCGGTTGCGCTCGATCGTTTCGTAACGCATCGCGAAACCAGCAGCGGGATCGACCGCCCCTTCGCGCGGCACGAGATCGCGCACGTGGCCGTACGAGGCGAGTACCTGAAAGTCCGCACCGAGATATTTGTTGATCGTGGCCGCTTTGGCCGGTGATTCGACGATCAGCAGATTTTTTGCCATGCCGTGAAGTCTTCCTCTCGTAGTTTTAGCTACCCGGCGCCAAGCCGCCTGGCGCGCGCTGCCACAATCCGCCGGGCAGATGGACGACCCGGCTTTCCAGTTCCAGGATCAGCAGCATGGACGAAAGCGCCGCGACCGTCAAACCCGAGCGCTCGGCCAGTTCGTCGATCGCCACCGGATCGTGGCCGATCGCGGCCCACAAGCGGCGGTATTCCGGGTCGTCGGGCGCGGCGTCGGCTGGCGGCG
The DNA here is from genome assembly GCA_036832975.1 of Pseudomonadota bacterium. Taxonomy (GTDB): domain Bacteria; phylum Pseudomonadota; class Gammaproteobacteria; order Xanthomonadales; family Wenzhouxiangellaceae; genus DAITQM01. Next base: position 55,131 of record DAITQM010000008.1, on the reverse strand, counting down.
TATTGTCCAATGCAGTCAGCCGGGCGCGCAATTGGCCGGCGAGTTGCCCGGCCTGGGCCGCAACCCCGGCAAGCACTTCGGCGCCGTCGCCGGCCAGCCGCGCCCCGTCGCGCAGCAACTGGTGACAGCCCTTGGCCAGTGCGTGGTCGATCGAACCGGGGATGGCGAACACTTCGCGCCCCTGGTCGGCGGCGTGGCGGGCGGTGATCAGCGAACCGCTGCGGATGCCGGCCTCGACGACGACCACGGCCAGCGACAGGCCGCTGATGATCCGGTTGCGCGCCGGAAAATGGCCGGCGATCGGCGGTGCGCCGAGCGGCAGTTCGGAGACCAGGGCGCCGTGGCGGACGATGCGGCGCGCCAGCTCGATATGGCGGGCCGGATAGACCCGATCGACCCCGGTGCCGAGTACGGCGATCGTCGCGCCCCCGGCCTCCAGCGCCGCCTCGTGTGCCGCGGCGTCGATGCCGGCGGCCAGGCCGCTGGTGATGGTCATCCCTCCGGCGGCCAGTTCCGTGGCGAAGCGGCGAGCGTGCGCCAGCCCGCCGGCGCTGGCGTTGCGGCTGCCGACGATCGCAATCTGCGGGGCGTACAGGACACCGGGGTCGCCGGCGACGAACAGCGCCGCCGGCGCGCCGGGACACTCAGCGAGTTGCGGCGGGTAGGCCGGATCGGTGAAGACAAGCAGATGATGATGCCCGGCGGCGAGCCACTCCAGGTCGGCGGCAAGCGCTTCAGACGGCGGATGGAGAAGGGCGCGCCGGCAACCCGCCGGGAGGGCGCGGTCGCCGGTGGCCGCGGCCTCGAATAGGGCGTCGATGTTGCCGTAGCGCATCACCGCCTGGCGTAACCCGCGGCCTCCGAGTCCGGGGGCGCGCAAGGCGGTCAGCCAGCGCGCGGCATCGTCCCAGTGTGGCATGCGGCAAGGCGCATCCGCTCCCGCCGGCGGCGCTACAAGCGGGCCGCGGGGTGCCTGAGCTGATCGCCCTCCTGGATCTCCTTGCCGCCGCCCATGACCAGCCCGTAACTGACGTGCTCGAAACTGCGGAAGACCATGATCTGCGCTTCATACTCGGCGGGTAACGTGACGGCGCCGGTGACGCCGCGGATCGGGATCAGCGGCGGATCGACGTTATCTTGGATTTTCTCGCCGGGCTGGAAGACCGCGAACGTGTGCCCCGGCTCGATCCCTTCGCTCAGGCCGACATTGAGGGCGGCGATGTTGGGCTGTCCGGCGTACTCATGCCGGTCGTCAAGGGCCAGGATGCGCGCTCTTTCCGGGACATGATCGGGGGCGCGCGGCAGAAAATGTACGTCGTAGGTGAAATGCTCGACCGGCAGGATGCGATCTCCGGCCCGGACTTCGCGCCGCCCGCTCAGGATTTCCAGAGTCGAAATTTCACCGCTTTTGGCCACGCGAGCCCGGCTGATTTCCCATAACTCGACGCCGATCACCTTGCCGCGCATGCCGCCGATCGATTGCGCCCAGCGCCAGACCATCGGCCGCTCGCTTTCGTCGTGCGGCGCACTACGCCAGCGCGGCAGGTCGCGTGCTTTGCTCTCGCGGTGCCGTCGCCCGCCTTCATCGGTGAAGCGGTCGCGGTAGGTGAAATTGGTCCGGGCGATCACGACCTCGTCGCCGTCGGCCGCCACGAGGCCGCGGGCGTATGTCTTGTCGCCGATCCCGGCGTAGGTGCGGCGTTCGGCGTTCTCGACGATATAGGGCAACGCCTCATAACTCGCTTCGTCGATGACGCGCGGATAACGCAGAAAATGTTCGATCGCGTCGAGCGGCACCGTCGGGATCGCCTCGTCGGCCGGCAATTCGCGGATGCGCGGCGCGAGCCGGGTTTCGCCGGGGCTCAAGGCCAGGCGCGGTTCGCCGCCGACATAGACCAGGCTGATCACGTCGCCCGGATAGATCAGGTGGGGGTTGGCGATCTGCGGATTGACCTGCCAGATGGCCGGCCATTCCCAGGGATGGCGCAGAAAACGTGCCGCGAGATCCCACAGCGTGTCGCCTTTTTCAACGACGTAACGCTCCGGATGATCGGCGCGCAGAGGGCTGTCCTGGGCGAACAACACAAAGGCCGCAGCGAGCAGCAGCGGCGTAATGAAGCGCCGCGGCCACACTGGGGCCGCGCCGTTTTGGGATGATCTGACGGTGAAGTTGCGCATCATGACTCGTCCTGTGCCCCATGCCGCATAGTGCGGCCTGATGTGTGAGGTTGGCGCCGGCAGCCGCGGCGGGCGGCCTCCCCCGGCCGCGGTCTTCCCTGCGCTGGCGGCGCACGCCGGCTGGTCGTATCATAAACAGATTCGAGCAAAAACGCACGTTTGCAGCGAAAATTTAATTATTTACATGATGAATCCGGCATGGCCCTTTTGACGATCCTGGAGTATCCCGATCCCCGCCTGCGGACGATCGCCCGCCCGGTCGAGCGGGTCGACGCGGCGCTTTGCCGCTTACTCGACGAGATGTTCGAGACGATGTACGAAGCGCGCGGCATCGGCCTGGCGGCGACCCAGGTCAACGTCCACCAGCGGCTTTTGGTCGCCGATGTCAGCGACGGGCGCGATCAGCCGCTGGCCTTGATCAATCCGGAGATCACGGCGCGCGCCGGCGCAACCGAATGCGAGGAGGGCTGCCTTTCGGTACCGGGTTATTACGCCAAAGTGCCGCGTGCCGCAACGATCCACGTCAAGGCGCTAGGCCGCGACGGCCGGGCCTTCGAACTCGACGCCGACGGCTTGCTGGCGGTCTGCATCCAGCACGAAATCGACCATCTCGACGGCAAACTGTTCGTCGATTATCTTTCCGCTTTGAAACGCCAGCGGCTGGAAAAAAAGTGGGGGCGGATGCAAAAAACGCCTTTGCCGACCCGCCGCGCCGTGCTCTGAATGGCCGTTGCCGGGGCTGCCACCTTACCGGCGAGCCACGCACTGCGGCTGATGTTCGCCGGCTCGCCAGCGTTCGCCTGCCCGGCGCTGGAAGCCCTCCACCAGTCCGGTCACCTGATTTGTGCCGTATTGACGCAGCCCGATCGGCCGGCCGGCCGTGGTCGCCGGCTGCAGCCGCCGGCGGTCAAAGAAACGGCGCTCCGCCTCGGCCTCGAGGTCTTCCAGCCGCCACGGCTGGCCGCCGACGGCTTGTTGGCCGATCTCCAAGCCCGGCGCCCCGATCTGCTGGTCGTCGCGGCGTACGGTCTGCTGTTGCCGCAACGCTGGCTCGATCTCGGCGGCGCCGGTGCCTGGAACATCCATGCTTCGCTGCTGCCCCGTTGGCGTGGCGCGGCGCCGATCCAGCGGGCGATCGCCGCCGGTGACAAACAAAGCGGCGTGACGATCATGCAGATGACCCGTGGCCTCGACCGCGGCCCGATCCTGGCGCAGCGGGCGATCGCTCTGGCCGCCGGCGAAACCGGTGGCAGCCTGCATGACCGCCTCGCTGCCCTCGGAGCCGAGTTGATCACCGAGACGGTCGGCGAGTGGGCCGCTGGCCGACCGCCAGATGCCGTACCGCAGGACGAAAACCGGGCGTGTTATGCCGCCAAAATCTCAAAAGCCGAAGCGCGGCTGGATTTCAACCGTCCGGCGGCCGAGCTCGAAAGGCTGATCCGCGCGTTCGATCCGGCACCCGGTTGCTGGACCGAAATCGATGGGCAGCGGGTGGCGGTCTGGCGAGCCGAGGTCGTCCCGGCGCCGGGCGGCTCGCCGCCCGGCCACCGGTTGCCCGCGCCGCCGGGGCACTATGTCATCGCCTGCAACCCTGGGGCGCTGGCCCTCATCGAGGTGCAGCCGGCCGGCCGGCGGCGGATGGCGGTTGCCGCTTGGCGGCGGGCATTCGAGCGGTGAAAGCCGCCGCTTGTCGCCCGGTGCCGGGTGCTTTGCCGCGCGCCGCGGCGGTCCGGGCGCTGCGCCGGATCCTCCACCGGCGCACCGCGCTCGACCCGGCCCTGGCCGCCGAAAACCAGGGGCTCACCGATCCCCGCGACCGGGCGTTGTGCCAGCGGCTGGTTTACGGCGCGTTGCGTGATTGGGCGGCACTCGACTGGCTGGCAAGACGTTTGATCGACCGCCCGCCGGCGAAGCGCCAAGACGAAATCCGCACCCTGCTGGCCGTCGGGCTCCAGCAGTTATGGCGCGAGTCGATGCCCGAACACGCTGTCGTCCACAGCACCGTCGCCGCCGCCGACCTTTTGGGCATCCCGCGGGCCAAAAGCCTGATCAACGCCTGCCTGAGGCGTTGGCTGCGGGAGCGCGAAGCGCATCTGGCGTCATTGGCGACAGACGACGCGCGCTACGGCCTGCCCACCGCGTGGCGCCAGCGCTTGGCCGCCGACTGGCCGGCTGACTGGCCGGCGATCTGTGATGCGCAACAACAACCGCCGCCGCTGGCCCTGCGGATCAACTTGTCTCGGCTGACGCGCGTGGACTATCTCGGCCGGCTGGAGGCCGCCGGCTTGCCTGCCTTGCCGCTCGATCCGCACTGGCCGGAGTCGGCCGTTTTGCTGGCCGCGCCGGTTCCGGTCGAGCGCCTGCCGGGCTTTGCCGAAGGGTGGGTCTCGGTGCAGGATGCGGCGGCGCAATTCGCTCCGCAAGCCTTGGCACTGAAACCGGGGCTGCGCGTCCTCGATGCCTGCGCTGCCCCCGGCGGCAAAACGGCCCACCTGTGCGAAGCGACCGGCGGGCGGATCGAACTGACCGCCGTCGAACGGGATGCTTGGCGCGCGGCACGGCTTGGCGAAAATCTCGAACGCGTGCAGTGCGCCTGCGAGGTTCGGGTTGCCGACGCCGCCTGCCCCACTGCCTGGTGGGACGGCCGGCCGTTCGACCGTATCCTGCTCGATGCGCCGTGCAGCGCCTCCGGCGTTGTCCGCCGCCACCCCGATATTCCGTGGCGCCGGGACGCTGCCGGCCTGGCCCGCGTGCAGGCGGCGCAGGCCGCTCTGCTCGCCGCGTTGTGGCCTCTGCTCAAGCCCGGCGGTATGCTGGTGTACGTCACCTGCTCGCTCTACGATGCCGAAAACGATCGCCAAATCGAAGCCCTGCTCGCCGGCGGCGCACCGCTGGCCGTCTCGCCGCTCCCTGATTGGGGGCGGGCGAGGTGCTATGGCCGGCAGTTCCTGCCCGGCGAACATGGGATGGACGGTTTTTACTATGCGCGTCTTGAGCGCCATCTTGCTCCTGACCCTGCTTAGCGCTTGTGGCGAGGGATCTTCCGCCGGCGGCCGCTTGCAACTGGCCGGCGGCCTTTTGCGGCCGGGTCAGGCCGGCGGTATCGACATCGTGACCGGACTCGACCTGCAGTTGAGCGATGCCGCCAACGAGGCGCTGCAGCAAGGGCTCGAATTGACGCTAGCCGCCGAGGCGCGCATCGGCCGCCGGCACCCCGGCTGGGCGTGGCAGGTTTACCACCGGCGTTTCGAATGGCAGATCGCCTACCTGCCGCTCAGCCGGCACTACCGGCTGGTCGCCCCGGACGGCCGGACCGTCACTTACGCCCGCTGGCGGCATCTGGTGACCGCGCTGGCCGAACCCCAGACCCTGCCGCTGGACTGGCGGCCTGAGAGCGGCGAGCGGGCCACCTACCAGGTGCAGCTCAGGGTCTGGCTCGACCGCCAGAAATTACCCTCGCCGCTGCGTCTGCCCGCCTTGTTTTCGCGTGACTGGCGGCACGCCAGCGGCTGGCACACCTGGCTTTGGCCAGCGGCAGGCAGCACCCGATGAGCGGCGAGCTGCGCCGCTGGTTGCTCGGCCGGTTGCCGCTCGTGGCGGTCGCCGCCGCTGTCCTCGCCGCCTTGCTGCTGGTTGCCGACGTGCAATCGGAAGGTGGCCGGCTGGGGCGGTTGAACGTGTGGATCTTCGCGCTGACCGCCCTCGCCCTGATCGCCTTGCTGATCGCCATCGGCAGCCAGGTCCTGCGCCTTTACCGCCAGGTCCGAAGCGGTGAACCAGGGGCGCGGATGGCGCGCCGGCTGGTGCTGGTGATGCTGACGCTGGCCCTGCCGCCGGTCTTGATCGTCTATTTCTTTTCTCTGGAGTTTCTGAATACCACGATTTCCGGCTGGTTCGACATCGAGACCGAAAGCGCCCTCGAAAACAGTCTCGAAATCGGTCAGTGGTACCTCGAACAGAACGTCCTCGAAGCGCAAGATCATACGCAGCGCCTGGCCGCCGAGTTGACCGCCATCGACGATACGGCCTGGTTCGAGACATTGCTCGACCGGCTGGCGGGTCGCGGCCCGATCGAATTGGCGGTACTCGACGACAGCGGCGAAGCGGCGGTCAGTGCCAGCCTGTCGGCCGACCTCAAGATCGATCGGCCGGACAATTTCGCCTTGTTGCAAGCGCGCGAATCGGGCAGCTATACCGCCGCCGAACCGGATGCCGCAGGCGGCCTCAAAATCCGCGCACTCCGGCAACTCGATGAACGCCGCGGCGGCGGCCGGCCGCCGCGTCTGGTACAGGCGATCTATCCGTTGCCGTCGGAGTTGACCGGGCGAATGAGCCGGATCGAACAGGTTTATTACCGGCAAAAAACCAACGATTACCTGCGCGAAGCCCTGACCCGCGCTTTTATCCTGATCCTGACATTGGTACTGGTGCTCACCGTGCTGCTCGCGATGTTGCTCGGCATTGGAGCCGCCAAGCGGCTGGTCAAGCCGCTGACCGATCTGGCCAGCGCCGCGGGCGATATCGCCGAGGGACGCTTTTCGCGGCGCGTCGAAATCACCGGCCGTGACGAGTTGGCGTTTCTCGGCCGGGCTTTCAATCGGATGGGCGCCGACCTTGCCGCCGGCCGTGCGGCGCTTGAAGCGCAAAGGCAGAACCTCGAAACCCTGCTCGCCCGGCTGTCGGCCGGGGTTATTGCGATCGATGCCGCCGGGCGCTTGACGCTCAGCAATGCCAGTGCGGCGACGATTCTCGGTTGTGACCTCAAGCCGCACCGCGATCACCCGCTGGCCGGCCTGGCCGCCACCGAACCGCCGCTCGAACCCTTGATCACCGCGATCGCCGACCACCTCGACCCGCCGCGCGAGTGGCGCAGCGAAGTGGTGATCAAGCGCCCCGGACAAAAACCCCTGGCCTTGGTCGTGCGCGGCGCCCCGTTGCCCACCGCCGCCGCCGGCCATGTCATCGTCTTCGATGACGTGACCGTTTTGACCGAAGCGCAGCGCGAAGCAGCGTGGGCCGAAGTCGCACGCCGCCTGGCGCACGAAGTCAAAAATCCGCTGACCCCGATCCGTCTGGCCGCCGAGCGCCTGGCGATGAAATTGCAAGGTTTGCTGCCGGATAACGAGCGGGGCGTGCTCGATAAAACGACGCGGACCATCATCACCCAGGTCGACGCTCTGCGGGCCATGGTCAATACCTTCGGCGATTATGCCCAGGCAGGTAAAATCGAGCCCCAGGCCGTGCGCCTCGACGAGATCGCGGCGAGCGTCCAGGCGCTGTACGAGGGCGGCGGAGCGCTCGCCGTCACACTTGACCAACCCGCCGCGCCGGCGCCCTACCACGGCGATCCCGTGCGCCTCAGGCAAATGTTGCTAAACCTTCTGCAAAACGCTAAAGAAGCCGGTGCCGCCCACGTCCAAATCGCCCTCAGCCGAAAAGCACAAAGTTACCGGCTGGTCGTCAGCGACGACGGGCCGGGTTTCCCGGCCGCCGCGCTCGAACGGATTTTCGAGCCTTACGTGACCACCAAAGCACGCGGCAGTGGCTTGGGGCTGGCGATCGTCCGCCGCATCGTCGAGGAGCACGGCGGCCGGGTGAGCGTCGAAAATGACGGCGGCGCCCGGGTCTTGATCGAACTTCCGGAATCAATTAGCATGCAACGCGCGGCCGGGTGAGGTCGTTTGGGGCGGGACACGGGAATAGGGAAGCTGCCGTAATAGCTTAAAAATTTTCAAGTCAATTGGGGAGATTTTTGTGAACGACACTCATTACCCGTCGCCGAACAGCCCTGGCGCTGCTGAACCGCACCCCGCGGCGATCGAGTTCACCGGCCGGGCCGGCGAGTACTTCCGCATCTGGATCGTCAACATGGCCCTGACCGTCGTCACTTTGGGCATTTACGCCGCCTGGGCCAAAGTCCGGACGCGCCGCTATTTTTACCGCAATACCGTGCTGCTCGGCGATGCCTTCGATTTTCACGCCGATCCGTGGCGCATCCTGCGCGGTCATATCATCGCCGTTTCGATCTTGGCGCCGTATGCCGCCCTGTCGTACTTTCGCCCCGAGCTGGCGCTGCTGTATCTTCTGCTGATCATGCTCCTGATGCCGTTCCTGTGGGTCCAGTCGCGGGCTTTCAACCTCGGCAACACCTCGTACCGCGGCGTCCGCTTCGGCTTCCGGCGGGATTACAAAGGCGCCTACGCGGCGATTTTCATGGGATTTCTAGTCACGCTGTTGACGCTCGGTCTGGCATCGGGTTATGCCGAATATCGGCGCGCTCGTTTCGCCGTCACGCACAGCCGGTTCGGGACGCTGGATTTTGCCTATCACGCCGACCGCTCGCCGTTCATCGCACTTTATATAAAGGCGATGCTGGTGACGCTCGGCGCGGTGTTCGTGGTCGGTCTCGTCATGACCATTATCTTCTACATGATGACCACGATTGCCGGCGTGTCGGCAAATGAATATTACTCGAGCTTCGTTTTTATTCTTTACCCGGTGGTGTTTCTGGCCTATGTTCTGCCGTTCGCTTATCTCAATGCCGGGCGGCAGAATCTGCTGCTCGGCAACGCCACGCTCGGACCGCACGCCTTGCGTTCGAATGTTGCGGTTTACGACCTGTTCATCATTTATCTCTCGAACCTGGTGATGATCGCGCTGTCGCTCGGCCTTTTGATGCCGTGGGCGAAGGTCAGGTTGATGCGTTACCGCCTGTCGTGCGTCCAGGTGGTCGTGCACGGCGACATCGTCAGCCAGTCGCGCGGTGATGACGGGAGTAGCGGCGCCGCCGCCGATACCCTGGGTGAGGCACTGTCGCTCGATTTCGGGTTATGAACCCGGAAGCGCCGGCCGATTGGATTAACGTTTCACTGTTCGACGGCCGCTCGACCACCGGCCGGGTGATCGAGGTTGCCGTCTCTGGTGGGGGTTTGCGCCGGCGCGTTGCCGCCGGCACCGATCACAACGGCGATCTGCTGGCGCTGCGCCGCGTCCATGAGCGCTACGGGCGCGCTCCGCGGCGGGTCGACCTCGAGGGCGGTGAACACCTCGAGATTCCTTACGCGCCCGAACTCGATGCCTGGCTCGACCGCCGGGAAACCGGTGTCGGCGGCTTCGCCTCGCGGCTCGAACGGCGCTGGCGCTTCGCGCTCGCCTCCTTACTGGTCTTGCTCATCGCCAGCGTCGGGTTCGTCGTCTTCGGCATCCCGTTCGCCGCCGACCTGACGGCGCGGCTGATTCCCCCGGAATGGGAGCGGGTACTGACGCAAAACAGCATCGAAGTGCTCGATCACACGATTTTCGCCGCCAGCCGGCTCGCCGCAGAAGAGCAGACGCGGCAACAGGCATTGTTCGCTGAAGTCAGGCAGGCCATGGCCCCGGAACTCGATATCCGCCTGCTGGTCCGCGGTGGCGGGGCGCTCGGCGCCAATGCCTTCGCCCTCCCTTCGCGGACGGTCGTGATCACCGACGAATTGCTCGGCTTGGCCGCCGCCGATGCAGAAATCCGGGCGGTATACGCCCACGAGATTGGCCACGTCAAGGAACGCCACCTGTTACGGCTTTTGCTGCGCAATTCGATCGCCTCGGTGATGATATTTTTGATCACCAGCGACGTTTCCAGCATCAGCGGCACGCTGGCGGCGCTGCCCGTGTGGCTGACCGAAAGCGCTTACTCGCGGCGTTTTGAAACGGAGGCCGACGACCTCGCTTTTCGCTATCTACGGCAACACGGCGACGACCCCGAAGTTCTCCGCCGCCTGCTCGAACGCCTCGGCCCGGCCACCGACAGCGGCCTGATCACTTATTTTTCAACTCATCCACCGACCGGCGAACGGGTTCCGGCGAGTACCGGAACGCCTTAGCGTAAAGTAATAACTAACCTGTGTTGAATGCCCGATAGATCAAAACGCCGCATAAATCGAATGAAACGCCAGTATCTTGCCAAGACGCGCATGTCTTTCCCATAAATACGAAATTTGCTTACCAGCCAACAATGCACCGCTTGCTGACTCAACCCAATCGTTGCATAAATTTTACTCGATTTGATCAAATTCAGGAAAAGGTCAACTCAACCGCCTGTACGGCCGCATAACGCGCCAATTAACCCGCGCGGGCTTTGCCCGTGTCCGGGTTGAAACGGTTGACATGTGATGAATGCTGGCTAGGCAGCAACAAGACGCTTAACCTGCATCTCCTTGCGGTGCTGTTCAGCATTCCAAAGATCATACTGGCTTTGCTGGTTGAGCCAACTCTCTGAGGTAGTATCAAATGCAATCGACAGCCGTACAGCCATTTCAGGACTGATACCGGCACGTCCGTTTAGTATTGCGCTCAAAGTTTTCCGGCTGACACCTAAGGCCTTTGCAGCCTCTGTGACGGATAGATCCAGCGGTTCGAGGCAAAGCTCTCGAATAACTTCGCCAGGATGTGGTGGATTGTGCATGAGCATAAGGCACCTCAATGATAATCTTCATAGTCCACGGCCTCAACATCATCGCCTTTAAACCGAAAGGTAATTCGCCAGTTACCACTAACATCAACTGCCCATGTTTCGGATCGATTTCCTTTTAGTTCGTGAAGTCGAAGCCCTGGTAGGTTCATATCCTTCGGCTGTCTGGCAGCATGAAGGCGGCCGAGTATCAGGCGGAGTCTTTTCGCGTGCTGGGCCTTAATTCCCGAAGTCGATCCGGTTTCGAAGAAGCGCTTAAGGCCCTTATGCTTGAAACTCCGAATCATGAAACCTAGTGTAATCCAGATCGTTACGGGTGTCAATCACATAACGACCAAGCTAACCGGCGCGCCGCTTTTGGCGCGTCCGGCTGAGCGTCGTGTTCGGCGTCTTATTTCTTGCGCAACTTGGCATAGGCCATTGCGTGAGCAGTTAACGAAGTTGCAAACGTGGAAAAGCTGAATTCTGGGTTTGGCTCCTTGAATCTTCCCTTCAGACCGCCAGCTTTGTCGGACAGGATGAGACAGGTTCCATCGTACAAACGCTCTCGCATTAGACGTTCACAAAAAAGCTCGTATCGCCTTGCATACGAAGTTTTCTTGAATTCGTCGAAAACCTCAAAATGCGGCTCATCAACGCGAACCGGCGCAGTAGATTTCGGGGTATCCTCCAACAACATCAACCAGCCAAGCCAAGGTCGTTGCGATGGCCTGAACTTGCCTTCTCGGTATGCGGTTAGAAGGTCAGTGGAATTGCCCAAAGCTTCCTCGACACGGTTATTGAAATTGTTTCCAAACGACGGGCCAATATGGGCCTTGAACTCGATTGACGCCAAAAGCATGCCGTCAACGGCTACGACCAAATCCCAATTTTTGGTCGGCCTGAAATATCCAGGCAGTGTTGTCGCTCTCGTATGTATGGTGGTGTCTGGCAATCCTGCTTCGGAAAGGAGCTCAGTCAATAGTTTGATGAAACCGTCGAGATGCTTTCCACCGGTAACAGCACTCCGATTGCCCGCATCTTTCTTTCCGGTGGTTGCTCCTTGCTTTTTGTGCTGTTGAGTTCTTACTTTCCAGAAGTATCTAACTGCTTTCGAAACGCGATCGTTATAATCCATTGCCTTTCCTTATTGCGTCGGTTTTTATTGCGGCATGGGAGAACAATGTCGCAGTTGCTTGCCGGATTCTTTTCTCCGCCATTTCGAAATAGTGAGGATCAATTTCCACCCCGATTGAATTGCGACCCCATTTCTCGGCAGCCACGGTCGTAGTGCCCGTTCCCATGAACGGGTCGAGCACGGTATCACCCACAAAAGAAAACATACGAATTAGCCGCTCCACGAGTTCTTCAGGATATGGCGCCGGGTGATTACGGGTAGATGCGCCAGTTACTCCAGACCAGATTGATTGAAACCACTGTTTGTGGTTTTCGTCAGAAATTACCGAAAGCACGCGAGTTGCGACAGTGGGTTTGCGATAGCCACCCGGTTTGCGCTCCATAAGGATGAATTCGATGTCGTTTTTTATTACTGCGTTGGGTTCATAGGGCTTGCCCAAGAATCCAGCACCATTCCCGGATGCCTCAAAAACTGCATTGGCTATCTTGTACCAAATGATCGGCGCGAGATTGTCATAGCCGATCTTACGGCAATGTTCTTGGATGGAAGCATGAAGGGGAACAACAGTATGTCTTCCGTCGTTCTTTCGACGAGACAAACAGACGTCGCCGACTACGCAGATTAACCGACCTCCCGGGACGAGTGCGCGATAACAATGCTCCCAGACTTTATCAAGCTCTCGAAGAAATTTTTCGTAATCTTCAACATCTCCAAGTTGATCATCGTGATCTCTGTATTTCTTTAGTGTCCAATAGGGTGGTGACGTGACCACGAGATGAATGGACTCGTTTTCTAGAAATGACAACTTGCGAGCATCGCCCTGAACTAGGCGATGTTCGGTCGGGATTTGCCGTACCGCAGCCGCGATTTCTGCCAAGAGCTTTTTGTCCTTGGCAATGCGAGGAATATCAGTTTGCGGGTTTGACAACTCGGCAACCGATGAAGGGAGAAAATTCTGGTGGTGATGTGCAACTGTCATTAGCATAAAGGTTACTTTGCCAATTGCTCGGATACTATACGTGGGCGTCTCTCAAGACGCCGAACGCCCAAGCTCAGCCGCTGGCAACCCGCACCAGGGTTTGCCGGTCGGTTGGAGCGCTGCGTTGGGCGGCACCAAGGGACAGTCTGGACACATAGGTAACAGTATAGTCTGGGGACATGGGTAACACTTTGACAAGATACCGGGGCAACCCAGGAGGTGCCCCATGCCTTGGAGTCAAACATCGCCCATGGACCAGAAAGTACAGTTCATCGCCGACTACCTGAGAGGAATCTTGTCCGTCACCGAGCTCTGCGACTTCTATCGCATCTCGCGCAAGACCGCCTACAAATGGATCGATCGCTACCTGCGCCACGGACCGGTGGGCCTGGAGGACCGCTCCCGACGCCCACGCACCTCGCCCAATTCTACACCCGAGGCCATTGTCCAAGCGCTGTTGCAAGCCCGGCGCCACCATCCCCATTGGGGGGCCAAAAAGCTCCTGGCCATCGTCCACAAAAAGCATCCCCGGTGGGTTCTGCCGCATCGCTCCACCGCCTGCGATATCCTCAAGCGCCATGGTTTGGTGCCGAAACCGCGCCAGCGGCGCCGGATCGGCCACCCCGGCCGCCCCCAGACCGCCATCCTGGCGCCCAACGACCTCTGGTGCGCCGATTTCAAGGGTCAGTTCAAGACCGGCGATGGCGTCTATTGCTACCCCCTCACTGTCACCGATGGCTATAGTCGTTATCTGCTCGGGTGCCAGGCGTTGTATTCCACCGCCGTGAGGGGGGCAAAATCCGTCTTCACCCGGCTGTTCAAGGAATATGGCCTGCCCCTACGCATCCGCACCGATAACGGCGTGCCGTTCGCCACCAACACCCTCGCGCACCTCTCCTCGCTCTCCGCCTGGTGGGTCCGGCTTGGGATCCTGCCTGAGTTGATCGAACCCGGTAAGCCCCAGCAGAATGGACGTCATGAACGGATGCACCGCACCTTAAAGGCGGAGGCTGCGCGCCCGGCAGCCGGTAATCTGGCTGCACAACAACGGAAACTCAATCGCTTCCGCGCAGAATTCAATCACCAACGCCCCCATGAAGCATTGGATCAGCAGACGCCGGCCTCGATCTATCAGCCATCCCCACGCGCTATGCCCGACAAACTCCCACCACTCGAATATCCGGATCGCTTCGAGGTTAGATATGTCAGCGCCAATGGGGGCATTCGATGGAACTGCGCTTGGGTCAACGTTTCGATCGTCTGTGCGGGTGAATATGTCGGCCTGGAGGAAATTGACAACGGCATCTGGACTGTCTATTTCGGAATGCTCAAGCTCGGACGCCTGCATGAACGTTACTTGCGTATCGAGGACGAATATGGCAGACTCAAGCGCCATAATGTGTAACCCATGTCTTCAGACTTGTTTGTTACCTATCTCCCCGACCGGTCAGACGGCGCACTCGTGCATACTGGTCCTTCAGCCTGGGCAGAACGTCTCGAAAGTTGCGGACAAGGTCTTCCACACACGATACCGGTCGGGCAAAGCGGACGCCGTAGACGCCCCATCTCTCGTCGTCAGGGGGAAGGATCTCGTAAAACTCGGGTGTGTCCGTCGCCCAAGCGATTCCCGCGCGGGAACCGTCTGGTGCGATGACAAAGCCATCTCCTTCGGACTGCGGTTCGTCGCAATCGTATTCCGTAATTGCTCCGTAGGCCCACCCGTCGGTCATCGACTCTGGTACGACTGTGAAGCCGTGGTAGACGGGAGCCCCCTCGGGGCGCGCAAGAAAACCGGGCAGGTTCGGGTCGGATGATTCGGCATCCGAGTCGTAGCGAATCTTCCTACCGTCGCTCATGCGTGCGTCCCGTGTGCTTAACGCCAGCCGTAACCGGTGCATTTGTAGTGAGCGCAGCGAACGAAAAATGCGTCCGAGTTTACGGCCTTGTTATGCATTGGTAGTTACCCAGCTCAAAACACCGTATGTTGCGGCCACAATGGTAAGAATAGCGCCTACGATCATTGATACTACTAGCGCGACATCCCAACGACTTAGCTGTTTTTCTTCCAGGCGCTGAACGGTTTTCTGAAGTTGGTCAATTCGTTCAGAAAATATTGCATCGTTTATTGACGAGATTTTCTCAATTTTTGAATCGTCAGGAAACTTGCTTTCTATCTTGGCTATGCGCTCATTAAACTCTTTGATCTGCTCTCTTATTTTCTCGACTTTTTCATTATCTGTTGCATGAGATTCTGCGATAACTGAATTAATAAGCTCTTTTTCCATTCGGCGCACTTGCTCAGCAAGCATGCCTTTAATCGCACTACCAGGAATAATGGGTATACTTTTTGCGATTTCTTCGATTTTCTTCCGTGATTCAGCTTCTTTTCTTTCCTGATTGCGTTTGGCGATATAGGTTATCGATAGAGCTGTCGCCATGCCCAATATGGCAGACACAGCACCTAGATCGCTTATCAGTGCTTCGATACTTGTGCTCAACTCGATGTTCCCTTTTTATGCATAACTAGAATTCGACACCAAAAATGGCTGATAAAAAATGTTAAATGGTGTATAAATACGCATCATAGCACAAACTTTTCCTACCAATCTATGAATTACGCTTACCCAATCCGTGTTGACGGACCTGGGAAATGGGTGCGCCCGAGGTTGAGGCATTTCTGACGCATCTCGCAGTCGACCGGAATGTGGCCGCCTCGACGCAGAACCAGGCACTGGCGGCAATTCTCTTTCTTTACACTCAGGTGCTCAAGATCGACCTCCCCTGGCTGTCCGATGTGACTCGGGCCAAGCGCCCGGAGCGGCGGCCAGTTGACACGCGAAGAAGTCAATCGGGTGCTGGGTCGGATGACCGGAGTGGCGGCGCTGGTGGCGAAACTGCTGTACGGGACCGGGATGCGCTTGATGGAAGGGGTGCGGTTGCGCGTCAAGGACGTGGATTTTGACCGTGGAGAGATTCTGGTCCGACAGGGAAAAGGACAAAAGGACCGGGTGACGATGCTTACGCAACGTCTGGTCGAACCGCTCCGTATCCAGCTTGCCAGCGCCAGGGATCTTCATCAAGCCGACCTTCTGGAAGGTTACGGTTAAGTCTACCTGCCCTTTGCCCTGGCGCGCAAGTATCCCAACGCCGACCGTGAATGGTGTTGGCAGTATGTGTTCCGCGCCCGCAAGCGCTCGCTCGACCCTCGCGCCGGGGTCATCCGCAGGCACCATATCGATGAAAAGCTTGTCCAGCGAGGCATGAAGCGGGCCGTTCGCGAGACGGGAACGGCAAAACCGGCGACACCGCATACGCTGCGTCATTCGTTTGCGACCCATCTCCTTGAGGCCGGCAACGACATCCGGACGGTGCAGGAGCTGCTCGGGCACCAGGATGTCAGTACAACCATGATCTACACCCATGTGCTCAATCGCGGGCGGCGATTCGAGCCGAATTTCCTGCTTTGGTGTAAATGTGATGACTTCCCTTCGTTCTTCGCAATTCCCAGCCTTTTTTCTCAAGCAGCCTTGCGAAGTCGTTCCCTGAAATAGCCTTCACACAGCGATCTCCAGGACTTTATCTTTTTCGGTTACCTGAACATCCTTTATGTCTACGGACAAACAACCCTCCACGGCCTCGTAAATGCTCCCGAGGAGTTCGTCGAATGTTTCGCCTTGTGTCGCGCAGCCTGGTATGGAGGGCACTTCGGCCCAATACCCGCCTTCTTCGGCCTCGTGAACAATTACTTTGAGCTTCATAGAATCACCTCACTCGTGTTTTCAAGAGCACATAACGTGACACACCAGCGGCCGCGCGCGGTTTGCGCGGTCCGAGCCCTGCAGGGGCGGACTGGGTTCGATGGTTATGTTGCAGTTCACCTCGAAACGAAATAATATACCATAACCGCTTCTCATGGCGTATATTCGTTCATCTGCATTAAGGTTGCCCTTTTGCGCAGCTTGGCCGCCATTCTCCGATTCATCAGGTCGGCCGCATCGATCTGGCGATCGGACTCGCAAAGGCGCATGCGGGCAAGGATATGTCGGTACTGGTGCATCTCAAACCTCCGGTTCATCGGGCCCTCCTCGGTCAAAACAACCGAGGGTAGGCCATTGAAAGAAGTCTGAAACGCGAAAACCGGCCGCCCTGGTGGCGCCTTTAGGCCGAAAATCCGGTGGCGCCTTTAGGGCGAATACGCCCTGGCGCCTTTAACCCGAAAAACAGGTGGCGCCTTTAAGGCGAAAACGAAATGGCGCCATATGGGTGAAAAATGACATCGATCACGTGAGCAACACCACAGCGCCATGATCGCCAGGCGTATTTCTACGCTTTCACTACCCTTTTCGTCCCCGATCTGTGAAGAAAAAACGAGTGATCTGTCGAGTGACCTGCCGAGGCAGGGCGGCAGAGTGGCCTGTTGGGTCGTTGTCGGGGTGATCATGACTGTCCTCGATCGGCTTAAAATCATTGGCGATCCAAGTAACCGGATTCTTCTTAACTCGATCCCCAATTTTTAACTCTCTCACTGCTTTCATTTTCCAAAGTTACGGGGACAAGCTAATGTCGCTGTTCAGGGGCGGAATTGCCGTGGCGCAGCTTTTGAGCCTTTTGCGAAAGATGTGACACGGCGATTGTGTCCCTTTGGAACGTCTTGTTAGGCGGCAACACGCCGTAGCCTTCTCTGTATTGAGACATCAATGCCTCGAACGACTCCGGCATCCTTGTGCCGCGAGAAGGGACTGTTTTTCTTCTCGGCATCGAGGGCATCGCGAGCCATACGGCGAGCATTTCCGAGATCACCGAACGCCTCCGAAATGATTGCCAGAGAACCGAAATACTTATACTGATTGATAGGGAACATGAGGTCCTTTTCATCCATTTGTTCCATAGCCTTCAATACACTCTCGAATTCGCCGGAAAGATCGTTTGTAGTCACAAACCAAGCGTACTGCAAGTATGCGTAGTTCCGTACGTTGGGCCTTCGTAACTCCGCCGCAACTGCCTCGCGGTATGCTTGTAATGCGCCGTCGGTGTCTCGCAAAGTTGCATAGGACTCGGCAATGATGAGATGTGCTTGGGCCTCAAATATGCCACTAGGATCCTCTTGGAGGTATCGCTTTGCGAGTTCGATGGCTGGGGCGGCGAGTGTCGCCTTCTTGGTGCCTGCGAGATGCCCTGCTTGTAACTTTAAGTACTGAGTTCTTTGTCTCCGTGAGCGACCCAATCGGCGCTCAAAGTCAGCGGCATCCTCCGCAGACCAGGTCTCTTTCCGGTACCACTCGCTGGTTTTCAATGCCGCCTAACGCCCCAATTCAGCCGCGTGACAGACGCGGAGCGGCTGGCACGTCGGCTGGAATTGATTGTTGAACGAAGCCGCTCCGCAGCAGAAAACCCGATTCATTCTGTGTAACCCTTGACCGTCGCCCAAGCGGGGCGCGTTTTCAAGGAGTTTACCACCATGAACAAATCCGAGCAAAATCGGTTCGACGAGCTGTACCGCAAGCACCTGAGAGCCCTGAAGTTACAGGACATGAGCGACAAGACCATCGAGGCCTATGCCAGCGGTGCGGCGGATTTCGGCTTGGTTCGATTGCTGCCCGGACCGTCTGGAACCCGAACAGTTGGGTGGCCGATTGTCGCCGGGTCGGGCGCGGCGAGCCGGCGCTGGCTTATCTGTCGCGCTACCTCTACCGGGGCGTGATCGCCAGGCGCGACATCCTGGCCAATCGAAACGGTAAGGTGACCTTTCGCTATGTTGAATCCCGCACCGGAGAAACCAGAACCCGCACACTTGGCGGCGCGGACTTCCTTTGGCTGATCCGCTGTCCCGACTGCGGCAGCCCCATGCATATCACATCGATTATTCGCCGGCATTGGCAACCCGGATAGACCACCGAGGCACGACACAACCCGTGCCTCGCTTGACATGGAGGATGCGGAACCAGCCATGACAAAAACAGCCTGATCGAGCCGGCTTGACAACAAGCCAACGGCCGCGCTCGGCCTGAGAAAACACAACGCATCAAAACCCGCGACTGCTCGCCTCAAAGCAAACCGATTTGTTTGCTTCTATAAAGAACCCCTCTTCGTCACGACCGGGCTTGTTCAACTACCGGTTAAGATCGCGGCTCGCTGCGCTCGCACGATCTAACCTTATTCGTTGGGCATGCCTCTAGGAGCGATCATCTCTTGCACTTACGACGCCCGGGTCGCTTGCTCGGCGAACCGACAGGTGTAGTACGAAAAAAGCGGATGGCGAACTGACGCCTCCTTCAATTCGCTGGCGTTCTATCGCGGCAAAGACCATGAACCCATTTGACGTTAGGTCCTTAAGCAGATCGTCAATCAACTTGGCTGCGCGGATCCGCTCAATCGGCTCCAGGCCATCGCCGATGTCTGCCCAATCTGAGACAGTCTGGAAGAGACTTCCAACCAGCTCCGTGTCCGCTTCATCGAGATCGTCACTATAGTCGTGATACGCGCCATGGCATCCGATCGCAAGATTTAGCAGATCTTTGCCGGATTGTACTACCGGGAGTTGCTTTGGGATTTCGCTACCTATCTGTCTAATACGAACGGGTGGAATTTGAGCATCCTCCTGAAGCTTTTCCTCGACCCATTTCTCGTGGTTCGTCTTAATGGTCCGAAGCACGTCGACGGTGTAAGTTTCTGCCTGGTCATCGACCATCTTGTGGTGAACTCGGCAGAGCAGCATTAGGTTCGCAAGAGCGTGTATGTCACCCTCGGGGAAGTCTGGATCATGACGTGGTCCGCCCGTGGCCCCTGAGACAATATGGCACTCATCCCCGACAACAGACTCGGCATCCGCGCTCGTTTCATCCACGACTAGCGGATGCCGGCAGATTGCGCATCTGTTGCCAGATCGCGCCCAAAGTATCTTCCGGCTTTTGTCTGATATTACCACTTGGCGTTTACTTGAGCATGCCTACCGCATAGCGAACCGGCGCGAGGTGCGAGCGTCCGATTGAGCGCCGTGTTATCGCTCCTTCTTCTTACGAATGACGATTCCATCTTCAACACCACCAACGTAGTCGTAGTCCTTGTTGCCGATGAAATCCAAGAAGACCTTTACAAGGTCCAGTGATCCGTGCAGTTCGTTTGCAAATCTGTATTCTGCAGTATTCTGTTTTGCGATCTTGTCTCCCAACAGTTTCTTAGCTTCGTCCGCGTCTATTACGAAACCATGATCCTTGTAATGATTCACAAAGTGATCGGCCAGTACCTTTGGTGTTTGACCCTTCGGAAGCACCTTTCCTTCAAGCAAGCGCTCAGCGTACTGCACCGCGGATTCACTCACGCGCTCAAAATACCCGAGTATGCGTAGATCTAGTTTCTCCGACAGAAAACGTCCCCACATTTCAGATGATCCGGGATACTTGCAGCTCAAGTCTGCGAGCAACCTCAGAGCATTCTGCATCGCCAGAGCGGGAAAGCCTCCGAACTGAGGATCAATCGGACCGAGCTCGCTCATTAGGCCCATGTGAATCTCATCGGCACCTAAGGAGATCAAAGTTGCTGCAGACTTTGCCTTTCTGGGGACGGCGACTACAAAGTTCACTTTTGACAGCCTGATACAGGTTTTACTGATCAGGTACGCAGCTTCAACGCTGCCGCCGGTGCTATGAATAACCAAGAGAATATCTTTCGACTCGCCACCGGTCGCGGCGCTGTAGATGCGGTCGGCATGCCAGTTTGAGATTTCGTCCTTCTCGTCGAACAGAATGATGAGTTTGTACTTGTCCATCTTGTGCTTTGCGACCAGTGCTTGCACATGGGCTGACAAAGCCTTTTTGATTTCGTCATCGTCGCCTTTCCTAATTGCGACCATTACGCTAGCTATATCAGCGGGGTCGATCTTCTGCTCAGGCGCTGACTGAGGCTGGTCCGGCGAGGCTCCCGTGGCTTCATTCATGGAGTGTCTCCAAAAGATCTCCAACTACATTTATGCACCAAAGTAATATACCATAAACATTTCTTCTGGTGTACAATTGTTCACTTGAATAGAATATTTCACCAAATTCAATAACTTAGATTCAAACTCAATGGTTATCAATGGTCAAAAGCCCCTAAATCTACCCAATCAACTTCGCACGCATATCCGTGCCCTGCACTAGATCATTCGAACCGAAAAAACGTATGTCGAGTGGGTTCAACGCTTCATTCTGTTCCACAACAAATAGCATCCCGCGGAGATGGGGGGCTGAGCAGGTGCTCGGTAACGATTTGCTCTGGTTGCGGGCGGTCACATCCGGCATGCGGACCGACCGCCGGCCGGTGGTGTTGTCGCGTTCGGAGGTGACGCAAGTCTCGGGGCGTATGATGGGGGCAACCGCGCGGGTGGCGCGTTTGCTTTACGGCGCCAGTATGCGGTTGATGGAGGGTGACCGGTTCGCCACATCGGGGCAGCGACTAACCCTCCAGCATCTGCGGCCGGCGGTAGAAGTGGAGGGCGGCCGCGGCGGCCAGTAAGGCGGCAATGGTGGTCGACGCGGCGGCGGCCAGGTGCCAGCCGGTGGTGATGATTTCGGCACGGCTGGTCATTTGAATCAACAGCGCCTGGTTGAATAGTGGCACGGCCATCATCCATGCTTCGGGTTTGACGGGACTGACCGCCAGCCACAGGCTGGGCAGTAACGGTACGAACATCAAAAACGATAGATAAGTTTGTGCCTCGCGGAAGCTGCGGCTGAACGCGGCGGTCAAGGTCTGCAAGCCGACGGCGAGCAGCGCCACCGGGATCATCAAGATGAACATGGCGACCAGGGCCGGGGCGTTCAGATTAAATCGCACGCCAAGTTCAGCGACCGGCAGAAACTGCATGCCGAGGCGGAACATCGCCAGCGTCAGGGCCAGCGCGATGAGCGCGAACAACAGCGTCGCCAGCATTTTGCCACCGGCGATTTGCCAGATCGCAACTGGATTGAGCAACAACGGTTCGAGCGAGCGCCGTTCGCGCTCGCCGGCGGTGATGTCGATCGCCAGATACATGCCGCCGATAAATACCGAGAGCATGACGAGATAGGGCAGCATCGCCAGGATCAGGGCGCCGCGGCTTTCCGGCGTGGACTGGTCCTTAAGTTGCACCTCGACAGGTCGTGTGATCGCCGGGTCGATGCCGCGCAGCAACAGGCGCTGTGCTCCAGTCTGTGCCCCCCAGGCTTCGAGCAGCGAGCGGGCCCGGCGCACGGCTTGCTCGGTATCGCGCCGCGAACTGTCGTGGAGGATTTCGACGACGGCGGCCTCGCCGCTCAGCCATTGCGCCGGATACTCGCCGGGAATCCGGACGACCAGATCGACCCGGCGTTCGGCGATCGCTTGTTCGGGGTCGTCCGGTGCCGTCTCGATGACCGCCCCATGGCGTTCGAGCCAGGCGACGAGATTCGGCGCCGCCGCGCCGCCGGTGACCGGCAATTTGAGTTCCTGTTCGGCCTTGTCGGCTTCGCGCGAAATGACGATGCCCAAGATCAGTGCGAACAGCAGCGGCCCGAACATCGCGCCGAAGACCAGCGACGAGAGCAGGGTTCGCCGGTCGCGGAGGTTTTCGCGGACTTCTTTACCGAAGACGATGCGCCACGCTTTCATGCCGCCATCCCCTCGCCGCCGGTCAAGGCGACAAAAGCGTCTTCCAGCGTGGCCGTGCCGGTCCGCCGGATCAGATCCTCACCGCTGCCGTCGGCGACCACCGCGCCGCCGGCGATGATGACGATGCGCCGGCACAGCGCCGCGACCTCCTGCATGACGTGGGTCGAGAGGATCACCGCGTGGCCGGCGGCGGCCAACTCGGCGACGAAACGGCGCAGGGCGCGGATGCTCATGATGTCGAGGCCGTTGGTCGGCTCGTCGAGCAGGACGTTGCGCGGCCGGTGGATCAGGGCGCGGGCGATGGCCACTTTGAGCCGCTGGCCGTTCGAATAGCCTTCGGCCCGGCGGTCGGCGAAATCGGCCATGTTCAAGGTGGTGATGAGTTCATCTGCACGCGCGCCGCAGTCGCCGGCCGCGAGCCCCTGCAAGCGGCCGAAATACAGCAAATTCTCGCGCCCGGTCAACCGGCGGTATAGGCCGCGGGCATCGGGCAACACGCCGAGCCTGCGGCGGGCGGCAAGCGGCTCGGCGCCCGGATCGACGCCGTCGATCCGGATCGAACCATCGTCAGGCGGCAGTAGGCCGGTGATCATCCGCAGCGTCGTCGTCTTGCCGGCGCCGTTCGGGCCGAGCAGGCCGGTGATTTCGCCGTCGCGGGCAGTAAAGCTAACGTTGCGCACGGCCTGCACCGCCCCGAAATGTTTTGCTAAATTTTCGACGGCGATCATGGTTGCGGTCCAAGAGCGGTGGTGAAAAACGGTTCAGCCGCCTGCTGATCAAGGCACGTCGTATCGAGGTTCGAGAATGCGGCGTCCTCGGCGGTGATGAATTCGGCGACCAGTCGCGGCACGCAGCCGGTGGTCAGCACCAAGTGTCCGGCGCCGGGCACGATGACAACCTGCGAGGCCGGAAACTGCACGGCTGTCTCATCGGCGTAGGCCGGCGGCGTGACCGGATCGCGTTCGCCGGCGAGCAGCAGCACTGGCACTTCGCTGTGCCGCGGTTCGTGAAAATCGGCAGCCACCTCGCCGGCCGGCCAGGCGGCGCAAATGGCGGCGATGGCCTGCCACTGGGCGTTGCCGGTCAGCGTCTCGTCTTGTTCCAGGGCGGCGGGAAAAAACGGAAAATCCTCGCTGCACATCACGCTCGCCTCCATGCCGCGGGCGATCTCGTCAGTCAGGCGTTCGGCCGCCAGCAGGCCCTGGGCGAGCAGGATTTCATCCTCGCCGCCGGCGGCGCGGTGCAGTAAATTGGGCAACAGCGCCTGGGTGACACTGGAATAAGCGAGAAGCCGTATCGACCCGGCGAGCGTTTCACGGTCGGCGCGCATCGACTGGCGTGCGCCAGTGCGCGGCGCGCGCACTTCGACCCTGTGCGGTGCGGTGCTCCACCGCTCGCGCACCGCCGCCAGGTCGCCGGCGGGATCGGGGTAGGCTGCGGCGCAGGCGGGATCGGCGGCGCAGTCATCCAAGATCAAGCGCAAAGCATGATCGAGCATCGGCGCGTGTTCGGTGCCGAGCGCCAGGCGCGGCGGCACGACACTGTCGAGCACGACGCGCCGCACGTGGTCGGGGTAAAGCCTAAGGTAGACCTGCGCGGCGCGCGTGCCGTAAGAGCCGCCCCACAGGTTGATCTTCTCGTAACCGAGCGCTTCGCGCACCGCATCGTAGTCGGTCATCGCCTGCGCCGTCGTGTAATAACGCAGGTCGGCGATGGTCTCCAACTCGCGCCGGCAGCGGGCGGCATCTTGGCGGACTTCAGTTGGATCGAACGGCCGGGCCACATCATCTTCGAGCGGTTGGCAATGCAGCGGGTTTGAGCCGCCGGTACCGCGCTGGTCGATCAGTACGATGTCGCGGCCGCGGTTGATTTTTTCGAGGGCCGCGGCGAGCTGCGGGTAGATCTCACTCGCCGCCTGGCCCGGACCGCCGGCGAAAATGAACAAGGGATCGGGATCACGTGGGACGCGGGCCGGCACCCGGACGACGCGCAGGCCGATCCGCCGGCCGTCTGTGGCGGCAGGGTTTTCCGCGACCTCGAGAGTGCCGCATTCGGCGGCGTGCATGGTGCCGCCGCCGGCGGCCGGCAAAAAACAAGGTTCAAACTGCACGGCGTAGGACGGCATGCAAAAGACCGCCAGAACGGCCAACGCCCCGCCGTGCGCCGCCCGCTGTTTTGCAATGCGCATGGATCAACCCCTACAATAGCAGCGCCGAAGTATACCCAACCCCCTTCTCTCATTCACCCTGCCAAAAGTCATAGCCGTATGAGTCAGGCGCTGCACATCCGCCAGTTGAGTAAAACCTACGCGAACGGCGTCAAGGCGCTAGACAGCATCGACCTCGAAGTCGCTGAGGGCGATTTTTTCGGTTTGCTCGGCCCCAACGGCGCCGGCAAATCGACGCTGATCGGGATATTGAGTTCGCTGGTCAACGCCACCTCGGGAGCGGCGGAGATCTGTGGCTTCGACTTGCATCACCGGCGTGCCGAGGCGATGGCTTGCATCGGTCTGGTGCCGCAGGAAATCAATTTCAATCAGTTCGAAAAACCGCTCGAAATCGTCGTCAACCAGGCCGGCTATTACGGTGTGCCGCGCCGCGTCGCGTTGCCGCGTGCCGAACGCCTGTTGCGCCAGATGAGCTTGTGGGACAAACACAACCAGCCGTCGCGCACGTTGTCCGGCGGTATGAAGCGGCGCTTGATGATCGCCCGGGCGCTGGTCAACGAGCCGCGTCTTTTGATCCTCGACGAACCGACCGCCGGCGTCGATATCGAGATCCGGCGCGCCATGTGGCGGCAGTTGCGCGATATCAACCGCGCCGGCACCACGGTCATCCTGACCACTCATTATCTCGAGGAAGCCGAGCAGCTCTGCCGCAACCTGGCGATCATCGACCACGGCCGGATCATCGCCCATACCGACGTCAAAACGTTGATCAAGCAGATGGACAGCGAAACCTTCGTCCTCGACCTCAAAACGCCGCTCGCCGCGCCGCCTGAACTGAGCGGTTTCGAGATCCACCTGACCGATCCGGCGACGCTCGAAGTCGCCATCCCGCGGGCCGCCAGTCTCAACGAGCTTTTCGCCGTCCTCGACGCGCGCGGTATCTCCGTCGTCTCGCTGCGCAATAAAGCCAACCGCCTGGAGGAGCTGTTCATGAGGTTGCTGAGCGAAAACGGATCCGAGGCTGCGCTATGAATCATGCCAAAGTCAACTGGATCGGTTTTTATACGATACTGCGTCGCGAGATCGTGCGCATTCTACGCATTTGGGGTCAGACGCTGGTCCCGCCGGCGATTACGATGAGCCTTTATTTCGTGATTTTCGGCAACCTGATCGGCCGCCGCATCGGGACGATGCAGGGTATCGATTACATGCAGTACATCGTGCCCGGCCTGGTGATGATGTCAGTGATCACCAACGCTTACGGCAATGTCTCCTCGTCGCTGTTCGGCGCCAAGTTCGGCCGCCATATCGAGGAATTGCTGATTTCGCCGCTGCCTAACTGGGTGATCATGACCGGCTATGTCAGTGCTGCGGTTTTCCGCGGCCTGCTGGTCGGCGTGTTGGTGCTGGTCGTCGCCCGGCTGTTTACGCCGCTGGCCATCGCCCATCCGGGGATTACGCTCAGCACCTTTCTGCTCACCGCCGTCGCCTTTTCGCTCGCCGGGTTGATCAACGCCATCTACGCCCGCAAATTCGACGATATCGCGATCGTGCCGACTTTCGTACTGGCACCGCTGACCTATCTCGGCGGCGTGTTCTACTCGGTCGATCTGCTGCCCGGTATCTGGCGCGACATTTCGGCGTTCAACCCGATCCTCTACATGGTCAACGCCTTTCGCTATGGTATGCTCGGCATCAGCGACGTCCCACTGCCATTCGCCTATGCCGTACTCGTCTCCTTCGTTGCGGCGCTCGCCGCCCTGGCGCTTTACCTGCTGCACAAAGGCATCGGTTTGAGAACCTGAAGCGGCTCTCGTTCAGACGTCGTCCTTCGCTTCGAGCGCCACCGGTGCATGGCCGCTGGGATCGGCGCGCTGCGCATCCCACACCCCCTCGTAACGAGCGACGACGCAGGTGGCGGTCAAATCGCCGCTGACATTGACCACGGTGCGCGCCATATCGAGGATGCGGTCGATGCCGATGATGATGGCGATGCCTTCGCCCGGGATGCCGACCGACGCGGCCAACACCATCAACAGCGGGATCGAACCGCCCGGCACACCGGCCGCACCGACCGCGGTCAGGATCGAGAGGATCACGACAACGAGCTGCTGGCTGAGGGTCAGATCGACGCCGAACACCTGAGCGACGAACAGCATCGTGATGCCCTCGAACAGCGCTGTGCCGTTCATATTCATCGTCGCGCCGAGCGGCAGGACGAAACCGGCGACTTGCGGCGGAACGCCAAGATTGCGTTCGGCGACGAGCAGCGAGGTCGGCAGCGTGGCGTTGCTCGACGACGTCGAAAACGCGGTGATCACCGCTTCGCGCACGTGCCCCCAGAAGCGCCGCGGCCGGATGCCGGCAGCGAAACGCAGCAGCAAGGAAAGCGTGACCGCGGCGTGGATCGCAAGTCCCAGCAGCACGGTTGCGGCGTAAAGACCCAACGTCCCGAGCACGTTCCAGCCGAAGCGGCTGGTGACGACGAAAATCAGCGCGAACACCCCGTAAGGCGCAAGCTTCATCGCCAGTTCGATCAGCTTGGTGACGACCCCGGCCAGCCCTTCGAGAAAATCCATCATGCCGCGCGCCTTCGCCGCCGGGATCATGGTCAGCGCGATGCCGAACATCAGCGAAAAGAAGATCAGCGGCAGCATCTGCATATCGGCCGCCGCCTGCACCGGGTTGCGCGGCACGATGTTGACAAAGGTGTCGATCCCGAAATCGCGCGCCGCGCTCGCCTCCAGGCGTAGATTGGCCTGGCCGCGATAGGTGTCGAGCAGTTCAGCCGCCGTTTCTGGCGTGATCCCGGCGCCGGGCTCGACGCTGTTGGCGAGAAAAAGACCCAGCCCCACCGCCAGCGTCGTGGTCAACAGGAAATACACCAGGGTCCGCGCTCCCAGGCGGCCGATCTTGCCCAGATCGCCGAGACGCGCCACGCCGAGCGCCAGCGTCGCGAACACCAAGGGCACGACGACCATCATCAACAGGCGTAGAAATATCTGCCCGACAGGCCCCGCTACATAGGAGTTGAGCGCATCGACCCAGAGCGCCTCGCCGGCGGCGATGTTGACCAGCACACCGCAAATCGCGCCGAGGATCAGGCCGAGCAAAATCCGATGATGTAAAACCATTGACCTCCCCCATACATTCAGCAGCGTCGCGGCGGCTCATGATAACGCATGGCCGTCGGGTGGTGATCGCCGGCGCCGCCCGGGTGTCTGGTAAAGTACCGCCGCATCGGCATCATCATCGGCCACAACAATGAAATCGATTTTCCCGCCGCGCGCTGCGCTGCTCTGGCTTTTGCCGGCCCTGTTGACCTCATTTCCGGAGCGGGTCGCGGCCGGCGACGAGCCGCTGGCGGCGGTGTTGCCGGCGATCGAGCGGCTATCGACGGTCCCCCGGCCCGACGATTATTTCGGCTTCGCGGCGGGCCGGCGGCATGTACGGCACGATCAACTCGCCGCCTATTTCACGGCGCTCGACGCCGCTTCGCCGCGCCTCGCCTTACGCCGGACCGGAATGACGCACGAGGGCCGGCCGCTGCTGTTGGCGATCATCAGCGCGCCGGCCAATCTGGCGCGCCTCGACGAGCTTTTGGCCGGCGTGCACGCCGGCCGGGAGCCATTGGTCGTCTGGCAGGCGTACAGCATTCATGGCAACGAGGCAAGCGGCAGCAACGCCGCACCGTGGGTCGCCTGGCATTGGACTTCGGCCGCCGATGCCGCAACCGCGGCGCTGCTCGAGCGCACCGTGATCCTGATCGACCCGGCGCAAAATCCCGATGGCCTGGATCGCTTCGCCACCTGGGCCAACGGCCACGATGCGGACCATCCGGTGGATGACCCTTGGGACCGCGAGAAAACCGAAGGCTGGCCAGCCGGCCGCTATAACCATTACTGGTTCGACTTAAATCGCGACTGGTTGGCCCTCGTTCACCCGGAGACCCGGGCGCGGGTCGCTGTGATGCGCGATTTCGCACCACACGTCTATACCGATCACCACGAGATGAATTATGAAAACACCTTCTTTTTCCAGCCCGGTGCGCCGGCCAGAACCCACCCGCTGACGCCGCGCCGCAATCAGGAGTTGACGGCCTTGCTCGGCCAGTATTACGCCGCGGCGTTCGACCGGCGCGGCGAGATGTATTTCAGCCGCGAGGTCTTCGACGATTTCTATCACGGCAAGGGTTCGACCTATCCTGACTTGATAGGCACGGTCGGCATTTTGTTCGAGCAGGGCTCGAGCCGCGGCCGGCAGATCGCCACGGCGCGCGGAGTGCGCACCTTCGCCGCGACGATCGCCAATCAGGTCGCCGCCAGCCTGGCGACGATCGACGGCGCCGATCGCCTGCGCGGCGAGCTGCTGGACTACCGGCGCGATGCCTTAAAAGCGGCGGCCGCTCAGCAGGGCGCCTGGTTGTTCGCTGACGACGGCGATCCCGAACGCGCCGCTTTATTGCTCGACATCCTGCTGCACCATGGCATCACGGTTTATCCGCTGGGGCGAAACATTGAGGAGAGCGGCATCCAGTTCACCGCCGGGCACGCCTGGGTCGTGCCGGCCGGGCAGCCGCGCGGCCTGCTCGCCGCGACCTTGTTCGAGACCCGCACCGAATTCGCCGATTCGACGTTTTACGACGTTTCGGCCTGGACACTGCCACTGGCCTTCGACTTGCCCTTCACCCGGCTCGGCAGCGTTCCGGCCCACGGCGCGCCTCTGACCGAAGTACCGGCGCCGGCGTCGCCGGTTGCTGTCCAAGACCAGCCCCGCGTGCTGCTCGTCCCGTGGAACCAGTTGGGTGCCGCCGGGCTCCTGCAGCGCTTGCTGGCTGATCGCTGGCGGGTGTTCGCCGCGACGCGCGCCCTGGACGGCAGCGCGTCGCTCGGACCGGGAACCCTGGTCATCCCACTGGCCTATCAGGCGCCGCAATATCCCGCCTCCCGGATGGCAGAGGCGGCCCGCGCCGTATCCCGTCTCGCCGCCGAATATCACGTCGAAATGATCGCCGCCGGCAGCATCGCCGGCGACGTCGATCTCGGTTCACCGGCTGTTCAACCGCTCCAACCGCCGCGCCCGTTGATGGTCACCGGACCCGGCCTCGAGCCGGAACAGGCCGGGGCTTTGTGGTACCTGTTCGACCGCTACGCCGGCCTGACGCCGACTCGCCTCGATTGGCCGTTGCTGGCCCAGGCGCCGCTCGAACGCTACACCCACATTTACCTGGCCGACGGCGATTACACCGCCTGGCCCGAGGCGTTCAAAGTGCGGCTCGCCGATTGGGTCAGACATGGCGGTCGGCTGATCGCGACCGGCAGCGGCGCGCTGTGGAGCGAAACGATCGATTTCGAACCACCAGCACCGCCGACGGCCGCCGCGGCCGCGCCGCCGGCGCCGGTGGGCGAGACGCCGCGGCTCGAGCCCCGGCCCTACGCCGAGTTCGAAAAGGACACCGCGGAACGGACGCTCGGCGGGGCGATCTTGCAACTCGACATCGACCTCGGCCACCCGTTGCTGTTCGGTCTGCAGCGGCCGCAGGTCGCGGTGCTGAAACAAGGGACGACGATACTCCAGGCAGCGCAAAATCCCTACGCCACGCCTGCCCGTTATGCCCCCTCGCCGCTGTTGGCCGGCCATCTCGGCGCGCCGCTTGCCGCGCGCCTCGCCGGGCAGCCGGCGCTGGTTGCCGAAAACAAAGGAGCAGGGTGGGTGATCCGGATCGCCGACCCGCTCGCTTTCCGCGGTCATTGGCTGGGCAGCGCCCGTATCCTGCTCAATACGCTTTACTTCAGCGATCTGCTCCGGCCGACCGAACTGCCGCCGCTGCCCGGTGCGGAGCCGGCGCCAAAACAATGACCTCCAACACGACGGCCGTGCGACCCGAGCCGCGGGCGCTGCTTAGAGGGGTATTTGGTTACCACGATTTTCGCCCGCCGCAAGAGGCGATCATCGACCACCTGATCGCCGGTGGCAAGGCGCTGGTCGTGATGCCGACCGGCAGCGGCAAGTCGTTGTGTTATCAAATTCCGTCGCTCGCCCGGCGCGGTACCGGGATCGTCGTCTCGCCGCTGATCGCGCTGATGCACGACCAGGTTTCGGCCCTGGTCCAGAGCGGCGTGCGCGCCGCAACCCTCAATTCGAGCCTCGATCCGGCGGCGCTCCGGACGACAGAAACCCAACTCGCCGCCGGCGCCCTGGATCTTTTATACATCGCCCCTGAACGGTTGCTGCAGGAACGGACCCTGGACCTTCTCGGCCGCATCGACGTGGCGTTGTTCGCCATCGACGAAGCGCACTGCGTTTCGCAGTGGGGACACGATTTCCGCCCGGAATATCTACAACTCAACGTTCTCGAACGCCGTTTCCCGGGCGTGCCGCGGGTGGCGTTGACCGCCACCGCCGACGAACGCACGCAACGCGAAATCATCGACCGCCTCGAACTCACCGGCGCCCGTTCGTTTATCGGCAGTTTCGATCGCCCGAACATCCGCTACCTGATCGGCGCCGGCGGCGATGACGCGCGCCGCGCGCTGCTCGAGTTCATCACCGGCCGGCATCCGAACGAAGCGGGCATCGTCTATTGCCTGTCACGCCAGCGGGTCGAGCAGGTCGCCGCCTGGCTGGCCGGCCATGGGATCGCCGCCCTGCCGTACCACGCCGGGCTCGATGCCGCGACCCGCGCCGCGCACCAAAAGCGCTTCCAGAACGAAGACAACGTGGTGATCGTCGCCACCATCGCTTTCGGCATGGGCATCGACAAACCCAACGTCCGCTTCGTCGCCCACCTCAATCTGCCGCGCAGCATCGAAGCGTACTACCAGGAAACCGGCCGCGCCGGGCGCGACGGGCAGCCAGCGGAGGCCTGGATGCGCTACGGCCTGAACGACGTCGTCGTTCTCGGCCGGATGTTGCGCGACTCGACGGCCGGCGACGAACGCAAGCGCCTCGAACGGCAAAAACTGGAAGCACTGCTCGCGCTCTGCGAACAGGCCACCTGCCGGCGCCAGACATTGCTGTCCTATTTCGGCGAAAAAGACAGCGCTCCGTGCGGCAATTGCGACAACTGCCTGAACCCGCCGCAAGTCTGGGACGCCACCGAAGCGGCACGCCAGGCATTGTCGTGCGTTCATCGCAGCGGGCAGATGTTCGGCGTCAATCACCTGATCGACGTCCTGCGCGGCCGGCGGAACGAACGGATCGACAAATTCGGCCATCAGCGGCTCAGCACCTACGGCATCGGCGCCGCCCTGGCCGCCGGCGAATGGCGCGCCGTGTACCGCCAACTGATCGCCCGCGGATTGTTAGCCATCGGCGAACACGGCGAACTGAAGTTGACCGCCGCCTGCCGGCCGCTGCTGCGCGGTGAAGTCGAACTCCCACTTTGCCGCCCGGCCCCGTCCACGCGGCGCACTTCCGAGCGGGCCGCCCCATCCCCGCCCGCCGCCGAGTTGACAGCGGCCGGTGCCGCGCTGTTCGAAGCGCTGCGCCGGCTACGCCTGCAACTGGCCCGCGCCCGTAGTGTCCCGCCCTATGTCATCTTTCATGACAGCACTCTGCGCGAGATCGCCCACCAACGCCCCACCACGTTGGACGCCCTATCGGCGATTCCCGGCATCGGCGCCCACAAGCTCGAAACCTACGGCCGGCAGGTTCTCGCCGAAATTAGCCGCGCCGCGGAAAACGCCTGACCCGGCAGCGGCGAGGCTCGCCGGTCACTGTTGTCAATCGTCATCTCTCTTGACGATGTGCAACAAACGATCATCCGTCCCGCGCCGCAGCGCAGTGGTCCTTTTTGTTGGAATGGCGTCAGTCGCGGTGGTCGAGTCACTCCGTGCGCCGGTGGATTTCGCGGGCCAGTGTATTTTCGGGATCCGATTGCAACACTTGTGCGGCGAGATGGTGGGCGCGGGCGCGATGGCCGAGTTCGTATTCCGCGGCGGCGAGAAAGGTGACGACCGCGATCGATGGATTGGTTTGTGCCGCGCGCTGCAAATCTTCGCGGGCCATGCGGGCGTCACCGAGGGCCAGCCGGGCACGGCCGCGGGCCTCGTAAAAAAACGCCAGTTCGGTCTGGTTGAGGGCGCTGGTGTCGATGCGGCCGGCCAGATCCAAAGCCTCCTGATTGCGGCCGGTGTAATGCAACGCTAAGAGCATGTTGAGCAGCGTCGGCGGTCTGAGGTCGCCACTGTCTTTCAGCACCCCGATCCGCTGTGCTTCTTCCAGCGCGGAGAGCGCTTCGGCAAAGCGCCCGCTGCGCATCAGCTCCTTGCCAAGGCTGGTCCAGGCACGCTGCGACCCGGGACTCAACCGTGCATCGGCCTGTAAAAACGCAATCGGGTCGGCCCATAAACGGTTGCGGTTCCAGGTCGAGCCGGCGAGCAGCAGCAAAAGCGCCGCGCCCAGCAGCGGCCCGATCCGGTAACGCCCGAGCGCCTGTCCCAACCATGCCAACCCCAGTGCGACAACCATCGCCAGCCCGGCGTTGGGCAGGTAAGTGCGATGTTCGAAAGCGAGATCGGCGATCGGCATAAAACCCGATTCGACCGCGTGCGCCAGGTAATAGAACACAATGCCGAACGAGATCAACGGGGCGCGCCGCCATAAAGCCAGCCCGCTGCCGAGCAGGACGAGGTGGCCGGCGGCCAACAGCCATGGGGTGACGTCGGAAAAAAAGCTGGCCAGCGCGACGTCGTACTCGAGCCGTTGCTCGCCGACCCAGAAGAACAGCCCGATGTACCGCCACAACACCCCCATTTGCGTGGCCAGATAGTCGCCGCGGGCGATCTGGTCGGTGGCGCGTGTTGAGCCGACAAGATCGAACGCCGGCAGCGTCACCAGCCCGGCGGCGGCGGCGGCCAGCAGCACGGCGGCTCCGATCGTCATGCCCCAGGCGCGCGGCGACAGGCGGCGGAAGAACAGCAGCTCGAGCAGCAAAAGGGCCAGCGGCAGCGTTGCGGCGGATTGTTTGCTGAACATCGCGAGCCCGGCCAGCAGAACCACCAGACCATAGCGCCATAATCGTTCAGGGAAGCCGCCGCCGGGCGGTCGTCCGCCGCCCAGGCGGGCCCAGGCATAGGCCGCCAGCGCCGCCAGGTAAAACATCGCCGCCAGCGAGGTGTAACGCTGCACGATGTAAGTCACGGCCTGGGTCTGCAACGGGTGCAGCAGAAAGATCACCGCGGCGATCGCCGGCACCTGGCGGTACCTGCCGGGCGCCGCCGCCAGCGCCGGCGAACACCCGAGCGCGGTGAGCAGTGACCACAATGCCGCGCCGGCTCCGAGGTGGATCAGAAAATTGACCAGGTGATAACCGAACACCTGGTCGCCGTGCAGCGCATAGTTGGCCGCCAGCGTCCACGAGGCGATAAAGCGGGCCGCTGAAAAATGCCAGATCGCGGCCGGGTCGAACACTTTGTGCAGGGCGTCGCTCTCGACGATGATACGGAAATCATCGAGGAAAAGCCCGGCGGTGAACGACGGCCAATAAGCCACCGTCACCACCGCCACAAGAAGTGGTGCGAGCCAGTAACTTAACCCAATAGTTGCATAAATTTTGCTCGACTTCATTAAATTCGCCATGAAATCATATAGTTATGTCGCTATTAGCAGCAAAATCGAATTAACCTAAGGTGACGCGCCCGGTTTCTCGCCCAAGCTGGCGGCACATCTTGTCCGCTTCCCCTCGAACCGTAGAATTACTACGGTTCTTCGGAGAATCGGACAAGCTGCACTCGCCAGCTTGACCGAGAATTCCGGGAACTTATGCAACAATTGGGTTAAGATGGCCTTCGTCTCGCTCATCGTAATGTGGGCGAGAGCGGCGCTGGGCGGGTATTGAGACGGGTGAGGCTTTTTACGCCTTATCATTCGCTGCAAGCCGTTGCTTGAGCTTCTCGATTTCCTGTTCGAGAATCGCGGTTTTCTGCGCCAGGCGGAGCATCCGGCGCCGGGTGGTCGATACTTCCAAATCCTCGTGCAACACTTTGATCAGCAGCGTCAAGATGGCCAGCAAAAAGAGCAGAGACGGCGGGTAAGCGATGCCGGTCAGCCTGGCCAGCGCGTCGATCAGACCGGGTGCCAACCCGAAAACAGCGATCAGCAGCGCGACCGCCAACCACCAGATCGAGTGGCTGACCGGCAGCCGGTCATGGCGCAGTAGCCAGACGATCAAGGTCGCCATGGCCAGCGCCAATACAGCGGCAAAGATCTGCAACGGGCTCATCGGCGGTGCCTGCGCACTCTGCGGCTGACGCCAATCAGACTTGAATAAAGGAGATAATAAAACACCACCAGCCAGGAGTTGAATACCCGCGAGCGACCGGTACGGCGCGGCCGCATTCGGACGCCCACCTCAGCGATGCGCAGGCGGTAATGGCGTAAGTGCAGCAGCACGCCGATATCCTGGTATTCCAGCAAGGTACACTCCGGAGAGGCGAGCAGATCGGCGGCGGTCCGATCGTAAACCCGAAAACCCGAGGTCAAATCGTCGAATGGCAATCCGCTGAGCCAGCGCAGCACGCGCCAAGCCAGTTTGCGTCGCTGGTTGGCACGCGCCGGGCACGAGGCGATGATCACATGGGGCGCCCCGGGCTGGTCCATCCGGGCCAGCAGGTCCAGCGCCTGTTCGGGATCGTGTTGGCCATCGGCGTCCAGCGTCACGACATAACCATACCTCAGTGAACGCGCATACCGCAGACCGGTCTGGATCGCCGTCCAATTGCCGGCGTGAAACGGCAGGCTGAGCACATCGGCGCCGGCGGCGCGGGCGATCTCGGCGGTGCGATCGGTGGAATGGTCGTCGACGACGATGACCTGCAGACCCTGTGTCCGGCCCCGCCGGACGACGCTGCCGACATCGGCCGCTTCGTCGCGCGCCGGGAGTACGAGCACGGCAGACGCCGCCGCTTTACTTTGCGGGGACTCCCCAAGCAATAAGTGACTGCCGGTGCGCGACAGACCGGCCCGTACACAAGTTCCTAAACCTCCCATCTCCCAATGTCCTGATGCGACGGGGCAGAGTATACCCGAATGACGATTCATTTTCCCGCCGGCGACGACTGGGGGCCGGGTACCCCTCCTGCGGGCCGCTCAAAGCCCGCGATTTGGCCTGCCTCCCGCCGTTGGCTGTTGCAGCGGGGTAGAATAAGTATATAACGTTATAATCCCGTTACAGCGAGGCGATCTACAGGGCGAGCGGTTGCAATTCCGCTTCTTCGGACGTGAGGGATGACCGAGCAGCAACCATCGATGACTTCGCAAGCGAATTCGGAAACCGCTATCCCGGTGCTGATCCTGAACTGGAACGGTTATCGCGACACCTGCCGCTGCCTCGACGCCCTGCTGCAGTCCACCGGCGTCAATTTCCACATCGTCGTCGCCGACAACGGTTCCGACGGCGACGATTTTTCTCGGCTCAACCATCGTTACAGCGGCGAGGCGCGCATCACGCTCAGCGATCATGGGAGCAACCTGGGCTTCACGCGCGGCATGAACCGGTTGCTGCGCGATATTTTAGAAGCATCTGCCCGCCGACCGGCATACGTCGCATTGCTCAATAACGATGCCGTGCCCGAACCAACTTGGCTTGCGGCACTGGTCGAAGCAGTCCAGGCGACCGGAGCCGGCGCCGTGGCCAGCCGTATGCTGCGCCTCGACGACCCGGCCCGGCTTGACAATGCCGGTCATCTATTTTTGAACACCGGCGAAGTACTGCCGCGCGGCGCTGGTCGGCCGGCGGCGGAATACGACGCTGCCGCGGAAATCCCCGGCGTGTGCGCCGGGGCCTGCCTGTTCAGCACGGCGATGCTTGACGATATCGGTTTGTTCGACGAATTTTTTGTCACCGGCTACGAGGATGCCGAGTTGGGGCTGCGCGCCATGTTGGCTGGTTACCGGCAAGTGTACGCCCCGGCGGCGGTTGTCCGCCACCGCATCGGTGCCTCGCTCGACAAAGTCCGGGATTTCAACTACGCTGTCCGCTTGCAGGTCAACATCAATTACACCTACTTGAAGTTAATGCCGCTGCCGGTGATCGCCTGGAATGCGCCTTGGATTCTGGCCAAGACAGTGGCCCTGCTGTTCGTGCCGCTCGTGTTGGGTCGCCGCCGGCTGCTCGCGGTCCAGTTATCAGCACTGGCGCAAACGCTGCGCCTGCTGAGTCAAATACCGGGCGCCCGCCGGACCTTTGGGAAGCGCCGGATTACCGCGTATAACGTGTTGTGCCGGCAACGATTTTTCTTCCGCTCCTACCGGGATTATTTCCGGCGCTATGTATTGGGCGGCGAGCGGACCGTGTTCGAGCGATGAGCCGCGCGCCGCAGACGATACCGGACACGCAGATATCGGCACACCGAGCGACCTGGCCTCCCGATCGGATCGCGGCCGGTGTCGTCCTTTACCAGCCGCCACCGGCCGCCGTTCACTTGATCGCGGCGTTGCGCGATCAGTTCGATCGGCTGTTCATCGCCGATAACGCCGCGTCCCGTTTGCAGTCCGCCGCACCAGGCATCGAAGTGATATCGAACAAAACCAACCGTGGCTTGGCGGCGGCGATCAACCAGCTTTGCGCCGCCGCCCTACAGGCGGGATACGATTGGCTGATTTTGTTCGACCAGGACAGTCGGATTCCGGCGGATTTCCGCGCCAGATTCAACGAGTGCTGCAGCGCGCTCGATCGCCCGCCGGCGCTGCTCGCTGCAAATTACGTCACCGAGCTGTGCGGTACGGCATTTACCGGTTATCTGCAAGTCGGAGGCGGCCTTGTCGGAGAGATGACCGTGGCGCTCAATTCCGGTTCGCTGCTCGATCTGGCGATTCACCGCGACCTCGGCGGTCATGATGAAAGTTTTTTTGTAGACCATGCCGACCACGAATATTGCCTGCGCCTGCGGCGCCGGGGTCATGCTGTTTACGGCACGCGGGCCGCACTTTTCGAACATGAAATCGGCGAGGTTTCCTGTGTCCGCTGTTGCGGACGAATCTGGCAAAGCAGCGGCCATTCGGTGGAACGCCGGCGCGAATGGGCGTATAACCTGGTCCGCCTGGTCAAGCGTTATCGGCGGACCGCTCCGGCCTGGTGCGCGCGGCGGATATTCATCGACTTACCCAAAAACCTCATCGCCATCGTGCTTTTGGAGCAAAACCGGGCGGCAAAAGTAAAGGCGGTACTTGCCGGCTTGTATGCCGGCTTTGACACACAGCGGACAAAACGCAGATGAAGAAAAATCTCTGGGAACTGGTCTGGTTCAGGGCTTATGCCGATCTTAAGGCGGAAGCGCGGCGAACTTACATCGGGATTTTATGGTGGATATTCGATCCGCTGTTGCAAATGCTCATCTTCTACATGGTGTTCGGCATCGGTCTGCGCGGTGCCGGAAGAACTGAAAACTTTGTTCAATTCTTGTTGATCGGTATAGTCGTCTGGCGCTGGTTCGCGACTTCTGTCAACTTTTCGAGCGGCGCGATCATGCAGAACCGGCAGTTGATCTTGCGGCTGGATATCGAAAAGTGGGTATTCCCGGCGACCCTGATCGCCGGCAACACGTTCAAGTTTCTGATTGCCTTCGCGTTGCTGGCGGTGTATCTTGCCTTGTCCGGCATGCCGCTCACCTGGCACTATCTGCAATTGCCGGCGGTGCTGGTGGTTCAATTGTTGCTGATCTGCGGTGTTTCATTCATCATCGCCGCCCTGGCGCCTCTCTTGCCAGATTTGCGCAACGTGGTTTCGCATGCCCTGATGTTGATGTTTTTCCTCAGCGGTATCTTTTTCGATCTGGCGCAGATGCCGGCACGGTACAAGTGGGTTTTCGATCTCAACCCGATGGTCCACGTGATCGATGCAAGCCGCGCGGTCCTGCTTCATGGGCAGGGTCCAAACTGGCAGGCCATGCTCTTCGTTATGGCGTTATCGATCATCATGATTTGGTTTGGGCTGCGGCTGATGCGTTCGCTGAATATCGTCTACGCCAAAGTGTTACAGGTCGCCTGATGGGAAAGCTGCGCGCGGATAACGTCGGCGTGCGGTACAGCATGCGCCGCGGCCTGTTCGCACACCGCGACAAATGGGCCCTGCGCAATGTCAGTTTCACCATCGAGCAAGGCGATTCGTTTGCCGTGATCGGGCGCAACGGCTCCGGAAAAAGCACCCTGCTCAGACTGCTGAGCGGAGTGTTCGCTCCGGACGAGGGCCAAGTGATCAACACACTAGGTAGCGCCGCGCTCCTGACCATCAACTTGGGCTTCGTCCCCCATCTCAGCGGCCGGGAAAATGCGGTGATGGCCGGCATGTTGCAAGGCAAACGGCGACGCGCGGTACTGAAAAACATCGAAGCCGTAAAAGAGTTGTCCGGGCTCGGCGCCGCTTTCGAAGATCCACTCGGCAGCTATTCCTCGGGGATGGTCGGCCGTTTGGGCTTTGCCGCGTCGTTTTATAATGACCCTGCTGTGCTGCTGATCGATGAGGCGTTCTCGGCCGGCGACGATGAATTCCGCAGCAAGGCCGCGGCGCTGATGGGCGAAAAGCTCAAGTCCAATATGACGTTCGTTCTGGTTTCGCACAACGCCCAGGTGGTCAAGAGCCTGTGCCGGCACGGCATCTGGCTCGAGGACGGCAGGGTCGCCGCCGCCGGTGACACCGGCACCATTATCGCCGCCTATCAGGAATCGCAGCGCCGGCGCGCCCGGGCATCAGGTTCGATTCCATCTGGATAAGGATTGCCAGGCCATGCCCGAGTCAAGCGACAAACAGGGAAAGGTAAACCATAACACCGAGAGCCCAACCAGCTCCGGCGAGTTGCAATCCCTGGCCGCATTGCAAATCGCTGTGCAAAGCCTGGAAACGATCACAAAATCCGTTTTCGCCTCCGTTTCGTGGCGCTACGGCCAGACGATCGCCAATCTGCTGCGCCGGCTCGGTTTGCGTGTGGCGGCATCGACCGCCGAATTGGACACGGCGCGTTTGATCGGTGAATTGAAAAATATCGCCGCACTGCCCATTCATGATCGCGCCCCGGAGCCTGACGAATTGGTTCTTGGCCGGGATTTCCGCCTATCCTTATCCTATCCGCGGCGCTTTCCCGTTTCTCCGCCGCCCCGGCCGTTGCACTGGAACCTGGCGCCCGACACACGCGCCCGGCTCGACACCCAGATCAGACATTGGCAGCGCCGGCCGGCGATCAGCGTCGTCGTGCCGCTTCACAACACGAAACCGGAGTGGCTGGCCGGTCTGATCGACTCCGTCACCGGCCAATTCTGGCCGTACTGGCAACTGATTCTGGTCGATGACGCTTCAACGGATCCTGCAACCTGCGCCGCGCTCGAAGCGATCGCAGGTGACCCCCGCATTCGTCTCATCCGGCGCCCGAACCGCGGCGGCATTTCCACGGCAACCAACGAAGGTATCGGTGCTGCCGATGGCGATTACATCGCCTTTGTCGATCACGACGACCTGCTCGAACCCGATGCGCTGTTGCAAGTCGCCAGGGCGATCGAAAAGACCGGCGCTGACATCGTTTACACGGACGAAGACAAAATCGACGAGGCCGGCAAAGAAAAATACGACCCGCACTACAAACCCGCCTGGTCGCCCGATCTTTTACTGTCCCAGAATTACATCTCGCATATGACCGTGATCCGCAAGTCGCTGGTCAGTTCGTGCGGCGGACTGCTCGGCGAATTCGACGGCTCGCAGGATCACGACCTTCTGCTGCGCGCCTCAGAAACGGCGAATGAAATCGTTCATGTGCCGATACCTTTGTACCATTGGCGTGCGGTCCAAGGCTCAACGGCGCGGGCATTCACCGCCAAATCCGCGCCGTGGGAAGCGGGTCGCAAGGCGGTGGAACAGGCGCTCGGCCGGCGGAATATTCCGGCCACGATCGAACTTGGTGAACGACCCGGAACTTATCGCGTCAAGCGTTTAGTTACCGGCCGGCCGAAAGTCAGCATCCTGATCCCGTTCCGCGATAAGCCTAAGCTTCTCGAAAGTTGCATCCGATCCATTCTCGACCGGACGCTCTATGATCATTACGAAATTATCGGCCTCGACAACCAGAGTGTCGAAGCGGCGACACACCGGCTGATGAAAAAACTTTGTGCCAACGATCCACGTATCCGGTTCGAAAAGTACGATAAGCCATTCAATTTCTCCGCCATGAATAATTTCGGCGCCACGTTGGCAAGCGGTGAACATCTACTCCTGCTCAACAACGACACCGAAGTCATCGCGCCCGATTGGCTGGGTGCAATGCTGGCCCATTCGCAACGCAGCGAGGTCGGCGCGGTCGGTGCCAAATTGCTCTATCCGGACAACCGCATCCAGCACGCCGGGGTGATGCTCGGCATCGGCGGCGTCGCCGGACACTCGCACAAGCTCATCGATAACAGCGCCAACGGCTATTTTTCGCGCCCGCACGTCAC
Organism: Pseudomonadota bacterium; assembly: GCA_036832975.1. Lineage (GTDB taxonomy): Bacteria > Pseudomonadota > Gammaproteobacteria > Xanthomonadales > Wenzhouxiangellaceae > DAITQM01. The sequence continues at coordinate 14,219 of DAITQM010000008.1, read as the reverse complement.
GCAGAACGTCAGTGCCGTGACCGGTGCCTGCCTGATGATCAAGAAATCGTTATACGGCGAGTTGAACGGACTGGAAGAGCAATACCTGGCGATCGCCTTCAACGATATCGACTTGTGCATCCGGCTCCGCGACCAGGGGTATCTCAACATTTACGAACCGGCCGCCGTGCTATACCATAAAGAGTCGATTTCCAGAGGCTACGAGGATTCCGCTGAGAAGAAAAAGCGCTTTTCAACGGAAGCGAGATATATGCAATTCCGTCATGCCGTGGTGTTGGCAGAAACCGACCCGTATTTCAATCCGCATCTGAGCCTCCACTCCGAGAGAATGATGCCCCGATGCTGATGCAATGAAAAAGATCCTGTACGTTCATATTCCAAAAGCCGGCGGTTCGGCCGTCAATCAGTACTTCACCGAGCGCCTCGGCAAGGACAATTGCTTGTTGCACGCCGAGAATCTACTGAGCGACAAAACTGCCGACCATTCCACGGCTGATACCCGCCGTTTCGTTTCGGCTCACCTTGTTTACCCGCGCCTGCACCAACATTTTTCCGGGCAACAGCGATTTGTCATGACGGTTCTGCGCTCGCCCCTGGAACAACTCGTCTCGCACTTGGCCTGGGTGCGCTACCAGACCGATATTCGCCAGAAAATGGCTTTCGCCTCATTGCCCGAATTCGTCCAACAGCTCGCCAGGAGGCTGGCGAAGGTCAATATATCCAATCCCAGAGTGTTGGAAAAATTTCTCGGCGAACTGGAGCCGCGCGAGCTTGCTTTTTTCGATAATTGTCAAACGCGTTACATGGTCGCCTATGTCAACGGCCCGCTGGCTCCAGGGGTGGTGGCGCGAGCCAAGCGCAACATGCAGGCGTTCGATTTCGTCGGCATCGCGGAACGTATGCCGGACGTCTTCGATTTTCTCTCATGGCGCTTTCGTCTGATCCCGGCTGACGGTAGCGTCATGGTCAATCGATCGCGCCAGAAATACGGGCTCGACACGTCCGATCCGGCGTTGTGCGAAGTGTTGAGGCCGTATTGCGCTTTCGACCAGGAAATTTACGCTTATGCAAAGCGGCTGTTCGCAATCAAAATTTATGAAATGTGGCTCGAACTGAGCCGCCAGGATGCATCGATCATCAACCACGGCGCGATTCACCAACAACTGCGCCGGCGGTGCAGGGCAAGCGAATAGCATTGTGCGGCGATCCATTATGTCTCCAATAGCACAAAAAATAAGAGCGCTGCGACGCGGCCGCGGTAAACCTGACCTCTATCTCCATATCGGCATGCACAAAACCGGAACGACGGCCATTCAGGCGGCCATGTATGCCGCTAGAAAGCGGTTGGCCCGCCGCGGTATAGGGTATCCGGAATTCGAGCAAAACCACTCCGTCGCCATCACCTCGCTTTTTTCTGCGCAACCCGAAAAGATCGTACAAAACCTGCGCCGGGGGCGGGACACACCAGAAAAGATTCTTGAATTCAATCGTCGAACCGCCGCGCAACTGCGACAACTCTGTTGCACGGGTGACTATAACAAGATATTGATTTCAGGAGAAGACATCGGCACCCTGGACTCTGCTGGAGTCGAACGATTGAAGCATTTTTTCGACCCGCTGGTCTCCGGCTATCGGCTGATCTTTTATATCAGGCGTCCTGTATCCTACATCAATAGCGCCGCTCAGGAAACCATTAAGGGTGGGGCGAGGTTGGAGGATCTATCAGTTAATCCACCGTTCCCACATTATCGGCGCAGGTTAGAACCGTTCTTAGATCAGTTCGGCAAGGCCGCACACGACCTGCGCCTGTATGACGGAGCATTATTGAATGGCGGACTGCTGCGGGATTTTTGCACCGCACTCGGCGAACCCGCTTTGTCCAAGAAGATTTCCTCCGGGTTGAAGAACCGTTCATGGTCGCGAAATGCGGTACGTATCATGTCTGCTTTCAATACACGTTATCCGCTGCTCACGACGAATCGGAATGGCATCGGATCGCTCAATCCGGACCGCCCGCCCGACGGCGTGCTGAGAAACGTCTTGCAGTATGTTCCAGGACCGGTCTTCGCACTTGAGCCGTCCTGCGTAGCGGAAGTAGTTGCCCGGTGCCAGGAAGATATCACTTGGCTTGAAGGCATCTATGGTCCCGGTATCGACGACTCACACGAAACAGCTCGATCGTTCGACCCAACAGCCGATTGCGATCTCTCGAATAACCAGATCGCCGAAACCGTCGAATTACTATGCAACTTATGCCGCCATGGGCAGTCTGATCCAAAGTCAGCCCAATCGTCCTGCGATGCGCTGCTGCAACGATATGGATCGAACCCGGAACTCTGGTTCCAGCGTGGGGTTGCGCTGCTCTGCCAGTCGAATTTCCATGACGCCGATGCCGCTCTGCGCCGGACGCTCGACCTTGATCCGGAACACTTCAGGGCGTGGAATCAGCTCGCCGTGACCAGGCAGCGGCGCGGCAATCTCCTCGGTGCCTGGACCGCGGCGGGACGCAGTGTTGCATTGAGCCCGGAAGCCGATGTATTCAAGGAGCGACTGGCGAACATCAAACGGCAGTTCTGGAAGCAGTTTCCGGTGTCATTATGGAGACAACTTCACCCGCGGTGACTCCGTGGTTTAACCCAATTGTTGCATAAGGTAATGAAGATGGACCGCTTGTCGATCGCGTGCTGGTACCCAACTCTGGCGTGCATGCTCTATCTGCCGGCCGCTCAGGCGGCCATCACCGTCACCGAACCCGCGGTCGATTCAGTCCGAGTGACGCAAGGGCAGGAATATTCCGTCTACGAAGTCGGCAATCCTTGGGATATGAACGGCATGGATGATATTGCCGTCAACGAGTCAAGGAATTTGACCAACTTGTCCTTTACCGGTGGCGTCTTGTCCTACGACGCTGTCGAATCGCCCAATATCATCTGGCTGGTCTATCCCGGCCTCCCGCAGGCTTTTCGCGGGCTGGATCGCGGCGAACGGTTCCCGATGGACACCGCGCGCTATCGGTTCTTGACGATCAAACTCAGGATGAATGACTTAAACGGCCAACCACTGACCACCGATCAACCCTTTATTGTTCGATTTTTCGAGGACGCGAGCCGCCTGCCGGCCGATGCGGGCATCCTCAAAGCACGGTCGGGAACCTACGCTGATTGGACTGTGATCGGTTGGGATTTGAATGATCCGCTCGATTACGGTCCCAACAGCAATTATTTTTGGACCGACTTTCCACTGATGCGCGGCCTGCGCTTCAACCCAACCAACCAAACCGGTGTCCATGTCGAAATCGATTGGGTGCGTCTCAGCGCGGCGCCTTCGGCAGCAACGAACGGCACGGTTGCCTGGGTGGATGACAGCGGCTCGGGGCCCTACGATGTCGGCGTCACCGACGGCGATTTCACGTGGATTTTGGCGACAACGGACAACGGCACGAGCGCCGAGGTCGATCTGAGTCGGCTGCCAGCCGGTGTTTATGCCGTCTCTGTCACAGACGGCGTTTCGACCGGGTTCAGCAGCGGCACGTTCGCGGTCAACGATGCGCCGGTTCTGCATCTGACGACGCCTGATCGGCGCGGCGACCCATTCCGGGCTTACGGCATCGTCGAAACCGGCAACTCCTGGGCCGACATCGACGCCGGCGATATCGCCGGCACCCCCGATATCACCAACGTCAGCTTCAACAACCCGCCCGGCACCCTGACCGGGCGGCCGACGAGCAGCGATCCGCGGATTGTCTTCAACACGACTACGCCGATCGACACTACCCTGTACCGGATGCTCTGCTACACGCTGGAAGTGAAAGGTCCTCGGGATATCGGTCATGGTTCGATCGCCCGGATTTTCTGGGGCGACAGCCCGCCGACGCTGATGACGGGCGACGATATTGTCGTCAATGAAGGGCTGAATGAATACTGCGTCGGCGATATGGCCGATTTCCCCACCGAAGGCGGCGGGACCGCCTGGACCGGCACACCTCAGACCATTCGTCTCGATCCCCACGAATTCCCGGTGGCCGACGCTTGCACCTCCAATCCGAGCCCTGAAAACTGCCGGGATATCCGTGTCGATCGCTTCGTCCTCGCGCCATTCCATCGTTCCCCCGGCGGTATCACGCTGCGCTGGGACGCGGTCGATAACGATGACGACCCCTTTATCAGTCTCTATTTCGATCCCGACCGGTTGCCGTTCAACGGCAATGAAGGCGTGATCGTCGAAAATCTGGCGCAATCCGCCGCCGCGGGTTCGTTCCAGTGGAACACCGCCACGATAGCGAACGGTATTTACAACGTCCTGAGTGTTATCGACGACGGCCGCAACATGACTCGGCGCTACGCCACGGGGCCGGTTGAAGTGGTTGAGGCGATTTTAGAAACGATATTTATAGACAGTTTCGAATAGCGCGGTACTGGCGCATATGATCGCGGGTGCCGGTGTAGTACAGGCCGCCGCTGAGACCGAAGGCGGCCGGGTCGAGTGCCTCGGCGTCGTCGGTGCGGTCGCCGATATTCATCAGGCTTTCGTATTCGGCGATCGTCAGACAGATTCGTGCGGCGAGGTCGGCCGCCGGGTCGAGCGCCGCGGCGTGGGCGGTGGCGCCGGGTGCGATCCGGCCGAGGGCGAAGGTTGCGCCGCAGCCGCTGCCGTAGGAGAACAGGCTGATCGGCTGTTCTTCGAGGGCGCTTTGGCCGTGGCGCAAAAGGTCGATCAGTGCCAGGAACAATGAGCCGGTGTAGATGTTGCCGATCTCGGCGTTGAGTTCCAGATAAGGCGCGGATTTGTTGCGGTAGCTTTCTTCGAGGGACTGAAGGTCGGCCTCGTTGTGCAGATCGAGCGGCGCACCACGCGCCGCTTCGAGGTGGCGCTGGTGCGCCTTTTTGGCCATTTTGACGAACGGCACGTGATACAGGCAGGCGGCGAGCGCCGCCGGCCCGAGGGCCGCCGGGTCGCCATTGGCGGCGTCGCGCCAGGCGGCTTCGAGGGCGTCGAGGTAACAGGCGATCGAGTAATGGCCGTCGGCGAAAGCGTATTTCGAATACAGCGGCCGCCAAAAATCCATCACCTGGCGGGTGTAATCGCCGGTGCGTTCGCAGTCGATCTCGACCAGCCGCGGCCGGGCGGCGATGACCATCGCCACGGCGCCGGCGCCTTGGGTCGGTTCGCCGGGGGTATTTAAGCCGTAGCGCGCGATATCGGAAGCGATGACCAGCGCCTTGCGGCCGCGGGCGCGGCCGGCGGCGATCCAATCGAGCGACGCGGTGAGTCCGGCCATCGCGCCGTAGCAGGCGTGTTTGGTTTCGAACGTCCGGCAATTCTCGGGCAGGCCGAGCAATTCATGGACATAAACCGCGACCGGTTTGCTGTGGTCGATGCCGGTTTCGGTGCCGACGATCAGCGTGCCGATTTCGGCCGGGTCGATCGCGAAGCGGTCCAGGGCATGTTGGGCCGCCTCCGCTGCCATCGTCACGGTGTCCTCGCACGGCGTGACGATCGCCATTCGCCGCTGTCCTAGGCCCTGCAGGTATTTCGCCGGATCGACGCCACGGGCGACGGCGAGGTCGGTCATTTCCAGGTAATGCGCCGGCCCGGCGAAGGCCAGGGCGTCGATACCGATCGCCGTGCCGGTCAGGGTGGTTCCACTCATCTTGTCGCCGTCCCGCAAAAAAGCGAAAAGATAGCACGCCGGCGGTTGCGGGGTGAAAATGCGGCCGGCTGCCGCGGCCGGACAGCCGCTTGCAATCGACTGTGGCCCGTGTCATAGTGCCGGCCATGAACCGGAAGACCACAAACTCGATGCCGCGACCCTGCGTGCTGCTACGCCGACCGTTGCGCGCCGGCGATGGCCGTGCTGGGGTCCCCGATCGAGTCTTGTAGCCTGACCGCCAAGACCTGAAACGAACCCAGCTCCGGCTGGGTTTTTTTGTTTTCGAGCCAAGCGTAAGCGATGAACAAACGGGATTTTCTCAATACCCAGGACTGGCCGCTGGCCGATCTGCGGGCGCTGCTGGCCACGGCGGCGCGCCTGAAAAAAACGCCGTGGAACGACCGCCTGCGCGGCCGCTCGATCGCCTTGTTGTTCCTCAACCCGTCGCTGCGCACGCGGACGTCGTTCGAACTCGGCATGCGCCAGCTCGGCGGCGTGGCCATCGTTTTGCAGCCGGGCAAGGACGCCTGGGGCATCGAGTTTTGCGATGGCGCGGTAATGGACGGCGCCGCCGAGGAGCACATCGCCGAGGCCGCCGGTGTGTTGTCGCGTTATTGCGATCTGATCGGGCTTCGGGCATTCCCGTCGTTCACCGACTGGCGGCGGGATCGCGAGGATGAGTTGATCAAGGCGCTCGCCCGGCATGCGACGGTGCCAGTGATCAATATGGAAACCATTGTCCACCCGTGCCAGGAACTGGCGCTGATGCAAACGCTGATCGAGCATCTCGGCGCGGTGGCCGGCAAACAGTTGACGCTCACCTGGACCTGGCACCCGAAGCCGCTGAATACCGCGGTGGCCCATTCGGCCATGCTGATCGCGACCCGCTTTGGCATGCACGTCACGCTGCTGATTCCCGATGAAGCGTATCGCCTCGACGAGCGTTTCATGGGGCAGGCCGCCGGCAACGCCGCGGCGGCGGGGGGCAGCCTGCGAGTGACCACCGACATCGCCGAGGGGTATCGCGGCGCCGATGTCGTGTACGCCAAAAGCTGGGGCGCATTGCCGTTTTATGGCGACCCGGAACGGGAGTGGACGCTGCGCAAAACATTCCGCCATTTCATCGTTGACGAGGAAAAGATGGCGCTCACCCCCAACGCCTTGTTCAGCCACTGCCTGCCGCTCAGGCGCAACGTCAAGGCGACCGATGCGGTCATGGACGCACCGTATTGTGTCGCCCTCGACGAAGCCGAAAACCGCTTGCACGTCCAAAAGGCGCTGCTGTTGGAATTACTCGGAGCGACCGATGCCTGATCGACCCACATCGCTCGCCGTGCTCGCGTTTTCCGGCGGGCTCGATACCAGCTACTGCGTCGTCGAGTTGCGCCGCCGGGGCTATCGCGTCCACACCGTTTTCGTCGACAGCGGCGGGACGAGCGCCGAGGAGCGCGCCGCGATCGGCCGCCGGGCGCGCGAACTCGGGGCGGTCGAGCACCATGAACTGGCGGCCGGTGACGCCTTGTGGGATGAGTTCGCCGTACCGCTCATCCGCGCACAGGCCCGCTATCAGGGGCAGTATCCGTTGTTGTGCTCCGACCGCTACATCATCGTCAAACGTTGCCTGGAACTGGCTGCCCGGCTCGGGGCCCGGGTTTTTGCCCACGGTTGCACCGGGATGGGCAATGACCAGTTCCGTTTCGACCAGACGGCGCGCAGCCTCGGCGATGTCGAGATCGTCGCGCCGATCCGCGATCTGCTCGGCCGGGTCGCGGACGTCCGGGCACACGAAGAGGCGGTGCTCGGTGAACACGGGTTTGCCGTGCCCGAGCGGCAAAAGCGTTATTCGGTCAACGAAAATCTGCTCGGCGTGACTTTTTCGGGCAGCGAGATCGACCGTTTCGCCGAACCGGCCGCTGACGCCTGGCGCTGGTGCAAACCGCGCGCCAGGTGGCCGGCAAAAGCGCGGCACCGGCAGGTGACTTTCGAGCGCGGGGTGCCGGTGGCGCTCGACGGCGAACCGCTCGCCGGGCCGGTGCTGCTCGCCGCGCTGAATGAACAACTCGGCGATTACGGTGTCGGCCGTTTCATTTACACCGGCGATGTGACGATCGGCCTCAAGGGGCGGATTGTGTTCGAGTGCCCCGGCCTGACGGGGCTTTTGACCGCCGCTGAGGCGTTGACCGAAGCGGTCTCGACACGCTGGCAGAATGCGTTCCGCCGGCAGGTCGCCGACCGTTGGGCCGAACTGGTCTATAGCGGATTTTTTTACGAACCGCTGAAACGCGACCTCGACGTCTACCTGGCTAACGCCAGCGAGCGGGTCAACGGGGTGGTGACGTTAGCCACCGACGGCGGCGCCGTCCGGGCCGTGGCGCTGGACAGCCCGTACCTTCTGACCTCCCGGGATGCGGTTTACGCCCAGCGTGCGGCGTGGAGCGCCGCCGAAGCCGAGGGCTTCATCAAGCTGACCGGCCAGTCATCGCTCCTCTATCGGCAGGTTGCGGCCGGTGGCGGGCGGGAGAACAAATGATGAATGACGATTTGCGGCGCACATCGATTCTGCAGCACCTGGCTGCGCTGGTGGCGATCGACACTTCCAACCCGCCGCGTGAGATCGCCGCCGATGGTCCGCTGGTGGCGTATCTGCGCCAGGTATTGGTGCCCCTCGGCTTCGCGTTCGAGGTCACCGATCATGGCGCCGGTCATCTGACGATCGCCGCCCGCCGTGGCGCGCCCGAGGTATTGTTCAACGTTCATCTCGATACCGTGCCGGCGACCCCGGCCTGGACCGCCGATCCGTGGGCGCTGCACGTCACAGCCGAGCGCGCCACAGGACTCGGCGCCTGTGATATCAAAGGCGCTGCCGCGGCTTTGCTGCACCTGGCGGCGGCCGAGCCCGATTTGCCCTTGGCGCTACTCATGACGACCGACGAGGAGGGCTCCGGCGGCTGTTGCGTCAAGCGCTTCTGCGCCGCCGGCCTGGCGCAGCCCTACCGCCAGGCGGTGATCGCCGAACCGACCGGCGGTCGCGCCATCCTGGCCCACCGCGGTTTTCTTTCGGCGCACGGTCGCTTCAGCGGCGCGCCCGGTCATTCTTCGGAACCGCGGGCGCTGGCCAACAACGCTCTCCACCAGGCGGTCGGGTGGGCGGCGGAGGCATTGGCCCTGGCGCGCGCCGAGCAGACGCACGAAATCGAAGGTTTCAAGGGGATCTGCCTGAACATCGGGCGGCTCGCCGGCGGCGTCAAAAGCAATGTGATCGCCAGCGAGGCGATCGTGCACTGGAGCGCCCGGCCCCGCCCCGGTGAGGATTGCACCGCCTGGCACCAGCGCCTGTGCGAGACCGACGAGGGCCGGCGTGCCGTCTGGGAGGCCCCGTTCACCGGTCCGCCGTTGCCGGCCCCCGGACAAACCACCGAAGCGGCGGAGCACTTTGTGGCGGCGCACGATCTACCGCGCGGCGCGCCGGTGCAGTTTTGGACCGAAGCTTCGCTGTTCTCGGCCGCCGGCGTCCCGGCCCTGGTCCTCGGGCCGGGGGAGATCGCGCAGGCACACGCCGCCGACGAATGGGTGGCGCTCGAACAGTTGACCGTGGCGTATCGCTTGTACGCGCGGCTTGCCGGGGGGCGGGGCGATGCATGAAGTCAAACGCGATGCGGCGATCCGCAAGATCATCGTCGAGTTGCTCAGCATGCTCGGCTCGAGCCGCGAAGCGCGGCAATATCTGCAACGCTTCAGTGCCATCGACCAGTTCCAGTTCGCGGTGATCAAGGTCGGCGGCGGGGTACTCGACACCGAAGCCGACGAACTGGCCGGGGCTTTGGCCTTTCTGCGCCACGCCGGCCTTTATCCGATCACGGTGCACGGCGCCGGGCCGCAGCTCAACGCGGCGCTGGCGGCGGCCGGTGTCGCCGCGCAGGTGGTGGACGGCTTGCGCGTGACAACGCCGGAAGTGATGAAGATCGTCCGGCCGGTGATCTACCGGCAGAACATGAAACTGGTCGAAGCCCTGGAAAGGCACGGCGTCCGGGCTCGATCCTTGACCCACGGCGTGTTCGATTGCGACGTGCTCGATCGCCGGCGCTACGGCTGGGTCGGCCAAGTGCGCGAAGTCCGGATCGAAGTCGTGCAGGCGGCGCTCGCCGCGCACGCCTTGCCGATTGTCGCCTGCCTGGGCGAATCGGACAGCGGCCAGGTGCTGAACCTGAACGCCGACAGCGCGGCGCGGGCCCTGGTCGCGGCGATCCGGCCGTACAAGATCATCTATCTGACGCCGACCGGCGGTCTGCTCGACGCGAACGGGCGGGTGTTGGAAGCGATCAACCTGGCCACCGATTACGAGCGGTTGATGAGCAGCGACTGGGTGCATTCGGGAATGCGGCTGAAATTGCAGGAGATCAAGACGCTGCTCGATGCGCTGCCGGCCTCGGCCTCGGTGTCGATCACGTCGGCGGCGCATCTGACGCGCGAACTGTTCACCCACGCCGGCGCCGGTACGTTGATCCGCCGCGGCGAAACCATCCTGCCGGCGGCGCCGTTGCAACCGCCGGACCAGCCTCGGCTCGCCGAATTGATCGAATCGTGTTTCGGCCGCCGGCTCAACGCCGATTATTTTGCCGGTCTGCAAGCACCGCGCCTGGTGCGCAATGCGTCGTGGACGGCGGCCGCGGTGCTCACCGAAGGCCTTGGCCAGGCGGTGTACATGGACAAGTTCGCGGTGACCCGCGAAGCCCAGGGCGAGGGGATCGGGGCGGCGTTGTGGCGGCAGATCCGCCGCGAAGCGCCCCGTCTTTACTGGCGTTCCCGGGCCGACAACCCGATCAATGGCTGGTACTTGCAGCAGGCCAGCCAGGTCATCCGCGGCGGTCAGTGGCTGGCATTTTGTTACGGCGACATGGCGGCCGACAGCGCCGCCGATTGCCTCAACGATGCACTCGCTCGGCCGGCTTGCTGGCAGCCTCAGGAAGCCGCGGCGTGAGCGTCCGGCTCGGTCTGCTCGGCGCCCGCGGCCATACCGGCCGCGAACTGATCGCCTTGATCGCCGGGCATCCCGGCTGCGAACTGGTGCGCGCCGCCTCGTCGCAACAAGACGGCGAGCCGATCGCCACAGTTGTCCCTGAGTACCACGGCGCACTGCGCTTTTGCTCGTTCACCGATGAGGAGCTGTTTTCCACCGCGGTCGATGCCTGGATACTGGCGTTGCCCAATGGCCAGGCGCAGGCCTGGGCGGCGCGGCTCATCCAACACCATGCGCCGGCCGTGATCCTCGATCTTTCCGCCGACCACCGGCTCGACCCGGCCTGGGTGTTCGGCCTGCCCGAACACCACCGGGCGGCGTTGCGCGGCGCGCGGCGCATCGCCAATCCCGGCTGTTATGCGACCGCCGCTTTGCTGGCTCTGTGGCCGTGGCGCCAGGAACTCACCGGGGTACCCCGCTTGTTCGGCGTCTCCGGCTATTCCGGCGCCGGAGCGAGCCCGTCACCGCGCAACGACCCGGCCCGGCTCGCCGACAACCTCCTGCCTTACCAGTTGACCGCGCATCCACACCAGTCGGAGATCGGTCGCGAAATCGGCCGCGACGTGGTTCTGGTGCCGCACGTCGCGCCGTTTTTCCGCGGCCTGGTGGTGACCGCCAGTTTCGAGTTGGCGGCGCCGCCCGATGACGAGCCGGTGGAGCGGTACCGGGCGAGCTATCGCGCCGAGCCGTTGCTCGAGATCAGCCCTGCGCCGGCGGAACCGGCGACGCTCGCCGGCCGGCCCGGGGCGGTGATCGGCGGCGCGCAAGCCGATCCGCGTGACCGCCGGCGCCTGGTGGTGACCGTCGCGCTCGACAACCTGCTCAAAGGGGCGGCTGTGCAGGCCATGCAGAATCTGAATCTGGCGCTGGGGTTCGAAGAAGGGACGGGGCTTGGCCTATGAGCGGACATTATTTATGGAGTAAAACCGGCGGCCCGGAACCGGACATAGAAATGATGGCCTTCCTCGCCGCCGATGACGTGCGGCTCGACCGCCAGTTGCTGCTCTACGATATCGCGGCCAGTGCCGCGCACGCCGCCGGCCTGGCGCGGATCGGCGTGCTCGATGCCGGTGAGGCGGCAGCCGTGAAGCAGGCGCTGGACGAACTCGCTGCCGCCTGCCGGGCCGGGCGCTTTACTTGTTCCGCGCCGCACGAAGACGGACACAGTGCGCTCGAACAGGCGCTGGTCGAGAAACTCGGCGCGCTCGGTCGCAAAATCCACACCGGACGCAGCCGCAACGACCAGGTGCTGGCGACGATCCGCCTGTATCTCAAAGACCGCCTCGCCGACCTGGCGGCCGCCTGCCTGGCCGTCGCCGAGGCGGCTTTGGAGCGCGCCGCGGCCGATCCCGACCTGCCGCTTCCCGGCTATACGCACTTGCAGCGGGCGGTGCCGTCGAGCCTTGGGCTGTGGTGGGCGTCCTATGCCGAAGCCTTTATCGACGACGGCGAACTGGCGCATCTCGTCCGCGCCCACCTCGACCGCTCGCCGCTCGGCAGCGCCGCCGGTTACGGTGTCAACCTGCCGCTCGACCGTGACGGTGTCGCAGCCGAGCTGGGTTTTGCCGGGGTCATCCACAATCCGCTGTATGCCCAGACCGGGCGCGGCAAATTCGAGCTGTTGGCCGTCCAGACGCTCGGTCAGGCGACCCTTGACCTGCGCCGACTGGCCTGGGATCTCAGTTTGTACACCACCGCCGAATTCGGCTTCGCCGCGCTGCCGCCGGAATGGACCACCGGCTCGTCGTTGATGCCGAACAAAGCCAATCCGGATATCGTCGAAATGCTGCGCGCCTGCCACCCGACCGTGCAGGCCGCGGCCGGCGAAATCGAGAACCTGCTCGCCCTGCCCGGCGGCTACCACCGCGACTTGCAGAGCACCAAAGCACCGTTGCTGCGCGCCTTCGGCCGCGGACTTGCGGCGCTGGCCTTGAGTGCGCGCCTCGTGACGGTGGTGCGTTTCGACCGCGCCGCGATGCAGGCCGCAGTGACACCGGAAATGCTGGCCACTGATCGGGCCATCGACCAGGCGCGGACCGGAACCCCGTTTCGCGACGCCTACCGCGCGACAGCCGGCCGCCTGCCCGCCACCGCGGCCGGTGCCGACGTCGCCGCCAGTCTGGCGGCGCGCGTCTCGCCTGGCGCCTGCGGTGCCCTTGACCTGGACGGATTGCGCCACCGCGCCGCCGGCCTGCGCCGCCGCCTGCCGTCGCGCGGCTCGTCCTCGGCGGGTGCGCCACCGGCGCCGTGAGTCTGAAAAAAGGGTGCCGACCGCTTGACAGCGGCCCGCCGATGTCTATAATGCGCGTCTCGCCGGTTTCGGCGCCGGCCAGCCAACAAAAAAATACGCCCAAACAGCGATTTCGTTGTTGACTTGCCATTCCGATCAGTTATAATGGTCAGCCCGCCCGGCGAAATGCCGCGGGACGCGGATTTCAGTTCTTTAACAGACGAATGTAGGTGACTTGTGTGGGCGTCCGGATGTGGTTTCGACCCATTCGAGACGACCCGATACGCAATGACTTTGTGTAAGGGGTCAGCTCGGTAGAGAAAGGAAACGGCAACGGTTTACCGGTGCCGGAAACTTTAAACTGAAGAGTTTGATCCTGGCTCAGATTGAACGCTGGCGGCATGCTTAACACATGCAAGTCGAACGGCAGCAGCACCCAAGCTTGCTTGGGTGGCTGGCGAGTGGCGGACGGGTGAGTAATGCGTAGGAACCTACCCTGTAGAGGGGGATAGCCCGGGGAAACTCGGATTAATACCGCATACGCTCTACGGAGGAAAGCGGGGGATCTTCGGACCTCGCGCTGCAGGATGGGCCTACGTCCGATTAGCTTGTTGGTGGGGTAACGGCCCACCAAGGCGACGATCGGTAGCTGGTCTGAGAGGATGATCAGCCACACTGGGACTGAGACACGGCCCAGACTCCTACGGGAGGCAGCAGTGGGGAATATTGGACAATGGGCGAAAGCCTGATCCAGCAATGCCGCGTGTGTGAAGAAGGCCTGCGGGTTGTAAAGCACTTTTATGAGGAAAGAAATACTTGGGGCTAATACCTCCAAGGGTTGACGGTACCTCAGGAATAAGCACCGGCTAACTCCGTGCCAGCAGCCGCGGTAATACGGAGGGTGCAAGCGTTAATCGGAATTACTGGGCGTAAAGCGTGTGTAGGCGGTCCATTTAGTCGGGTGTGAAAGCCCCGGGCTCAACCTGGGAATGGCATTCGATACTGGTGGACTGGAGTCTGGTAGAGGGTAGTGGAATTCCGGGTGTAGCGGTGAAATGCGTAGATATCCGGAGGAACACCAGTGGCGAAGGCGGCTACCTGGACCAAGACTGACGCTGAGGCACGAAAGCGTGGGTAGCAAACAGGATTAGATACCCTGGTAGTCCACGCCCTAAACGATGAGAACTGGCTGTTGGGTGCAATTAGGCACTTAGTGGCGAAGCTAACGCGTTAAGTTCTCCGCCTGGGGAGTACGGCCGCAAGGTTGAAACTCAAAGGAATTGACGGGGGCCCGCACAAGCGGTGGAGCATGTGGTTTAATT
>DAITQM010000007.1:0-103429 GCA_036832975.1 Pseudomonadota bacterium | reverse complement strand
CATGCGCGGAGTATAGCATATTTGTTCCTTAAGTTAGCGCCTATGAGGGCCGGGGAGGGGGAAAACCGACTTCAGTAATCGCACCCCCTTCCTAACCTTCCCCCGCAAGCGAGGGAAGGGACAAGGCGGGTTGCCGCAAGCGGGGGAAGGGATGAGGGGCGGGTTGCCGCAAGCGGGGGATGGGGAGGGGGAAGATAAACGGCAAAACCCCGCCTCACGGATACAAGCGGCGCACCATCCACTTTTCGTCTTCGACCGTCCAGCAGTGGCGGTCGTGGAGCCGGTCCTCGCGGCCTTGCCAGAACTCGACGCGGATGGGGTCAACGCGATAGCCCGACCAGTGCGGCGGGCGCGGCACCGGGGCGCCGGCGAAGCGGGCTTTGAATTCGGCGACCCGTCGTTCCAGGGTCTGCCGCGTGTCGAGCACAGCGGACTGCGCCGAGGCCCACGCCCCGATTTGGCTGCCGTGCGGCCGGGTGGCGAAATAGGCATCCGCTTCCGCCGCCGTCACCGGCCGCGCCGCCCCTTCGATCAACACCTGGCGGGCCATTTTCTGCCAGAAAAATACCAGCGCCACCGCGTCGTGCGCAGCGATCTGCCGCCCTTTGCGGCTTTGCGTATTGGTGTAGAAAACGAAACCGGACTCGTCGACCGCCTTGAGCAGGACGGTCCGGGCGCTCACACCCCGGCCGTCACTCCGCAGCGTGGACAACGTCATCGCTTCGGGCTCGGCGATGCCGGCGGCGGAGGCCGCGGCGAACCAATCGTTGAAGGACTGCAAGATTTCCCGATTCAGTCTCATCAGCCCACCTTATCCCGAAATAGCCGGCCTTTACGCGGCAACCGGCGCAGGTACCCCACCGCCCATGCCCGCACCGCCGGACCCCGGTCCGCCGCGCGGCGGCAGGGTGCGCAGCCAGATCAGCCAGACGACCAGGGCATCGAGGATGATCAGCGCCTGCCACAGATAAAGGTGGAAAAAACTGAACCAGGCCATGCTCCACTGGCCGAGGTAAAAAAGACTGATGATGCGGACCAGATTCAGCGCCTGGATGGCGAAAAAACCGACCACGAAGCCGAGCATTTTGTTCTTGAACGGCGCCGGAAAAGCGAAGATCGCGGCGAACAGGATGATGATCGCCTCAACGCCGTTGCACCCCGGCTGTATTTCGACCGCAAAACCGTTGCTCAAACTGCGCAAAATCTTCCCGGTGGCGATCACGTCGGCGTCGAACAGTTTGACCAGCCACGAGCTGACGTGCGCCAATCCGGCGGTGAACGGAATGATCACGTAGTCCTGCACCGGCTGCAAAACTTCGACGGTGAACAGCCCGAGCAGCAATACCATGAAAATCACGAAAAATCGAAGCATGATCTCCCCGCCAGCCGGTAAAAAACCCGTCGCATGCTAGCATATCCGGTTATGGAAAATTCCGGGCACAAAAACGCCGCCCCGATCATCCTGATCGGCCCGATGGGCGCCGGCAAGACCGCGGTCGGCCGGCGGTTGGCGGCGAAACTCGGCAGGCGCTTTATCGATATGGACCAGGAACTGGAACGGCGGACCGGCGCCAGCGTCAACTTGATCTTCGACGTCGAAGGCGAGGCGGGGTTCCGGCGCCGCGAAAGCGCCTTGCTGGCCGAGCTGTGCGCCCTGAACGATATCGTGCTCGCCACCGGCGGCGGCATCGTGACCCAGCCCGGCAACCGCGCGCAACTGGCGCGCGGCCTGGTGGTTTATCTCAAAACCTCGGTCGAGACCCAATTGCAGCGCCTTGCCCGCGACCGGCAACGGCCGCTCCTCTGCCATCCCGACCGCCGCAGCCGCCTGCAACGCTTGGCCAGCGAACGGAACGGGCTCTACGAAACTTGCGCCGACCTGATCGTCGGCACCGGCCACGGCCCGGTCGCCAAAACGGCCACCCAAATCGAGCGCGTTCTACACGAATACTGGCACTCGAACAGTACAGGCCTGGCCTTATGAAACAGGTCGAGGTTGCCGTCACACCGCCGTACCCGGTCTATATCGGCCGCGGCGTCCTCGAACAGCGCAGCCTGTGGCAACGCCATCTGACCGGCGGCGCGGTGCTCATCGTCAGCAACGAGACCGTCGCGCCGCTCTACCTGGCGCCGCTGCTGCACGCCCTGCCGTCACGATCGGCGCCGCTCGACTACCTGGCTCTGCCCGACGGCGAGGAACACAAAAACGTGCTGAGCTGGCAGCGCGTCGTCCAGGCCCTGGTCGAACTCGGCGCCACCCGCGACGCCACGATCATCGCGCTCGGCGGCGGCGTGATCGGCGACCTGGCGGGCTTCGCCGCGGCCACCTACATGCGCGGCATCCGGATCATTCAAGTGCCGACGACGCTGCTCGCCCAAGTCGACGCGGCGGTCGGCGGCAAGACCGCCCTCAATCTCAGGGCCGGAAAAAACCTGATCGGCGCCTTCCATCAGCCGGCCGCCGTGCTCGCCGATCTGCACGTTCTGGCCAGCCTGCCCGAGCGCGAGTACCGGGCCGGGCTCGCCGAGGCCGTCAAATACGGCCTGATCGCCGACGCCGAATTCGCCCACTGGTGCCTGGCCCAGGCCCCGGCACTCAAAACCCGGCTCGAACCCGAGATCGAATACCTGGTCCACAAAGCCGTGGCGCACAAAGCGGCCATCGTCGCCGCCGACGAGAAAGAACAGGGCGCCCGCGCCCTGTTGAACCTCGGTCACACTTTCGCCCATGCCCTGGAAACGGCGACCGGGTATCGCCGCTTTTTGCACGGCGAAGCGGTCGCCATCGGCCTTTACCTCGCCGCCCGGCTCAGCGAACGCCTCGGCCTGGCCGAAGCCGGCGTCAGTCAAACGGTGGATGAATTGTTGACGGCACTGGCCCTGCCGGCCCGCTTGCCGGCGGATCTTTCACCGACCGTCTTGCGCGACAGGATGCGCCTCGACAAAAAAGCGACCACGGACCACCTGCGCCTGATTCTGCTCAAAGCGCTCGGCGACGCGGTGATCCATAATGCCGTCCCCGACGCCGACCTGTTGGCGGTAATAGAGGAAACGCTCATCCCATGACCCAGCGCCCGCTCAAAAACGACCGCCTGCTCCGTGTCCTGCGCGGCGCGCCGGTCGATCGCCCGCCCGTTTGGCTGATGCGCCAGGCCGGCCGTTACCTGCCCGAATACCGTGAAGTCCGGGCCCAAGCCGGCAGCTTCATGAACCTGTGCCGCAACCCCGAACTGGCCTGCGAAGTCGCGATGCAGCCGCTGCGGCGTTTTCGGCTCGATGCGGCGATCGTTTTTTCCGATATTCTGACCATCCCCGACGCCCTCGGCCTCGGTCTCGAATTCACCGCCGGCGAAGGGCCGCGTTTTCGCCGGCCGCTGCACAGCGTCGAAGCGATCCGTCGCCTCAAGCCGATCGACGTCCGCTCCACCCTCGGCTATGTCTTCGCCGCGGTCGAGGCCGCCCGCCGGGCGCTCGGCGAGAGCCTGCCGCTGATCGGCTTTGCCGGCAGCCCGTGGACACTGGCCGCCTACATGATCGAAGGACAGGGCTCGCGCGACTTCACCCGGCCGCGCGCCCTGCTCTACGAGGACCCGGCCGCCGCCGAGGCGCTGCTCGAACTTCTGAGCCAGACCATCGCCGATTACCTGCACGCCCAGATCGAAGCCGGGGCCGACGTCGTGATGCTGTTCGACACCTGGGGCGGCCTACTGCCCCCGGCGCATTACCTGCGGCATTCGCTGCGCTGGATGCAGCAAATCATCGCCGATCTGCAAAACCGCGATACCGGCCGCACGGTGCCGGTGATTATTTTCAGCAAAGGCTGCGACCGGCACCTCGAGGCCCAGATCGCAAGCGGCGCCGCCGCCATCGGCCTCGACTGGACCACCGACCTCGCCGCCGCCGCCCGCCTTACCGCCAACCGCGCCGCGCTGCAAGGCAACCTCGATCCGACCATCATGACCCTCGCCGACCCGGCCCAGGCCATCGCCGAAGTCGATCGCCTGCTCGCCGCACTGCCCCCCGGCACCCGCCATATCTTCAACCTCGGACATGGCATCACCCCCGAGGCGAAGCTGGAAACCGTGGCCCGTGTCGTTGAACGAGTAGGAGTTTCGGCACCGTGAGCGATATAACAGATCCCCAAAATCAAAGCCGTGGCATCGTGTCCAAACAATCTTGAGCGGACATCAGACCCTCTTTCTCCGCCCAAGACAACGTCTCCGCGATCTGCGTTGCATACCGCTCCTTTATATTTGACCTGCTGGAGCGAATATCGCGCCCAGGTACATCGCTTATCGATTTTGCATCGTGGGCAAGACAATGCTCGACCCATGAAGTCTGACTTTTTGTTTCATAAGCGATGTTACACCACGAGCAGAGCGCTTCGACCGTCTCGAGCGGCGAAGAAAAGAACTTCGCGGCCGGCAAAAACCGGAAATGTTTTATGCCCGATTGCGCGGTTCGGCAAAACAAACTCACCTGTAATGACCACACCCACGCGGCCTTTTTGAGTAGCGGAAGATTTAAAATATGATGCCTTAGTTCGGTATCTATTTCAGCGTCCTGCAAATATGCGGACAGAAACACTCCTAGTTTTTTTTCCGCCTCCACCCGATGCTTCAACATCGAAATCAAAAAATCGTCCAGTCCCCCATAAAGAAAAACAAAATACATATCGGGCCACGATCGACTCAACGGGGCGAGTAAATTATGGCAATAGTTGGAAAGTTTTATGCCAACCGTTTGGTGCGCATTATACTTTTTTCCCAATAGATTCCAACAAACGTTCATTTTATCATTTAACGATTTTTCATTTGAATCCCCGTACCTGAACAGGTTGGCCAGCGCACCCAGCACGGCCGGCTCCCTTAGCATCAAAAGAACGGGCGATTGCGTACAACGCGCGAGCAGAGTCGAGCCGCAAAAGCTGGTGTGCGCAACGACCAGAGTGATCGGTTGTATCCGTTTCTCGACATGGTGAGATATCGCCGAAAAGGGTATTCGATAAACGTCTGTGGGGACCGGCGTTATTCGATTATCGAGAAACGCCGAGTTGCGATACGTTTCTTCCTCCACCTTTACGAAGCGCAGATGATCCGGCTTTATCAGGTCGAACAACAAGTAATCCGGATTGGAAGCCAGATCGACTGCGCCGGGTGACGATTTCATGATCAAGGCACAAGCCGCGCATTGATCAGATACCCGACTGTCTTGCCATCCAAGGTATCGACAAATGGACGCATTTCCAGAATATTGAATTTGCGCGATATAAGTTCGGATTCGATTGAGCGGATACTCTCTTCGTTTAACGCCGAGCTATACAAGGCCTCGATCCGGCAAGCATGGAACGCCAACTGTTCTCCGACTTCCATAATCTTCGATAAGACAAGATCGGGCGTATACTGCTCGCGATGTTGATAAAGATAAGCCAAATTGTGCAAATAAATCGAAAGATTGCTATCTTGACCGAATCCTTCCCTTGAAACCATAGCAAACGCCTCGTTCAATCGTTTATTCAACTCTTTACGTTCCGGACTGTCGCTAGTCAAGCGATGGCTATCTGGTAAAAATGCGCCATCTGCGATCTGCCGCCTCAGCAAACGGGCAATACAGTCCTGTAAATCAAGCTCCAGCAAACGACGGGCAATTTTTGCTTCCCGACGCGCACTGTCAGCGATATGCCCAGCGCGCCAATGACATAACCAACAAATTTCACCACCCGGCTGCAGAATTCGATGCGCTTCGTTTATCGTCCGCGGCAGGTCGCCATACTCGACACCGTATTGCGATATAATCCTGTCGAATGTCCTTTCGCCAAAGGGAAGCGCTTCGTTGGCGATCATGCCCAGCAAATGAACGGATAAATTCTCCTGTAAATCGGCGATCTGCGGCACGGCTGGCTGTATTCTTGCCCGATCCGTACCGATGCAGACGACCCGCGATACGCGCTGTCCGAAAATCCCTGCTGCAAGATGCAGCAAAGCACCGTTTCCGGTCGCCAGATCCAGGATCCGCTCACCGTCTCCGCACCGCTCAAAATATGCTCGCCAGAAAGCGCCTATGGCTCCGCGATAAAGTCCACGCTCATCCTCGCGGCAAGCGGAGATGCGCCCGTCACGCCAATAAGCGTCCCACGCCGGCTTGATCGAATCCTGGTATCCGTAATGATCCGGTCGATTGTTCATTTAATCGAAAATTTTGACATCGAAGGTCAGCAGCAGGCGTTCACCACCTTCATTGTGCGGGTGAGAATAATGCTGGAGCCAACCGGGAAATATGATCAACGACCCGTCTTGCGGTTGTATCGTTTCATGATAGCGCCAGCTATGGCGATACGGAAAAGTCGATTCCAGGTGCGGGTTAATAAATGAGATCGCGCCTTCCGGCTGCGGTCGATTTGGAACTTTTGCATAATATGCACATACGCAAAATGTATTGTGATGAATATGCGGCGCCTGATAGGCTCCTGGCGGATAAAGCACGGCCCAGGTCGCATTAAATCCATACTTCGTACCGCGCCGTGGCCAACCGGCGATTTTACAATGTTCCGCCATATACAATTGCAGCGCCGGATGAATCACCCGCCGCATAAATCCAGACCAGGCGGGATCTTTTATATAATAATCGTTGAGATCGAGATCCGGCTGATAGCCGCCGATCGTGGCAATCTCCCGCATCTGACAGGCATTCGAGATCGCCGGATCATCGCGCATCGCCCGGATGCGATGCAGGATCTCCTGATTGAATGGCGAACGGCCGAACTCACGCTGCTGAATCACGGCGGGAAACAGCAACCGGGTGGTGGAATCCAGGGCCAGCGGCTGGGTCATCTTGTCCATCTTCGACACTCGTTTCGAACCATAGCGGCTCGGTATACCCACAACAGCGCAAACGGGTCCATTCTATATCAATCAGCGTCCGGCCAACATCGGCCGGGACGACGCTGGGTTCACCTACCGTTATAATGGCACACGATACTGACCGCTCCTACCCGGGAGTACCGCCAATATGCCCATACAAATCCAGCGCACCTCGTTTGAGGCGCATTATCCAGTCATCGTCATGGATCGGGATCTTAACGGAATCGACCGCCTCAATGCGGACCTCGCCACGACGATACTGGACTTGGAAACCCGCTTCCGCGACACCGCGGAAAATGCCGCCCGCGATCTGACGATCGCAACCGAAGGCGGTTATCAAACCTCGGGGCGCAGCAACCTGTTGAACCATAGTAACGAGTGCATCGGCACATTCAAACAATCCATCTTGCTACCGGCAATCAAGGAATATCTACGTGAAGTTTTCGGCGCCAGTGGCGCCGCGCTCCGCTATCAACCTTTTGCCTGGGCCAATATCCTGCGTGCCGGCGACTGGCAAAGACCGCACTGCCATGCTTCAGCGGGCAATATGGCCAGCGGCGTCTATTACGTCAATGTGCCGCCCGAAACACCGCCCGCCGGCAACATCGACTTCCTCAACCCGGTGCCGATCTCAGTGCACCACGGCTACAGCCCGTGCCGCAGAATACAACCCACCGCCGGCAAACTGCTGCTCTTCCCTCCTTATCATCTACACTGTGTACACCCGGTAACCTGCCGGGAGCCGCGCATCGTGATCGCCTTCGACGTGCTCTGCCGCTGAACGCGCTATCTGTGACAGCGGGTCGATGCTCTAACAGGTTGTTGAAAAACGCCATCCTGGCGTTTTTCAACGTCGCTTGCGAAAGGCGCGACTTGCGCTGCGCTCCCGAAATCAGCCGCTAAGGAGCGCCTGATTTCGCCGGGCCATCCGTGGCCCGGATTAGCAGGTTGTTTTTCAACAGCCTGCTAAATAGGGTGTTGCGCCTCTGTTGCGGGCATCCTCTCCTGGAGTGCGCCCGTGCCGGGCGCACAAAAAAAGCCGCGGCATTCGCCGCGGCTTTATCAACGTCCTTCCGAGTAAAGATCAGAAGTTGTGGGTGAGGTTCACAAACCAAGAACGTCCGAGCTGGCGGTACGTATCGGGATCCGTGCTGGCATTGAAGCCGCCGACGATGAATGGCGGGGCGTTGTTGAACAGGTTCGTGATACCGAAGCTGACAGTGGTTCCCCACGGCACGGTCCAGCGACCGACCAGGTCAACGTAGGTCTCGGACTCGACCTTGCGGTCGATGTTGAGGTTGCTGAAGGTCTCGATGACCGAATCGATCCATTCGACGTTAACCGAAGCGCCAAAGTCATCGTAGCTCCAGTCCAACGTCCACTGCGCTTTCCATTCGGGGAAGACACCTTCGGGCAGACCGTTTCGGTCTTCGAAGCGGCCGGCGGCATCGACGGTATCGTCGATATCCAACGCAGGAATGTTGATCACGGTCGATTTACGTTCATCGAGGTAGGTGACCAACAACCGGGTGTCGAACAAACCGATGCCGGTGTTGACATTGTAGGTGAACGCAAAGTCGATACCGGCGGCCTGCTCCTGACCGATGTTGGTCACGGCTGCTACTATGTTGTCGACCTCGCCAACGTTGCCGGTAGTCTGACGCGTGATTTGATCGCAGAATTCATCCAATCCACCGAAGATACAAAGATCGACGATACTCTCCGCGGCGATCGAGGTGATCGCATCGTCGAGATCGATTTCCCAGTAATCGACGGTAAAGCTGAAGCCGGGGATATATTCCGGCGAGTAGGCAATACCGACCGTCCATGTTTCGCCGTTTTCCGGCTGCACGTCCGGGTTGCCGCCGATCCGCGACCGCGGCTGGGCGTTGGTCTGGAAGAAACCGCCGGCAGGGACGCCGGTCGCCAGACAGCGGGCGCGCTGTTCGTCGTTCAGCGTATCGTTGAACGAGTCGCCGCCACCTGAGATCGAACCGGTCGAACACGGATCCTGGAAGGCCGGGAAGCTGTCGCCTTGCGGCGAGAACAAAGCGCCGATCGTCGGTTCGCGGAACACCTCGGAGTAGCTGCCACGAACCAAAAAGCCCTGGAACGGCTGCCAGCGGCCGGTGAACATGAAGTTGCCGGTCGAACCGACGGTCGAAAAATCGTCGTAACGGAACCCGACGCCGACTTCGAGCAGCTCGGCACCCGGCACGCCGGAGAGCAGCGGAATATTCAACTCGGCAAACACCGAGTTCACGTCGAAGCCTCCTTCGGTCGGGCCGAACGTATTGCCGCTGACCGAATCGGTGGCCTTGCCCGAATCCGGGGTCGAAACCAGGTCTTCCTGGCGGAACTCGTAACCGAGCGCCAACGCCAATGGACCGGCCGGCAGATCGATCACATCGCCCTGGATCGAGATATTGCCGACCTGCAACTGCTGGGTGGTCACGTCGCTCAACGTCGCCGTCGAAAAATCGAGCATTTCCTGCGTGATCGTGCCATTGCCGCCGAACAGGTTCAACGGTACGCAACCGTCGATCACATTCCCCGGTGTGCCGCAGCGCGCGACCCCGCCCGCGTCGAAGAACGACGGGCCCAGCGCCTGTGACAACCGGGCGCCGACAAACTGGCCTTCGTCGATGTCGTCTTGAGTCGAACGACCCCAGTTCCACGACGCATCCCAGGTCCAGGTCGGAGCGAAATCGCCGAAGTCGCCACGCAACCCGGAATTGATCTGGATCTGATTGACTTCCTGGAAGAACGAGCGGCGGTCCTCGGCCACCCGCCGGCGGACGTCGGTAATATCCAGCCCGAACGGGTTGAACACATTGCTCGCCGGAACACCGATCGAGCCATCCGCCAATGTGGCACCTGGATCGGAAATGCCGATAAACAGTGGAGTCGGTGCCAGCTCCTGCTGCGACTTACGGTTGCTGTAGCGGATCTCCATATACGCTTCGACGTGCTCGAACAGGTCGTAATCACCTTGCACGAAAGCGCTGCGGCGCTCGAACGGCGTCTGGATGAAATTGACCGGCGCGAAATTGTAGTTGTCGATCGTATCGAACGGCCGGAAGGCACCGGTGGCCGGGTTGGTCAAAACGACGAGGTTCGTGGGGTTTAGACTCGGAATAAAGAAACTGCCCGACAGGTTGGATGAACTGCCGCCGGTGTTGGTGCAGCTTCCGGTCTGCAGGCAACCGGGGAAGCCGTCGGTGACGAAATCCTGAGCCCGGGCGGTCGGAATGGCCACCACCTTGCGGAACTGGTCGCTGTCGATATTGCCCTGGAACACCGGGTCTTGTTCATTATACTCGGCGCCGATAACGAAGCTGCCTTTCTCCGTCGTATCGCCCATCACAAAGGACACGCGCTTGGTGTCGCCGTCGCTGCCCCTGAACGCCGGGTTGCCGACATCTGCGACGGCCGGATTCGGGTCGAGCTCGAAAGACGCGCCATACTGCGCCTGGAGCTGCGCCCCCTGGAAATCGCGGCGCGTAATGACGTTGACGACGCCGGCCACGGCGTCGGCGCCGTAAATGGCGGCCGCGCCTTCGGTCAGCACTTCGATGCGTTCGACGACGGCGATCGGAATCAGCGAGAAATCGCCGTCGGTGATATCGCGCTTGCCGTTGATCAAGACCAGCGTACGGGCAGAGCCCATACCGCGGATATCGACCAAGGTGGCGCCGTTACCACCGTTGTTGGTGCGGGTCGACAACGGCGAACCGGTGATCGACGGCAACTGGCGGATGATGTCGCCGAGATCGTTGAGACCGATGCGTTCGATATCGGAGCGATCGATCACGGTCACCGGGCTGGCGCCTTCGATGTCGACTTGCGACAGGCGAGAACCGGTCACCAGTTGGCGATCGAGTTCGGCGGGTTGCTGCTCCTGGTCCTGGGCGAGGGCGCCGGTGGCAAAAGCCATGCTGGCGACCGCACCCGCTCCCAAGGCGTAGTGAACCGCCTGATAAAGTGGATTACGGTTATAGGTCATTTGGTTTCTCCCAAACAGTTTTGGCACACAATTTTCATTAAAGCCACGTGGCTCAAGCAGACGCCTGCCGAAAAGCACGACGGTATGCCTGAACGGTGCTGATACTACCACCATTTGCAGCAAATGCAAAGTCCCCGTTAAATTCCCTCCCGCGCCCCCTTGTCCAGAACGACCCTGGGGTGGCCGCAGGCCAATGTCCCCCGGCGGGCCAGTGATACACTGCCCGCAATGCACCGGACCGAACTCGAAACCGCGATCCGCCTACACCTGGCGGGTGACACGCAACAAGCCCAAGCCTATTACGAGCGAGTCCTGCGCCGGGAACCCGAACAACCGACCGCCCTGCGCAACCTCGGCCTATTGGCCCTGGACGCCGGTTTTGTCGACCACGCCATCTCTTTGCTGAACCGGGCCTTGCGGCACGCCGCAGCCGAGCCGTTCTGGTACACGGCGCTCGGCCAGGCTTACCGCCGCAATCAGCAGCCCGCCCTGGCGTTGGAGGCGATCGCCGAGGCCCGGCGGCGCGAGCCGGACAATCCGCTGCACCACTATTGGTACGGTGAAGTGCTGAGCGATCTCGGCCGGCTCGACGAGGCGGTCGCGGCCTATGAACGGGCGCTGGCGCTGAACCCACCGCTGGCCGAACCCCGGGCCGCACTGGCCCAACTGGCGCTGAGCGGCGCTTACCGGTTTTCACCCGAGCAGCGGCAGGAACTCCAGGCGATGGCCGACGATCCGGCACTCCGCCCACCGCAGGCGGCGCTCGCTTCGTTCGCCAGCGCCAATCTGTTGCACGCCGAACAACGCTACGACGAGGCTTTCTTTTACTACCACCGCGCCAACGAGGCGAAACGCCTGTCGCACCCGGAGCGCGAAAAGTACCGGCACGAAGACAAACTGAGCCGTTTTCAGCGCCATCAAGCCGTGTTCGGCGCCGGCTTGCGTGGCATGACGAAGGAGCGGGGCGCGGCCGGCGAGCAGCCGGTCTTCATCGTCGGCATGCTGCGGACGGGGACGACGCTGGTTGAAAAAGTGCTGGCCAGCCACTCGGCGGTCGCCGCCTGCGGCGAATTGATGCATCTGAGAATCATCGCCGAGACGCGGCTGCCGGCGCGCTGCGGCGCGCCTTACCCGGAACTGCTCGCCGGTCTGGGCGGAAAAGAGCTAGCAGAACAAGCTGAATGGTACCTGCACCGGATCGGCGCGCAATACCCGGGCTATCGCCGCTGGATCGACAAAATGCCGACCAATTACGAATACCTGGGTTTGATCCACCTGCTCTTTCCAAACGCCCGGATCATCCATACCCGGCGCGACCCGCTCGATACGCTGTGGTCCTGTTACTGCCGCAATGTCCACGCCCGCTTCAGCAACTCGTTCGACGATCTGGCTTCGGCTTACCGCCTCTATCGGCAATACATGGATTTGTGGCGCCGGGTTCTGCCACTCAATATGATCGAGGTGGATTATGAAGACCTGGTGACCGACTTCGCGACCCAGGCCCGCCGGTTGATCGACTTCCTTGGGCTGGAATGGGAGGCGGGCTGTCTCGATTTTCACAAAAAACAAGGGCAAGTCAACACCCCCAGCCGCTTCCAGGTCCGCCAGCCGATCTATCATCACTCGATCGGCGCCTGGAAAGCATACGCCCGACACCTGGCGCCGCTGCGCGAACGGCTCGCCGATCTGTTGTCTGACTGATCACCCAATTGTTGCATAGATTCCCGGAATTCTCGCAACTATTGGGTTCAGTAACCCCAACGCGCCGCCCAGTGTTCGACGGCCCCGAACGACGGCGGCAGCCAAGGACGGTAATGGCGCCATTTGCCGGCGGCCGAGCGATAGAGCGGCTGCCGCACTTGCGGGGCGCTTGGGGTGTCGATGCGCCGGCCGGCTGTCAGGGCCCGGTACTCGTGCAGACAATCGTCCCACGGCAAGCCTAGGAAAGCGATCAACTTCTCGATTTCCGGCACGAAATCCCGCACCAGCGATTCGTAACGGACGATCGTGTGCGCTGGCCCGAATCGATGCAGTGCGGCACGGCCGATGGTCATCACCCGATCGTAATAATCGACCGCCGTGTCGAGGCGCAGAAACTGGAACATCGCTTCGTTCATCGCGAAATTCTGCTGATAGCAACTGACAATGACGTCACGCGGATCGCGCAGCGCGAACACGATCCGGGCACCGGGAAACAGCGTGCCGATCACCGGCAAAAGCGCGGTGTATAGCGGCTGTTTATCGACGATCAGCCGGCCGCCGGCCGGCGCTGCGCCAGCAAGGCGGCGCCAATAGGCGGCGCGATATTCGTCCAGTTCCGGCCGCCGGAGCCCGGCCAAGGCCCTCAGCGGTTGCGCTTCACTGGCCAGCAGGGGATACAAATCGGCGAGCGTGTCGCTCTCCTCAATCGTGGCGATCGCCGGATGTGCCGCCAGTATCTGTTCCAGCAGGGTGGTGCCCGAACGCGGAAAACCGAGCAGAAAAACCGGCTGTGGCTCGTCGTCCCCCGCAGTCGGGAAAGCGGCATCGGCCGTTTCGAGATCGGCGGCAATCCGGCGCAAAACGACAGGCGAAAATGCCGTCTGCGCATCGGCCCAGCGGGGCGCGTGATGCGGATATGCCAATTCGTTGGACCGCCGAAAATCCTCAAAGGCCGCTTGATACCGCTCCAGTTTTTCATGGGCCAGCCCCCGGCGGGTGTAAGCGATCGTCTGATTGACGACGGTCAAGCCCGGTGTACCGAGCAGCGCCGTCAAGCGCTCGATGACCGCCGGATACCGGCCATCGGCGAAATCGAGAGCGGCGGCGGTCAGATTGGCCGCGGCGTGGTGCGGTGCAGCACGCAAAGCCCGCTCGACAAAAAGCCGCGAGGTCTGGCGATCGCCTTCTGTCTCGGCCAGCGCGGCCAGTGCTCCCAGCGCACCGGGGTGCGCAGGGCGAAACTGCAAAACTTGGGTATAACCAAGGCGCGCTGCATCCGCCAACCCCATCTCCTGTTGCAAATCGGCCAGGTGCATTCGCGCTTCGATGAAAGCCGGGGCCAGCGCCAGCGCTTCTTGCAACAGTTCCACCGCGCGCTGCCGATCGCCCAAGTGCTTATTCGCCAAAGCGAGGTTGTTGAGGATATGGATATTGCCGGGATCGGCCGCATTCGCCGCTTCGAGCGTGGCCCGGGCCGCCGGATAATCGCCCAGGCGGCCCTGCGCCGCACCGGCGATCAGCAAGGCAGCGGGCTGCTCCGGGTGGCGGTTGAGCACTTCATTGCAGCAGGCCAAAGCGGCGGCGGCATCTCCGGCCTCGAGCAGACCGAGCGCCTGACGCACGCCGGGCGGCATGGGCGGCGGCTCAGAGCTTCGTTGGCGGCCGTATCGTGTGTCAACGGTCATCAAAGGCCCGTTTTCAATGCAACGAATGGGTCAATGCAGCTTGCCGCGCGCTTTCTGGCGGGTCGGGGGTTCGTCTTCGATCACCAGGTCGCGGCGCGCCATGCGGCCGATCAGTTTGCAACACAGCATGAAGTCTTCCTCGGCGTCGAGCCGCAGGCGGTCGAGCATGACGCCGACGTCGCCCTGTTCCGGCGGGAAGCTCAAGCGATAGACGCCGTAGGCGATCTGCTCGCCGACGGCCAGTTCGATGGCGTATTCGGAGGTCCACCATTTGCCGCGGGCGAGCGGGTTGTCTTCCTCCCATTCGGCGTAGATCAGCCGGCAGCGGCCGGTGCCGGAGACGACTTCGATACTGTCTACGATGTATTCGTCCTGCACCGCCGAGGCTTGCAGCACCTCGAACTGTCCGGCGTTCGGCATGAAAAGCTGGCCGAGCGTTTCGCCGTCGAACATGAAGATGAAAGGCTGTTCGGTGCGGGTTTCGTTCATGGCGTATCGGTTCCTCGTCGGTTCGGGGGTTGAGACTGGGATGCGCGGCGCGGCCACAGACCGCCGGCATTCGCCGCCCGCCAGCCGAAGCCGAGCCAGCGCACGAGCAGCAAGGCCAGCCACAGCGACCAGCCGAGCATGACCAGCCGGTAAGCCCATAACGGCGCACTGTACACGGTGGCCGCCGGCAACACGTCCGCACTGCGGTCGGCGAACCAGCTCAGCGACGGATCGTAGCGGTTCCGCCAGCCGGCGATGTGCATGTCGGGCGCCGCCAGCAGGCCGTGTTCGATGGCGCTGAACAAAACTCCGAGGGCGATCAGCGTCAGCAGTGCCAACCCGCTTTGCACCAGCGCCTTGGACCGGTAAGCGGACTGGGCCGGCGACCAGCGAGCCCGCCAGCCGAGCGCGATCAGCCACGCGGCGACGATCCAGAAGCCGAAGCCGCCGACCGCAGTAAACCCGAGACCGAGTATCAACCAGTGGTGAAAGCGCAACGGCGCCAGGCGGCTTTTGGCCAGCAGCAAGGCGATCAGCGCCACGCCGAGCAACAGCGACCAGAAACGGACCGCCGGACCGAGTTTAGGACCGCCGGCCCACAGGATCCAACGCGGCCGGCCTTCGTGGCTGATCTTGAGCCCGATATTGGCCGCCGGGGCGTGCAAGTCGACCACCGGCGTGCTGACCCGCCAGGTGCGGCTCGCACTTTGCCGCCAGGTCAGGTGCAGGTTCTCGGCGTCCCGGATGACGTTCTCGTCGGCCCGCAATGGCAATACGATTACGCCGTCTTCGAGTGCGAGATCGAGCGGCTGGCCATTGTACTTGACTTCCAGAAGCTCGGCGCCGGCGCCCAGGGTCAGCGGGTAAAGCCCGCTCAAGGTCGGGCGCGGCTCAGCATCGAGTTCGTGCAGGTTCCAGCGGCCCTGATGATGGGTGACAAGATCGACCCGGTCGTAGGCGAGCGGCGCGCCGGGGAGCGCTTCGGGTCTTTCGAGGGTGATGGTCAGCGTCTCGCCGGGCAGCGGGACGAAGCCGTAGTGCGGCGGGTAGCGGTCGTCGAATCGCTCGTCACCGATGATCAACGGCGGGCCGTCGAGCGTCATGTGCCACAGGGCGCCGGCGCCGACCGACCAAAGCTCGATCCACCGGTCGTAATCCGGGGCGCGCAAGGTGAGCTGTTTCACCAGCGGCAACCGCCCGTACCAATTAGCATACTCTTCCCCCGGCGGAAAGGTCACTTCCACTTGGTCATCGACGATTTTCGGTGGCGGGTCCGAGATGACTTGTTCACCGTCGAGCAGCGGAATCCGAACGCTGAAGGCGCCGCTGGCCGGGGCTAATCGGTGTATTTCGGTTAGGACGGTGAACTGCGTACCGAGCGCCAACTGGCGCTCGACGCGGACGAAAGGCGGGATGTCCGCGCCGCTGGTCATCGCCATATCGGCGCCGGCCTCGCGATACAGCACCAGCGTGCCGCGCAGCAGGCGCGCATCATCGACGCCTTCGGCGATCCAGCCGGTCAGGTCGAGATCGATCCGGCGCGGCCGTTCGGGAAAGTCGATGGCGATCTCGTTGCGCCCGTCGAGCCGCGCCGCCAATTCGACCTGGTGGATGCCGGCACCGACAGCCAGCAGCGCTTCCAGTTTTTGGTCACCGGCCGTCAGCGCGGCCGGCCGGCCATCGAGCCGGGCGGCGTGGATGCGCCAATTTTCGCCGCCAAGTGGTACGGCAACCACCGTCCCGGCCGCGGCGTGGACTTCGAGTGTCAATAACGCCTCTTCGGCGCCAGCCACCAGCCGGGCGCTGGGAATCGTCACGCAATCCGGTACGCACGACGGGTCGCGCTCCAGCCGGTGCTCTAATTCCTGCAACAGTTCGGGGGGTGGAAACTCGGCCGCCACAGCCGGCGCGCCGGGCCCGGCTGCCGCGAGCAGGAGCAGGGCCGGTGCCGCCGCCGCCGGCGCAGCGAAGCGCGGCACGCGAAGTCCGGTACGGCGGGCGAGCTGCGCCAGCAACAAGACAGCGAGCGCAATCATCAACCACCGCCAGGCCCGGACCAGCCACGGCGGAGCGATCCACAGCGCCTGGGTTTCGTCCGGCGCGATCGGGCCATTGCGGCTCAGCGTATGGCGCCGCCAAGTCCAGGACGGCAAGCCGTTGCCGGCCTGAACAACGGCGTTTTCGTCGTAAGGCTCCAGATAATCCCAGGAGCGCCGATGGCCAATAACCAGAACGCGATCCAATTCCACACCATCCTTATCCCGTGCTGGAGATTTCGCCGGCGGGGCCGCTGCCAAGCTCATGGGTTCCTCCTGCGCCGGAACCGCTTCCCGCAGCTTACGAGCAGCGAGCCACTGGTCAACCTGCCGCATTTCGAGTTGCGGATACAACGCCGCTTCGATCACCGGCAGCGCGAAAGCGACCATTTGCAGCGCCAACAAGACGATCAGCACCCGCGCTGCCCACCCGATCCACAGACCGAGCCTCTGCCCCGCATCGCGGGCATAGCCGGCGAGCAACAGCACCAGCAACAAGGCCAGCAACAATGCCGCTCCGGCGTAAGGTTCGTGCCGGGCCAGCGCCACCCACAAGCCGGCCGGCAGCGCCAGGGATGCGCCACCGATCCGCCAGGCGAGCACGACGGTCAGAATCCAGATAAACACGTCGCCGAGGTTCCAGGCGCCGAGCCAATCGCCGCTCACCCGATCGAAGCCGGAGGCGGCGAGCAGGCGGGTCGCCGGCGGCAGATTCAGGGTGATCTCCAAGCGGTCGAGCGGCAGATCCCAGGCCCCGAGGGGTAGGCCGCGGACCCCATACCACGAGGCCGGGGCTCGTATCTGGGCGTCAATGCTGTCGATGTAGAGGAGATTATTACGAACTTCGACCCCCACGGCTCCGGTCTCCGGATTGCGCGTCACGAGCTGCGGAGACATTTGGACATACTTGTGGTCACCGAACACCTCACGGTTCACCTCATTGACTGCGGTCAGCCGATAGGGTGGCCGGATATCCAAACGTTCAGTCGACAGCAACTCGCCTGTCAACCGATCGCGCAACGTCATCCCCCCGCCGGCGAAATCGAACCACACCCCGCGTTCAACGGCGATCTTGTCGCGCACCTGCCGGGCGCCGCGGCCGAGTTCCTCGAACCGCATCTGACCGCCGGCCGGCAGCGCATAGAACGCGTCTTCATTGGCCATCGCTTCCGGCAGCGCCATGTACCTGGGCGAAACCTGGGCGGCACCGGTCAGCCGGACGCTGCGCAGTTCCGGGTGCGGGCGAAATGACCAGAACTCGGTTTCCGGCCAGGGCGCGGTGTGGGCCGGGCGTGCCAGTTCCGCCACCGGAGCCGGAGCGCGGGCCGTGATCTTCACCGACCAGCTTCCGGACCGAAGTTGCAGGGTGAGCAATCCTGCGGCATCGAGCCGGGCCGGCAACTCGCTTTCCAGAACCGTCGGGATAAAACCCGCCGGCAGCAACGGACCGAGCGTGACTTCCCGCGGCCGGCCGGACACCTCGAGGTCGAAATGGGTCTCGAGCATCAAAGGCAGCGTGTCGTCGATCACCCGGCCGGCGACGATTTCGAGAGTGTCGCGCTCGGCTTCGCCGGCGGCGCCTTCGCCAAGTCGGATCCCCCCTGTTTGCCATTGCACACGGCTGACCGCTTGGCCGCTGACGGTCAAACTGACCAGCGCCACCGTGGACGGCACGGTTAACGACAGCGGCAGCGACGGCCAGCGGATTTCGCCCTCCACTTGCCAATCGCCGGCCGCCAGGATGATGGCCGGGGTGCCTTTCGGGCCGCTCACGACCGGCTGCGGCCGGCCGCCGGCGCTGACGGCGGTAACGAAATGGCGGAAATCGCCGGGTAGCGGGATCAGGCTCTCGCGATAGACTTTCCAGCTTTGCCGGAAACGGGCGCCGGTATCGCCGGCCTCGATTTCGAGGACGCCGGGAAAGGCGCAGAACGCCGCCTTTTCGTCGCCGTAGGCCCGCGGGCAGCCGGCATCCGGGTTGCGCTCGATCACCCACTGCCGCCACGTTTCGAGGGCCGGCGGTACAGCAGGCTCGGCGGACAACGCCGGGCGCACGGCACCGGCGTTGATCAGCAAATACCCGGCGGCGGCGATGATCGAGGAGATGAATTTGCGTCTTGAAACCATGCGGTGCCCCTCCTGCATAACCCGGTTATCCTCAGCGCGAAGTACAATCGACCCGATTCCACTATACGACATTCGCTGCATTACCAATATGCACCCCAATGCGGTCCTCAACCAGGCACGGCGCCATCACCGCGCGGGCCGCTGGCGGGCCGCGCTGGAAGCATACTGCTCGTTGCCCACTCCACCTCCGGCTTTACAGCCGGACGATGCCTTGGCGATCGCCAACTGCCACCTGCATCTCGGAGAAACCGCGCAGGCCCGGAACGAGCTGAAAACGCTGGCGGCCGCTCATCCGGATTACTGGCCGGCCTATTACAACCTGGGGTTGATCGCCGAACAAGCGGGCGACCGCGGTACAGCCCTCGCCTGCTATCGGCGTGCGGTTCAAGCCGCTCCGGCAAACGGCGAGGTCTGGCAAAAACTGGCCTCCACCCAGCACTTCACCCGTCACGACGATCCCGATCTGGTCATGATGCTCGACTGCATGAAACGCTGTCGCGATGAAGAAGGGCGAGAACGATTGCACTTTGCACTGGCCAAGGCATACGATGATTTGGACGAACCGGCAAGCGCGATGTCGCATCTCGTCGCAGCGCACCGCCTGAAGCAACGGCATTTACAGCCCTTCGATCTGACCGGCGCCGTGCAGCGCATGCAGGCGATCGCCACGGCGTTCACCACGCTGCCCCCTTGCTGGCCGGGGCCCGGCCCGCTCTTTATCATCGGCATGCCGCGCACCGGAACGACGTTGCTCGAACGGATGCTGGGGCGCCATCCGAAAATCACCGCACTGGGCGAGCGGCCCTGGTTCAACGATCAGATCTGGTCTGTATTCCCGGCATTCCCGCACGATATTGCGCCATCAGCCGCCGTGCAATTCAAGGCCTTCGGGCAACGGGCTCGGGAGTATTATTCGTCGCTCGCCCTCACCCCCTGGTTCACCGATAAGTTTCCCGGTAATTTCATTTATCTCGGGTTGATCGCAACCGTCTTGCCCGAATCCCGTTTTATCTACCTGGATCGCGACCCACGCGATGCGTGCCTGTCGATCTACCAGCAGGATTTCGACCGCGGCCATCCCTACGCCCATCGGTTGGAGGATCTAGTTCGCTACTGGCAGGCGCACAGCGCACTGATGCAGCATTGGTTCACGATCGCCGGTGATCGCCTCCACCGCGTCGAGTACGAAACGCTATGCAACACACCGGAAGTTGCGCTGCGCGAGCTGTGTGCCTGGTTCGGTGCGATATACGACCCCAACATGCTCGATTTCCACCATTCGCCAGACGTGGTCAAAACCGCCAGCCAATGGCAAGTCCGCGAGCCGCTCCACCAGCGGTCGATCGGCCGCTGGCGGAAATATGCGCCGTGGCTGCAACCGTTGATTCACACATTCGGCAACGACGATACCCCAATCGTGGCACCCCCGACTTTCGACCAGGCCCGCCGGACGAAACAATGAAATTCGATACCGCAACGCTTTATATGGAAGACGCCTACCTGCAAAGTTGTAACGCCGAAGTGCTCTATGTCGTGCCGCGCGGCGTGGTGCTCGATCGCACGGTGTTTTACCTGCAAGGCGGCGGCCAGCCCGGCGATTCGGGGACGCTGACCCGCGACGGCGGCGAGCCGGTGACCGTCGTCGATACCTGCCGCTCGCCGGATGGCGGCATTCTGCACGTCATCGACGAAGGGCATACCTTGCAGACCGGCGACGAAGTCGTCGCGACGATCGACTGGGAACGGCGC
This sequence comes from Pseudomonadota bacterium, assembly GCA_036832975.1. Classification (GTDB taxonomy): domain Bacteria; phylum Pseudomonadota; class Gammaproteobacteria; order Xanthomonadales; family Wenzhouxiangellaceae; genus DAITQM01. The sequence goes on along the minus strand of DAITQM010000007.1, from coordinate 82,776 downwards.
TACGCCCACATGCGCATGCACACCGCGCTGCATGTCTTGAGCGCCTTGATCCGCCACGGCGTATACGGCGGCCGGATTACAACCACCAGGAGCTGGCTCGATTTCGACATGCCGGACTACCCCAACCTCAAGGAACTGACGGCGCAATTGAACGAAGAAGTCGAAGCCGACCGGCCGGTCACCTGCCGCTGGATCACGCGCGATGAACTCGACGCCCGGCCCGAACTGGTGCGGACGATGAACGTCGAACCGCCGCCCCTGCTTTTCAACATCCGCTTACTTGAGATCGAGGGCCTGGACTTGCAACCGTGCGGCGGCACGCACGTCAAATCCACGGCCGAGATCGGCCGGCTGGCGGTGCTCAAAATCGTCAACAAAGGCAAACACAACAGACGCATTCACCTCGTTTTCGAGGAGGATTACCCGGCACTGGCCGCCGATGACGAGAAAAGATCGCTCGAAAAGAAAATGCGGCGCGCTGAAAGAACGGACCAGTTGACCGCTGAACTATTAGCCGAACTTTCCAATCTGGAACGCAGCGAATCCTCCGCGCCGGAGCCAACCGAAGCGGCCGGAGATGATGAAACCGAAGACGCCCCCGAGGCCACCACCGATCCGGACACGGAGTACAACCCGGATCGCGTACCGGAATAACGGTACTATACCCAATCGTTGCATAAACCCAATTGTTGGGTGTCCGTTTTTCCGTCCGTTTTTCCGTCCATTGACAACTGTACCTTTTTAAGTACAATTGAATCATGCCCCAGGTCCTCACCGTCCGCTTCTACGCTAATCGCGATGGCAATGAGCCTGTTCGGGAATGGCTGAGAAGCCTGTCGGCGGAAGCCCGCAAAGCGATCGGAGAGGACATCAAGACCGTTCAGTTCGGCTGGCCCTTGGGCATGCCGCTTGTGCGCAAGATGGAGGCGGGTCTATGGGAGGTGCGGAGCGACCTCCCCAACGGGATAGCCCGGGTGCTGTTCACAACGGTAGGGCCAGCGATGGTGCTGCTGCACGGCTTCGTGAAGAAGTCTGATAAAACTCCGAGGACGGATTTGAGGCTGGCGGAGCAGCGGAAGAAAGAGGTGCATGATGAGTAAATTCAATCGCCACGTCGGGTCGGATTTCGACGATTTCCTGGCCGAGGAGGGCCAACTAGAACAGATTACTGCTATAGCCATCAAACGCGTCATCGCCTGGCAGATCGCCGATGCCATGAAAGCCCGTGGTCTCACGAAGAAGGCCATGGCCGAGCGCATGCATACCAGTCGCTCGCACTTGGATCGGCTGCTCGACGAAAACGATACCGGTTTGACACTGGAAACTCTCAGCCGCGCGGCCCAGGCGCTGGGATATCGGGTTAAGGTGGAACTGGCCGCGGCGTGAGCCAGAGTGAAAAACCGCTCACCCCCACAGGGAAGAGGGGTTGGAAGAGTATTACCTAATTATTGCATAGATTCCCGGAATTCTCGGTCAAGCTGGCGAGTGCAGCTTGTCCGATCGGCATGCCCTGATTGTCACCGATCGGATATGAGCAGCGCTTACCTGGCAACATTTTATTGATCATCTTGACTTTGTTGTGTTTCGAGGTCATCACCAATTAATTCAAGTTCACGCAATTCGACCTGTCCAGGATTATAAGTTTGTATCACAACATCCAGTGCAGATTCGAGCTGATTCAAAGTGGCGGGAAAACTGCCTTGTATGCTCAACAGCCCGAGACTGCCCGTGCGCAGGCAGTCGTTGCTTGGATAACGGTCAAAGTTGGCGCTGCATCCGATTGTGAAAGCAGATACCGCATCACAACGGCTGCCTGTTCTCGATCCTGTGCAGTTTCTGCGCTGTTGATCCAGCATTTTCCTTGCCGCCAGGGCATTCGCAAATACCCCATAACGGCCAAGCAGATCAGCAGCATGCTCGTCCGCCGACTGTAGCTGATGCTCATGCAGCGATGCTTTAATTGATTGATGGTAGTTCTTGAGGGAAGGCTGTTCGTTTTCAGCGGCCACATATGACCATGCATACGCAAGAATGGGATTGGGGTCCACTGATTGACCTTCTGCATACATCACGGCAAGACGATACTGCGCAAATTTATCACCAACAACTGCCAGCTTGCGATACATGTTGTATGCGTTTTTATAATGACCGGTCAGATAGGCCTTATCTGCATCATGCTTGAAGACTTCATACGCATGCAAAGCATTAGTTTGAGATAATGCATATGTGGTGTGGAATATGGTTAATAAAACGATCACTATATATCTAAATTTATCCATATCATACACCATGTACCTTAGACGCATAATCACATATGAAATATGCCTGAAATCACAACTTCTTAACATCGGGAGCGGCTTGTCTTTTCAACTTGCTGGAAGGGCTTCCGGCAAGCGGGCCACCCCCTGTGCGCCGGCGATGTGCACCGCCTGATTGATGGACCGGCGCCTGCGAGGATTGATTTCACATGACGGGTTTCATCGGACGCCGGCCCGCTCGCCGCGGCGGCTTTTCCGGGTTGACCGACCTGACCGGGATCGGTTTGAGTGGGGTCTGTCTGGTGCACTGCACGCTGTTGCCACTGGCGGTCAGCCTCTCGCCGGTGCTCCTCAGCGGGCTGGCCGGTGATCGCGATCAAACCTGCTCGCCGTAAGGGATCCAGATGTTCTTGACTTCGACGGTGCGGCGCAGCAGCGACTCGCCGGCGGTCTGTTCGACGTCGTACCAGTCGTAAGCCAAGCCGCCGCTGGTCCAGGTGCGTTTCATGTTGTCGGCCGCTTCGCGCTCGGCGGCGGCACATTCTTCGGCCGGGCCGTGGTACCACAGGCCATCGACGGCGGCGTGGCGAGCCAGCACGAGGCCGAGTTCGGCGCGCCGGCCGGTGACGATATTGAGCGCCCCGGCCGGGACATCCGAGGTTTCGATGACCTGGTATAAATCGGTGACCGGCAGGGGATAACGCTCGCTCGGTACGACGACCAGGCGATTGCCCAGCGCCAGCGCCGCGGCGCACATCGTGATGCAGGCCAAAAGCGGCGCTTCGTCGGGGCAGACGATGGCGAGCACGCCGAGCGGCTCGTTCATCGCCAGCGTCACGCCGCGCAGCGGCGGGCTGTGGACTTGACCGTCGAATTGATCGGCCCAGCCGGCGAAACGGAACAGCCGTTCGAGTGCGGCGTCCACCTCGCGCTCACCGCCGGCCAGATCGCAACCGGTCAGGCGGACGAGGCGGGAAGCGAATTCGGCACGGCGAGCGTCCAGGTTTTCCGCCACGTAGTACAGCACCTGCGCCCGCTGGTGGGCGCTCGACCGGCTCCAGCCTGGCGCCCCAGCCGCGGCCTCGACCGCGTTGCGAATGTCTTTGTGATTGCCCAACGCGACCTCGCCGGCGATCAGCCCGGCGTGATCGCTAACGGTCAGGCTGTTGCCGCCGTCGGGCCGCATCTGGCGGCCGGCGATGAATTGTTTTGCGGTGCGGTCGATGGCGACGATGCCGGCCGTCTCGGGCGTCGCGGCCTCGGCTACCACCGACGCCGAAAGCGGCGCGGGTTTCAGCCGCGCATGCCACGCCGGCTTGAGGTATGCCAGCATCCCCTCGCGGCCGCCCTCGCGGCCGAAACCGGATTCGCGGTAGCCGCCGAAACCGGCGGCGGCGTCGAACAGATTGGTCGAATTGATCCACACCACACCGGCTTTCAACGCCGGCGCCACTTCCAGGGCGCGGTTGAGATCTTCCGACCAGACGCTGGCCGCCAGGCCGTAGCGCGTGTTGTTGGCCAGTTCGATCGCTTCGCGCGGCGTCCGGAACGTCATCGCCACCAGCACCGGACCGAAAATCTCCTCACGCACAACGGTGTGCGCCGGGCTGACATCGGTCAGCAGCGTCGGCGGATAGAACTCGCCGGCCGCCGGCAGCTCGCCATCCGGCTGCCACAGCGTCGCCCCCTCGGCCACGCCCTGGGCGACCAACTCGGCGATACGCCGGGTTTGCACCGGATCGACGATGGCGCCGATGTCGATGCCCTTGTCGAGCGGTTCGCCGACGCGCAGTTTGCCCATCCGCGCCTTGACCTTGGCGATGAACCGCTCGGCGATGCCTTCGTGCATCAAAAGCCGGGAGCCGGCGCAACACACCTGCCCCTGGTTGAACCAGATCGCATCGACCAGTCCTTCGACCGCCCCGTCCAGGTCGGCGTCGTCGAACACGATGAACGGCGATTTGCCGCCGAGTTCGAGCGTCAGTCCCTTGCCCGAGCCGGCAAGCCGGCGGCGTATCTGTTTGCCCACTTCGGTCGAGCCGGTGAACGCGATTTTAGCGATCCGCGGGTGATCGACGATGATCTCGCCGGTCCGCCCGTCGCCGGTGACCAGGTTCAGAACCCCCGGTGGCAGTCCGGCCTGAGCGGCCAGCTCGGCGAACAGCAAGGCGCTGAGCGAGGTGTATTCGGCCGGTTTGAGCACCACCGTGTTGCCGGCGGCGAGCGCCGGCGCGACCTTCCAGGCGAGCATCAACAACGGAAAGTTCCACGGGATGATCTGACCGCAAACGCCCCACGGCTCGAGCCCCGGGAAACGCTCACCGCACAGCCCGGCCCAGCCGGCGTGGTGATAGAAATGGCGGGCGGCGAGCGGCACATCGATATCGCGCGTTTCGCGAATCGGCTTGCCGTTGTCGAGCGTTTCGACGACCGCCAGCAGCCGCGCATGCTTCTGCACCAGACGGGCCAGGGCATAAAGGTGCCGTGCCCGGCCATGCCCGCCGAGCGCCTGCCAGGCGGGCAGCGCCTGTTCGGCGGCGCACACCGCCTGTTCGACGTCCGCCGCGTCGGCCGCGGCGATCTCGGCGAGCACCGTGCGATGCGCCGGGTTGTAGCTGGTGAACCGGGTGCCGCCGGCCGGCGGCACGAAGCGGCCGGCGATGAAATGCCCGAAATGGCGGTCGTGCGTCGCGAGCCAGGCCTCGGCCGCCGCCGTGCTCTCCGGCGCCGGACCGTAATCCATACGCCGATAACGCTCGACCAGATCGTTCATTCTCGTCACCCCAACGGCTGGCGATAAGCGGCCGCGTAGCGACCGGTCAGGTGGTATTCGATCTGCCGTTCGAGATCGGTCAGCAGCGACGAGGCGCCGATCCGCAACAGCGCCGCGTCCAGCCATTCGTCACCGAGTTCTTCTTTCATCAAAATGAGATAAAGCAAGGCCTGTTTCGCGGTCTTGATGCCGCCGGCCGGTTTAAAGCCGACCCGCACGCCGGTGCGCTCGCGATAATCGCGAATGGCACGGGCCATCGCCAGCGCCGCCGGCAAGGTCGCGTTGACCGCTTCCATGCCGGTCGAGGTCTTGACGAAATCGGCGCCGGCCATCATGCAGACCAGCGCGGCGCGGGCGATGTTGTTCAGGCTCGCCAACTGGCCGCTGGCGATGATGGCCTTGAGGTGCGCCGCGCCGCACGCTTCGCGAAAACGGCAGACCTCGTCGTAGAGCGCCGCCCAATTGCCGGTCAGGACGTGGCCGCGGGTGATGACGATATCGATCTCGCCGGCGCCGGTGGCCACCGAGGCGCGGATCTCGGCGAGCCGCGCCGCGAACGGCGAAAGGCCAGCCGGAAAGCCGGCGGCCACCGCCGCCACCGGAATGCCGGAGCCGGCGAGCGCCCGGACCGCCACCGGCACCATGGCGTGATAGACACAGACCGCGGCACAGGTCAGAGACAGCGGCTCGAGGCCCAGGGCTGAGGCGATATCGGCCCTCAGCGGGCGGCGCGCCTTGGCGCACAAGCGGGCGACCCGGCCGGGCGTCTCGTCGCCGGATAACGTCGTCAGATCAAGGCACGAGATGGCGCGCAACCACCAGGCCACCTGCCATTGTTTTTTCAGCGAGCGGCGCGTCCCAAGTGTTGCACAGCGGCGTTCGACGGCGCTCAGGTTGATTCGTACCGCATCGAGCCAGCCGGCTTCCAGCGCGGTTCCCGGATTGCGCGCCGGATCCGCCACCGACGGCGCGGCGGACACGGAAACCGGTTTCATCGAAATGCTCCCCTCATCGACGCATGATAACGCAGGGACGAAATCGCTTGACTTACTCCCGCATGATGGCGTCGCGGATACGGGCGTCGGGGGCGTCGGGGTCGAGTTTGGCGCGGTTGTCCTCGATGTCCACGCCGAGGGTCCGTAATGCGTCGAGAGCGGGAGGAAAATCGCGGGCCCTGACCTGCTCTTCGTACAGGTCGCTGAAGACGGTGGTGGCGGTGATCCGGTCAAGCTGGCGCGCCATCTCGCGGGCCGACCACAAGCGGCCGGGATCCATGCAGCAGGCGGCCAGTCCGGAGAGGGCACGATCGACGCTCAGACGGCCTGCACTGCGCCGGCGCAATTCGGTGTCGGCGAGCAGCCAGTACGCCGCGCCGCCCCAATAAACCCGCATCGTATTACGCCGCCAGTCGCCGGACGCGGCTTCATCGGCCAGCGAATAACGGCCGCTGGTGGCGCGGATGCCGCGCATGAAGCCCTCGTACAGCTTGTGCCAGGCGGCCGCCTCGCTGAGCCGCCCGTCGCGGGCGCGCAGCACGTTCTGGTAATACGACGCCAGCCCCTCCGACATCCAGGCATCGGAACGCCGGACGTAGGGCAACAGCAGGTGGCTGAATTCGTGGGTCGCGGTCCAGTCAGCGCGATATTCGGCGAGCGGCCGGCTGGGATCGACGAAAAATTGCAGCGCCACGCCGCCGCCGCGCACGACGCGCGCGAACGGCACCGCTTCGCCGCGGCCACTGGCCGGGACGAGCATGACCTGCGGATCGGGTTGCGGAAAGGTGTCACGCACGGCGAGCACCGCGGCCGCCGCTTCGCGGACCCAGACGCGCGCCGCGTCGCGGTCGATCGGCGGGTTGCTGTCGAGCATCGCGACGCGCAATTCAACATTGCCCACCGGGATGCGCTCGAGCACAAAACGCCCAAACGCCACCTGCATGCCCCAGTCGGGCGGCGTCAGGGCGAGGCGAAAGGCGGTCCCGCCGCCAGCCGGAAGATCCGGCCACGGGGCCGACACCGAGATGCCCGGCGGCAGGGTGAAATGGATCTCATGCACCGCGGCCCGTTCGACGCCGGGCGGCATCAGCAGCCAGTCGCCGGCTTCGGTCAACAGGTCGCGGCCGATCCATTGCGCCAGACGCCAGCGGCAGGTGCCGGACGATTCGTCAAGCCGGACGCGATAGGACAAACAGCGGGCGACCGCCGGCACCGACAGCAAGTCGCCCTGCCAGCGCGGCCGGCTGTCGCGGCCGTCGAAACGGATGTTCTGGAGCTTGCGGCGCAAAGTCCGCTCGGCATAGAAACGGCGCGGCAGCGCCGTCTCGGCGCAGATGTCGAGCGCGATAAAGCGCAGATCGGATGATGGTTGGGCCGCGTAGCGGACCACCCCGGCACCGGGCGCCGCGGCCACCTGCCCGGCCGCCAGCAGCAGGCAGACGATCGACAACAATGATCCGATCACCGGCAGGCGGCGAATCGTAGCGGGGATGGCGGCACAATCGAACATGCCTGTCTATAGAACCGGCCAAGCGGGAAAAGGTTGCAAAAAGGCGCATCCCCCAGGGGAAATCCAGACCATTCGCCTGCACCCGCCGCTCGCCGGGATCCGACGAGTGGTTTACGATGCTGACGATCGAAGGGCGCGCCGGACCAGGAACAAGGCCACCACGATCAAGCCGCCGCCCAACCAGGGGAGCCACGCGGCAGGCGTAGGCGGGAAGGCGAACAGCAGAAAGGACAGCACCAGCAGCACGGCGGCCAGCAGTGCACTGTTGCGCCGGATGTCGCTGGCCCGGCGTTGCCGGTCCAACGCCGCCAGCGTCGCTGGATCGAGCGTCGCCTGCACCTTCCCGGCGGCCAGTTGCTGCAAGGCGCCGTGGATCAGTTCGGGGATTTCAGGGCTGTGTTCGAGCAGGCCGGGCAAGCGGCGACCGAGGGCGCGGGCGGTCGATCCCAAGCCGTGGCGGGTGCGCAGAATGCGCTCGAGTTCCGGCTTGGCGACCGCCCAGATGTCGAGTTCCGGGTCGAGCTGGCGGCCGAGACCTTCGACATTGAGCAGGGTTTTTTGCAACAGGATCAATTGCGGCTGCAAGTTGAGCCGGAAACGGCGCGCCACCTGGAACAATTTGGCGAGCAGTTCGCCGAACGAGATCTCGGCGAGCGGCCGCGAGAAATTGGCTTCACAGACGGTGCGTACCGCCGCTTCCATCTCGTCGATCCGGGTATCGGCCGGCAGCCAGCCCGCTTCGACGTGCAGTTCCGCGATGCGGCGGTACTCGCGGTTGAACATGGCCATGAAGTTGTCGCCGAGATAGGTGAGATCGCGCGGCGGCAGGGAACCGACAATGCCGAAATCGAGTGCGATGAAGGTCGGATCGGCGGGATGATCCGCGGCGACCAGCAGATTGCCCGGATGCAGATCGGCATGGAACAGGTTATCGCGGAAGACCTGCGTATAGAGCAGCCTGACGCCGCGCGCCGCCAGTTTTTTGAGATCGAAACCGCGCCGGCGTAAAGCCGCGAGGTCGCGCAACGGCAAGCCTGAGACGCGCTCCATCGTCAGCACGCGGTCTTTGCAGTATTCCCAGTAGATCTCGGGGATGTAGATCTCGCCGCCGGGGTTGAGATTGCGGCGCAGCAGGCTGGCGTTGGCCGCCTCGCGCTGCATATCGAGTTCGCCGTGCAGCACTTGCGCAAACTCGGCGACGATCGCCGCCGGCCGGATGCGCTCGCCTTCGTCCCAGTAACGTTCGGCCAACGCGGCGCTGGCGGCGAGCAGATCGAGGTCGCGGTCGATTTTGCGTTCGATGCCCGGCCTGACGACCTTGACGACGACGTTGCGGCCGTCCTTGAGCTGCGCCGCGTGGACTTGGGCGATCGACGCTGAAGCCAGGGGGTTTGGATCGAACGCGGCGAACAACTCACCGACCGGCGCGCCGAGTTCAGCTTCGACGATGCGCCGCGCTTCATCGCCGGGAAACGGCGGCACCTGGTCTTGCAGCAGGGCCAGTTCGTCGGCGATATCGGTTGGCAACAAATCGCGGCGGGTGGACAGAACCTGACCGAACTTGACGTAGATCGGACCGAGTTCGACCAGCGCCCGGCGCAAGCGCTCGCCGCGCGGCATCGTCGCGGCACAGCGGCCGGGGACCAGCCACAACACCCAGCCGAGCGCCCGTTTGAGGTGGGTCGCGGCGAGGATCGCATCCAGCCGGTAGCGGGCCAGAGTCAGGCTGAGCGCGGTCAGCCGAAGCAGGCGGGCCGGCGTATTCATCCCCGCTCCAACCCGGCGGTCCGGCGCGCCGCCGGCTGATCGCCCAGGCGGCGTTGGCGGGCGGCGAGCCGGGCTTCGAGCCTTGCTGCGGCGTCACGCAACCAATCCACTTCGTGATAGAAGTCGCTCAACTCGCCGGCAGTGGGCAGGATGGCGGCTTCCTCGGTCAGGTATTCGGCCGCCATCGCCGCGCCATCGGTCAGCCGACGGCGCGTCCCGGCGAACAGGCCGCGCAGCGCCGCCGCCAATTGATGGCCGGCGACATCGCCCAGTATGCGGCAGAGCGCTTCTTCAAAGTCCGGAGACAGCGCCGCGAACCACGCCTGCCAGGCCTGCGCCAATTCGGCATCGCCGCGGATCGTGACCTTGCCGGTCCGGGCGCCGGTGGCGAAGGCCAGACCGGCAAGCGCCGGGGCGCTGCCGCGGATCACCGCCGCCGACTCGCCGGCCTGGCGGATCGCCGCGACATGGACGTGCGCTCGATCCGCCGTAAAGACCAACGCCAAAGCGAGTTCTGGCAATTCGGCGGCAAAGCCGCCGGCGGGCAGGGCCGCCAGCCGCTCGCGGGCCGCTTCGTCAAAGCGCAGCACGCCGTTGACCGCCCGCTCGATGGATCGGGCCAAAAGGCGCGGCAGCGGCGTCCGCCACGCCGGGCTCAAGGCTTGCAACCCCGGTGGATGGCGACGATGCCGGCGCTCAGGTTGCGCCAGCCGGTTTCGACAAAACCGGCGGTGCCGAGCATGGCGGCCAATTCCGGCTGCGCCGGGTGGCGGCGGATACTCTCGGCCAGGTAGCGGTAGCTGGCCGCGTCGCCGGCCACCCGGGCCCCGAGCCAGGGCAGTATCCGGAACGAGTGCAGATCATAAAGCCGGCTGAAAAGCCCGTCATGGACGCGCGAGAATTCGAGGATCAAAACCCGCCCGCCGGGACGCAGCACCCGCTGCATCTCGCCAAGCGCCCGCGGCGGGTCGGTGACGTTGCGCAGCCCGAAGGCGATCGTCACCGCGTCGAAACGGTTGTCGGGGAAAGGTAAATGTTCGGCGTCGGCGATGAGGTACTCGACCCGCCCGGCAAGCCCGCGATTGTCCAACCGCCGCCGGCCGACTTCGACCATGTGGCCGTTGATATCGGCGAGATACACCTTGCCCGCCGCCCCGACCCGCCGGGCGACGAGACGGGCGATATCGCCGGTGCCGCCGGCCAAGTCGAGCACCGTAGCGCCGGGCCGGATGCCGGAGGTGGCGACGAATTCCCGCTTCCACAAACGGTGCAGGCCGCCGGACATCAGATCGTTCATCAAGTCGTAACGGCCGGCGACCGAATCGAAGACGCCGCGCACGAGCCGGTTTTTCTCGCCGCGGCTGACGGTGCGGTAACCGAAGTGAGTCGATTCCTGGCTCATCTGTGTCTCGCTCGAAAGCAGCGCCGCGGTTGAGCGGGCCCTGAAGAATACAGCTTACAGAATGTAGCGGCTGAGGTCCTGGTCGGCGGCGATATCGCCGAGCTGGCGGTCGACGTAAGCGGCGTCGATGACCTGCTCGGGCACCGGCTGATCGGGCGCCTGGAAGGACAATTCGTCGAGCAGGCGCTCGAGCACGGTGTGCAAGCGGCGGGCGCCGATGTTCTCGGTCCTTTCGTTGACCGCCCAGGCGATCTCGGCGAGTCGCCGGATGGCGTCCGGACTGAACTTCAGCCGCAAGTCCTCGGTGGCGAGCAGCGCGCTGTATTGCTCGCAGAGCGCCGCTTCGGGCTCGGTCAGAATCCGTTCGAAATCGTCCACCGTCAACGATGCCAACTCCACGCGGATCGGCAGCCGTCCTTGCAGTTCGGGAATCAAGTCCGATGGCTTGGACAGATGAAAAGCGCCGGAGGCGATGAACAGGATATGGTCGGTGCGCACCGGTCCGTGACGGGTGCTGACCGTACTGCCCTCGACGAGCGGCAACAGATCGCGCTGGACGCCTTCGCGCGACACATCGGCCCCGGTGTATTCGCCGCGCTTGGCGACCTTGTCGATCTCGTCGATGAATACGATGCCGTTCTCTTCGACGGCGGCCAGCGCCTGCTGTTTAACCTCTTCCTCGTTGATCAGCCGCCCGACCTCCTCTTCGGTCGCCAGGCGCAGCGCCTCGCGGATTTTCAGCCGCCGCCGTTGGCGCCGTTCGCCGGCCATCTGGCGGAACATCTGCTGCAACTGCGAGGTCATCTCTTCCATGCCGGGTGGCGCCATGATCTCGACGCCGACCTGGGTCGAGGTATCGATTTCGACTTCGCGCTCGTCGAGTTCCCCGGCGAGGAGTTTGCGCCGCAGCTTGGCGCGCGACGCTTCGGTGTTGTCCCCATCGTCACCGGCCGGCGGCAGTAGCGCCGCGAGCACGCGCTCGACCGCCGCGTCCTGGGCCCGCGGTTCGACCGCCTTGGCCGCCTGCTCGCGCACCATTTTCATGCCCACTTCCAGCAGATCGCGGATGATGGCCTCGACGTCTTTTCCGACGTAACCAACTTCAGTGAAACGCGTCGCCTCGACCTTGATGAACGGCGCGTTGGCGAGCGCCGCGAGGCGCCGGGCGATTTCGGTTTTGCCGACGCCGGTCGGCCCGATCATCAAAATATTCTTCGGCGTGATCTCGGAGCGCAGCGGCTCGACGATCTGCTGGCGCCGCCAGCGGTTGCGCAGGGCGATCGCCACGGCGCGTTTGGCGGCTTGCTGGCCGATGATGTGGCGGTCCAACTCCTGGACGATCTCACGGGGGGTCATTTGCGACATAGGTTCAGGCGGGCGACGATGCGAGGGTTTCGATGGTCAATTGGCGGTTGGTATAGATGCAGATATCGGCGGCGATGTTCAGCGCTTCGCGGACGATGGTTTCCGGCTCCAGGGCGGTATGGTTCAACAGCGCGCTCGCCGCGGCGCGGGCGTAATCGCCGCCCGAACCGATCGCCACCAGGCCGTGTTCCGGTTCGAGAACGTCACCGGTGCCGCTCAGGATCAACGTCGTCTCATGGTCAGCGACGACGAGCATCGCTTCGAGACGGCGCAGGATCCGATCGGTGCGCCAGTCCTTGGCCAATTCGACCGCGGCGCGCAGCAGATGTCCGGAGTGTTTTTCGAGCTTGCCTTCAAAGCGTTCGAACAGCGTGAAGGCGTCGGCCGTGGCGCCGGCGAACCCGGCCAGCACGCGGTCTTTGTACAGGCGGCGCACTTTGCGGGCATTGGCCTTGATCACCGAATTACCGAGGGTCACCTGACCGTCGCCGCCCACGGCCACCGCGTTGCCGCGGCGGACCGCCACGATTGTCGTCCCATGAAAACCGGCCATCGTCGTCCTCGAGGCGGATGAGCGGTATAACTGGGGGCCGGCAGGGGTGCTTGCAAGGTCGTCTTTGGCGATTGTCGTGCTCCGATCAGTCCAGGGTCCCTGCCAAACTTGATCCGGGAATGGACTTGTTCAGAGCCGCCTTAGCAGGCTGTTGAAAAACAGCCTGCTAATCCGGGCCACGGATGGCCCGGCGAAATCAGGCGCTCCTTAGCGGCTGATTTCGGGAGCGCAGCGAAAGTCGCGCCTTTCGCAAGCGACGTTGAAAAACGCCAGGATGGCGTTTTTCAACAACCTGTTAATTGTGTTTGCGCCGGGCGCGAGGGTGGGCCTGATCGTAAACCTTGACCAGGTGTTGGAAATCGAGATGGGTGTAAACCTGCGTCGTCGCCAGGCTCGCATGACCGAGAAATTCCTGCACGGCACGCAGGTCGCCGCTCGATTCGAGCAGATGGCTGGCCGCGCTGTGGCGCAAAAGATGCGGGTGGATCCGCCGGTCCAGGCCGAGCACCCGACCCCAGTGCGCCAGCCGCAACTGGATGGCGCGCACCCCGAGCGGCCGGCCGTGGCGGCCGACGAACACCGTTCCGACGCCGGGGCCGGCGAGTTGCTCATGGTCGCCGCGCCAGGCGTCGAGCGCGGCGCGCGCCTGGCGGCCGACCGGCACGACCCGAGTCTTCTGCCCTTTGCCGAGCACCCGGACCAGGGCGCTGTCGAAATCGATATCGCTCCATTGCAATCCGGCCAGCTCCGCCAGCCTGAGCGCCGAGGAATAAAAGAGTTCGACCATCGCCCGGTCACGCCGCTGTAACGGCGTATGGCCGGGAATCGCCATCAGGCGGCCGGCCTCTTCGGTGTCGAGGGTTCCGGGCAACCGGCGCGGGGCGCGCGGAGCGCGCAGTTGCGCCGCCGGGTTGGCCGCGCTGCGGCCGCGTTTTTGCAGGTGGCGATAAAAACCGCGGACCGCCGCCAGCCAGCGTTGCAGCGAACGACCGCCGAGCCCGGCGCGGTGCAGCTCGGCGAGCGCCCGGCGCAAGTCCTGGGCGCCGGCCGTGGCCGGATCGGCGATCCCCGCCGCGGTCAGAACCGCCAATAAGCGCTCGATATCCCGGCGGTAAGCGGTGAGCGTCCGCGGCGACAAGCGGCGGGTGTAGGTGAGCGCCGCCAGCCAGTCATCGAGGTCAGCGCTCATTCCCAAACCCTTGCCCCGCTTGCGGGAACCCGCCTTGTCTCCCCCGCTTGCGGGAACCCGCCTTGTCCCTTCCCCCGCTTGCGGGGGAAGGTTAGGAAGGGGGCGCGATTACCGAAGTCGATTTTCCCCCTCCCCGGCCCCCCGCTTGCGGGGGAGGGCGCGGAAGGGGGCAGATTTTCGCACCGCGAATCGTTCATGAAATAGCCAGGTCTGAAGCGGATCACCCGGCCGCGGAGGCCACGACGGTGACCAGCGGCAGGCGCCGGGCCAACGTCAGGCCGAGGAGTTTTAACAGCAGGGTATCGGCATCGGGTGTGAAGCGCTCGGGATCACGGCTACCGAGCGCCAGCAAGCCGCCTTGCGGCAACGGCGCCAGCGCCGCCGAGGCGATTTCCATAGCGCCGAACAGCGCTTGGCGCTTGGCCGCGGTCAGGCGGCCGCAATGCGGCCGGGGGGCGGCGATCAGGGCGTCGAGCACCGGCTCGTGGCCGGGCCGTTTGAGCCGCGGATGTTGCAAGCCGCCGAGCATCTCGTTGCCGACCAGGACACACCAAGCATCGACCGCGAAATCGGCGCGCAACGCGCCATCCAACTTATCGAGCAATTCGGCGCCGGCACAACTACCCAGTTCGAGATGGACCTGATGCAGGCGGAGCAGCAGGGTTTCGTTGGCGCGGGCGATGTCGATCAGGCTTTTGAGCCGCATCTCCAACTCGGCGAGCCGTTTTCTCGCCCGCCGCAACTGGTACTCGACGAGCGACACGGCAGTGGCATCGCCCTCCGGCGGTTCCAAACGGTCGAGCAGTTCCGGATGGCGGCGCAAAAAGTCCGGATGCGCGTGCAGGAATTCAACGACCGCGCGCTCCCGGCCGTCGAGATCGTCGATCGGTTGTTCAGCGGAAACGTTGTTCAATCAGTTCACCTTGAAAGACATGTACAGCCGGGCCGCGTTGCACCAGCGTCTCTCCCGCCGCGTCCCAATCTATCACAAGCACGCCGCCGGGTTGGCGAACCGTCCACGGCCCGCGGCGCGCCGTTTGCGCCCGGGCGGCGACCGCGGCGGCGGCGGCGGCGCTGCCGCACGCCCGGGTCGGTCCGCTGCCGCGCTCGAAAACCGCCAGTTCGATCTCGCCGTCGCCGGCAAAACGGGCGAAACCGGCATTGGCGCCGTCCGCGAACGACGGGTGGACCGAAACGGCACGGCCGAAGCGGGCGCGCGCTTCCCTGGGCTCGTGGCCGAAAGCAATGGCATGCAGATTGCCGGCGTCGACCCGCCAAACCGACAAACGCCTGCCGGGCACGTCGATGTCGCACGGTGCAGTGTCGAGTAGGCGCGGCAGCGGCAGCGACAACTCGACGCCCTTGCCTTGCAGCCGGGCGCCGATCACCTGGCCGGCGGGGGCCGCGATCCGCCATTCAACCGGCCCGGGCGACGTATCGGCCAGATAGCGGGCGATGCAGCGCACGCCGTTCAGACACTGCTGGGCGGCACTGCCGTCGAGATTGTAGATGCGGCAGGCAACGTCGGCGGCGCGCTCGGCCGGCGTATCGAGGATCAGCAACTGGTCGAAACCGATGCCTTCGTGGCGGTCGGCCAGCGCCGCGATCGTGCTGGGGTCAGGTGTCCACGGGCTCTGCCGGGCATCGACCAGCATGAAATCGTTGCCCAGGCCGTGCAGCTTGTGGAAACGCCGCATCACACCGGCCGTATCCCCTGCGCCAGCCAGTGCCGGTCGCTGACCCGGCGCACCGCAAGCCAGCCGAGGCCGGCGGCGGCGAGCTGCGCGGTCACCTCGGCCGGGCGATAAGCGGCGCGCAGAGAATGATCGAAATCGTCGCGCAGCACAGCCGGCGCATCGCCGGCGTAACGTTCGACGAGCGCTTTGACCGCCGCGTTGTCCGGCGGCCGTTCGAGATCCATCACCTGCACCACAGCCCCCGGTGCCGCGAGGTGCAACACCGTTTGCCAAAGGGCTCGCGGGTCGGGCAGATGGTGCAACAGCGAATTGCTGACCACCGCGCCGGCCGCGCCGCGCGGCAGGCTCGAGTCCGGCAGGTGCCGGAGTTGAAATTCGATGCGCCGGCTCAGATCCTCACGATCCGGCGCACAGTGCACGGCCTCAGCCGCCGCCGCCAGCATGTTGGGGCCGGCATCGAGCCCGATCAGCCGCCAGCCGGGCAGCAAGCGCGCCAGTCGTTGCGTGATATCGGCTGGACCGCAACCGAGGTCGTAGAGCACGCCGTGCACCGGCAACGCCGAGCGCAACGCGGCAAAGGTCTCGGTGAACAGAGTGTTGGCGTCAGCGAAATCCGCCGCCGCGTAGGCCGCGGTCTGCGCCGGGGAATCCATCAACTCCGGTTCGGGCCGGCGTTCCATCGCTCAGCCCCGGGCGGGCCGGGCGGCCGTGCCTCCGTCATCGTCATCCTCACTGGATTGGTCGGTGCTTTGTGGCTCGCCCGCGGCCGGCTCCGCTTCAGCGGCCGGCGCTTCGGCGGCCGGCGGCGGCTCGGGCGGCGGCAGGAACAGCGGCCCTTTCTGACCGCAGGCGGCAAGCAGAACCACGGTCAAGGCAACGATGAGCGGCATGCGGCGCATAAGTCGAAACCGGTAAACTGACGGGGATGAACCGCAACCATGATAACGCACCGGCGCTCGAGGTCATCGAACTGAAAACCGCCGAGCGGCCGTCGTGCGGCATCGTCTGGCTGCACGGCCTCGGCGCCGACGGCCACGATTTCGTGCCGATCGCCGAAGCGATGCCGCGTCTGGCGGCGCGCGGCGTCCATTACCGCTTCCCGCACGCCCCGTACCGGCCGGTGACAATCAACAACGGCATGGTGATGCGGGCCTGGTACGACATCACCGGCATGGAGTTGCAGCGTGGCCAGGACGGCGCCGGGATTGCCGCCGCCTGCGCCGCGCTCCGCGCGCTGCTCGCCGCGGATCGGACCCTCCCCGTTTGTCGACTTTTTTTAGCAGGGTTCTCTCAAGGCGGCGTGATCGCGCTGGCCACGGGTCTCGGGCTCGAAACGCCGCCCGCCGGTATCGTGGCGTTGAGCTGCTACCTGCCCGCCGCCGGCCTGCCCGACCCCTGGCCGCAGCCCGCAGCCCGCCGGGTTCCGGTCTTTATGGCCCACGGCCGCCACGATCCGCTGATCCCCCCGGCGCTCGGAGAAGCCGGCCGGCGGACGCTGCAAGCCGCGGGGATCGCGGTCGATTGGCACACCTACCCGATGCAACACCAGGTCTGCGCCGCGGAAATCGCCGATCTCGAAACCTGGCTGCTCGCCCGCCTCGCCCAACTGGATGGCGGGGAAACGGCATGAACGACAGCTCCGTTCCGATCTTCTGCCGCTGGCCGGTGCTGTTCGCCGCGGTCACGATCGCCGAACTCGGGGCCTTATTGCCGCTGCTCGATCCATTGCGTCCGTGGAGCTTCGCGGTGTTCGGCCTGGCCTCGCTGTTCGCGGTCTGGCTGGCCTTGATCGCGCTGGCGGTGCTCTGCCTGCTGGGCCGGCGCCTCGAACGGCTCGGCCGGGGCGGCTGGTTTCTGGCGTGGATTTTGGTGATCGCCATAGCCCTGGCGATGGGCGCGGCCACGACCGGGTTCGACCGCACCTTGCATTGGGAAATGACCGGAACGGCGCCGGCCGCCCAGGTGGTATTGCGGATCGGACTGATCGCCGCACTGCTCGGCGGCATGTTGCTACGTTATCTGGTACTCGACGAGCGCTGGCGTCGCGGCCGGCTGGCCGCCGAGCGCGCCCGCTTCGACGCCTTGCAGGCCCGGATCCGGCCGCATTTTCTGTTCAATGCGCTGAACACGGTCGCGGCGCTGGTCCCCCGGCAGCCGCAAGATGCGGTCACGGCGCTGGAACAACTCGCCACCTTGCTGCGCGGCGCGCTCGGCGACCCCGACCGCCTGGTCCCGCTGAGCGAAGAAGTGCAGCTTTGCCGCGACTACCTCGCCTTGCAGCAACTGCGTTTCGGCGCGCGGCTCAAAGTCCACTGGACATTGCCGGCGGCCTTGCCGGACATTCCGGTCCCGCCGCTGTCCCTGCAGCCGCTGGTGGAAAACGCCGTGCTGCACGGCATCGCGCCGTCGCCGGCGGGCGGGGTCATCGCGATCCGCGCCCGGATCGCCGACCGCTATGTCGAATGCGAAATCGAAAACCCTCACCCGGTGGCGGCGCAGGACAATCGAGCACCCGCGCCAACCGGCGATGAATCCGGCGCCCACCGCGGCGGTCTGGCCCTGGCCAATCTGCGCGCCCGGCTGGCGCTGCACTACGGGCCGGAAGCCGGATTGGACGCCTGGCGCGAAGACAATCGGTTCGTCGTCCGGCTCCGGCTCCCGCTCACGGCTACCGCCCGAGAGAACGCGACGTGAATCTGTTTCTGGTCGATGACGAACCGCTGTCCAGAGCGCGCCTGCGAGATATGTTGGTTCACTGTCCCGACTGCCGGATCAGCGGCGAAGCGGAAAACGGCGCCGCGGCCGTCGCTTTACTGGCCGAGACGGCGGCCGACATCGTCTTGCTCGATTATGAAATGCCCGGCATGAACGGGATGGCCTTCGCGGCGCTGGCCCGGCAGCGTTGGCCGCACCTGGTGATCATCTTCATCACCGCCTATGAACAACACGCCCTGGCCGCCTACGAGCACGGCGCGATCGACTATCTGCTCAAACCGGTGTCCCGCCGGCGGCTGCGCGCCGCACTGGATCGCGCTGCCCGCTGGCGCGCGGCACAGGCGAGCGGACTGTCTCTGACGATCCGCAGCGGCCAGCACCTCGATCGCCTGCCGCTGGAGCATATTCTGTGGTGCCGCGCCGAAGATAAATACGTCACGCTCCATCATCTGGGCGGTACCGTGGTCACCGATCTGTCGCTGGCCGAGCTGGAACGCCGGGCGGGCGATTTCTTTCTGCGCATTCACCGCCGGACCCTGATCGCCCGCCAACGCCTGTGCCGTCTGGTCAAGTCCGGCGAAATCAACTACGTGCAGCTCGACGGGTATCCGGAGCGGTTGCTCGTATCGCGCCGCCACTTACCGGCAGTCCGCGCGGCGCTGGTCACACCATCCCCTGCCGAACACCCGAATCCATGACCCAACGACCCGGCCGTCTGACCATCGCCACCCGGCAAAGCCCACTGGCCTTGTGGCAAAGCCGTCACGTGCAAACCCTGCTGACCCGGCGTTACCCCGGGCTTGAAGTGGATCTGTTACCGCTGACCACCCGCGGCGACCGCATCCTCGACCGCCCGCTGGCGGCGATTGGCGGCAAGGGTTTGTTCCTGAAGGAACTGGAACAGGCACTGCTCGCCGGGCGGGCCGACCTGGCGGTCCACTCAATGAAAGACGTCCCGGTGGAAATGGACCCGCGCCTGACGCTCGCCGCGGTGCTCGAACGCGCCGACCCCGCCGACGTGCTGCTTTGCCCCCACCACCCGGCACTGGAAGCGTTGCCGGCCGGGGCACGGGTCGGTACCTCGAGCGCCCGGCGCCGCGTCCAGATCCAAGCGGCACGGCCCGATCTCGACATTCTCGACTTACGCGGCAATGTCGATACCCGGCTCAAACGCCTCGACCAAGGCGATTTCGATGCCATCGTACTGGCCGCGGCCGGCCTCAAGCGGCTCGGCTTTGGAGAGCGCATCACCCAGCGCCTGGCGCCACCCGCCTGGCTACCAGCCCCGGCCCAGGGCGCGATCGCGATCCAGTGCCGGGCCGACGACCGTGCCACCGGCGAGCGGCTCGCTGTATTCGATCACCGGCCGACCCGCGGCGCGGTCGAACTGGAGCGCCGTCTCGCCGCCGCCCTCGGCGCCGATTGTCATACCGCGTTCGGTGCTTTCGCCGATCTCAACACCCCCGAACCCGGACTGTACGGCTTGATCGCCGACGACCGGGGCCGGATCCGGCGGGCGGACCTGCCGCTCGAGGAGGCGTCGATCGGCGGTGGGCAGCATCCGATCGCGGCGCTGGTAGCACAGCTCCGGGACTGACACTCCCCCGTCACCGGACGCTGACCCCGGCCCTGCCCCTGGGCGGGATCCGGATTGTTTTCGGGCCGGTAATTACGAATACTTGCGTAGACAACAAAAGTTTGCTATAAAAGACAGGCATGATCACGAAATCTATCGTTCTATCTGGGAGTGCCTATGATGAAAAATGTGATACCAACGCTGATTATTAGCGTTACACTGGCGGCCTGCGCCGCGGGCCCGGTCGAGCAAGCCGGCGGAAAAGGCAACGCTCCTGCCGAGGCGGGCGACGAGACGAGTCAACAGGACACCAAAACCGAGCCCAAGTGTCAAGTGATCAAGCGTACTGGAAGCCGTACCGGGGTTCGGGTCTGCAAGTGATTACGTTCCCTACTGCCACCGATGTTCAATCGAAGGAGTCCACATGAAACGTTCAACCATCATGAAATATTCAACCCCCATTCTCTGCCTCGCTCTTCTTCTGCCCTTCACGGCAGCGGCGCAAAAAGTCACTCAGGTCGAGCATGCCTCCGATATCGCCTTGAGCGATGGGGTCAGAGCGCTGATCTCCAAAGACGGTAAACTGCGGCTCGACGACGAACGGATTTATTGCGCCCGCGAAGAAGCCACCGGCCGGCGTCTACAGAAGGTCTACTGCCAGACGGTCGAGGAAAAGCAACTGGAAACCCGCCGCCACCAGCACGGACTCAGCGAATATATCCGTAAAAAATAAGGTGAAAACGCTGATCGTCTCCACCCGCCAGCCCGGAGACGATGCGCGACTGACAACCGCACTCGGCTGCCCGGCGGCCGAGGTGGTCAATCCCGGACTGTGGCGGATCGTTGGCGAAACCCCACCCGCCGGCGGCCAGGGCCTGATGCCTCGACCGGGCGATTGGTGGATCATCCCGAGCCGTCATGCGGTGCCTTACATCGCAGCGCTCCCCGTTGCCCTACGCCGGAAGGTACGGGCGATCTGCCTGGGACACGGCACCGAGCGGCAATTACAGGCGGCCGGCGTCGGCACGATCCGGCTGCCGGCCGCGGGGCATGACAGTGAAGCGCTGCTGGCGATGGCTGAAATGCAGCAGGTCGCCGGCCGCACGATCACTCTGCTGACTGCGCCCGGCGGCCGTGATTTGATCCCCTCGACCTTGCGCCAACGCGGCGCTGAGGTCCGCATTCTGTACGTTTACCGGCGCGAGCCGTCGGCGCCGGATCCGGCGGTGCTGGCCCGGATCGCCGGCCACCAAGGCGGCTTCGTCACGCTGGCGACCAGCGCCGGCGGCCTCAAAGCCCTGCTCGACACACTGCCCCCCCGCGTCTGGCAACACCTGCTCACTCAACCCGTGATCGTGATTTCCAAACGACTTGCGGCATCGGCCGCCGAACTCGGCTTTACGCGCATCGTCTCAAGCCCGGACCCCGGCACCGAATCGCTTGCGACGTGCTGCCGAACGCTGTTGTCACAATATAAGTGACGGAGTGCACTAGCAGGTTGTTGAAAAACGCCATCCTGGCGTATTTCAACGTCGCTGGCGAAAGGCGCGACTTGCGCTGCGCTCCCGAAATCAGCCGCTAAGGAGCGCCTGATTTCGCCGGGCATGACGATCTCATCATCGTCTGGTATTTCGTTCAAACCGTAAAAGCTGAGGTATCCTTATTGCCACGGCATCGCCGTGCCGCATAAATCGATTCATCGGAGCGTCATGACCAGCCCACCCGTCTCGGATAAAACCACCACCAAACGCCTTGCCGCCGCCCAGTCCAAACCCGGTGAACCGGCTGCGAAGGCCAGCGGTAACCGCCCCTCCGGCAAAGCCGCGCCCAAGGTCGAGCCCCAAAAAAGCCGCGCAGTGCAACGTGTTCTCTGGGGGCTTGCCGTTCTTCTGGTCGCGGCAGCGGCCGCGGCAGCGGTTGATTACTGGCTGGCAACCCAGCGCGAACAAAGCGCCGTCGCGTTTGAAGAACGCCTCGCCACCCTCGAAAGCGGCTTGGCCCGTGGGCAAGAAAGAACGGCAGCTGAGGCCGACGACCTCCAGGCGCGGCTGGCCGGGCTCGATGAACGGCTGACTGCCGTCGAATCTCAGGGCGGCCGCGCGACCGATCTGGCCGGCAGGGTCGCCGCGAACGAATCGCGGTCGGCAGCGCTGGCCGCTGAAACAGCCCGCGCCGTGCAAGACGCCGCTCGGGCGCAAGTCGCGGTTGCCGATCTGTCACAACGGATCGCGGCGCTCGAGTCCGAGCGCCGGTCCGCCGCGGCCTGGCGGCGCGAACTCACCGCCGCGTGGCTGAGCAGCGCCGAGCTCGCCTTGACGGTGCACAACGACGCGCGCCACGCTGAAAAGGCCCTCGACGCCCTCGGCGAGTTCCTCGTCACCTCCAGCGGGCGCGCGATGGCGGATGGACCGACGGCCCTCGCCGAACTGCGACTTGAGATCAGTGCAACCGGTGCGGCACGCGAGCGACTGCGCGCTGAACTGCAAACGCACGCCGCGGCGACCGTGGCCTGGGAACCCGGAACCGAACCGGCGGCGCCGGCGGCGCCGGCGGCAAGCCGCTGGCAGCGCTTCAAAGCGGCGCTTGCCCGCCTGTTTGTGCTTCGCAAGACGACGCCGCGCGATGAGGCGATCGCTCATCTGGCGCTTTGGCGCCTCGACACCGAACGGCGCTGGCACGATCTGGCGCTAGCGTTCGATTTCGCCGATCCGGAGCGCCTACACCGGAGCGCCACGTCACTGGCCGAACACCTGGCCGCCGCCGACCCCGCGGCAGCCGACAGCGACTTGGCAGCCGCCCGGAGGTGGCTTGACACACTGGCGACCGCCGGCTTGCCTGAGTGGCCGAGCTTCGATGCGCTACGCGCCGCGCTGCAAGGCACGGTACCGGAAGGCCAAGACTCGTGAAACGCCTGGCGTGGATCAGCGCTGCGCTGGCCCTCGGCATCGCCGCCGCCTGGCTCGTGCCCGAACTCGCCGCCGCTCCCGGTGCGCTGCGCATCAACGCCTTTGGTTGGGTGCTGGAAACGACGGTCCCGACGCTGCTCGTCTCCCTGCTGCTACTCGCCGGGCTCGGTTATCTGTTGGGTCAGCTCTGGCACTTGCCGCGTCGCACCCGCCGGCACGCTGCCCAACACGGACTGGAAAAGGGCCTGCTGGCTCTGGCCGAAGGCGATTACCGGCGCGCCGAACACACTTTGCAGCGCGCCGCCCGCCGCCTGCACAGCCCGGCGGCATGGCTCGCCGCAGCGAGTGCCGTGCGCGGTGCCGACGCCGACGAGCGCCGCGCCCGTTATCTCGATGCCGCCGACGACGGCCAGCGCCGCACCCGCCTTTTGATCGCGCTGACTCGCTCGCGACTGATGCTGGGCGACGGCCGGCCCAAGGAAGCGTTGAAACGATTGGCCGCCTTGCGAACCGAACACCCGCGCCATCCCGAAGTGCTGCGCCTGCTGCGTTCGGCGGCCGAAGAAGCGGGCGAATGGCGTGCCTTGTTGCCGGTGCTGTCCGATCTCGAGCGCCAGCGGCTGGCGGCGCACGAAACGCTACCGGGCATCGCTGCGGCGGCGCTGCGCCAGACCGCCGGCGGCGGCGAAGCGGAACGAATCTGGCGCGCTCTGCCGGGCGCCATACGGCAACAACCCGCCGTACTGGCGGCATTGGCCGATCGAGTGCTGGCCGACAGCGCTGCGGCCGATACCCCGGCAGCCGGGAGCAGCGCGGCAACCGACACGGAACTGGCCGCCGCCGGCGGCGAAGCAGCACCGGCGGAGCGGGTGCGCCGGGTCCGGCGGCGGATCGAGGCGGCAATCGACCGGGACTGGCAGCCTTCGCTGTTAGTGCCGTGGGAACGGCTGGCCCGCGCCGCGCCGAAAGCGGCGCTCAAAAAAGCCAGCCGCTGGTTGCACCGGCACCCTGCCGATCCCGATTTATTGACGGCGATGGCGCGCTTGTGCCAAACGATGGAGTTGCGCGGCAAGGCCGGCGAATATTACCGGCAGGCACTGGCGATCCGCAGCGACCCGGCGCTGGCGCAGGAATACCGCGAAACGGGTCGGGAAGATCAGCTCCGCGGCGAACCGCCGTTCGAGCCGGCGGTGCCGCCGGCCGCCGCTTTCCCGCCACCGGCCGGTGTGTCGGCCGAAAAATCGAACGAGTCGTAGAACAAGCGGTCCTCCGGGTGGCCGGCGGTTTGAAAACGATGGCGCGCGACATCGATCATCGCCGGCGGACCACTCATGTAAATATCGTAGCCGGCCGGGTCGGGGTAATCGGCTAAGAGTGCCTCGTGGACCCAACCGCTCCGCCCCGTCCAGCGTTCATCCGGTTCCGGATCCGAGAGCACCGGGGTGTACTTAAAAAATGCGTTTTCCGCCGCCCAGCGCCGGGGCAGCGCATCGAGATACAGCTCCGCCCGGTTGCGCGCCCCCCAATAAAGGTGGATCGGGCGGGTGGAGCCGCAGTGCAGCAGATGTTCGACCATCGCTTTCAGCGGCGCGAAGCCGGTCCCGCCGCCGAGCATCAGGATCGGCCGCCGGCTGTCGTCGCGGATGAAGAACGTCCCGAGCGGGCCCTGAAAGCGCAGGATGTCGCGCTCGGCGAGCCGGTGAAAAACGTATTCGGTAAAATCGCCGCCGTCGACGTAGCGGATGTGCAGCTCCAGAAAGGCTTCCTGGTGCGGCGGCGAGGCGAGAGAAAAAGCCCGGCGGCGCCCTTTGCCGGCCAGTCCATCGCCAGTCAGTATGTCAATATACTGGCCGGCCAGAAACTGCATGCGCATGCCTTTAGGCAAGGTGAGCCTCAATTGCACCACGCTCGGCGACAAAAGATGTTTCTCACTGACCCGGGCCGGCAGGATACGGATCGGAATATCACGAACCGCTTCGATTTCACGCGCTTCGATCACGACGTCGCCGCTGGCCACCGCCTGGCACAGCAGGACCTGGCCGCGGCCGATCTCGCCGGCATCGAGCGCCGCCGGCGGCTGGTAGGGGTACTCGACAACCCCGTGCACCAGTGTCGCGTGGCAACTGGCGCACGTCCCGTTGCGGCACGAGTACGGCAAGACGATGCCTTGGCGCAACGCCGCGGCCAGGATGGTCTCGCCGGCACGGGCGGTGAAAGTTTTGCCGCTGCCGGCCAGTTTGACAGTCGCGGAGGCGTTCACAGGCGTGCATCGTACCGGAAAGCCGCAGCCGAATCAGGGTAACCGCGGATGAACAATGTCTGAAATAGCCGGCTGGCAACGAGTGTACGTCGCGGATCACCCTTTCGCCGCCGCCGCGGTTGCCGGCGCCTTGCGCGCGGCGGGCATCGAGGCCCAGGTCAGCGGCTCCGAGTTGTGGAGTGTGGCCGTCGAGATCTTCTTCAGCGAAGGCGCCGCACCGGCGGTTTGGGTCCCCGACCCCGCGGCGGCGCGCGCCGCGGCGCTGGTGGCGCAATACCAACAGGCGACGACGGACGACGCGCCGGACCACGAATGGCGCTGCACCCAATGTCAGGCGAAAGTCCCGTCGACTTTTGCCGCTTGCTGGCGTTGCGGCGCCGCGGCGCCGCTGGGCGACGGGGCATGAACACCGCCGAGCGCACCCCGTCCGACACCGATCGGACGCTCCCGCGCACCGCCCGGGCACCTTCCTGGCACCGGGCGTTGCGCCGCCTCTGGCGTCTGCCGTGGCTCTGCTTGCATCTGCTGCTCGGCCTGCCGCTCGCGGTAATGGCGCAAACGCCCGGTCTACGCGACCGGCGCCTCTACGGGCGGACCGTCGAGGATCATCTGTCACGCTGGTGGTGCCGGACGCTGCTCCGTGTTTTCGGCATCCGGCTGACGATCAGCGGCGAGATGCCACCGGGCGTGCTGCTCGCCGCCAACCACCAAAGCTGGCTCGACATTTTCGTGCTGCTCGCCGCCGGCCTGATGCGCTTCGTCGCCAAAGCTGAAATCCGGGGTTGGCCGCTGGCCGGCTGGATCGTGACTCGGGCGCGGGCCCTGTATCTCGAACGCGGCCAGAGCCAATCGACCGTCGCGGTACTGGCAAAGATGCGGACAATGATCGCGCACGGCGAGCGCCTGGCGATTTTCCCCGAAGGCGGCGCGCCGCACGCGCCCGGCGTTCATCGTTTTCACAGCCGGTTGTTCGCGCCGGCGGCAAGCGGCTTGTGCCCAGCCGTACCCGCCGCGATTCGTTTCACCCGCGGCGGTCAGGTCAGCGAAGAGGCGCGTTTTCGTCCGGGGGAACATGTGCTCGGCAACGGCTGGCGTCTTTTGGGCGGCGCCGGACTACGCGTCGAGGTCCACATTCTGCCCGCCCTGCCGGCGGGCGGCGACGACCGCCGTGCCCTGGCCCGGGCGGCTGAGGCAGCAGTCAAGGCGGCGTGGTCGGCGCCGGTCGATCCCGGATGATCGCGCCGTTCCGACCCGCCCGCGGACTGGCCAACCGCCACGTGCAATCCATCTTGAGCAGCAGCGCGGTGCGCCGGCTTGTTGTCCGCCGCCGGGCCCGCGAATTGCTCGCCGCATCGCAAGGCGAAATCGTCACTACGCCGCAAGGTGTGCGCCTGGCCGGCTGGCGGACGCCGGCGCGCACCGTACCTCGGGGCCTGACGATTCTGCTCCATGGCTGGGAAGGCAGCGCCGCGTCGAATTATCTGCTGTCGGCGGCGAATGCGTTGTGGCAGGCGGGCTTCGAGGTGTTCCGGCTCAACTTCCGCGATCATGGCGACAGCCATCACTTAAACCGGGAGTTGTTTCATTCCTGCCGCCTCGAAGAAGTCGTCGAAGCAGTCGCTCTGCTCAGCCAAGCAGCGGCGGGGCC
The DNA here is from genome assembly GCA_036832975.1 of Pseudomonadota bacterium. Classification (GTDB taxonomy): domain Bacteria; phylum Pseudomonadota; class Gammaproteobacteria; order Xanthomonadales; family Wenzhouxiangellaceae; genus DAITQM01. The sequence goes on along the minus strand of DAITQM010000007.1, from coordinate 56,162 downwards.
GGTGACGCTCGCCGGTTTTTCGCTGGGCGGTAATTTCGCCTTGCGCGTCGCCCTCGCCGCCCCCGGTCGCGGCATCGACCTGGCCCGGGTGATCGCCGTTTGCCCGGTGATCCGGCCGGCCGGTGTGCTCGATGCTCTGGAACGCGGCCTGCCGCTCTACCAACGCTACTTCGAGCGCAAATGGCGTCACTCGCTCGGCCGCAAGCAGGCGTTGTTTCCGGCCGATTACGATTTCAGCGAGTGGTTTACAATGCGCGGATTGCGCGCCCAGACGCGGTACCTGATCGAACAACACACCGATTTTTCGACACTGGAGGAGTATCTCGACGGCTACGCCCTCGGCGGTGACCGCCTGGCCGCATTGCGCGTGCCGACAACGATCGTCGCCGCCGCCGACGACCCGGTCGTGCCGGCCGCCGATTTCGCCGCCTTACCCCGCCCCCCGGCGATGCAGCTTCGTCTCGAAGCCCACGGCGGGCATTGCGGCTTTCTGGCCGACTGGCGGCTTGCCAGCTGGATCGACGGCTTACTCGTCCACACCGCCGGCCGCCCTTCACAACGAACCGTTGCTACCCGATGATCGAACAAGCACTCGAACACTACGAAAAAGGCGAATACGACAAAGCCCACGCACTGTACCGGCAAATGCTCGACGACGAGCCGGACAATCACCAGGTGCTGTACATGCTGGCGTTGTGCGAACAACGAACCGGGCAGTTCGCCGCGGCCCGCGAGCGGCTGGCGGCTTGCGCCCGCCTGGCGCCGGCGATCGCGCCTTATCACTACGCTTTGGGCGGCCTCGAAATGCGCCTCGGCCAGCCGACCGCCGCCCTCGACAGTTACCGCCGGGCGGCCGAGAGCAACCCCAATCACGCCGCGGCACATATGGGCGCCGGGTACGTGCTCTTGAGCCTGGGGCGCTATGACGAGGCGATCGACGCACTGCACACCGCGCTGCGGGCCGATCCCGAGCTGAACGAAGCCTACGCCCACCTCGGCGTTGCCCTGCTCGATTCCGGCCGGCTCGATGAGGCGGCCCGCTACCTGCAAGAGGCAGTGAGCCGCAAACCCGACGACCCCTACATTCAATCCCATCTCGGCCGAGCCTTTCTCGCCATGGGCCGCCACGCTTTTGCCGTGCAATGCCTGCGCAACGCCCTGCGGCCGTATCCCGATCAGTACCCGTTATGGCTCTGGCTCGGCCAGGCGTTGAACGGCATGGGGGAATACAGTGAAGCGCTTGTCGCCTTCAGCAAGAGCCTGGAACTCGGCCCCGAAACGCTCGAAGCGCTCGCTGGCATCGCCACCGCCAACCTCGAGTTGGGCGACAACGAAGCGGCACTGGTGGCGTTGTCCCGACTGCGCCAGCGGCAACCCGGAATCCCTGAGCATGCCCTGCAGGCGGCGACCGCGGCGCGCCGTCTCGGCCGTTATGCCGAAGCGCTCGCCTGGCTGGCGCCGCTTGGCGAATTACCCGAGGCGATGCGTATCAAAGCGGCCGTGTTACTCGATCAACAACGTCCCACCGAGGCGCTGGCGGCCATGGCCCATTGGCCGGCGGGCATCCCCGACAGCGAGATCGCAGCGCTGAAGATCGACGCCCACCTGCGCTGCGGCGAGATCGCGGACGCCCGGGAAGCCCTGGCGGCATTCGAGACCGCCGGCAATCCGCCGGCCCTCGGCGATTTATTCCGCGCCCGGCTGGCGCTGGCCGAAAACGACCCGGCCGAGGCCGCGGCACGGCTCGAATCGGAACACAAAACGCTGCCTCCGGCATACCGACGGGCCTGGCGGCGGTACCAATGGCAGGCGTTAACCCGCGCCGGCCGGCACGAGGCGGCAGCCGCCCTGCTGGCCGACCACACCGCCGGCGACTCGCCGATGAGCCTGGCATCGGTCATCGCCGAACAGCACCCCGAATCGGCCGAGGAGCCGGCAACCGCACTCGACCAGGACGTGCTGTGGTCTTGGCCGCCGAGCGGGCCGGGCGACGACCTCGCCGATCCGATCCTCGTCCACGGCTGGCCGGGAAGCGGCCGAGGGGCGTTGCTCTTCGCCCTCGCCCAGGATCCCGCGTGCAGTGTGATCCACGACGCGATCGGCGACCAGAACGAGCGGCGCGAAGCGTTGTGCTGGCCACGCGGCGCCGCCACCCTGACCGCACTCGACGAGAGCGCCATCCGGCTGGCCAGGCAGCGTTACTGGCGCGCTGCGCGTCGCCGCTTGGCGCCCGCGGAACTCGACCGCCCCATGGCCGACGGCCTGTGGTTCACGGCCCGCGCCCTGCCGACAATCTACCGGCTGTTTCCCGGAGCGCGGGTCATCGTCGTCGATCGTGACCTCGAAGCCCTCAAAATCGAATGGCAACTCGCCGGTTTTACCGACCTCGAACGCCTGCCCGACCTCTGGCATGAAGAACAGGCTTTTTTACAACAGGCACGCCAGCAGATCCCATTGCAGTTCATCGATCTGCCACACACGGTGTGGCAAACCGCTCCGGCCGCAGCGCTCGCCCCTCTGACAGCGTTGTTCCCCGGACTCGATCTCACCGCCCTCGGCGAACGCCTGACCCGCATCGCCGACCACCTGCTGAACACCGCCCAGCGGCAATAAAAGCAACTCACCGGCCCCGCCTGGGCGATTTGTCAAAAGCACGTGGCGGGGCCGATCTGAAGCAGCGAATGCTTGCCGTCATAGGGGCGACCATTTTCAACCAGGAACTTACTGTGCTGTGAGCGGATATCGTTCAGGATGCGAAATGATCTCCTCTGTAAGATCAACGTCAAGATCCGGCCAGTAGAAATGGCCGGGAGTGGATTCCTCAACATTAAGGATCTTGGCAATCACTGCGTCCTTGAACCACGGAAACTGCTCATAAGACATGAACAGCTCATGACCACCCGCCAGCAACCAAACCCCGTGATTCGAAATATGAGTGACTTCAACCTGGGAAGTGCTTTTGCCAAGCGCGCTTGAGTTCATCATAGTGCACCTCGATGATCGCCTCGATTTCGTTCAACTGCCCTCGCGACAGGCGATAGTTGTTTGCGTTCTATGTGCGGTACAAGCCAAAACTTGGCCTCGCCTTTCCCGCAGTACACATGGACGTGCATCCGCGATTCTTCGCGCGAGAAGAAGAAAAACCGATAACCTTTCTCGCGGAATATGGTCGGACTCATAGGCCGATTATGCCAGATCACAGGCGCGACCTCTACCGCCGCCCCCGCTGGGTGGCACCTCATTGTCTGGGTTCACGACGCGAGATGGCAACCACCGCTGGTAGGGTAAGGAGCGGTCCGGTATCAGTCCCACTCTGTTTTTGCGCTCGGTGCTAAATGGTGGCGGTCGATTGGGTGGTTGCCTGTGATGGCTACGGTGTGCGAGCCAGGGCCCAGACTTGGATGTGCTTGACGCCGGCGCGTTTGAGTACGCGGGCGCATTCGGCGACGGTGGCGCCGGTAGTGACGACGTCGTCGATCAAGGCGACGTGGCGCGGCAGGTGGGTGCCGGAGCGGCAGGCGAAGGCGCCTTTGACGTTTTGCCGGCGGGCGCTTTTAGCCAGTTCGCTTTGCGGGGTGGTCGCGCGGGTCCGGTGCAGTCCGCCGGTCACGACCGGCAGGCGGAACCGGCGGCTGAGAATACGGGCGATGAGGGCCGCCTGGTTATAACCGCGGCGGTATAGCCGCCGGCGGTTGAGGGGCACCGGGAGCAGCGCTTCAGGCAACGGGACGGCGGTACGTTCGAGGTGGGCGGCGAGCAATAGCGCCAGCGTTCGGCCGGCGGCGAGTTGGCGGTGGAACTTGAAGCTCTGCACCAGTCGTTCGACCTCGGCTTCGTAACGCAACGGCATCGTGGCGGCGCGAAACGGCGGCGGGTGCAATTGGCACGGGCCGCACAGCGCGGCGACCGGCAGCGGTTCGGCGCACCTGGGGCAGGCGGCCGTAAGCCAGGGCAGATCGCACCGGCAGGCGGCGCACAGGTCGAGGTCGTCGTCGCCGGCGGCGCCACACAGCAGGCAGGTTCTGGGCAGCAGCCAGTCGAGAATGGCGCGCATGAAACTTTCGTCAACCTCGTAATGACCGGCCAGGTTGACAGCAGCAACGCCGGCCCCGATACTGCACACCACATCCGTCGCCTGCTCTTTTCATTACGGTTGCCCTCGATGTCGATCGCCGCCACACCCCGCCATGACTGGACCCGCGCCGAAGCCGAGGCGTTGTTCGGCCGGCCTTTCGGCGATCTGCTCCACGCCGCGCATGAGGTCCATCGCGCGGTGTTCGACCCCAACGAGGTGCAGATCAGCACGCTGCTCAGCATCAAGACCGGCGCCTGCCCCGAGGATTGCAAATACTGCCCGCAAAGCGTCCATTACGATACCGGGTTGGGCCGCGAAAAACTGCTGCCGGTCGATGAGGTCCGCGGCGCGGCGCGCGCCGCACGCCAGGCCGGCGCGACCCGCTTCTGCATGGGCGCGGCGTGGCGCCGGCCGAGCGACCGCGATTTGGACAAGGTCATCGATCAGATCGCCGCTGTGCGCGCGGAGGGGCTCGAAACCTGCGTTACGCTCGGCATGTTGAGCGCTGCGCAGGCCGCGCGCCTGAAAGCCGCCGGACTCGATTATTACAACCATAACCTGGACACCTCGCCGGAATATTATTCCGAGATCGTCACGACCCGGACTTATCAAGACCGCCTCGATACGCTCGCCCACGTCCGCGACGCCGGGCTGAAAGTCTGCTGCGGCGGCATCGTCGGCATGGGTGAAGAGCGGGCCGACCGCGCCGCGCTGCTCGTCGAGCTGGCGACGTTGCCGCAACATCCCGAGAGCGTGCCGATCAACCTATTGGTCCAGGTTCCCGGGACGCCGCTCGACGGGACGCCGCGACTTAAGGCGATCGAATTCGTCAGGACCATCGCTGTCGCGCGGCTGATGTTGCCGCGCTCCCGGGTCCGGCTGTCGGCGGGCCGCAGCGGGATGAGCGACGAATGCCAGGCGTTGTGTTTTTATGCCGGCGCCAATTCGATTTTCTATGGCGCAACACTGTTGACCACGGACAATCCCACGACCGACGCCGACCGGCAATTGTTTCAGAGCCTCGGCATCCGTCCGGCGGCCGCCTGAGCGGCGATGGGCTGGAATGAACGCCTCGCGGCGTTGGCCGGCGCGCGCCGCGCCGCCGGACTGTGGCGCGCGCGGCGGGTGATCGAGGAACGCAACGGCCGGTGGTTGACCGCCGGCGGCCGCCGGCGGCTCGATTTCGCCAGCAATGACTATCTCGGCCTGGCCGCCGATCCGCGGCTCAGCGCGGCGCTGGCCGCGGCGCTTGGCGCAAACGGCACCGGGAGCGGCGCGGCGCGGCTGGTAACCGGCAATTTCGCCGTACACGAAACCCTCGAACACGAAATCGCCGCCTGGCTCGGCCGCGATCGGGCGCTGTTGTTCAGCAGTGGCTACCAGGCCAATCTCGCGCTCGCCCAGGGGTTGTTGCAGCGCGGCGACGTCGTGCTCGGCGACAAATTGAACCACGCCTCGCTGATCGACGCGGCGCGCCTTGGCGCCGCCGACTTCCGGCGTTATCCGCATGGCGATCTGGACGCCGCGCGCCGTCTGGCGAGCGCGCCGCGCCGCGGCCTGTTGTTGATCGTCAGCGATGGCGTGTTTTCGATGGACGGCGATACCGCGCCCGTTCGCGGGCTGGCGGCCTTGGCCGGCGAACACGGCGCCCTGCTGGCGATCGACGATGCGCATGGCATCGGCGTGCTGGGCGAGACGGGCCGCGGCGTGCTGGAAGCGGCCGGCGCCGGACAGGACGAGGTGCCGTTATTGATCGGCACCTTCGGCAAAGCATTCGGGACGGCCGGGGCCTTCGTTGCCGGGCCGCGACCGCTGATCGACCATCTCGAACAGACGGCGCGCACCTGGATCTATACCACCGCGCCACCACCGGCTCTGGCTGCGGCGACACTCGCCGCGCTTGACATTATCCGCACCGAACCGGAAAGGCGCGTTGCGCTGCACCGTAATATCGCCTATTTCCGCGACCGGGCGCGCGCCGCAGGTCTGCCGCTCGGCGCGTCGAGCAGCGCGATCCAGCCGTTGGTTCTGGGTTCGGCAGCGCGCACGATGGCGGTCGCCGGAGCGCTGGAACGGGCCGGCTTTTGGGTCGGCGCGATGCGCCCGCCGACCGTCCCGGAGGGCACTGCCCGCTTGCGGATCACGCTGTCGGCCGGTCATGAAACGGAGATGATCGAGCGCCTGGTTGAGACGCTGGCCGCAACACTCGACGACCACCCGGCGGCGCCCGGCGGATGAACGCGCAGTGCGCCATGCCACCGGCAATCGAAGTGGTCGGGCGCGGCCCGCCACTGGTGATGTTGCACGGCTGGGGGATGCACAGCGGCATCTTCGGCGAAGTGCTGGACGATCTGGGCGCGGCGCACACACTCCATCTCGTCGATCTGCCCGGCCACGGCCGAGCGCGCGAGGTGACCTGGCCGGACGATCTGGGCGTCTGGGTCGAAGCGCTGAGCGAAAACTTGCCGCCGGGCGCCGACTGGCTCGGCTGGTCGCTCGGCGGTCTGCCGGCCCTGCTGGCCGCCGGCCGGCCGCGGGCGAAGGTCCGCCGCCTGGTATTGGCCGCCTGTAATCCGTGCTACGTCGCCCGCCCCGACTGGCCAGGCGGCATGGATCCGGACGTGTTCAAGGCTTTCGCGCATGAGTTGAGCGCCGAGCCGGTCGCCGCGCTCGCACGATTTTTAGCGCTCGAAGTGCAAGGAGGGGCCGAGGCGCGGGGCACGCTGCGCCGGCTGCGGGAAAGCGCATTGCGTTATGGGCCGCCGGCCAAGGCGGCGCTCGAACGGGCGCTGGCGCTCCTCGGTGACGGCGATTTTAGGTCTGAACTCGCCAAAGTGGCCGTACCGACCCTGGTGATCGGCGGGTCGCGCGACCGGCTCACCGCGCCGCGGGCGCTGCACGATACTGCCAACCGGATTGCGCCGGGCGAACTCGTCCTGATCGAAGGCGCCGCTCACGCGCCGTTTCTGAGTCACCGGCGGGAATTTGTCGCAGCCGTACAGGCATTTTTACGATGACCCTGGAACGGACCGCGCTCCGCCGTGGATTCGACCGCGCGGCGCCGCATTACGAACGCCACGCCTGGCTGCAACGGGAAGTCGCCGGCCGTCTGCTCGACCTGCCGCAGGCCGAATCTCTGGCACCGCGGTGGATCGCCGATCTCGGCTGCGGCAGCGGGCGGTTGACCGCCGAACTGAAGCGCCGCTGGCCGCGCGCCGCGGTCAGCGGGCTGGATATCGCGCCGGCGATGCTCGCCGCCGCCCGCCACCATCGCCACTGGTATCGCACTTTCGGCCTGCTGTGTGGCGATCTGGCGGTCACGCCGTTCCGGGACGGCAGCATCGATTTATTGGTCAGCAACTTGGCCGTGCAGTGGAGCGCGCCAGGGGATACCGTCTTTGCCGAATGGCGGCGGATCCTCCGGCCGGGCGGCGCAGTGTTGTTTTCGACGTTCGGCCCGGCGACGCTGCACGAACTGCGGCGCGCCTGGCGGGCAGCCGACGAAGCGGTGCACGTCCATGATTTCGTCGATCTGCATGAGATCGGCGACCGGCTGGTCGCGGCGGGTTTCAAAAATCCGGTGCTCGGCAGTGAACGGCTGGAAGTGTACGAACCGGACGTGGAAACCGTGATGCGCGGCCTGCGCGCCATCGGCGCCGGCAACGCCGATCACGCCCGGCGTCGCGGTCTGACCGGCAAGGCGGCGTATGGCCGGATGCGCCAAGCTTATGAGTGCGAACGCACCGAACACGGCCTGCCGGTGACCTGGGAGGCGATCATAGGGGCCGCTTTCGCGCCTGCGGCTAATGGGCCAGCGAAGGCCGGGGACGTGATCCCGCTTGCCGAACTGCGCCACCGGAGACCGATGTAAACCCAATCGTTGCAACATGGCGATCTATTTCATCACCGGTACCGACACCGGCTGCGGCAAAACCCACGTCGCGGCCGGACTGACCGCAGCCTTTGCGGCGCGCGGCCGGCGCGTCGCGGCCTGCAAGCCGATCGCCAGTGGCCTGGATGACGATGGTCTCAACGCCGATGCCAAGGCGCTGGCGGCGGCGGCCAATGTCGCGTTGCCGGTGGCGGCGGTCAACCCCTGCCGTTTCGCACCGCCGATCGCGCCGCACCTGGCGGCGCGCGAGGCCGGGGTGCGCATCGACGGCACGGCGCTGGCGGCGGGGATATTGCAGATCAAGGCCGAAGTGGTCGTGGTCGAGGGGGTCGGCGGCTGGATGGTGCCGTTGGGCGGCGGGTCGATGCTGAGCGATCTGGTGCGCGCGATCGGCACCGAGGTGATTTTGGTCGCCGGCCTGCGCCTCGGTTGCCTGAACCACACCTTGCTGACTGCCCGGGCCATCGCCGCCGACGGCCTTCGCCTGCGTGGCTGGGTCGCCAACCATCTGCCGCCGGGCATGGAGCGTGCCGCGGACAATATCGCGACATTACAAGCGGCGCTGGCCGCCCCGCTGCTCGGCGTGGTCGGCCATGAGCCGGCGAAGTGGCCGGCGGAATTCGCTCGTCTGGCTGCGCTGCTGGGCGCCGATCAGGAAAACGGACCGCTGGCATCCGGCGGGTGATCCAGCCAGTAAAGCGCGGTATAGATCTTCGGGTCGAGCGCCACGCCCTGGCTTTGGCGGTCGAGCAGCCAGCGGTCGATGCCGGCGAGCGGCACGGCGTGGACGGTGATCTGTTCGCTCGGATCGCCGCCGCCGGGGCCGACCTTCATTAGCGCTTCGGCACGAAAAAACACCGCGGTCTCGTCGGTCAGTCCGGCACTCGTCGGGCAACGCATCAATTCGGTCAGGCGGCCGGCCCGGTACCCCGTTTCTTCTTCCAACTCGCGCTGCGCGGCGTCGCTCGCCGCCTCATCGGCGTATGCCGCATGGTCGCCGATCAGCCCGGCCGGCAACTCGAGGACATTGCAGCCCAAGGGGATGCGCGCCTGTTCGACGAGCAACAGCCGGCGGTCGGCGGTCACGGCGACGATCACCGCCACTTCACGACCGCCCGGCCGGGTGGCGTATTCCCAGTGGCCTTGACGAACAAGCTTGAGGAATTTTCCGGCGGCGATCAGGTCCATGCTGTACCTCGATGACTAGCGGGGCGAGGCGGACCGGTCGGTCCACCGCAATTCCGGTTAAACTGCCGCCCCGCCGACAACACCCAAAGGTTGGAATTGATGAAAGTATCCAGTTTATCCCGGCCGCTGCTGATTTGGCTGGCGGCGGTCGCGGCTCATGTGCCGTTCGCCGGCGCGCAACAAGCCGCGGATACCCCGCCGGCACCGGCCCAAAGCGCCTCACACGATGCCGCCCAGCCCGCCGGCAAGCCGCCGGCCCCGCCACCAGCCCGCCTGCCCGACCAGCCGCTGTTGCTCGACCGCCTGGCGCAAACGGCCTTCGAGGCCAAGGACTACAAAGAATTCGTCCGTATCCGGCGGCATCATCTGAACCTGAGACCTTTCGACCAGGAAGTCATGATCCAACTCGTTGTCGGCAATGCGTTGCTCGACGACAAACCGCAAGCCTATACGACGATGCTGAACATGCAGCAGCAGGGCCTGGGAGTCGATTTCGACGCCATCCCCGAGGTCGAGAACATCCGCGGCACCGAGGTTTACAGTCACATCAATGTCTTGCTGAAAGGCGCCCTCGAACCGTACAACAACGGCGCCGAAGTGGCATTTACGCTGCCGGAAAATCTCTTGATGCCCGAAGCGATCGTCTGGGATCCGCGCCACGAGCAGTTCATTGTCGGCACTGTGCGGGAAGGCAAAATCGTCCGGCTGGGCCGCGACGGCAAACCGGCCGCCCAGCCGCCGCCGTTCGCTTACGACGGCCGCTGGTCGGTGCTCGGCCTGGCGGTCGATGCCGAACGCCGCATCCTGTGGGCCAGCACCAGCGCCCTCGGCCAGCACGTCGGTTACAAAAACAGCGACTTCGGGCAATCGGCACTGCTCGCTTTCGATCTGGACAGCGGCCAAGCGCGCGGCGAATACCGGCTGGCCCCCGACGGCAATCGCCACGGACTGGCCAACCTGGCGTTGGCCGCCGACGGCACGGTCTATGTCGCCGATTTGCGCCAACCGGTGGTGCATGTCCTCAAGGCGGGTGCCGACCAGTTGACGATGCTGGCCGGCAGCGGGCAATTGACGAACATCCGCGGCCTGGCCGTCGACGACGAGCGCGGCCTTTTGTACATCGCCGATCGCGAAATGGGATTCGCTTTCTGGTCGGACGCCGAACAGCGCTTGTTCCGCCCTGGGCTTGCCGACAATATCAATCTCGGCGGCATCGAGGGCCTGAGCCGCTACCCTGGCGGCCTTTTGATCGTGCAAAACGGCATCGAGCCGGAGCGGGTGATGGCCTTGCGTCTGGACGATAGCGGCAAGGCCGTGCGAACCGCCCTGCCGCTGGCCGCGGCGCTGCCCGAGTTCCGCGGTCCGACCTTCGGAACGTTGGCCGATGACGGCGGCTTTTATTTTCTCGCCGCCAACCATTGGAGTGCATACGACATCGACGGCCGGCGCCGCCCCGGCACGGCGCTCGATCCGGTGCCGGTGATGAAGATCGACCTCGCCGCCGCCGGTGCGCTCGAACCGCTGTCCACTGCGGTGCGTTAACCTCTACGGAGGCGCGTGATTTCACGCCAAGCCGAGCAGCCGGCGGCTGAGGGTCGGACCGAATCCGAAACGTTCGATCAACAAGGTCAGCCGCGCGCGGTCGGCGGCGCCTCGGCGGATCGCCTGGGCGTGGTCGAGGCCGTCGACCGCGGTTTCGAGGTGGGTCAGGCGGCGGGCCAGTTCGGCTTGCGGCCGGCCGGCGGCCAGCCGCTCGGCGATCGCGGCTGCGCCGCGCAGTTTTGCTTTCGGCACGCGGTCGAGGTTTTGCCACAACCCGTCCCAACCGTCGAACAGGTGTAAAAGCCGTGCCGCGGTCTTGCGGCCGATACCGGGTATACCGGGGATGTTGTCCACGCTGTCGCCGGTGAGGGCCAAAAAATCCGCGATCCAGGCCGGCGGCACACCGAATTTATCCTGCACGCGGGCCGGGTCGAGGCGGACTTGGCGGGCGTGATCCCACCAGTGATCGCCGGCGGCGAGCACCTGGCAAAGATCCTTGTCGCTGCTGACCACAACAACCCGCGCCCCGCTGCCGCGAGCGGTCTTGGCCAACGTGCCGATGAGGTCGTCGGCTTCATACCGCGGGTGGCTGTGGCAGGCCAGCCCCAGTGCCTCGGCCAGTTCACGGCACCAGGGAAACTGGACTTTCAGTTCATCGGGGGTCGGCGCGCGGTTGGCTTTGTATGCGGGATACAACGCGTTGCGGAAATTCCCGCGGGAGGCGCTATCGAAGGCCAGGGCAATCCGTTCGGCCGAGGTTTCTTCGAGCAGCGCGCACAAAAAGCCGGCGAAACCGTACAGCGCGTTGGTCGGCCGGCCGGCCGGATCGCTGAGTTCGGGCGGCAGCGAAAACCAGGCGCGGAAGATATAGACGCTGGCGTCGACCAGATAACAGCAGGCCGCCGGATTCACCGCAGCGGCCGAGGGATCAGTGCAACAGGCTGCCGCCCTTCTCGACGCGCAGGCGCAGCACGCTGTGACGCGGGAAATGGGCGAGCAGAAAGTCCATCTGGTCGGCGAGGATGCGCCGGCCCTGGAGGTAGACGTATTCGGCGTGGGTCGGTACGAACGGCACGGCGAGCAACTGCATGCCGGCCTGCTCGGGCGTACGTCCGGCCTTGTGGTTGTTGCACCGCTTGCAGGCGGTGACAACGTTCGACCAGCGGTCGCCACCGCCGCGGCTGAGCGGCTCGACGTGGTCCCGCGAGAGGAGCGAATCGGGGAACTGCTCACCGCAATACAGACACAGATTCTGGTCGCGGCGGAACAGCGCCCGGTTCGACAGCGGCGGAACATAATCGTCGGCCCACAGTTGCTCGGTCTTGTGCTGGCCGCTCGAGGCGAGGATGGCGTTGACGTCGATCCGGCTCTGCCGGCCGCTTTTGGCATTGATGCCGCCGTGCAGCGTGTAAATCACCGAGCCGAGCGCGTACGACACCCTCTCGAGGGCGATCATGTGCACCGCCTGCTGGTGGTTGATCCATTCCAGCGGCATGCCGGCGGCATCGGTGCGTAAGACCAGTTGATTCAGATTCGGCATCATCGATTTACCTGCCCACTCGACTGCGGCGCGCCGGCGGCGCGCCACCCGACTCACTCCGGGCCCGTACATTTGGCCATGAAATCCGGCGAAATGCAATCCTTGCGCCAGACTGCCGGCACCCCGGCCCAGCTTCGCTGCCGGCGGTGACCGTTTGATGACACCGCGGTTCGAGTCCACCCGATTGGGGCGGCAGTCATCTTCGCCGGGCGGCATTTGATCAAAGTCAAGTTCAGCGCCGCGGCAGGCGGCGATAATGCGCCGACTTTCCGCAGGAGGGCGGCTCGTGGCCGATTCATCCATCTATCATGACAAAGTGATCCGCCAGTTCACGGTGATGACCGTGGTCTGGGGCATCGTCGGCATGGCGGTCGGGGCGCTGATCGCGGCGCAACTGGCTTGGCCGGCGCTCAATTTCGATATCCCGTGGCTGACCTACAGCCGGCTTCGGCCGCTGCACACCAACGCGGTGATTTTCGCTTTCGGCGGTTCAGCGCTGTTCGCCGCTTCGTACTGGGTGGTACAGCGCACCTGCCATACGGCGCTGTTTCTACCGCGCCTGGCGTCGTTCACGTTCTGGGGCTGGCAGGCGGTGATCGTGCTGGTCGCCGTGACCTTACCGCTCGGCATCACGCAGAGCAAGGAGTACGCCGAAGCGGAATGGCCGATCGACCTTCTGATCGCCGTCGTCTGGGTGGCTTACGCCGTCGTTTTCTTCGGCACCATCGCCAAGCGCAAGATCGCCCACATCTACGTCGCCAACTGGTTTTTCGGCGCTTACATCCTGACCATCGCAGTGCTGCACATCGTCAACAACCTGGCGGTGCCGGCCGGGTTATGGAAATCGTATCCGCTGTATTCCGGCGCCGTCGATGCGATGGTCCAGTGGTGGTACGGCCACAACGCCGTCGGCTTCTTCCTGACCGCCGGCTTCCTCGGCATGATGTATTACTTCGTGCCCAAGCAGGCCGGCCGGCCGATTTATTCCTACCGCCTGTCGGTGGTCCACTTCTGGGCGCTGATCGCGATTTATATGTGGGCTGGGCCGCATCACCTGCATTACACCTCACTGCCCGACTGGGTGCAGTCGCTCGGCATGGTTTTTTCGCTGATGCTGCTCGCCCCGTCGTGGGGCGGCATGATCAACGGCCTCATGACGTTGTCGGGAGCGTGGGACAAATTGCGTTCCGACCCGATCCTGCGTTTCATGATCGTCTCGCTGTCGTTTTACGGCATGTCCACGTTCGAAGGGCCGATGATGTCGATCAAGACGGTCAACGCCTTGTCGCACTACACCGACTGGACGATCGGCCACGTCCACTCCGGGGCGCTCGGTTGGGTGGCGTTCATCACGATCGGCGCAGTGTATTCGCTGTTCCCCAGGCTTTATGGGCTGGAAAGAATGGCCAGCACGCGGCTCGTCGAGTGGCATTTCTGGACCTCGACGATCGGCGTCGTGCTGTATATCACCGCGATGTGGATCGCCGGCGTGATGCAGGGGCTGATGTGGCGCGCCGTCAACGCCGACGGAACGCTGACTTACAGCTTCATCGAATCGCTGAAGCAGACCTACCCGTTCTATTACGTCAGGCTGCTCGGCGGGCTTTTGTTCCTCGCCGGTATGCTCATCATGGCCTGGAATCTGTGGTTGACGCGCCGGCAGGCCGAAGCTCCGGCGCGCTACGCCGTACCAGCCCCAGTCGCCGCTTGAGGAGTCGAACTGATGAAAGCGCATGAGTTCATCGAAAAACACGTCGGCTGGATGGCCTTTTGGATCGTCGTCGTCATCAGCTTCGGCGGTCTGGTCGAAATCGTCCCGTTGATGTACCAAAGCCAAGTCATCGAGCCGGCGCCGGGTGTCAAGCCGTACGACGCGCTGCGCCTCGCCGGCCGCGATGTGTATGTCCGCGAGGGCTGTTATGTCTGCCATTCGCAGCAGGTTCGGCCGTTTCGCAGCGAAACCGAACGCTACGGGCCTTATTCGGTGGCCGGCGAGTCGGTCTACGATCGGCCTTTCCAGTGGGGGTCGAAACGCACCGGCCCCGACCTGGCCCGGGTCGGCGGCCGCTACAGCGACGAATGGCACCGGGCGCACCTCATCGATCCGCGCTCCGTGGTTCCCGAATCGAACATGCCGGGTTATCCCTGGCTCGCCGCGCAGCGGCTCGATCCGGCGCGCCTCGCCGCCCATATGCGCGCCCTGCGCGCCATCGGCGATCCGTACAGCGACGACGACATCGCGGCGGCCGCGCACCTCGGCGAAACGACCGAGCTGGCGGCGTTGATCGCTTACCTGCAGGGCATGAGCCGCTTCGGCCCGGGGGGTGGATGATGTGGAACCTGGATGTCTTGCGCGGCGCGATCATCGTTTTGTTGATCCTGCTGTTTGCGGGCATGGTGATCTGGCTGTGGTTTATCGCCGACCGCCGCCGTTTCGACGAGGCGGCGCGCCTGCCGCTCGCCGACGACGTGATACCGGTCCGGACGGCGCGTTTGGGAGCATCGGACCATGAGTGATTTGTGGAGCGTTTACATCATCGCGCTGACCGTATTGACGATCGTCGCGACATTGTGGTTCTTGTATCGAACCGCGAAAATGCGGGTCGATAAAACACCGGCCGCCGACACCAAGACCACTGGCCACGTCTGGGACGGCGATCTTCGGGAATACAACAACCCGCTGCCGCGCTGGTGGATGGTTTTGTTCTACCTGACGGTCTTTTTCAGCATCGGTTACCTGGTGTTGTACCCGGGCCTCGGGGCCTTCGACGGCGTCCTCGGCTGGTCGAGCACGGCGCGCTACGACAGTGAAATGGCGCAAGCCGAAGCCCGCTATGGACCGGTTTTCGCGGCCTTCGCGGCGCGTCCGATCGACGAACTGCAAAGCGACAGCCAGGCGTTGGCCGCCGGCTACAACTTGTTCGTCAATGAATGCGCCCAATGCCACGGCTCCGACGGCCGCGGCGCGCACGGTTTCCCGAACCTCGCCGACGACGATTGGTTGTGGGGCGGCGATGCGGCGACGATTCAGACGACGATCACCGGCGGCCGGCAAGGTCTGATGCCGCCCTGGGGTCCGGCGCTCGGCGATGCCGGCGTCGCTGAAGTGACCGCCTATGTCCGCAGCCTGAGCGACCTCGACCACGACCCCGAACTCGCCGCCGCCGGGCAGGCCCGGTTCGCGCTGTTCTGTGTCGCCTGCCACGGCGCCGACGGCAAGGGCAACCCGCTGCTCGGCGCGCCGAATTTGACCGACGGCATCTGGTTGTATGATGCTTCCGAAGCCACCATCGCCGACATCGTCCGCACCGGCCGCGCGAACCAGATGCCGGCCTTCGCCGACCGCCTGGGCGCCGAGCGGATCCATGTCCTTGCCGCTTATGTCAAAAGTCTTGCCACCCAGTGATTTCGTGCCCCCGCCCCGGCCGCTGGTGCAGCGGCTCGGGGCTATTTTTTGGCCGTCGTTTCTGACCGCCGGCCTCGGTACGTTGGTCGTTTTCGGCCTTTACGACCCGCTCGATCTGGCCCACCTGATCGATCCGGCATGGGAGCTGGACCGGCAAAGCGGTTATGCCATCGGCTTTTTCTGTTTCTGGGCTCTGAACCTCGTCTCTTCGACCTTGACCTGGTGGCTGCTCCGCCCGGCGGTGCGTTTCCGGCGGCGCTCATGAAACCGCTTCCGGCCGCCGCCGGCCCCGCCGGCGAGGCGCTGTACGCCCGCCGCGAAAAAGTCTACCCGCGCGAAATCGGCGGTCGTCTTACACGGCTGCGCACCACTGCCGCTTGGCTGTTGATGGGGTTGTTCTACCTCATCGCCTGGCTCCGGCCGGGCGGCGAGCCGTTATTGTTGTTCGACTTGCCGGCCCGCAAGTTTCACGTCTTCGGTCTGACGTTCTGGCCGCAGGATTTTCTGTTGCTGACGGTGACGCTGATCATCGCCGCCCTTTCCTTGTTTTTTTTCACCGCGCTCGCCGGCCGCCTGTGGTGCGGTTATGCGTGCCCGCAGACGGTGTGGACGGAAGTCTTTCTGGCGATGGAACGCTTGCTCGAAGGGCGGCGGCAAAAACGCCTCAAACTCGACCAGGGGCCGCGCGACCTTCGCTGGTGGGGGCGTAAGAGCGCCAAGCAGGCGTTGTGGATCGTCTTCAGCTTATGGACCGGTTTTACCTTCGTCGGCTATTTCACGCCGATCGGCGAGCTGGCCGATAAAGTGCTGACCTTCAGCACCGGACCGTGGGAAACCTTCTGGATACTGTTCTACGGCCTGGCGACTTACGGCAACGCCGGCTTTCTGCGCGAGCAGGTGTGCAAATACATGTGCCCCTACGCCCGCTTCCAGAGCGCCATGTTCGACCGCGATACGTTGGTCATCGCCTACGACGACGGACGCGGCGAGCCGCGCGGCCGCCGGCGGCGCGGTATCGACCCGCGCGCCGCCGGGCTCGGCGATTGCATCGATTGCACCTGGTGCGTGCAGGTCTGCCCGACCGGCATCGACATACGCGACGGCTTGCAGATCGACTGCATCGCCTGCGGCGCCTGTATCGACGCCTGCGACCAGATCATGGAGCAAATGAACTACCCGCGCGGGCTGATCCGTTACACCACCGAAAACGCCGTCAGCGGCCGCCCGACACGCCTCGTCCGGCCGCGTATCGTCATCTATTTCACGCTGCTCGTTGCCCTGCTCATCGGTTTCGGCCTGCTGCTCGGCGGCCGGGCGCCGTTGATCGCCGACGTCATCCGCGACCGCAACGCGCTGTACCGGTTGGCCGGCGACGACGTCGAAAACATCTACACGATCCGCCTGATCAATAAAACGGCGGTGCCGCAGCGAGTGACGATCGGGGTCCGCGAGCATGGTTTTGCCGTCCGTACCTGGCCGCGGATCGAGATCGCCGCCGGTGCCGTGCAGGCGGTGCCGGTCACGGTGCGGGCGGAGCGCGACGAGGTGGCGGAACGGCAGGTCATCCACTTTGTCGTAAAACCGCAAGCCGGCGCTTTGGCGCCGGTGATCGAGCCCAGCCGGTTTTTCGCGCCGCCCGGCGAGCGGCGGCATGACGACGACGGAGAACATCATGACGACGATTGATCCCGTTACGCAACCGGCAACGGGCCGCACTGCGCGGCGGGCGCCGCTGTGGATCTGGCTGCTGGTGCCCATCTTCGCCACGATCGCCGGCTCGTTCGCGACGATCTGGCTGGCCCTTGCCCACCCCGACCCGGTGATCGCCAAAGACCTGAACCGGCTCGGCAAGGCCGTGCTTGACGAGCGCGGCGCTCTGGATGTCGCCGTCCGCCTGGGGCTCGGGGCCGAAATCGAACTCGACCGGACAGCCGGCCGGGTACGCCTGACATTGAGCGGCGCCGCCGCGCCAGCCACCGTGCAACTGCGCTACATCCACCCGACGCGCGCCGAACTCGACCGCGCCACGGTCCTGACCCGCGGCCCGGACGGCATCTATCACGGCGCGCTGGCCATGCCCGATGTCCGGCGCGGCACGTGGCTGTTGCACGATCCCGGCGCGACCTGGCGTCTCGAATCGGAACCGCGCGAAATCGAAGAACACTTCACGCTCACGGCGCCGGAAACCGCCCCGCCGCCATGAACGCCGCCTTGGCTAAAACCGACACCCACTCCGGCATTGCCGGCGTTTGTTTTCACTGCGGCGAAGCGCTGCCGCCGGGTGCGCCGCACGAACGCATCGCCGGGGCGCTCCGCCATTTTTGTTGCCGGGGTTGCCAAGCGGTCGCCTTGTTGATCGCCGGTTCGGGCCTCGAAAATTACTATCGTTATCGCACCGCACCGGCAACAACCGTGCCGGATGCGGCGGCGGACGGTTTCGCGCTTTACGATCGGCCCGCCGTACTCGACCGCTTGACGCGCCGGATCGATGACCGGCATCGCGAGATCGTGTTGCATCTCGACGGCGTGCGCTGCGCCGCCTGCGCCTGGCTTTTGCACTCCCTGGCAGCGCGCACGCCGGGCATCGCGGCGCTGGAAGTCAATCCGGCGACCGCCCGGGCGCGGGTCGAATGGGATGCGCAGCGCCTGACGCTTGCGGCCTTGCTTGCCGTCATCGCCGGCTGGGGTTTCAAGCCGACGCCCGAACTCGGCGGCGAGAGTTTAATCGCCGAACGCCAACAAGCGCGCCGCGCCGTGCTCCGTCTCGCCGTCGCCGGCATCGGCATGATGCAGGTCCTGATGTATGCCGTCGGACTTTATTTCGGCGCCGCTGCGGGCATCTCCCCAGCGTTGAGCGGCGGGCTGCGCTGGTTCTCGCTGGTCCTCAGCATTCCGGTCGTCTGGTTCGCCGGCTGGCCGATCCTTGCCCAGGCCTGGCGCGGGCTGATCGCCCGCCGGCCGGTGATGGACCAGCCGGTGGCGTTGGCCCTGGTGCTCGCCTGGTCGGCCAGCGTCTGGCACACGGTGCGTGGGGCCGGTGAAGTCTATTTCGAAGCAGTGACGATGTTCGTCTTTTTCCTGACGCTCGCCCGTTATCTCGAACTCGGCGCGCGGCGCAAGGCAGCGGCGAGCGGCCGGCGGCTGGCCGCAGCGGCGATCGTCGGCGCCGAACGCCACGATCGCGACGGCACTTGGACTACGGTGGCCGCCGACGAACTGGAAAATGGCGACCGCGTGCGGCTGCGACCCACGGCCTCCGTGCCGGCGGATGTCGTGCTCGAGCACGGCACCGTTGCGGTTGACGAATCGCTGTTAACCGGTGAAGCGGCGCCTCGCCGGGCCGGCCGCGGCCATTATCTGCTGGCCGGCAGCCGGATCGTTTCGGGCACCGCCGAAGCCCGGGTGGCAGCCGCCGGCGCCGACTCGAGCCTCGGCCGCCTGCGCCACATTCTGGCCGCGGCACAGAGTGCGCGGCCGCCGCGGCAGATCGCCGGCGACCGACTCGCCGCCGGCTTTATCGGGCTCGTCCTGTTGCTCGCCGCCGGCACCGCATTGCTCTGGTCGCAGGTCGATCCTGAGCGGGCTTTCGCCGCCACGCTCGCCGTACTGGTGGTGACCTGCCCGTGTGCCTTGTCGCTCGCCGCGCCGGCGGCGCTCGCCGGGGCGATCGGCGCACTGGCGCGGCGCGGCATTTTCATCACCAGTAGCCAGGCATTGGACACCCTCGCCGCGTGCGATCTTGTGTTGCTCGACAAAACCGGAACCCTGACCGACGGCCGTTTTACGTTACTCGAAATCGACACCGCCCC
The DNA here is from genome assembly GCA_036832975.1 of Pseudomonadota bacterium. Classification (GTDB taxonomy): domain Bacteria; phylum Pseudomonadota; class Gammaproteobacteria; order Xanthomonadales; family Wenzhouxiangellaceae; genus DAITQM01. The sequence goes on along the minus strand of DAITQM010000007.1, from coordinate 36,710 downwards.
GGGCATCGAGCGGGACGGCGCGACCCGCATCGCGGCCGGCCTGCTGGATGGCACGCGTCATCCGCTGTCCAGTGCATTTAGCGGCAGCGGCACAGTCAGCGGGCCGGTTCCCAGCGACCGCGACATCGTGCCCGGTATCGGCGTCGCGGCCGTGATCGACGGCCGGTGCTGGCGCCTCGGACGCGCCGAATTCGCCGGCCGCGACGGCCAACGCTGGAACAGTGCCGAAGATCGCAGCACCGTGCTTTATCTCGGCGACGGCGAACGGATCGCCGCCCGCTTCCGGCTCGCCGACCGCTTACACCCCGATGCCGATGCCGCCGTGCAAGCCCTCAAGCGCTTGGGCCTTAAGATGAGAATTCTGAGCGGCGACCGGCCAGCCGCGGTCGGCGCCGCCGCCGCCCGGTTGGGTCTTGGCGACTGGTCCGCTGGTTTATTGCCGCAAGATAAAATGACGATCGCCAGAGAAGCCCAGGCACAGGGGCATACCGTGGCGATGGCTGGCGACGGCGTCAACGATGCACCGGTGCTCGCCGCCGCCGATGTCTCGATCGCGTTAGCCGGCGGCGATGCGATCGGCCGCGCCGGTGCCGACGTGATCATCACCGCCGAGCGCCTGTCGCAACTTCCCGAACTGATCGCCCACGCCCGCCACACACGGCAAATCGTCCGCCAGAACTTCACCTGGGCCGTGGCCTACAACCTGCTCGCCGCACCGGCCGCCGCTTTCGGCCTTGTCGCCCCGTGGCTGGCGGCGCTCGGCATGTCGCTGAGTTCGCTCATCGTCGTCGGCAACGCCCGGCGCGCCGCGCGCTTGCCGGACACGGTCGTGGCCAGAGAAAACACCGCCCCTGCCGTCGATACCCTGCACGGTGTTCCGGCCGGATGAGCATGCTCGCCGTCCTGCTGCCGCTCGGCCTGGTGCTGATCGCCCTGGCTCTCGCCGTCTTCTGGTGGGCCGTCAAAAGCGGCCAGTTCGACGACCTCGATGCCCCCGCCTGGCGCATCGTGCTCGATGAAGACCGCGAAACCACCCAGGCTCCCACCGCCCGTCCGCCCGATCTTCAAACATCCGATCCCCAGCGCTACCCTCTCTTATCCGACCCACCCACCAATCAAGCGTACAATCGCTGAAAATCTCCGACAGTTGAAATCAGCGTTGTTGGAATAGATTCCCGGTAATACTGGAGCAAAGCCCATGAATCGAGACCTGCCTACGCCGCCGGCAGGCGACAGTCCAAGCCGCTGGCGGCTGATCGGTGATCTCATCGCTTTTCAGGCGCGACTCGTTATCGACGCCCTGCGCGATCTGATACTGGGTCCGGCTGCCCTGATCGCCGGGCTCGTCGATCTTTTGTCGCCCCATGAACTGCACAGCCGCCATTTTTATTCGGTACTGCACTTCGGTTGCCGAACCGAGCGGTGGATTAATTTATTCGGTGCAGTAGAGCACGATGAACAATCGGTACACGACACCGCGACTCAGAACTTCGACCAGGTTGTGCAGCGGTTGGAGAAACTGCTGGTCGAGCAATACGAGCGCGGCGGGTTGACTGCCGCCGCTAAAAATGCGATCGACCGCTCGCTCGATGGGCTAGTAAAAGCTGGAAAGAAACGGCACGAATCGGCCTGAGCGATAGTTCGATTCCCTTATCATTCCTCCCCTATTGTTCATCCATTTCCAGGAGCCGCCCATGCCCGCGCTTTGGTTTGGTTATACCGCCGCAACGTTGACCACCGTCGCCTTTCTGCCGCAGGCGATCAAAACACTGCGCACCGGTGACACCCGTTCGCTGGCCCTGTCGATGTACGCCATATTCACCACCGGCGTAGTCTTCTGGTTCCTCTACGGCTGGGCGATCGGCGACCCGGCCATCGTCGTCGCCAACCTCATCACCGGCATCCTGTCCCTGTCGATCCTGATCGTCAAAATCCGCAATCACCTAAGCGGCGCCGATCACTGAGGACCTTACAACTCAAGTTTTGCCGCCCTCGGGGAACCCGAGCGGTCATCAGTCTTGTAGCACGGCGCGCGCCGGGCAAAGCTGCAGAGCACACCCAATTGTTGCATAGATTCCCGGAATTCTCGGTCAAGCTGACGAGTGCAACTTGTTCAATTCCCTGACAGGCGGTCGATGCCGTTCGTTATGCGGTACAGCAGAAAGAGCGGGGCCCTTTTCTGCCTCATCGCCGTCTGTTTCGTCCCCGGACGATTGAAATGATACCAATCAATAGCCGAGGCAGGGTGGATGAACTACCTTTTGGGTCGTTGTCGGAGTGATCGTGACTGTCATCGATTGGCCGATAACCTCATGATTTTTGGTCATGCTTAAGAAATATAACGTTGCCCATAAGCCGTGCGAACGAAGCACAGCGAAAAGATCGTCGGTTTGATGGGTTTGTTATGCATACATCAGCCGGCCACGGGGTTCCGGAACCGGCCGATTCAGCTCCTTCGCGGTTGCAATCCATTCCTCAATTACCTTTTGTGCATTAGCCACAGCTTGTTCGTAGTTTTCTCCGTCCGCCATACACCCAGGCAGCTCAGGAACCTCGACTACAAAGCTGTGATCTTCTTCGCTCCAGTAAATAATAAATTCATATTTAATCGACATTGCTTTCTCCCAATCGATATTTCACAATAATACCTCTGACTTGCCTGACTTGATAGGGTTTCGCCTTCTTGCCCTTGGGCTGCAAATTGATGATCTCGACAACACCATACCGAGTGAAGATGTGATGGTCACCCCTTACCCGCTCCTCAAATTCAAGGCGACCAAGTAACTTGCACAATTCGGCAAACTCGATGTTTGAATCAGCGATGCCCGCCAGAATTTTTTCCCTGAGTTTTGAATACTTTCCCATTCAATGCGTCCAATACGACGTGATCAGGTATTTCAGATACATAACGTCCAGTACCAGTTGCGGGCCGCGCAGTGGACCATCCGCTGTATGCTGTTGTTGAACGAAGCCGCTCCGCGGCAGAAAACCCCATTCATTCTGTGCAATCCTTGACCGGCGCCCAATCGGGGCGCATTTTCAAGGAGTTTACCACCATGAAAAAATCCGAGCAAAAACGGTTCGACGAACTGTACCTGAAACACCTCCTGGCCCTGAAATTGCAGGGCATGAGCGACAGGACCATCGAGGCCTATACCCGCGCCGTGCGGCGGATTTCGGCTTGGTTCGATTGCTGCCCGGATCGGCTGGAGCCCGAGCAGTTGGCGCGATGCTTTACCGAACTGGTCGAGTCGCATTCCTGGCCCACCGTCAAGCTGGACCGGTGCAGCTTGCAGTTCTTCTACAAACATGTACTCGGGCGTGACTGGCAGTGGGTCGAGATGATCCGGGCGCCGAAGATTCGCTCGCTGCCTGTCATTCTGAGAGTCGCGGAGATTGAGCGCCTGATCGGTGCGGCGCGCAAGCTGCGCTACCGGATATTCATGCTGACCACCTACTCGATGGGCTTGCGCCTGGGTGTCTTTTTGTCTGAAATCAGTGGGTTGACACTTCTAATTTCAGCAGAGATTGCCGCCGCTTTTCAAGTAAGCTCATACATCAGATCTGAGCGTAGCTCGTGGCAGCGCCAGTATCATGCTAGTGACGACCAAGGTTTGACGTGAGGTGCCACCGTAGCAGCGAAGCCGCGTAGGAAACCCTAAAGTGCAGCCTGCAGGCGGTCCGTCTCGACGGAATCGTTAGAACGCATGTGCTTTGACCCGCTTTCGAACGGCACGAAGCACAACTGATTTTGTATCACTCCACGGCTCCTTGAAATCAGCTGCAGCCTCAACAAACTGAATTGCACTTTGATCTCCAACGCCACGAAGCGCAAGTAGGCATATGGCCCGCTTGGCTTCAGCTTGAAGGCTGGGATACACAGCAATCAAGAAATTTTGTATCGCTGCGGCTTGGGCGGAAGAGACGGGAGCAGCTTGTTTGAAGGAAAGCAAAAGATTAAACGCAGACGCGATCCGAGCAGCAAGCTCTTCAGAGGCTTCGCCTTTAAGGTACTGATCTGATATTTCTAGAACGAAGGCTACGGCATCGGAGGACTTTATTTCTTCAACCAAACCTAAAACGAACGGAATGTTTTGTGGCTCTTGAACCTGCGCTCGAAGACCATCGAATCCACTATCTGCATATGCACTCGCGATTGCGGCCCACTTCGCGAAAGGGACTTCCCGTGTGCCGTTGGACTGAAGCCCCTGCGTTTGCCAACCATATGCCGTCGCCAAACGCGCCAATTCTTCAGATAGGCCCGGCTGCTTTTCAATTGCGGCCTGCAGCAGGTCCTCGACATCTAGCCGTCCTTCTTGATATTTCTTGCGAAGAGTGGCGATGTTCATGCGTTCTAAATTACAATTATACACCAAAGTAATATACCATAACTACTTCTCATGGCGTATATTCGTTCATCTGCATTAAGGTTGCCCTTTTGCGCAGCTTGGCCGCCATTCTCCGATTCATCAGGTCGGCCGCATCGATCTGGCGATCGGACTCGCAAAGGCGCATGCGGGCAAGGATATGTCGGTACTGGTGCATCTCAAACCTCCGGTTCATCGGGCCCTCCTCGGTCAAAACAACCGAGGGTAGGCCATTGAAAGAAGTCTGAAACGCGAAAACCGGCCGCCCTGGTGGCGCCTTTAGGCCGAAAATCCGGTGGCGCCTTTAGGGCGAATACGCCCTGGCGCCTTTAACCCGAAAAACAGGTGGCGCCTTTAAGGCGAAAACGAAATGGCGCCATATGGGTGAAAAATGACAGCCGGCACAGCCGGTCCGCACGAACGACGTGTTATGCCGCAGCCTTCCCGGGAAGCTCCCAACCCGGGAATACCAACACACCCGGATGGCACTTGAGAGCCTTGGCTAGAACTTTCGCTCGCTCCACTCCCAGGCGGACCCGATCATTCTCGATGGCGGAGATGGTTGCCTGCGGAATCCCGGTCAAACGGGAGAGCTGGCTTTGGCTCAGATCCTGAAGTTCGCGAAGAATCCGTACGGATTCTCCTACCGACACCTCGATGCGCTTTTTTGCGGGACGATAATCTCTCATTTCAAGGCCTCCGATAGTCATGGGCGGTTATCGATGCCACTTGGAACAGCAGCTTTTCCGGAATTACACGGTATATAACACGCCACTGAAGTCCAAGCCGGGATGACCGATACCCACGCCACTTACTCGATAGCGCCTCGTCATGGAACCCCCGAATAAGCCGAAGTCCAGGTGGACCGGATATTGTCACGATATCTTTCCATTTCTCATATCGCTTCAGAATATCCTTCGGAATCGTTGCAACCTGCCTATCTACCCGGCGGTGCTCTTCGATGCGCCACATACCATATTATGACTATACCATATATGACATGTCAACCAGGCTCTTTGCTGCGGCATAACGCCGAGCTTTGCGGCGGTTTTGGAGGACCGAAGCGACGGAAAAACCGTCCGACAACAGCCCCTGGTTAGCTGATGAGCTTGGCCATGGCACGGTTCTGCGATCCTTCTCCTGTCATGAGGCCAGCTTTGACACCGGTCCGATTCCTCTCCGGCTGATTCTGACTTGCTTTCAGCTTACCCGTCAGAGTTTCAATTTTGATCTCTACGCCTACAATAGCCTGTACCAAACGCTCAGTGAAATCCGTCGGCGCATCGTCCACAGACCAAGGGGCGACCATTTGCGACTCATGTTGGTCTGTTAGCTGATGGAGATGACGTTTCAACCAGCTTGGATCCTGAATAATCTGGGCGTTACCTTGTGCATGGACAGCTAGATAGTTCCATGTTGGGACGACCCGGCCTGTCTCGGCCTTGGTTGCGTACCATGAGGGTGAAACGTAAGCATCTGGCCCCTGAAAAACTACAAGCACTCGAACTCCGCCCTGCATACGTTGCCAGACTGGATTACTGCGGGCCAGGTGACACTGAAGATAACCAAGAGAGCCGTTTGCCCCAGAACTCAGATGAAAGGGTACGTGATTGGCCTCAATCCCTTTTTCGTCTGCGATGACGAGCAGCCCAAATCCATAATCTCGAATGTACTGTTGAAGCTTGTCTTGGTCTTCTTCTTTAAAATGATTCGGGACATACATCTTTCTATGTTCCTGAGTAGAGTACTTGCGCAGCTAACGCCGTGCCGCTCAGCTGCGAGCGGCGCTTCGACTCGTCTCAATCCCGCTTGACCTGCCAGCGCCGCTCGTCAGTCTGCAACGGCCTGTTAGACCGCCCGCAGACGTGCAGTCGCTTCCTCAATCCACTGCTTGGCCACATGATGGTAGCCGCGCCAAGCCTCCCAAACAGACTGCGCCCATTCGCGGACCCGGCGAACGTGCTCTTCAGGCTCTCTTGCCTCATGGATGTGGACGATCGTGAGCACTCCCCGCCGCAGCGGCCCAGGATTGTCTGGGCGTTGGAAGGTCTGGGGCCCGTTCAGCCATGTCTGGACAGCCCGATTCACCTCGGACGTGCCACTGAGTTCGAGCGCCGCGTACATTCCGGTAAGGTGCGCCGCATACGACTTCGCCGACCGCATGTACTCTGCAGGATGCTGGAGGGAGTAAACATCCACCATCAAGCGGTGCTCGCCGGCGTACCTGTAGTCGCCGAATTCACGCGCCAGGATTTCGTCGAACAACCGCTGGCACCCTGCACGGCCGCTGAGTACTGACGCTCCGCACTCGGGGCAAGACTCCACGGTTTCAGTTGATTTCGGAGCCATCGGGTTCTCGTCGGTCTAACTAGAATTCGACACCAAAAATGGTTGATAAAAAATGTTAAATGGTGTATAAATACACATCATAGCACAAATTCTTCCTACCAATCAATGAGTTACGCTCACCCAATCTGTGTTGACTGAAGCAAAAAGCCCCAAAAGCTGCTTGACCGCCTTCGAGATTCCATCCGGGCGCACCATTACAGCATCCGGACTGAAAAATGCTACACCGACAAGGTGCGGCGCTTCATTCTGTTCAATCACAAGCGACACCCCAGGGAAATGTAAAGGCTGGGGACAGTCAAGATTCCGCTTGTGGATGATGACTGTCCCCGATTTGTCCTGAGGATAGTGCCGAGAGCAGCCACCTAGTTGCTGAAGCTATTGGCGCACTCCAAAGTTGAGCAGACTTGCAGGTCCAAATTGGCGACTCAGATAGGTATACGGAGACCTTCAAACAGAGGCGCACATTTTAGCTCGTCCGCCTGCTTTCACTTGTTAAATGGCGGATTCATGGCATATCGCTGAAGCCCATTGACCAGCTTTTCAGCTACACCCCGCGTGAACAAATAGTCCGGAAGGCGGTACATGCCATACTCAATGTATTCAAATCTCTTTGTTTTGTACTCATCATTGAGCGAATGAATCGCTGTAATTTCTGCTTTACTGAGTTTTACCTCTCGCCCGATTTTCCGTTTCCGACATTCATCCAGCAATTTCGATATACTGTGTCCAAACTTTTTCGGATTACGCAAATCTGACAGCGTGTACCCTTTTGCAAACAGATACGACTTCAACGTGAGCTCGATTGTGTGGCCAACCAAATAGTAAGCGACCATCGACACCCCATCCATTATCCTTATTTTCTCCGACGGGGGCTTTACAGCATCTGCAGCAGAAAGAAAATCTTTTCCGTGGCGCCAGAACCCGTGCGGGGTATGTTTCATGCGTGCCATTTAACGTCCACGTTCAGGTGCTTCTGAGGCGATGGCCGCTTTTGCGACAGCAAAAGTGGGCAGCTGATCATACGACACTTGCAACGTCGTTAGGCGACATATGCGCTCCTCTGCAATATCTGCTTTCGGTGAAGAACGGTCATTCGCTGGTCTGATCAGGAGCACATTCTGCCATGCGCATTGTGCCGTCACCATCGACCACGATACTGCCTCCGCCATATGTGTTCACGAGTAGCTTACTCCCCTCAATGAGCCATGACGATGCCGGTGCGCCGGGGAGTCGTTTCCACGGAGTTGCCGTGAACCGTCCGTTCTCGTCCTCGACGATTCTCAGTAATACGCCCTGATTGCTGAACATATGGGCCAACCCCGCGGGCGCGACAATTTGATCTCCAAGGTGAAAGACGTCCTCCACATTCCCGTCATACAGGACATAACTATCGCCTTTTGTAGGGATGTGAACGAGTTCACCGCCCCACTCGCCTCTGTCCGCACCAACTAGCCACCCGCAAGGGACTTTCAATGCGAGGTCGGGCACCTGCTGAACATACTCCACGTGTTCAACCACATTCTTAACAGTAACTTCGATAATCCCTTGTTCGTTCGGCTCTGTTCCTTCCGGCGCACCGTACGAATAAATTGCAGTCTTATATGACAAAAGCTTCAACTTTTCGCTATTGTCAATTGCATATAGTTTCGTACCTTCCGGTTCGTCGACGGTCCGGTAGTTCACCGCATCGCATGTCTCCGGACTGTTTTCAACAGTGCTCAAGTGCCACCATTCCCCTTCATCCATCGCCTGACCGGTCTGGATATGCTGAATCGCGGAATCAGCGATATCGCGGACTGGTGGATACCAGTGCGTATTTCGAACACTTTCCAAGTTTTCAAGGAACTCATCCGCACTCAAGCGCCCCAAGGATAAACTCGCAGCGTAGACGAGTTTCCAGTCATCGATGTCAGTTAGCATCTTTGCGAGGGCAGATGACGCTGGTGAGTATCCAATGTGTCCTAGAGTATCAGCCGCAGCCACTCTAATGTCCCAGTCCTGATCATTGAGATAGGCGAGCACTTCAGGGCCTGCATCGTAGCCGTTTTTGCCAAGACTCCTGATCTCCGGTAACACATCCTTTGCGTCGCGTGGCAGTGCTTGAAGCAATGAAGCTACGGCTTCTGGGGATCCTATCTGAAGTAGCACGAGATTGACGGCTGATGCAAGGAGCGGCTCCCCCTGGCGCAAAGCCAACAATGCTGGGACATTCGGTTCTGCGCTGGAACCGATCTGACCGATGCCGACAATCGCATACCGCCTGCCGGCCAGCGTGAATTGATCGCTGTCGGCTATTTCCAGCAACCGCGGGATAACGGCAAGGGCATCCTCGCCTAGTTCGCCCAGCACGAAGGATGCCACATCGAACACTCTTTCATTGCAGTCGTCAGCACATGCAAACAATTCTGCTATAAACGGCGCTCCATTCGCTCCGAGTATTTCGAAAGCGTAGGTCACTTGTGTATGCTTCTGGGGATGTTTGCGGAGGTCATCCACTAAGAACTCGATCGCCTCCTGCGTACCGATCCTGGCGATAGCTGGCGGTATCCAGCCGTCTCCCTTCTCCCTCGCCCTCATTAGCGGTTCAAGGTGTTCAGGGGCGAGACCGTCGATGCCCCGTATCGTGTATCCGGCCAGCCGCCGCACAGCCGCATTCTCATGTTCAAGGAGTCGAATCAGATGGGGAATGGCGTCTGGGCCGTAAGCCTGAACTCGGCGAGTCAAGTCACCTTCTGCCTGTCCGATCCCGTGGTCTCCTACTGCCGTTTCCGGATACTGGGCAATACAAGCTTCCAGGGAATCGCACGCAAAACTGGCAGACGACGTAACAGCTATAACCAAAACTACAGCGATCAGCCGAGAGAACTCAGATAGGCAACCAGTGCGAGTTACAGTCACGCGGTTCGTCGCAGGTATCATATATGTCCGCTTCTCGTCAAAAGCCTCCATCATCGTGACACCCTCAATCATGCCGTCTAACGCCGGAATTCACCGGCAAAATTGAGCTGCGCAAGCAGCGGAAATTTTGTCCGGTGGAATGACATGTTATCCGGCTTCCATTTCTTTCAGTGTTACACCCGTCTTATTTTTCCAAGCAGTGAGTCCATTAGCATGTCCGCCATGAATTACAGCTGCTGCTGCACTTGGACTTGAAAATTCTACATCTTCAGTAAAATAAGCCTGTCACCATCCGCAATAAGAGTTCCCTCCTCCAGGAATTTATCTCTCATATTTTTAGGCCATGGATATTTTTCTACAGATGGCCGTTCTTTAAACACCGCCTCAGAGTCTTTCAGTACTAATAATCCATTTGGAACCAGGTGACCCTTAGCTTTTATGCCCTTAATTTCACAATAAAGTATTTCTCTTTCCTTTTTATCTGTTGGGGATTTTTCAGATACCGAAACAAGTAACTCAACACCCAATACTGGTAACAATTGGAAAATTTTACTTAAAAATACTTCCATATCCTCTTTGTCAGACTCTGGAAGCTTAGCCCCGCTATTTTGGTTATTTGTAACAATGCAGCGTTTAGCTTTTAAGGCTTGTTCAATAAGCCGGCCTTCTAGATAGCGAATGTGTGATTTGGTTAAATTTTCGTCTTTACTAACAAAGAAAATAATTTGATTCCAGAAATCCTTTGAAAGATGAGCCTTTATTCTGTCTTTTATACATTCCCCTTCACCAACATAAAGTGCTGGCTTACCAGTTTCTGGATCAGTACCCGCAAGTAGATATATACCGGCTTGAAAAGATTCATTCCGCGCCAATATGCCATCAAACTCACTACGAGGCCCAGCAACAGCCTTACCACTCCAATTAGAAATTTCAGCGGTTCGAAGCCTTTTGGGGTCACCATTGACCAGAAATAATTTGATGGTTGCTGATGGCATAGTGATTTAAGCCGTATAACTAGAATTCGACGGCGTTGCGCGCCAGCGCTGCCTTGAACGAAGGAACAATCGTCATGCGAAGCCGCCTATTCTCCATCATATTTCCGTCATTCCGGTTACTATCATTATAAGCCGCATATCGCCGCTCCGTTCGCCGGCGCGCAGCGCCGGCGAACGTTCAAGGTAACCGGCCTTGCGCGGCTTTATGTGCAAGGTCCGGTTGACCGCAGGGTTGGGCATCAGCGTTCCCGCGCTTTGCTGAGAGCATCTATCCACAACTCTGGGTCCGGCAATGACCTGGATTCACGAAGAGAAGACATGCCAGGAGCAAAGCGAGCCGCAGCTTTGCGAAGACTGTCTATTTCGACCGGGTCGATCTGTGGAACGTCGTCAAATATTTCCATGAATCGGTGCGGATAGTCTTCAAGTTCCAGTCGACGCAGATCCTTGAGTCGAGAACCCTGAAATTCTTGTATTGACCGAATTTGGGTAGTTAGCTGATTGAAGAGTGGATCATCTGGCTGGATTGGCTGCTTGATCTTCTGACGTTCGGCCTCCAGCGAACTTATACGGGCTTGCAGTAGTCCTCTTAATCCATGCGTTTGCGCGATAGCCATGTCAAAGCAAAGTGTCTTTGCCCAAGGACGTAGGGCGGAAGTGATAACGTCATCGCTGGACCCCAAATTTTTCATTATCTGTCTGACGCGATCGGCGAGAGCGATCGTCTCTCGCGCCCCGGGAGCAGAGTCCCATCGGCCCATCTTGCTGTTTAGATCAATCAGTGCCGCCCCCGTGATCTCAGTCATCTCACGAAGACGTCGCAATGCGTCATCGGCTTGGATGATCTTTTGATCGAGTTGCTTAGTCTTCGCCTCGATACCAAGCCCCTTCAATGACTCAAAGCGATCAATGGTTGCGGCAAATAGAAGCACGAGACCTGCTGCGAGGGACGTTGCAGCTATCGCTGCGGAATCATTCAATGCCGAGAGGGTGCCGACGGCAAGATTGGCAAGCCCCGCACCAAGTAGCGCCCAGTCTGTAATCCCGTAAAGAACTCTACGACTGAGCGGAAGGGGACTGGATCTGTTATTCGATTCCATCATGAGAGAGTCCAATGGCTCGGTTCTGATGCCCAACGGAGCGGCGATATGCGGCCCATCGGGGGACGGGCTCGATGCCCGTTCCCCGATGGGGGCATCATTGCTGGTTCGACGGCGTTGCGCGCCAGCATTGCCTTGAACGAAGAAGCAATCGTCATGCGCAGCCTCCTGTGCTCGATGGTATTTCCGTCATTCCGGTTACTATCATTATAAGCCGCATATCGCCGCTCCGTTCGCCGGCGCGCAGCGCCGGCGAACGTGAAGCCGATTCGGGACAGTCATGATTCTGTTGTCACGACTCTGTCAGCCCCCGCTGACAACCCCCGTTGGCCCCGGCCTACACGTTGACGCGCCCTCGGCCGATACAGCCACGCCAGCAGATCCGGCACCATGCCCCCATGACCTACCCCCGCGCCCATATCGTCACCCCCGGCCAGCCGGGCTTTTACCACTGCATCTCGCGCTGCGTCCGCCAGGCCTGGCTGTGCGGCCGCGAGCCGCTCGATCGGCTCGTTGGGGTGACGGTGATGGTGACTGTCCTCGATCGGCTTCCTAAAGTTGATCCAGCTATTCAACTACAGTCTATCAATGACTCTTATTTTATTACCCCGATAACCGTTGCAGCGGTAGCAACAAATGTCAACACACCAATCACTACGGTCAACCAAATCATTGCTCTAGTGTGCCTATTTTGAGTTCGGCGCTCTATCTCGCGATAATAGTCGTTGTGCCAAAATTGAGTGCATTCTGCTGTCCGTCGACAACCCTGTAAAAGTTCGTCATCATTCATGTCTAAGACTGTTTTGTTGGCGCTCATATCATCGCTGTCCGTTCTACTCTACTTTGCCGAACCGATGCCTAACGGATCGGGCGCTGAGCGGCACCCCGCTCGCAGCGCGCGAAAAGGGATTCTCGCGCCGCTAGCACGGGGCTTGGCCGAGAAGCGGTGTCCGCTCCAGCGCCGGTTAGGCGGCGCGAGCGCTCCCCGGCATCCGGTAATTTCATCAGCTTATGATCAACCCGGTAATCATACTATGCCGCCTCGTCCCCCGCTAGCGACACCTTCACCGGCGCCGGCGCCGGCGCCCGATCCGTTAAGCGGTGCGAAGCGAGGGAGCGCGAGCGCCGCTCAATTACAATTATACTCCAAAGTAATATGCCATAAACATTTCTTCTGGTGTATAATTTTTTAACTTGCATAGAATATTCCTCCAAATTCAATAACTTAGATTCAAGCTCAATGGTTATCAATAGTAAAAAACTCCCAAAGCTACTCGACCAGTTTCGCTTCCTGATCCGTGCCAGGCCCCCTCAGGCACTACAGCATTCGTGGCTGCCTCGCTTTTCATGATGCCCAACGCATGGCTCTGCGGCACAAAACAGTTGGCGCTTTTGTGGCTGAGCGCAGCGAACGCAGGAAAGTCGCCAACTGTTTTGTGTCCGTAGCAGCCTCTTGTTATACAATTTTTTAGCACCTTACTTCAAATTGAACAGTTCGCTTTTGTGGCGGGTAGAATTTTCCTGATTTGCTTGAACCCTGATAATAAAGAGCAATTTGATTGGCTGCTTCAGGATTGCAAATTAGGAAGTTATTGCGGCCTAAATCGAGTTCAATTTTCACATTATCCTCAAATACTTCTTTGCTACCCCAAGCGGCATCGGCATGTTGGACCGGTGTTCCAGCAAAGTGAAGATCAGCGCTAGGGCTAACATTCCCGTTTATTGCAATTTTAAATTTGTCCTTGTAGAGATAATAGTTGGGAGAAATTGTAAAGTCTGCAATGATTGTACTTTCCTCGTGACTTACTTTATAACGAAAGACAGAATCGATATCGTCATTCTTAGGCTTCCCCCCGCTTTCGGTCCTGACGATAGTCACGTGACCAATTGTTGGAGAAGAGGAAGTTAAGCTGAGATGCCCTTCACGTAGCCATAAAACAAAAGCATTAATTGTTAAGATCTTCGGGCCTACAATCCTACTTGCTTCTACCTCTTGACCCTTCTGATCTAACATCATGAGTACCGGAGTGTATGTTTCTTGGCTTAGATTATAGTGGGCAATAAGTAGCTTCGACTCTTCATCCCATGCGCTTAGATCGACTTTTATGAAATTAAAGTGTTCATGCCCTTTTTTCGGTATCCATAGGTTTTTTTCAGTGCGATTTGCGTCAACGCTCCAATCGACGGAGAAGTAAAGAACTGAACTCTTCCCTTGTGAAACGGAATTCTGAATGATCTCATCCAACGACCGCTGGTCCTTCACAGTCGTCCACGAGATCCGGGATTCAATTGCATTTGCTTCCAATGTAATGAAGAGTAATGCTAGAAAGAAAGCAATAGAAAAAATATTCCACATATTATGCCCCTCCAATTGGTATAACACCGGCGATCAGCTGCGCCGGAAAACGGCGGACAAATTGCGGAAGCAATTTGTGTGACGCTTTTTGATGTCAGCTGCATCGGCCATGTTAGGCGGCTGTCCACTAGAAGAACTCATCCAGCAAGCGATAGTAGGATAGCCTCCGGGAGTCGACATGCTCCAATCCGTATGCGCTAAGGAAATCCTCGGCGAGGCTGCCTCCAAAGTTACTTTCGATGCGTCGGTGTGCCAGCGCAAGGTCCTGATATCGATCAGCACGACCACATCGCCTGCAATCTACGAACCCGCTGAAGTTGCCATTCTCGAAGATTAGGTTGGGTAGGCAGGCATCGCCGTGCGTAACGACTATGTCCTCGGATTGGGGGCGCCTGTGGTGGAGCGAGGTGAGTAACTCCATTGCGCTACGGCCGGTATGCTCGGGGTCGAAGTCGGAATCGTCTACCAAACCAGTCTCGGCGCGCTGGCCCGCAAGGAGTATGACTCGATCAAGGGTCCGATCGAACGGGCAGTCATCGGGGTGCAGCGAGTGTAGTTGACGCAACTGGCGTGCTACCTGCTCAACAAGCCGAGACCAAAGGCGCGCAGGTGCTTCTGCAGCGTTGGCTCCGGGAAGGGCCTCCGTCAAAAGAAATGCAAATCCTTCGGCCTTACCAAATTCTAGAACCTTCGGAACGAATGTTCTGTTCGCAAGCCAAGCAAGACGATCGCGTTCGGCCTCCAAATCGCAGGCGTCATCCGCGGTCGACACCTTCAGAAACCGAGTGGGCCTACTAGGATTTGCGAGTCCGTAGACCGAGGAGCCAGATCTGCCGATAGATATCTGCTCTCGCCGGTATTCGCGAGCCTGCGGGATCAGTTGGAGGATTGTGTTGAGTTCTTGCAACGGCGTTTGATCCGTCCGCCTAACGCAGAGGTAACCGGCGCAGAGCCGCATTGCGGCGGAGCGTCCGGTTGACCGAAGTGTTAGCTTTCGACTTTCTACGCATCGCGGACCATGAAAGTAAACCGTGCGAACAAAGACGGGAACCAGTGGGCCACCGGCTGCTGGAACACCTGCTTGAGTTTGGACAGAAGCACGGCCAGCGGCAACGCCCAACGTGACATTGACCGAAAGCCGAACTGCGCAAAGTACGTTGGTTTGGCTGTGGCTAGCCACACCCTTGTGATGCCGCCGGTGGTTGCCTTCTGAAGGGATCGCGAAACAAGCAAACTCCCGATCCCGGCGCCGTGAAGCGTCGGCACAACAGCCACCGAAACAAGTTCGGCCAGGTTAGGCCCGTATCGGTGAATTGCAGCGCAGCCCACGAGTTGCGCTGAACCGTCCCTCGCAACGATGAAGTCGCTGAAGCAGCGAGCGATGTCCTGCTGCGAGCGGAGGAATAGCGAGGCATCGTTGCGGTTGGCGATGAGCACCGCGGCGATGGCAGCTACGTCACGTTCGGTTGCGTGCTCGACCGTAACGTTTTCGGTCATCTTGGAGGACGGATCCCCGTTCATCGTGTGAGGAAGCTGCCTAACTATAACTATACACCAAAGTAATATACCATAAACATTTCTTCCAGTGTATAATTTTTCACTTGCCTATAATATTCATTAAAATTCAATAACTTAGATTCAAACTCAATGGTTATCATTAGTAAAATACCACTAAAACTGCTCGATCAACTTCGCACGCAGATCTGTGCCAGGCATTACAGCATCCGCACCGAAAAGGCGTATGTAAACCCAATAGTTGCATAAATTTTGCTCGATTTACTTGGGCAATCCTGCCCTCGCTTTTCGGGCCCGCTTCGCGGTTCAAATTGCGTTCCCGACGCATTTGTACTCGTGCTATCCTGCCCTCGCCCTGCGGGCCCGCTGCGCGGTTCAAATTGCGTTCCAGACGCATTTGTCAGGGAATTGGACAAGCTGCTCTCACCAGCTTGACCGACCTGCCTGCCGGCAGGCAGGGAATTCCGGGAATCTATGCAACAATTGGGTTGACCTGTTGATCGATTGGGGTTTGTCGTGACTGATGAGATTTTGCTACTGGCGCGCCGGCCGCGGCGCCTGCGTCCGTTGGTCGAAGCGTTTATCCCCGCCGCTGCGGTACTGGATGAAGCGGGGATAGCCGGCGTGCTGGCGCGGGCGGATGCCATGTTGGCGGCGCGGCCCGGGCGGCTGCGCCGGCAGGTGACATTGGCACTGCGCGGCGTGGTCCTGTTGGCGGCGGCGCGGTTTTTCAGCCCGTTCGAACGCATCCCGGCAGATCGGCTGCGGTGCTTTTTGGAAACGCTGCACGAGGCGCCGGTCTTGAAGCTCCGGCTGGCGGTGTGGGGTTTGCGCACTTTGATTTTCGCCGGTTATTACGGCGATTTGGAGCGCCAAGGCGAAATCGGTTACCGCCCGCATAAAACGGGTTGGGCCGCCGTTGCCGGCGGGGTGGACGATGCCGCGCATTGACGCCGACGTCGTGATTATCGGCAGCGGCGCCGGCGGCGGTACGGTGGCGGCGCGTTTGGGCGAACTGGCGGCGCGGGGCCGGCGGGTGGTGGTCTTCGAGCAGGGCCCGCGGTTTGCCACGGCGCATTTCTCGGGGCGCGAAACGGAAATGGGCGAGTTGCTGTACCGCAGCGGCGGCGCGTTCATGACCGCCGATGGCACGGTGTCGCTCGCGTTTGCCGAAGCCTACGGCGGCTCGACGCTGGTTTACACCGGCACCAGCCTGATGCCGCCGGAACGGGTCATTGCAAACTGGAATATCCCCGGTCTCGACCCCGCCGATCTGACCGCGCGCGCCCGGCATTATGCGCTGGACAACCATGTTCATATCGTTCCCGAGGAAGAACTCAACGATAACAACCGCCTGTTCGCGGCAGGATGCGACCGGCTCGGATGGAAAGCCACGCGGTTTCCGGTCAACACCCGCGGTTGCAAGGGTTCCAGCCTGTGCAACCTGGGTTGTCCCAATGGCGCCAAGCAGGGTACCCACGCGGTGCAGTTGCCGCAGGCCGCGGCCGCGGGGGTCGAGATTGTCACCCGCGCGCGGGTGCGCGCGGTCGCCGAAGGGCGGGTCGTCGTCGATGTGGATGAGACTCTCCATCCCCTGGGATATCGCAGCGAATGGGCGCCGGGGCGTTATGAAGTGCGCGCCCGCAAAGTGGTGGTGGCCGGGGGCGCGGTCGGTTCTCCGGCGCTGCTTTTGCGTTCCGGCCTGAACGCAGCGCTGCCCGCGTTGGGGCGCTACTTCACTTGCCAGCCCGCGCATATCCTGGTGGGCGAACACGACCGGCCGCTGGCCAATGCGGTCGGCCACCCGAAAAGCTATCTCTGGGATGAACGGATCGAACAGGACCGGGCGTTCCTGGAAGTGTGCATGTATCCGCCGTTTATCACCGCCAAGAACATGAGCGGTTTCGGGCCGGAACACGAGTCCTTCATGACCGCCTTCGACCGCCTGCAGATGATCCTGGTGCTGGCCTGCGACGAAGCGCTGCCGCACCACCGGGTCGCCATCAACCGCCGCGGAGAGCCGCAGGTCCAGTACCGCCTGACGCCGGCAACGATCGAAGCCCTGGTGCGCGGCACGCGCGCCGCGGCGAAGATCTTTTTTGCCGCCGGCGCCCGGTCCGTGCACGCTCCCAGCGCACGTCCGATGCGGCTGATGCACTCAGACGCCGGGCGCATTGACGAACTCGTTACAACACGCCATTTCAAACCCGGCACGATCAGCGTCAGCGCCGCCCACTTGATGGGCGGCTGCCGCATGGGCCTGAACGCGCGCGACTCCGTTACCGACGGCCACGGCCGCGTGCACGGCCAGCCGTGGCTTTACATCGCCGACGCCTCGCTGTTTCGCAGCGCGCTGGAAACCAACCCCTACCTGACCATCATGGCGCTCGCCGACAGCGTGGCGGAGGCGGTCCTGGAAGAAGGTTAACCTCGAAAACTCGAAAATCAGTGATGCCTTGCCGGCAGATTCACCCAAGAGCCGTGTACGCGCTGCTTCTCTGCTCGTTAGGCGGCATCATGACCAGAATTATTTGCCGCGGATCTTGGGCGGTTTTTCGCGGCGCGGCGGCCACGGGGGTGGTGGGGTGATTCGCCAGGTGCGGTCGGTTGCGGCGTCACCTTGGGTTAGGCGCAGCGCGTACTCGCCCGGCAGCGGATAGAGTGGATAGCCGAATTCGATGGCCTGGGCGTATTCGGCGCTCTCGGCTTCGGCCTCGGCGCTGCGCACCATGTCGAGATCCAATTGCAGGTTCCATTCGATCCGGTTGATGCCGCGCCTCAGCGGCAGCGAGAAGCGCTGCACGACTCGTTTTTTGCTGTCTTCGATCGCTGCTTCGGCTACGCCGTCGGCGCTGGCCCAGACGTGGGCGATCAGTCGCGGTTCGTCTTCTGGATCGTGC
This sequence comes from Pseudomonadota bacterium, assembly GCA_036832975.1. Lineage (GTDB taxonomy): Bacteria > Pseudomonadota > Gammaproteobacteria > Xanthomonadales > Wenzhouxiangellaceae > DAITQM01. The sequence goes on along the minus strand of DAITQM010000007.1, from coordinate 18,230 downwards.
AGCCAGCGCGACGGTCGGCTTAGCCAGTCACGCTCGGCTTGCAACTCGTCGATATGGAAAACGTGCAATGGCCTGTCGCGTACGTCGGCGGTCAGTTCTTCGACCGGCAGCGCATCGACCACCCAGGCACTGCGGCCGTGTGTTCCGGCAATCAACTCGCGCTGCCGGGGATGGACGATAAGATCGTGGACCGGTACGTGCGGCAAATTATTGGCCAGTGCTTGCCAGCTTACGCCGCGATCGAGCGAGACGTAAACGCTGCGATCGGTGCCGACGTAAAGCACGTCGGGGTTGAACGGGTCTTCGTGGACAACGTTGATCGGTTCGGCTGGCAGACCGCCGGCGAGCGAACGCCAATGGCGACCGAGGTCGTCGCTGCGGTACAGGTAGGCAGCGATATCGTCGTCGCGATAGCCGTTGAGGCTGACATAGGCACGATCGCGGTCGTGCGCCGAGGCGACGACCCGACTGACCCAGCGCCCGGCGGGCAAACGGCCGGCGACGTTTTTCCAGTGGTAACCTGCGGTTTCACTGACCCACAGTTCGCCGTCGTCGGTCCCGGCCCAGAGCAGGCCCGGCTGGCGCGGCGATTCGGTGATCGTGGTGATCGTCGCGAATGGCACGTCGCCGCGTTCGGATGATCGGCTGAGATCGCCGCTGATCGCCGCCCAGTTGCGGCCCTGGTCGGTGCTGCGGAAGAGCCGTTCGCTGCCGAAATAAACGATCTCCGGAGTGTGCGGCGAGAGGACCACCGGCGAGTTCCAGTTGAAGCGCAACGGCGTCTCGCCGAGCGCGGTGTGCGGCCGGATCGACGCCCGCTTGCCGGACTCGAGGCGGACGTAATTGCCGAACTGAAAACCGGTGTAGACCACGCCGCTGTCGCGCGGGTCGACCGCAACGTGCATGCCGTCGCCGCCGTTGATCCGCGTCCAGCGCTCGCCTTTTTCCCAGCGCGTCCGGCTCGAACCTTTCATCGTGCCGTTGTCTTGCAGGCCGCCGTAAACGTTATAAGGCTCTTCCATATCCACGGCGATGTTGTAGAACTGGCCGACGGGTTGGGCGTCGAGCCGGCGCCAGGTCCGGCCGCCGTCGTGGCTGATGTCCAGGCCGCCGTCGTTGCCGATGATCATGCGTTGAGGATTTTCGGGGTCGATCCAATGGGCGTGGTAATCGACGTGGACATCCGGCTGCTGGAGGCTGCTGAACGTCCGGCCGCCGTCGGCGGAGGTAATCAGCGGCACGCCCTGGACGTAGATACGCTCCGCATCGTCGGGAGCGACACGGATGGTGCCGAAGTAGTAACCGTAGGTGTAACTGACCTCGCGCAGTGGCTCGTCGTGGGTGCGCCGCCAATTTTCGCCGCCGTCGTCGCTGCGCCAGATTTCGAGACCGCGGATTTCGGCCTCGAACAGGTTGCGATTGGCGTTGACGAGCGTCTGGCGCAAAGTCTCCATTGTCACAGTGTTATCGTTCAACGCAGCGATGAGTTTTTCGGCGTCCCACTCGGGATCGATGTCATAGGCGCGCAAGAACCATTCGATTTCATCCTTGCCGGCGGCGATGAATGTCGCTTTATCCATCTCGCGCATGCGGCGCGCGCTGAGCGGCCGGTCGCCGGGATCCGATTGCCCTTCGGGGAGCGGCCCTTGATGGTCGATCGCGGCATAGAGCGTGGCCGGCCGTGAGGCGGCAAGCGCCAAACCAATTCGTCCGACGTCTTGACCCGCCGGCAGCCCGCCGGCGAGCCGGCGCCAGGTCCTTCCGCTATCGTCGCTGCGCCAGATCCCGCTGCCCGGCCCGCCTTCGGTGAAATCCCACGGCCGACGGCGGCGCTCCCAGGTTGCGGCGTAGACGGTGTCTGGAGCGGCCGGATCGATAACCAGGTCGATGGCGCCAGTCCAATCGTCGCCAGGCAACGTCAAAGTCCAGTGCTCACCACCATCCTCGCTGAGATAGACGCCGCGTCCACCACCTGGCGTATAGAGTTTGCCGAGCGCGGCGACCAGGATTCGCTGGGCGTCGCGTGGGTCGATGACGATGCGGGCGATCCGATCGGTGTCTTCAAGACCGCGATGTTCGAACGTCGCGCCGCCATCCCGGCTGCGATAGATGCCGCTGCCGCCGTAAGACGAACGCGAGGAATTGGCCTCGCCGGTGCCGACCCACACCGTCGCGGCCGGATCGGAGGCCACGGCCAGCGCCCCGATTGCCGTCCCCGGCAGCCGATCGAACAGCGGCGTGAACGTCGTTCCGTCGTTCGTGGTTTTCCAGACCCCGCCGCTCGCGTAAGCGACGTAAAAGCGGTGCGGTTCACCGGGAATGCCGGCGATATCGACCACTCTGCCACCCTGGTCAACCGGGCCGATGCTGCGCCATTGCAAGCCGTGGAGCAGCGATTCGCCGGCCATCTTGCGATGCATCTCCCAGGCCGCCTGCGACGCTTCAGGCGTCGCCGGCCCGGCCGCATCGGGCCTTTTCGCCCCGGCACTGCCCACCGGAAGCAGCAGCAAGATCGTCCACAACAAGGAAGCAACGAAAGAGCGTGGCAAGTGAGCGTTCATCGGTTGTAATCCACGTTATTTTTCGTCGCCCATCCTAACCGATCGCCGGCGCCGGCGCGCCCCCGGTGGGCGGACGGCGGTCCACCGTTTCGCCACCTTGCCGAAGGCGCGATAACCGATAAGCGATCATCGGCGCGAAGCGGTGCAACAATATGACCTGCTCGGCGGTGAATGCATTCACTTCACGGGCAGCGAGGAGCATCAGCAGACAACGACTACCCGGCTCGTTGAGCGGGACGAGTACCGCCGAGCGAAATCCGGCTTGGTAAATCCGGCGCAACAGGCGGTCGCCGGCTCGGGCCACCGTATGGCGCAGCAAATCCGGAAAATACTGCGGCCGGGCGGACTCCAACGCCCGCTTGACCGAAGCTTCGTCGCCGTTCGCCGCCGGCTCGCCGGCGAGATCGACGTCCGCCACACCGAACAGGGCAATCGGCTCGATGCGCGGTAACGCGCAATCGGCCAGTACAAAACATTCCACCGGCAAGGTGGCACGGGTTTCTTCCCAGAGCACGTTGGCCGCAGCAGGTAAATCAAGGTTTTCGCGCAGTCGATCGAGGACCGATAACACCAGGTGGGCGCGCGTCGACAGACTGTTGAATGCCGTCGCCAACGCGCCGAGTTCATCGTTGCTGTGCACCGGAACCTGGTAGCCGAAGTCGCCCCGCGCCGCCTGCCGGCAACCTTTGAGCGTGGTTCTGAGACGACGGGTTACACCAAAGTAAAACCACGCGACGCCGAGCGCCGCAAAGACGATGCCGAGGGCGTATCCGGCCCGCGTCAGCAATCGGGCCACGGCCAGGTCGCGGTTGATCACCCGCAAAAAATGAGTGTTGACTTCGCCGAGTGCGGCAGCCAGTTCGTCGTAGTGCGCCCCGATGTATTCGGCGCCCCATTCGAGCCGCGGCTCATTGTGGTCGGGACCGAGTTTCTCGTTCAGGCCGGCGCGAAAACCGCCCCATGTCCGGACGAGCGCCGCGACGGCCCGTTCGAGTTCCGAATCGCCGCCACCGCCCACCGCCCCGAAAAAGCCACGCGCCGTCAGACTGCGATCATCCGCAGCCAGGTTGTCCACGCCGCGTTCGAGGATATCGAGGTCGTGCTGGATCTGCTGGTGGAAAATCTCGACGTCGCGGGAATAGCTTTCGTAATCGCGCGGCGCGACCGTCTTGTAACGCACCGCGCCCTGGCCGAGGTTTTGCATCGTCAGTTCCATCTGCCCGAGGCGCTGCAACGTGAAGTAGTGGCTTGTGCTGCGCTGGAAGGCCCAAGCGCTATACGCCAGGATCGCAACGAAAAAAACGAAAAACAGGCCGAGGCCGCCGAGCACCTTGGTCTGCAAACTGAGGGTGGATTTTTTCATGGGTCTCGCCGTGCCGCGTGCAGTGGGATGACTGCGCTCGGCCGGCGTGGAGCGGGAGACGGGAATCGAACCCGCATCATCAGCTTGGGAAGCTGAGGTTCTGCCATTGAACTACTCCCGCGCCGCGAGGACTGTAACCGGTGAGCGGGGTTGCTGGCAAGTCCGGCGAGGAAAATGTCGGAAACGGTTCAATGGTTTCCGGATCCGGACCCGGCCGGCGGCCCCTGCCGTAACAGAGGCGGGAGATCAGCGCCGGGCGAGCTTTTCGCCGCCGGCGTCCTGGTCGCCGACGGCCGGCAGATAATCCGCTATCCAGCGGTCGAGCGTTGCCTGGCTGAGCTGGCCGATGTGGCGTTCGACGATCATGCCGTCCGGCGCAACCAGGACGCTGTAAGGTAAGACGCCATCGGTGTTGCCGAGCGCAAAATTGGTCAGTTCGATATCTTCGCCGCCGATCGCGACGGTAAAACTGATCGCGAATTGCTCGGCGAAACGGCGGACCGCGGCCGGGTCGTCCATCGCCGGCGCGATGACCATCAGGCCGTCGTTCTGATGGCGATCCCACAAGCGCTGCAGCAACGGCAGTTCGCTGCGGCACGGATCGCACCACGTGGCCCAGAAATTAACCAACAACAGCCGCCCTTGATAGTGAGCGGCCTCGAGATAGCTGCCGTCCAGTGCCGTCAGGCGAAAATCGGGCAGGTGATCGCCGATGCCGCGCGGCTGGAGGGCATGGAGAGGTGCGGCTTCGGCCGGGACCGCAGCCGTGGGCGCTGCACCCCGCCAGGCGTCGATTTCGGCCTGCATGGCATGGCGGCCGAGATAGAGCGTCGCGCCGAGCGCCATGCCGGCGGCTCCCGCCCCAATCACGATCCAATGTTCAGGTTTCACGCAGCAAGCGCTCCAGGTGATTGGCGAACTCATTCTCGTTCATGAAGCCAATGACCCGGAAAGCGCGCATTTCCTTACCACTGCGGTCGAAAAAAAGAATGGCCGGCGGGCCGATCAGGCCGAACCGGCGGAGCAGGGCCTGGTCGATTTCGTCGTTGGCGGTGACGTCGGCCTGTAACAGGCTCAGGGCGCCGAGCTGGGGCGCGACCGTCGCTTTCGGGAAGGTGTATTTCTCCATCCGTTTACACTCGACGCACCAATCGGCGTAAAAATCGAGCATCACGACCTGGCCGCGTTCGAGTTCGCGGTCCAGATCGTCCACCGAGCGGATGCGGGTGAACTCGACGGTCGCGGCCGGCGCCGCACCGCCGCCGCGGCCGAACCGTTCGAGCGGCTGCATCCAATCGTCGCCGCCGAGCCCGAAACCGACGATTTCGAGGCTGCCGAATAACAACAGTGCGAACCCGAGACTCTGCCGCAGCCGCGCCCAACCGCCGGCTTCGGCCCCCAGACGGGCGAGCGCCCCGAGGTACACACCGCTGGCGATCAGCAACAGTCCCCAGCCGAGCATGATCCATTCGCCGGGCACGATGCGTTCGAGCATCCACAGCGCCAAACCGAGCAGCGTGACGCCGAAAAACGCCTTGACCCCGTCCATCCACGCCCCAGCGCGTGGCAGCCAGTGGCCCAGGCCGACGCCGATCGCCAGCAACGGCAGCCCCATGCCGATGCTGAGCGCGAACAGCACACTACCGCCGAGCACCGTGTCGCCGGTCTGGGCGATGAAGATCAAAATCCCGATCAGCGGCGCGGTGACGCACGGCCCGACGATCAAGGCCGAGAAAAAGCCCATGATCGCCGCGCCGAGGAACTTGCCGCCGCCTTGGCGGTTGCTGAGCGCGGTGAGTTTCGCCTGCCAGGCCGCCGGCAGTTGCAGATTGTAGAAACCGAACATCGCCAGGGCGAGCAGCACAAAAACCAGCGCGAACGACGTCAACACCCAGGGGTTTTGGAAGACCGCTTGCAGGTTGTAGCCGAGCTGCGCGGCGATGACGCCGACCGCGGTATATGTCAGGGCCATGGCCAGCACATAGGCCAAAGACAGCGTGAAGGCCATACTCCGCGTGACGTTTGCACCCTCGCCGGCGATGATGCCCGACAGGATCGGGATCATCGGGAAGACACACGGCGTGAACGCCAGGCCGATGCCGAAGACGGCGAACAACAGCATACTGAGCCACAACGGCTGCTCGGCCAGCCGTTGGGCCAGACGGTCCTGCTCGGCGAGCGGTGGACCCCCGGCCGGCACGGTATTTGCCGCCGCATCGCTTGGGCTTCCGCTCGCGGATGCCGGTGATGCGGCCACCGGCGCCGCACCGTCTGCCGGCAACGCGACGGCGAGCCGCCGCTGCATCGGCGGATAGCAAATGCCCTGTTCCTTACAGCCTTGCAATGCCACTTGCAGATCGAATGTCGCAGCGGCGTCCGTGGACCGCCGCAGATCGATCGGCACTTCGATCTGGGTACGATAAATCTCGACGGCGCCGAAAAACTCATCGGCGTGTTTCTCGCCCGGCGGCAGCTCGGCGGCGGCGATCGCGATCGCGGGGTCGAGGCTGGCGAAGGAGATTTTGTCGCGGTACAGGTAATAACCCGGCGCCGGCGTCAAGCGGGCGAGCAGGCGCCGGCCGTCAAGCGCGATCGCTTCGACCTGGAAAGCCTGTGCCTCGGGCAGCGCTTCGCCATCCACCGCGCCAGCGATTTCCGCAGCCGGTGGGCCGCCTAAAGCGGCAAGCGCCGCGTCGAGCCCGCCGGCCGGCGCCCCCGCCGCGGCCGGCAAAGTTACCGCCACGACCTGGCGGTGCGGCGGATAACAGACGCCGAGGTCGGCGCACCCTTGCGATTCGGCCGTCAGTTCGAAATGGTCCAGCGCTGGATCGACGGCCAGCGGCACGTTCACCGTGACCGCGCCGCGATAGGTCACCACGTCGCCGAAAAATTCGTCGTGGTACGCCTTGCCGGGCGGCATTTCAGGCGCCCCGAGCGTCACGCCGGGCGTGGCGCTCGAAAACCGGATGCGGTGCTGATACAGGTAATAGCCGGGCGCGACCTGCCAGGTGACCGCCAGGCGCGCGCGGCTCGGCGCCGCGACCTCGAGGGCGAAGGCGACATCCGGATCGAGCAGGTCATCGGGATCGACGGCCGCGCCGGCCAGCAGTCCATGGAACAAGCCCCATCCGGACAATAACAGCAGCCCAGCCAGCGCCGTCCGCCGTGTCGATGATCGATGCTTCAAATGCTTCATTCCGTTCCATGGCCGTCCGTTGCGGCCGATAGCCAAACCAAATAATCCCGATCGACAGCCGCCGCGTCGAGGGCGACGATCTCCGGGGTCTCGTAGGGATGCGCCTCGCGGATCGCTGCCGTCAGCCGCTGCCACAGCGCCGGCGGCGATTTGATCAGCAACAGGCACTCGGCCTGTTCCTCGATCGCACCCTGCCAGCGATAGACCGAGCGCAGACCCGGCAGCACATTGACACACGCCGCCAGCCGGCGTTCCACCAGGCTGCGGGCCAGGCGGCCGGCGCTCGCCTCGTCCGGGCAGGTGCAGAGCACGATATGGAGGTCGCCTTGCCGGTGGGCGGCCGTCGAGCCGGATGACATGACCGGAACTCCCATCATTCGATCACAATCCAGTGTAGCGCCCTTGAAAATATCCGACCCAGCGCCCACATCGGGACCGGCTGCCGCGCACTTTGCGGTACGCGGCCCCGATTCAGGCACCCCGGTTGCGACAACCGGCCGGCGCGGGTCTACTTTACCAGGCCCGGCGAGTTCAGCCGTTCGATGCCCCGGCAGGGACATCGACACCGCAGGCGGCGCGATTCATCCCGAGTCCGCGCCCGCCCGCCACGGCAGCCCCTCGCCGCCCCGCACCACCGGCCGCCGCCGGGCGCCCCTGTTTCCCGTTGCGTTTTATTGAATTCGATCCAGGAGAATGCTCATGAAATTGCGTCCTTTGCACGATCGCGTCATCGTCAAGCGTATGGAGGAAGAACGCACTTCCCCGGGGGGCATCGTGATCCCCGATTCCGCCAAGGAAAAACCGATCCGCGGCGAAGTGATCGCCGTCGGCACCGGCAAAGTCAAGGAGAACGGCGAAATCCGGCCGCTGGCGGTCAAAGCCGGCGACAAGATCCTGTTCGGCAAGTATTCCGGCACCGAGGTCAAGATCGCCGACGAAGAACTGCTCGTCCTGCGCGAGGACGACATCATGGCCGTGATCGAATCTTGATCCGCCGTCGCTCCACCGAATTTTTCAGAGGAATGCAAAGATGAGTGCGAAAGAAATCCGTTTTTCCGAAGACGCCCGCAAGAAAATGCTCGCCGGCGTCAATGTCCTGGCCGACGCGGTCAAGGTGACGCTCGGCCCGAAAGGCCGTAACGTGGTGCTCGAAAAGAACTTCGGCCCGCCGACCGTGACCAAAGACGGCGTCTCGGTGGCCAAAGAGATCGAACTGTCCGACAAGCTGATGAACATGGGCGCCCAGATGGTCAAGGAAGTCGCTTCCAAGACCTCGGACGCCGCCGGCGACGGTACGACCACCGCCACGGTGCTGGCCCAGGCGATGCTGCGTGAAGGCCACAAAGCGGTCACCGCCGGCATGAACCCGATGGACCTCAAGCGCGGTATCGACAAAGCGGTGCGCGCCGCCGTCGATGAGCTGAAAAAGCTCTCCAAACCGTGCAAGGACGACAAGGCCATCGCCCAGGTCGGCACGATCTCGGCCAACGCCGACGAAGAGATCGGCCGCATCATCGCCGATGCGATGAACAAGGTCGGCAAGGAAGGCGTGATCACCGTCGAGGAAGGTTCCGGTCTGGACAACGACCTCGATATCGTCGAGGGCATGCAGTTCGACCGCGGCTACCTGTCGCCGTACTTCGTCACCGACCAGCAGGCGATGGCCGTCGAGCTCGAAAACCCGTACATCCTGCTGTTCGACAAGAAGATTTCCAGCGTCCGCGATCTGATCCCGGTGCTCGAACAGGTCGCCAAATCCGGCCGTTCGCTGCTGATTGTCGCCGAGGACGTCGAAGGCGAGGCGCTGGCCACGCTGGTCGTCAATAACCTGCGCGGCATCGTCAAAGTGGCGTCGGTCAAGGCGCCGGGCTTCGGCGACCGCCGCAAGGCCATGCTCGAAGATATCGCAGTGCTGACCGATGGGACGGTGATCGCCGAAGAAGTCGGCCTGACGCTCGAAAAAGCGACCTTGCACGAACTCGGCTCGGCGAAGAAGATTCGCATTACCAAGGAAAACACGACGATCATCGACGGCGCCGGCTCGACCGATGCGATCCAGGCCCGGATCAAGCAGATCCGCGCCCAGATCGAGGAAGCGACCTCCGACTACGACAAAGAAAAGCTCCAGGAGCGGGTCGCCAAACTGGCCGGCGGCGTGGCCGTGATCAAGGTCGGCGCCGCGACCGAACTCGAGATGAAGGAAAAGAAAGCCCGCGTCGAAGATGCTCTGCACGCCACCCGCGCCGCGGTCGAGGAAGGTGTGGTGCCCGGCGGCGGCGTCGCCCTGATCCGCGCCTTGCAGGCGCTCAAGGATCTGAAAGGCGACAACGACGAACAGGGCCACGGCATCCGGATCGCCAAGCGGGCGATGGAAGAGCCGCTGCGCCAGATCGCCGCCAACTCCGGCGACGAACCCTCGGTGATTCTGAACAAAGTCGCCGACGGCAAAGGCAACTTTGGCTACAACGCCGCCAACGGCGAATTCGTCGATATGATCGAGGCCGGTATCATCGACCCGACCAAGGTGACCCGCACGGCGCTGCAAAATGCCGCCTCGGTCGCCGGGCTGATGATCACCACCGAGGCCATGGTCGCCGAACTGCCGAAGAAGGAAGCCAAGGTCGGCAATCCCGACATGCCGATGGGCGACGACTTCTGATTTTATCTATACCCCGCCCCAGCCCTCCCCCGCCAGTGGGGGAGGGTGCGGGGTGGACCCGCCCGCTCCCGGATCAAGCCCCGTTTCGACGGGGCTTTTTTATGCCGGCAATGATCCGACCGCTCAACAGCACCAGCAACACGCCGCTGAGCGCCATCAGCGTGTCTTTCTGAGCGTCGAACTCGTCGCCTTGTGTGCCGAGATAGGCGGCGCCGAGTTCGGGACTGACCAGCAGCGCGGCGACCGCCTCCAGGGCTTCGAAAAAGCCGCTGAACGAAAGCACGGCGACGATCGCGAGCGGCCCGCGCCATGAGGGAACGACGCCGGCGGCACGGCTCAACAGTTCGCGCAGCGGCAGCCCGCATAAAAAACCGAATGCGAAATGCACAAAGCGGTCGTAATGGTTGCGCTCCAGCCCCAGCCAGTCACGCACCCAGAAACCGAGCGGTGTCTCGGAATAGGTGTAGTGCGCCCCGATCAGGTGCAGCGTCGCGAAGATCGCGAGCATCGCATAGGCGCGGGTGCTGAAGGTGAAATGCCGGCGGCCGGCGAACAGTGCCCCGACGGTAACGAAAACCAGCAGGTTCTCGAGCAGCCAGTCCTCGCGATAACGCGGCGCGATCGCGGTGACGACCCAGACCGCGGCCACCCAACCGAACAAGGCGCGATCAAGGGCCGAATGATGGCGACTCGAATCCGTCATAAAACCGCAACTCCGCTCAACCCTACCCGACCGTGCTCAGATTATCATGGTCGTGATGACCGACAGACTGCCCCATTGGATCGGCGGCCGGCGGGTCGAGAGCGCGGCGGCCGACACGGTGCCGGTGTTCAACCCGGCAACCGGCGAAGTGCTGGCCGCCACGCCGCTCGGCGGCCCGCTCGAGGTCGAACGGGCGGTGGCTGCGGCGTGCGCGGCGTTCGCGGCGTGGCGCGCGACCCCGGTCAGCGAACGCATCCAACCGCTGTTCCGGCTGAAGGAACTGCTCGAAACGCATTTCGAAGCCCTCGCCCGTCAAGTCACCACCGAACACGGCAAAACGCTGGCCGAGGCGCGGGGCAGCGTGCGGCGCGGCATCCAGATGGTCGAGACCGCGTGCGCCATGCCTTTGCTGATGCAGGGTCTGGCCAGCGAAGACATCGCCGCCGGGATCGACTGCCAGACAATCCGCCGGCCCCTCGGCGTCTGCGCCGCGATCGCCCCGTTCAATTTTCCGGCGATGGTGCCGATGTGGTTCTGGCCGTTCGCGCTGGCCGCCGGCAATACTTTCGTGCTCAAACCCAGCGAGCGCGTGCCGCTGACCGCGTTGCGCATCGCCGAGCTTTTGGCCGAAGCCGGCCTGCCGCCGGGCGTGTTCAATATGGTCCACGGCGGCAAGGCGGCGGCCGATGCGCTGCTCATCCATCCCGACATCCGCGCCGTCTCGTTCGTCGGTTCGACGCCGGTCGCAGCGCATGTCTACGCCACGGCGGCGGCGGCCGGCAAGCGCGTCCAGGCGCTCGGCGGCGCTAAAAACTTCATGGTCGTACTGCCCGATGCCGGGTTCGATCAAGCGGCGGCCACGGCCCTCGAATCGATCATCGGCTGCGCCGGCGAACGCTGTCTGGCCGGCTCGGTGTTGATCTCAGTCGGCGATCAAACCGCCAGCGAAATGCGTCGCCGGATCATCGAGCGCGCCCGCCGCGTGCGACTGGGCAACGGCCTCGACCCGGCGACCGATATGGGGCCGTTGATTTCACCCGCGGCCCGCCGCCGGGTCGAGGGCTTGATCGCCGGCGCTGTGGAGCAAGGCGCGGAATTGGACCTCGACGGGCGCGACCCGGCAGCGCCGGCCGATTCCTGCTTCCTCGCCCCGACTGTCCTCGCCGGCATCACCGAGGACATGACGATCGCCCGGGAAGAGGTATTCGGCCCGGTCGTGCTGCTCGCCGCGGCGCAAAGCCTGGATGAAGCGATCGACTGGATCAACCGCTGCCCACTGGCCAATACGACGACGCTGTTTACGTCGCACGGCGCCGCCGCCCGGCAGTTTTGCCACGAAGCCGCGCCGACCATGATCGGCATCAATATCGGCGTCCCGGCGCCGATGTCGTACTATTCGTTCGGCGGCAGCCGGCGCTCGTTTTTCGGCGACCTGCGCGCCCACGGCCGCGAAGGGGCGATGTTCTACACCGAATCGGTCGTGACCATCGCCCGCTGGCTGCAAAACGGCCGCATCTGGTGACCCGCCCGGTACCGGGCTGGAGGTGAGTGATGTTGCAACGGTTGCTTTTTTTGTACTGCCTGCTCGCCGCGAGCGCGGTGGCGGCCGGCGATGTGCCATTTGCCGGCGATTTTGACGCCCCCGCCCGCTATAACCGGGCGAGTGCTCGAATCGCCACTTCCGGCGCCCCGCAAGCCGAGCAGTTCGCGGCACTGGCCGCTCAGGGATTGACCGCTGTGATCGACTTGCGCCGGGAACAGGAAGGCACCGCCGACGAAGCCGAAGCCGCCGTCGCGGCCGGCCTCGAGTACCACGCGCTGCCGGTCGGCCGCACGTTGCCGGACGAGGCGACGCTGGCGGAATTCGACCGTCTGCTCGCCGCCGATCCGGACAAACCGATTCTGGTCTATTGCGCCAGCGGCAATCGCGCCGGAACGCTGTGGGCGATGCACCGGATCGCCGCCGGCCTACCGGTCGAAGCGGCGATCGACGAAGGGCTGGCGGCGGGCATGGCCGCCGAACGGTCGGCGTGGCTGAAAGCCTGGGCTGCGGAGCGACGCGGAGAATAACCCCATACTGCCCGGCACACCGCACAACGGGCAAGCGGGCTCAATCGTATTGTTTGCCGCGGTGTTCGACCCAACCGGAAACCGTTTCATTATCGCCGAGCCGGCCGGTGGTCACGGTGCCGCCCGAGGCATTGAATTCGTACCGGCCGCGGAAGGTCACCTTGTCGCCTTCTTTGACCGGCACCCGTCCGGACTCGCCGACCCGGTGAGCCAAAAGCACGCGAAGCTCATCGCCGATTTCGACATTGAACCGCTGGTGGGTCAGGCCGGCCGGCGTTTCGTCGCCGAGGAGCTGCGTCACGGTGCCGCGACCGGTCACCCACACGCCGACGTCGCCGTTGCGGAAAGCCTGCAACAGCCGGCTGTTATCCGGCGCGGAATCACCCTGACACGAAGCCGCCGCCAAGGCGATCAGCGCCATCAGCATCCGTCCGTAAAGCCGACGCACTGGGAACACCAAATGCCATCCAGGGTGTCATCAATCTAACACAATTGCCGCCGCGCCGCCGCTGGGCTCAGCCGGAACTTTTTTCCCCGGAATTACCGGTTGCTCCATTTCCACAGCAGTGCAAAGCCGAACAACATGCCGCCGAGGTGGGCGAAGTGGGCGACCTGCGGCATCGATCCGGTGATCCCCAGCAGCAGTTCGATCCCACCAACGATCACCACGAACCATTTCGCCTTCAGCGGAATCGGCGGGAAGATCAACAGGATCATCCGATTCGGAAACAGCATGCCGAAGGCGAGCAACAGCCCGAAAATCGCGCCGGAGGCACCGACCGTAGGGTAGTGCTGGCCGCTCGCCGTGGCGACGAACAATTGCACCAGCCCGGCGCCGACGGCGCACACCAGGTAATAGATCATGAAGCGGCGGCGCCCGAAGACCGATTCGAGCGGCGGGCCGAACATGTAAAGCGCCCACATATTGAAAAGCAGATGGGCGAGCGAGCCGTGCAGAAAGCTGTAACTCAGAAGCTGCCAGGGGGCGAACGAGCCGGACGGCCCACTGCTGGCGAGCGGCCACAGGGCAAACCACACGAACATCGGCCGCGGCATCAGCCACAGCAGCGCGAACGCCGCGGCATTGATCCAGATCAGCCGAATACTGAGCACGACCTACGCGCAGGCTTGTTACAATTCATCTTTTTCATCATACCCGATGGGGCCATGCCGATCCGCCGCGTGACCGTCTATGCCGCCTCGAGCCAGGGGCTGGCGGCGCACTACTACACCGCCGCGGCGGCGTTGGGCCAAGTGCTCGCCGAGCATGGCCTGTCGATTGTCTACGGCGGCGGCCGCCACGGTTTGATGGGCGCGATGGCCGACGCGGCACTGGCCCACGGCGCTCACGTCGAAGGTGTGATCCCCGATTTTTTGCAGGAGATGGAAGCCGGCCATACCGGTTTGAGCCGGTTGACCGTGGTCGGCGATCTGCACACCCGCAAACGGCTGATGCTCGACGGCTCGCATGCGGTAGTCTGCCTGCCGGGCGGCTGCGGCACGTTCGAGGAACTGTTCGAGGCGATGACCTTCAAGCGGCTTGGGCTTTTTTCCGGCCCGATTGTGCTCGTCAACACCGCCGGTTACTATGATCGTTGTCTCGATTGGTTGCGCTACAGTATTACCGAGCGTTTCATGAGCGAAGCGCACGGTGCGATGTGGCAAGTCGTACTGACACCCGAAGAGGTGCCGGAAGCGCTGGTCGGCGCTCCGGAGTGGAGCGAGGATGCCCGTCGATTCTGCGCCGTGACCCGCGATCCGGAGCTGGATTGACCTGCGGGGGCACGCTTTACGGGGGTGCGACACGAGCCCGGCGTTGGCACAAGCCGGTTCGTGAGTCATCCAGGATATCGGGAGCGTCCCATCTTTTCGCTTTTCCGGCACGGCGGTTCGGTCGCCGTGCCGGCACCGATGAGGGGTGCGATGAAAGGGCAAGGCGGCTTCTGGTCTCGGCCGTGGTTCGATTATCTCAAACTGCTCCAGGTGTTGACCTCGGACTTTCACGTCGTCTGGCTGTTGTTGATGTTCGCCGGGCTGGTCGCGGCGTGGTGGATCTACGTGCCGCTGCACGAGCTGATGCACGCCTGGGGCTGCCTGCTCGCCGGCGGCGAGGTCAGCCGGCTTGAGATCAGCCCGGAATACGGCGCCGCCTGGCTGCAGGATTATTTTCCCTATGTCGCCATCGGCTCCGAGTATGCCGGGCAACTGGTCGATTTCGACACCCGCGGCAGCGACTGGATTTATCTCGCGACAGTCTACGCGCCGTACCTGTTGACCATCTTCCCCGGCGTTCCGCTACTGCACACCATGTTCAACCGCCCCTGGCCGTCGGCACTGCAGCACTTCGGGATCGGGCTGTCGCTGCCTTTGGTCATCGCCCCGTTCGTCTCCCTGCTCGGCGATTTTTACGAACTCGGCTCGATCGTCGCCTCGCGGCTTGGCCAGACATTCTTCTTGGGTCACGATACGTTGCGCTGGCGCAGCGACGATCTTTTACTGCTGGCCGGCGAAATCGCCCCGACCGCCGACTGGCGCGACTGGACCGGTATCGCGCTTGGCCTGCTCATCGGCGTCATCTTCGCCTGGGCGACTTACGCGATGGGGTTCTTTTTCCGGCCGCGCCCGAAAGCCAAAACGTTCGGCCGCGGGTGAACGGTTCGGTAAGACCGAAGCCGGGCCCGATTCGGGGAAACCGCTGCGAGATAAAAAAACCCCGGGAGTGGGGGGACTCCCGGGGTCAAAATGGGATTCGGCGTTGGGGGGGCTGACCGAATCCTGTTCGGGTCTGTCTAGGGAGGGGAACAGACCCTGCCGACTGGCGTCGGCATGTGATAAGACCGGGGCACCCGGCAAAAGTTCACAGCACCGGCCGATTTTTTCCCGCCGGATCAATGTGCCGCTTCCCAATCGGCGCCGTCGCCGGCCTCGACCTCGAGCGGTACGGCCAGATCGGCGGCGCTGCGCATCAGGGCGGCGACCTTGTCGCGGACGGCGGGCAGGTCACGGCGGGCGACTTCGAGCACCAATTCGTCGTGGACCTGCAAGACCAGCGCCGCGTCGGCGCCGGATTCGGCCAGCCAGCCGGCGGTGGCGAGCATCGCCCGTTTGATGATGTCCGCGGCGGTGCCCTGCATCGGGGCGTTGACCGCGGCGCGTTCGGCCGCCTGGCGGCGCGCCGGATTGCGCGAGGCGATCTCGCTGAGCCACAGGCGGCGCCCGAACAGGGTTTCGACGTAACCCCGGTCACGCGCTTCACGGCGGAGCCGTTCCATGTAGCGCCGCACGCCGGGATATCGCTCGAAATAGGTCTCCATCCAGACTTTCGCGGCACTTTGCTCGATCCCGAGCTGGCGCGCCAAGCCGAACGCCGACATGCCGTACAGCAGACCGAAATTGATCGCCTTGGCCGCTCGCCGCTGTTCGCCGCTGACCCGCTCGGGGGCCATACCGAACACTTCCGCCGCCGTCGCCCGGTGGATATCGGCGCCGCTGTGGAAGGCCGCGAGCAGCCCCTCGTCGCCGGACAGGTGCGCCATGATGCGCAGTTCGATCTGGGAGTAATCGAGCGCCAGCAGCCGTTTGCCGGGTGGCGCGATAAAGGCTTTGCGGATGCGGCGGCCCTCCTCGGTGCGCGCCGGAATGTTCTGCAGATTCGGCTGCGACGACGACAGCCGTCCGGTCGCGGCGACCGCCTGGTGGAACGATGTATGGACCCGCCCGGTACCGGGGTGGATCTCGGCCACCAGGCGGTCGGTGTAGGTGTTCTTGAGCTTGGCCAGGGCGCGGTGTTCGAGCAGCAGGCCGGGTAGCGGGTGGCGCCCGGCCAGTTCCTCCAGCACCTCTTCCCCGGTGGCCGGCTGGCCGCCCGGGGTCTTGGCGATCACCTCGAGTTTGAGGCGCCCGAACAGCACTTCGCCGAGCTGCTTCGGCGAGCTGAGGTTGAATGGCCCGCCGGCCACCTCGTAGGCTTGTTGTTCCAGCGCGTAAAGCCGCTTTTCCAATTCTCGGGAATAGGTCAGCAAGCGGTCGCGGTCGACCAGCACACCGCAGCGCTCCATCGCCGCCAGCACCGGCAACAACGGCATCTCGATATCGTGGTAGATGCGCGCCGGACCGGGCAGCGCCGCCAGTTTGGGGGCCAGGTGATGGTGCAGCGCGTAAGTCACCTCGGCATCTTCGCCGGCGTATTCGGTGGCCCGCTCGACCGCGACCTGGGCGAACGGGATCTGCCGCGCCCCTTTACCGGCGACCTCCTCGTAGGTGATCGTCCGGCGGTGCAGATAATGGCGAGCGAGGGCGTCCATGTCGTGGCGCGTCGCGGTGCTGTTCAGGACGTACGACTCGAGCATCGTATCGTCGGCGATGCCGGCGAGCCGGATGCCGGCGCGGTGCAGCACGTTGAGGTCGTATTTCAGGTTCTGACCGATTTTGGCCGGTTTTTCGCTTTCGAATATCGGTTTTAGAAGGGCGAGCACCTCATCGCGGTCGAGTTGCGGTTCGGCGCCCGGCCCCTCGTGGGCCAGCGGGAGGTAGATGCCGATACCCGGCTCCCAAGCCAGCGCGATGCCGACGATCTCGGCGTCGAGGACATTCAGGCTGGTGGTTTCGAGATCGAAGACGATCGCCGCCTGCCGTTCCAGGTCGGCGAGCAGCGCCGCGAAGGCGCGGCGGTCGCGGATGGCGCGATAGTGCGGGGCGCCACTTTCGGCTTGGCCGCGCCGGGCCGCGGGATCGGCGGTACCGGGTTCGGCCATTTCAGCGAGCCATTGCCGGAATTCAAGCCGCTCGAGCAGGGCGCGAAGCTCGGCCGTTTTTTCCGGCTGCCGTTTGAGATCGGCGGGCGCGACGTCGAGATCAAGGTCGTCGCGCAGGCGGACCAACTGCCGGCTGAGCGCCAAGTGCTCGGCCGCCGCCAGTTTGGCCGCCAGTTTGTCGCCGAGCGCCGGGCGCGATGCCAGGAGCCGGTCGAGGTCATGGTATTCGCCGAGCAGTTTGGCTGCGGTTTTCGGGCCGATGCCCGGCACGCCGGGGATGTTGTCGCTGGCATCGCCGACCAGCGCCAGATAATCGCCGATCTGCTCGGGCTCGACGCCGAAACGCTGGCGCACGCCGGCGTTGTCGTAACGCCGGTCGCTCATCGTGTCGATGAGCAGGACGCGGTCATCGACGAGCTGCGCCAGATCCTTGTCGCTCGCCGAGATCACGCAGCGCCAGCCGGCCGCTGTGGCTTTCCTGGCGAGCGTCGCGATCACATCGTCGGCCTCGACGTCGGGCACCTGTAAGAGCGGCACCCCGAGCGCATCGAGCAGCTCGACCAGCGGCGGGTACTGCGCCGCCAGATCGTCGGGCATCGGCGGACGATGGGCCTTGTAGGCCGGATACAGGCGGTGACGGAAATTCTTGCCGCGCGCGTCGAAGACCGCGGCGACATATTCGGGGTGCGCGTCGTTGAGCAGCCGGCGCACCATATTGGCGGCCCCGAGAAGCGCCCCGGTCGGCTCGCCGGCCCGGGTGGTGAGCGGCGGCAGAGCATGGTATGCGCGATAAAAATACGACGAACCGTCGATCAGGTAAAGCGTCGGCTGCTCGGGTTTGTTCATCGTTAACCCAATTGTTGCATAAGTTCCCGGAATTCTCGGTCAAGCTGGCGAGTGCAGCTTGTCCGATTCCCCGACAAA
>DAITQM010000006.1:15312-107036 GCA_036832975.1 Pseudomonadota bacterium | reverse complement strand
AGCTGCACTCGCCAGCTTGACCGAGAATTCCGGGAATCTATGCAACTATTGGGTATACCCGCGCTCTGGTGGCTCACGGCGGCTGCCCCGGCCGGCGTGACGTTGCCGGCGCTCGAAGTCGAAATCCGCGCCCTCGACACGGCGCAGGCCGGCGCCACGGCGTTGGATGCCTCACGCATTGCCCGCCGCGCGCCACGCCACCCGCAGGAATTGTTCAGCGACGTGCCCGGCGTCTGGATCAGCCGCGGCAGCGGCCAAGAGCATCTGACCGCGATCCGTTCGCCGGTGTTGACCGGTCCGGGCGCCTGCGGCGCGTTTCTGATTCTCGAGGACCACATCCCGATCCGGCCGGCCGGTTTTTGCAACGTCAACGAACTGTTCGAGGTCAACCTCGCGCAAGCCGAAAGAATCGATGTACTGCGCGGCCCGGGGCTCGCCAGCCACGGCGCCAACGGCCTGCACGGCGTGATCGACGTTGCCTCGCCCGACCCGGCTGCCGCGGCCGTCGCCGTCGAGGCCGGCAGCCAGGATTTCATCCGCGGCGCCGCCGCTTACGGCGGCGGAGCGTTCGGGGTGAGCGCCAGCTACACCGACAGCAACAGCTTCCGTTTAGACGAAGGTTACCAACAAGGCTTCGCCAACGTCCGCTATCGACGATCCGGCGAACGCTTGGCATTCACCGGAACCTTGGCGCTCGCCGACCTCGATCAGCAAACCGCCGGCTTCATCACCGGCTTCGACGCCTTTCGCGACACCGAACTGCGGCGCAGTAACCCAAACCCTGAAGCCTTCCGCAACGCCCACGCGGCGCGTGCCGCAGGCCATTTCGAATGGTTCGACGAAGCCGGCGGCGCGTGGCGCATCAGCCCTTATCTCAGGCAAAGCGAGATGCGCTTTTTGCAGCACTTTCTTCCCGGCAAGCCGCTCGAACGCAATCGCCAGACGAGCGGCGGCGTGCAGGCGGCGCTCAGTGGCGGGCGCCTCGGCGACGGCTTGACGTTGGGCCTCGATGCCGAGGCCTTTCACGGCGAACTCATTGAATTCCAGGCGCACGAAGTCGAGGACGGCAGCGACTTTCTGCGCGCCATCCGGCCGCCGGGACTGCACTACGACTACGCCATAGACGGTGCGATGACCGCCCTGTGGGGACGTTACCTGTGGCAAGGCGGCAACGGATTGGAGCTCGAACTTGGGTTGCGCGGCGAATACCTGTTTTACGACTACAACAACCGGATGCTCGACGGCAACACGCGCGACGACGGCACGCCGTGTGCTTTCGGCGGTTGCCTGTTCAGCCGCCCAGCCGATCGTCACGACGACTTCTTCAATCTCGCCCCTGCAGTGACGCTCGCCGGCCCCATCGCCGTTGCCGGCCGCTGGCAGTTGCGCCTGGCGCGCGGCTTCCGGCCGCCGCAGGCCACCGAGTTGTACCGCCTGCAAAGCGGCCAGCAGATCGCCGACCTGCAAAGCGAACGGCTCGACAGTATCTCGCTGGGCTTGGCGCGCCGCGCACGGTCGTGGTTCTACGAACTCACCGGCTTCTACCAGGTCAAGCGCAACGTGATCCTGCGCGACGCCGGAGGCTTCAATATCAGCGACGGCAAAACCCGCCACCTCGGTCTCGAATGGGCGCTCGGCACCGAACTCGGCGCCGGCTTCGCCCTGCGCTCGACCGGCACCTACGCCAGGCACACCTATCGCTTCGACCGCCTGGCCGGCGGCGGCGAAATCATCCGCCGCGGCAACGACGTCGATACCGCACCGCGGCGCCTGTTCAGCGCCGAACTCGACTGGCGCGGCGCCGGCATCGACAGCGCGCTGCGCCTCGAACACCTCGGCGATTATTTCCTCGACGCCGCCAACAGCGCACGTTACGCCGGCCATACCCTGCTCCACCTGGAAGCGAACGCCGAGGTCGGTCGCGGTTGGCATCTTGGATTCAGGCTAAGAAATTTATTCGGCGAGCGCTTCGCCGAGCGCGCCGATTTCGCATTCGACGAATTCCGCTATTTTCCCGGCGAAGGCCGAACCTTTTTCGCCACCTTCGGCTGGCGCGCCGGCGGCTGAACCCAAAATGACCGATCCCGGATGTTCAAATCGTCATCCCCGACTCGATCGAGCATCCAGTCCGTTACTCGTTATTCTCCCTCCCCCACTTGTGGGGGAGTACTTCTTTATTCTCCCCCACTTGTAGGGGAGTACTTCTTTATTCTCCCCCCACTTGTGGGGGATTACTTCTTTATTCTCCCTCCCCCACTTGTGGGGGAGGGTCGGGGAGGGGGTGAATTCTAACAGGTTGTTGAAAAACGCCATCCTGGCGTTTTTCAACGTCGCTTGCGAAAGGCGCGACTTGCGCTGCGCTCCCGAAATCAGCCGCTAAGGAGCGCCTGATTTCGCCGGGCCATCCGTGGCCCGGATTAGCAGGCTGTTTTTCAACAGCCTGCTAAACCTTCCCCCGCAAGCGGGGGAAGCAAGCGACGGGGGAACAAGAAACCGGATTATTTCTTCAACAATCCCCAGGCGATCCGCGCCATCATTTCGCCGATCTTGACGAGCAGCGGTTCGAGCACCGAGCCCTGCCGCCTGACCAGCGCGATCCGCCGGTGCGGCGGCGGCCGCGTGAAGCTGAGCAGATGGATCGAACGGTCATCCTGACCGCCGGCGATGGCCAGCGCCGGCAGCAACGTTATGCCGCTGCCGGCGACCACCATCTGGCGCAGAGTTTCGAGGCTGGTGGCGCGGAAATCTTCGTGTTCAGCGGCGCCGGCCAGCTCGCACACCTCGAGCGCCTGATCACGCAGGCAATGTCCTTCGTCGAGCAGCAATAACCGTTCGCCGGCCAGTTCGCCGACCGCCACGCGGCGCCGCTCGGCCAGCCGATGGCCGGCCGGCACCGCAAGCTGGAACGGTTCGGTGAACAGCGTCGTCGCGCAAAGTCCGGGAATATTGACCGGCAGTGCGAGCAATCCGGCATCGAGTCGGCCGTCTTTGAGGCGGGCGATGATCTCGGCCGTTTTCTCCTCGTACAACAAAAGTTCGAGTTGCGGAAAGCGGCGGTGCAGCGGCGGCACGATATGCGGCAGCAGGTACGGTCCGAGCGTCGGGAACAAGCCGAGACGCAGCATGCCGGCTTCGGGGTCACCGCTGGCTCGGGCGAGGCGCCTGATCTGTTCGACTTCGTCGAGGATGCGCCGGGCACGCTCGGCGATCGCCGTACCGGCGGCGGTGACCAGCAGCCGGCGCGGGCCGCGTTCGAACAACGCCACCCCGAGTTCATCTTCCAGCTTCTTGATCTGCGCCGACAACGTCGGCTGGCTGACAAAGCAGGCCCGTGCCGCACGGCCGAAATGGCGGTGTTCGGCGAGCGCCGTCAGATAGCGTAGATCGCGGAGATTCACCTAAAACGCTCCTTATGCCGTTCGCATGTTATCTCGCCGCACGCCGGAAAAATCGCCAGGAGAACCTGGCATAACCCCGCCCTTAATCGTCAGCAGGGCAAGGCTCGGGGGGGGGTCCGTTAACGTCCTGCAAACGATAGAGACCGTCTATCGAACCCATAAAAACAATTCATTTTACAAACAACCCGGCAAAGCGCAAGCTGCTACTCACATTCAACCCAGGAGTTCGACCCATGCTCACCGTAGGCCAGCGTTTTCCCGCCTTCAAAGTCAAAGCCACCGTCGCCAACGACCTGGAGCGCGCCTTTATCGACCTCGACCACGAGGCCCACCCCGGCCAGTGGCGGGTTTTTTTCTTCTATCCCAAAGACTTCACGTTCGTCTGCCCGACCGAAATCGCCGGCTTCGCCCGCCTCAACGGCGAATTCGAACGGCGCGGTGCACAAATCCTCGGCGCCAGCATCGACAGCGAGTTCGTCCATCTCGCCTGGCGTCGCGACCACCCAGACTTGCACGACCTGCCGTTTCCGCTGATTGCCGACGTCAAGCGCGAATTATCGGCGGCCCTCGGCATCTTAGATCCCATCGACGGCGTCGCGCAACGCGCCACTTTCATCGTCGATCCGGCCGGCATCATCCGCTTCGTTTACGTCACCGACGGCAGCGTCGGGCGCAGTCCAGAAGAAGTCCTGCGCGTCCTCGATGCTCTGCAAACCGGCAGCCTGTGCCCTTGCAACTGGCAAAGCGGCGACGCGACGCTGCAAGCAGCCTGAGTCCGCCATAACCGCATCTCACTTCCACTGCCAATCGAGAGGAGAAATTCCATGCGCCAACATTTCTATCAAATTATTTTCGCGTTGTTTACTGCGATGATGACCGCCCTGTCTTCGCCGGCCATTGCCCAAGTCAAGGCAAATCGATTCTGGTGGCCCGAGCAGCTCGATCTGTCGCCGCTGCGCGATCACGATGTTGCATCCAATCCCTACGGCGCGGATTTCGATTACGCCAGGGCATTCGCGGCCCTGGATTTGGATGCGGTCAAGGCCGACTTGATACACGTCATGACCACCTCGCAGGGCTGGTGGCCGGCTGACTTCGGGCATTACGGCCCGCTGTTCATCCGCATGGCCTGGCACAGTGCCGGCACGTATCGTGTCACCGACGGCCGTGGCGGGGCCGGCGGCGGCCAGCAACGTTTCGAGCCTCTGAACAGTTGGCCGGACAACGCCAACCTCGATAAAGCCCGCCGCCTGCTGTGGCCAGTCAAACAGAAGTACGGCCGCAACATCTCCTGGGCCGACCTGATCATCCTCGCCGGCAACGTCGCGTTGGAAGACATGGGCTTTACCACTTTCGGCTTCGCCGGCGGGCGAGCCGACGACTGGGAAGCCGAGGCAGTCGATTGGGGTCCCGAGAATCGAATGCTCGGCCGCAACCGGCAAGATGCGCAGGGCAACTTGCAAGGTGACGTGGCCGCGACCCAGATGGGCCTGATCTACGTCAATCCGGAAGGCCCGGGCGGAGTGCCTGATCCGTTAGCGGCGGCAAAGCAGATTCGCCAGAGTTTCGGCCGGATGGCGATGAATGACGAAGAAACCGTGGCGCTGATCGCTGGCGGGCACACCTTCGGCAAGGTCCACGGTGCGGCCAGCCCCAAAGATTGTGTCGGCCCGGAGCCGGCCGCCGCCGAGATCGAGCAGCAGGGCCTAGGTTGGGCCAACTCATGCGGCAAGGGTAACGCCGAAGACACCATCACCAGCGGTCTTGAGGGTACGTGGACGGCCGCGCCGACCCGCTGGACGATGATGTATCTGCAAAACTTATTCAACTTCGAGTGGGAGCAGACCCGCAGCCCGGCTGGCGCCATTCAGTGGGTGCCGAAAGGAAATCCGGCCGCCGCGCAAGCGCGCGATGCACATCGTGCCGGTAAAACCAAATCGGTGATCATGCTCACCACCGACCTGGCGCTGAAGGAAGACCCGGCCTATCGCAAGATTTCGCAACGGTTCCTGAACAATCCGAAGGAATTCGAAGACGCCTTCGCCCGTGCCTGGTTTAAGTTGATTCACCGCGACATGGGCCCGCGCGCCCGTTACATCGGTAGCCAGGTGCCTGACAAAAAGCTGCTGTGGCAGGATCCACTGCCCGAACGCGATTACGCTCTCATCGACGCCGAAGACATTGCCGCACTGAAGGCCAAGATCCTGGCGTCGAAACTCAGCGTGGCGGAACTGGTGCGCACCGCCTGGGCCGCGGCAGCCTCGTACCGCGGCACCGACATGCGGGGTGGCGCCAACGGCGCTCGTGTTCGACTAGCCCCGCAGAAGGGCTGGGCGATAAATAATCCAGAAGAACTAACCCGCGTGCTCGGTGTGCTGGAAGGCATACAGCGCAAGTTCAATCGGAACCAGCAGAGCGATCGGCGCGTTTCGCTGGCCGACCTCATCGTGCTGGGCGGCGGCGCCGCGATCGAAAAGGCTGCGCGTGACGCCGGAGCCGACATCGAAGTGCCGTTCGAGCCGGGTCGAGTCGATGCGACGCAGGAAAAGACTGACGCCGACTCGTTCGCGGTGCTTGAGCCGCACGCCGACGGCTTCCGCAACTACTACACCGACCAAGCCATGCTTTCACCGACCGAAGCAATGGTCGAACGCGCCGATCTGCTGACCTTGACCGTGCCAGAAATGACCGTGTTGGTCGGCGGGCTGCGCGTTCTTGATGCCAACACCGAGCAGGTGAAACATGGCGTATTCACCGAGCGCCCCGGTGTATTGAGCAACGACTTTTTCGTCAACCTGCTCGATATGTCCACGGTGTGGTCAAAATCCGCTGCAACAGAAGGCGTGTACGAAGGCCGCGATCGCGCTACCGGGCAAATCAAATGGACCGCCACACCGGTCGACCTGATCTTCGGTTCGAACTCCGAGCTACGCGCAGTGGCCGAAGTTTACGCCTCCGCCGATGGCGAGCGGAAATTAATCGATGACTTTATCGCCGCCTGGGTCAAAGTCATGCGACTTGACCGTTTCGACCTGAAAAAGACCTGATTCCGTCAAAGTTTTGGCCGGCCACGGACGGCTTGGCCCGGTCTGAATCAACCCATCGGGGACTGATCAGACCAAGCAAAGTCCGGCACCTGTCCGGACTTTGCTTCGCCGCCTGTGCGTGTCGCACGCAGACAGGCAGCAGGCAGGCGGAAACACCGGGTTAAGTCCGACAAGCTGCTAGCGAGGGGCGTTGACTTTGGTGCGGGGTGGGTCCATACTCAAGCGTATGGATACGGCAACGGTTTCGCGAAGTGGAACGCTGACGATGACGGAGGGCGCGAGCGGCTTGGCGTTGGCGGTCGAGCGGATTGGGCCGGATGGGGGGCCGGGGGTGATTCTGGCGCATGGGTTCGGACAGACACGCCATGCCTGGCGGCGGACGGCGGAGGCATTGGCGGCGACCGGCCGGCAGGTAATTTTGTACGACGCGCGCGGCCACGGCGACAGCGGCCGGCCGGGCGACGGCCGTTATGCGATCGGTGATTTTGTCGCCGACCTCAGAACCGTCGCCGGGCTTTGCGCTGCGCCGCCGGTGGTGGTCGGCGCTTCGATGGGTGGCTTGACGGCGCTTTTGGCGCACGGCGAGGCACCCGGTCTCGGTCTCGCGGCGCTGGTGCTGGTCGATATCGCACCCCGCTGGCAGGCGGCCGGGGTGGCTCGGATGATCCGCTTTATGCGCGACCACGAGGATGGTTTCGCGTCGTTGGATGCGGCGCGGGCCGCAATCGGGCGCTATCTCTCGCACCGCAGCGGACGCGATATCACCGGCTCGCTCGAAGACCGGCTGAAATACAACCTGCGCGCGAGCGGCGACCGCTGGCGCTGGCACTGGGATCCGCGTTTGTTCCAATTGGTCGATGGGGCCGAGGCCGAGCAACCGCGGCTCGCCGCCGCGGCACGCCGGGTCGATGTGCCGGTGTTGCTGGTCAGCGGCGGGCTCAGCGATATTCTCGGGGCGCACGAGATCGCCGAACTGCGCACCTTGATCCCGCACGCCGAATGGCGCGAGGTGCCGCGCGCCGCGCATATGGTGGCCGGCGACGACAACGAAGCGTTCAACGAAGCGATACTTTCTTTTCTGACGGCGCCGGAGATCGCTTCCGGCAGGGAGTTCGAATCATGACCACGTTATTGCTGCTGTGGATCGCGATGACCTTGGCGGCGCTGTTCAGCGGCGCCCGGTTGATCGTCTGGAGTGGAATCTCGGCCGCCCTGCTGGGACTCGCAGCGTGGGCCGGGTGGATCGGCCCTTGGGGGGCCACCGTCACGGCGCTGGTTTTCGCCGCCGTGGCGCTGCCGTTGAACGTCAAGCCGTGGCGCCGGCGCTGGTTGTCTAAGCCATTGCTCGCGGTATACCGCACGATGCTGCCCGGCCTGTCGCCGACCGAGCAAATCGCGCTCGACGCCGGGACCGTCGGCTTCGAGGGCGAATTGTTCACCGGCCGCCCGAACTGGCGGCGGCTGCTCGCCCAGCCGGTGCCGGAGCTGCGGGCCGACGAGCAGGCTTTTCTCGACGGCCCGGTCGCCGATCTGTGCGCGATGATCGATGCGTTCGACTTGTCGCACCGCAGGATCGACCTGCCGCCGGAAATCTGGGCGCATTTGAAAAAGCACCGCTTTTTCGGTCTGGTGATTCCTCAAGAATACGGCGGCCACGGTTTTTCGGCTTACGGCCACCGCGCCGTCTTGCAGATGCTCGCCGGCCTCAGCGCCGAGGTCAGTTCGGCGGTCTCGGTGCCGAACTCGCTCGGCCCGGCGGAACTTTTGGTGCATTACGGGACGGACGAGCAAAAACAGGACTACCTGCCACGGCTCGCCGCCGGCGAGGAGATTCCGTGCTTCGCGCTGACCGGTCCCACCGCCGGCTCGGACGCCACCTCGATTCCCGATTACGGCATCGTCTGCAAAGGCGTTTGGCAAGGCCAGGAAACGCTCGGCGTTCGGCTTAATTTCGACAAGCGTTACATCACGCTCGCGCCGGTCGCGACGCTGGTCGGTGTGGCGTTCAAACTGTACGATCCGGAGCATCTGCTCGGCGAGCGCGACGAGATCGGCATCTCGCTGGCTTTGGTGCCGCGCGCCACCGCCGGCCTCGAAGTCGGCCGTTATCATCTACCGCTCAATGTGCCGTTTTACAACGGCCCGGTGCGCGGCCGCGACGTCTTCGTGCCGCTGTCGCAACTGATTGGCGGCGCGGCGATGGCCGGGCACGGCTGGCGCATGTTGATCGAGAGCCTGTCGGTTGGGCGCGCCATCACGCTGCCGTCGACCAGCACCGGCACGGCGAAATTGATGGCGCTGGCAACCGGCGCTTACGCCCGGATCCGCAAGCAGTTCAATCTGCCGATCGGCCGTTTCGAAGGCGTCGAGGAAGCGCTGGCCCGCGTCGCCGGTCTGACTTATGCGGCCGAGGCGCTCAGCCGGATGACCGCGGCGGCGGTCGATCGCGGTGAAAAACCGGCGGTGCCGTCGGCCATCGCCAAATACCACACGACCGAAATGGTGCGCCAGGTGATCTCCGATGCGATGGATATCCACGGCGGCAAGGGCATCATTCTCGGGCCGCGCAATTATCTCGGCCGCGCCTGGCAGGGGGCGCCGATCTGGATCACGGTCGAAGGCGCCAACATCCTGACCCGCAGCATGATGATCTTCGGTCAGGGGGCGATCCGCTGTCATCCGTATGTGCTGAAGGAAATGGAAGCGGCGCGGCTGGAAGACCGAGCCGAGGGACTCAAACGTTTCGACGACCTGCTCTTCCGCCACCTCGGTATGAGCGCCGGCAATACGGTACGCAGTCTTGTTTACGGCCTGCTGCCGGCGCGCTTTGCGCCGGTGCCCGGCGACCGACGGCTCGGCAAGTATTACCGCAAGCTGACGCGCTACAGCGCAGCCTTCGCGCTGCTCGCCGATATTGCGATGCTGACCTTCGGCGGTAAATTGAAACAACGCGAATCGATTTCGGCGCGTCTCGGCGATGCGCTGAGCCAGCTTTACATCGCCGCCGCGATGCTCAAGCGTTTCGAGGACCAGGGACGACCGGCGGCCGACCAAGCGCTGTTGTCGTGGGCTTTCCATCACAGCATCTACCGGCTGCAAGAAGCGCTGGGCGGCGTGATCGATAACTATCCCATCAAGGCGCTGCGGCCGTTTTTGGGGCTGGTCGCGTTTCCGTTTGGCCGCCGCGCCCGTTTACCAAACGATCGTTTGACGCACCGCGTGGCGCAGATTTTGATCGCGCCGTGCGAAAGCCGCACGCGGCTGACCGCGGGCGTGGACAAGCGCGATCGCGCTGGTCACCCGATCGGCCGAATGGAAGCGCTGCTGCCCCGGGTGATCGCCGCCGAACCGCTCGAACGCAAGCTGCTGAAAGCCGAGCGCCAGGATGAACTGCATGGCTACCGCTTCGACGAGCGCCTTGCGGATGCGGTCCGGCGCGGCATCTTGACCCAAGAAGAAGGCGATGAGCTGCGTTCGCTCCACGAGGCGGTGTTCGAAGTCATCAGTGTCGATGATTTCGAACTCGATGAAATCCGCGGCGGACTGGCGGCGGAAACCGCAACGACTGCGAAGCAGCGCGACGCGGCCTGAGCCCGATGCCCCGCGCCGCGGCTCTTAAAACCCCGGTTGCCGGCCGCCCCGCGCAGTCGGCCGAAAGCTGGCGGCGGGCGGCGCTCGACTGGATCGCCGCACACGGTATCGCGGCGCTGGCGATCGAGCCTTTGGCCCGGCACCTCGGCGTCACGAAAGGAAGCTTTTACTGGCACTTCCGCGACCGGCGCGATTTGCTCGGCAGCGCGCTCGCGATGTGGGAAGCGCACGATGAGGCGCAACTCGCCGCTTACGCCGATACCGCCGAACCAGCGGCCGAGCGCCTCGAACGGTTTTTCCGCGCCACTTCGCGCCAGTCTTTGACTCACCAGGTATATGCCGCGCTGCTCGCCGAACAAAGCGACAGCGAATGCCTGGTGATCCTCAAACGGGTCACCCAGCGGCGCTTCGCTTTTCTCCGTGCCGCCTACCGCGCCCTCGGTTTTAAGCCGACCGCCGCCGAACACCAGGCGCGCTTGACCTACAGCGCTTACGCCGGGCTTTTACAATTACAGAAACAAGGGATCGCCGCGCCACTCGCCGGAGCGGCGCTCGACGACTACGTCGAACATCTGATCCGGGTGTTGCTGCGCAAAGTAGCGCTTCGCTAAATGGCGGTCGCCCGCCAATCCCGAAGCACCAACGGAGGAAAGGCACATGGTCGAACCGAAAGCCGAACTGGCCGAACTGTACCGCCAGCGCGACGAACTCAAAGCGCGTCTCGATGCGATAGACCGGGATCTGGCCCGCGGCCTGGACCGCGATCCGGAAGAGCAAGTCCCCGATCTTGAGAATCTCGACGTGCTCCAGGAAATCGAACGGGTCTCGCGGACCGAGTTGCGGCGCATCGTCGAACGGATTCACGAACTCGGCGGTACCTGATCGGCTGCCGGCATGGCAGGGTCGAGCATGGCGCGCAACGTGGCCAGTCCCTCACGGGCGGCGCGTGCCCGGCGCGCCCGGTCGGCCTCGGGGTCGCGGCCATACCATTCGAGATGATCGATCGGTAGTTCGCCGAGAAAACGGCTGGGTTCGGCGTCGTGCCGCTGCCCGTGCCGTGATCGCGCCCGCCCATACGTCATCGTCAAGCGCCGCCGGGCGCGGGTGATGCCGACGTAAAACAACCGCCGTTCCTCGGCTTCGTTCCCTTCGTCCAGGCTGTTGCGGTGCGGCAGCAGGCCGTCTTCGAGGCCGACCAGATACACCTCGTCGAATTCCAGACCTTTGGCGGCGTGCAGCGTCATCAATCGCACCGCATCGCCGGCGTCGTTCTCGTCGTCGAGGTTACCGAGCAACAGGATACGGGCCAGAAGATCGGCGACGCCGGCGCCGGCGTCTTCTTTTTCGAGGCGGGCCAGCCAGGCGAGCAACTCGTCGAGTGCTTGTGACTGGCGTTCGGCCTGGGCCGGCTCGTCGGCCTGGTCTTGCAGCCAGGCACGGTAGCCGATCGCGGCCAGCAACTCATCGAGCGCCGCCGCGGCCCCGCCGCCGGCGGCCCGTACTGCGGTCTCGTCAAGCGCTTTGAGAAACTCGCCCACGGCTTTCGCCTGGCCGGCGCCGAGTTGTTGCTGGAAGGCGGGGTCTGACGCGGCGGCGTAAAAGCTGAGTGACCGCGCATCGGCCTCAGCGGCCAGCAGCGACAAAAAACGTTCACCGAGGCCGCGGCGCGGTACGTTGATCACGCGCAGGAACGCCGTGTTGTCTTCCGGGTTGACGAGCAATCTGAGGTAAGCGAGCAGGTCGCGGATTTCGCGCCGTTCGAACCACGACGCGCCGCCGCTGAGGTGATAGCGCACGCCGAGCTGGCGCAGGGCTTTTTCGAACGGCCGCGACAGGTGGTGACTGCGGTAGAGTACAGCGCATTCGCCGGCCTTGACGCCGCCGCTCATGATCCGGCGCTGCACCTCGCCGCAAACGCGCTCGGCCTCGGCCTCGGCATCGTCGCACGGAATCAGGCGCGGTTTTTCGCCCTCGCCGAGCGCGCTCCACAAGCGCTTGTCGTAAAGATGCGGGTTGTGCGCGATCAGGCCATTGGCGAGGCTCAGGATACGGCCGGTCGAGCGGTAGTTCTGTTCGAGCTTGATGACGCGCAGTTCCGGGAAGTCGCGAACCAGCCGTTCGAGGTTGTCGGGCGCCGCGCCGCGCCAGCCGTAAATCGATTGATCGTCGTCGCCGACCACAGTCAGGCGCGCCCGGGGGCCGGCCAGGTGGCTGAGCAGTCGGTACTGCGCGAGGTTGGTGTCCTGGTATTCATCGACCAACAGGTCGTGCCATAAAAGGCGCCAGCGCTCCGGCGCGCGGCCTGCTTCCAAGGCGGTGAGCGGGGCGAGGATCAGGTCGTCGAAATCGACGGCGTTCAGCCGCTGTAGCTGCGTCTCGTAAGCGCGATAAACCCGCGCCGCCCGCGCTTCGCCGTTGTCCACCGCCCTGCCAGCCGCCGTCTCGGGGTCGAGACCGTCGTTTTTCCAACGCGACAACCGGGAGCGAATCGCCGCCAGTTCGTCGCGGGACGAGCGGGCCGGAGCGATCTCGGTGATCAAGGTCAGCGTATCGGCCTCGTCGAACAGCGACATACCCGAACGGCGCCCGCAAGCGGCAGGGTCGTGGCGCACGAGCCGCCAGCCGAGCGCATGAAAAGTCGAGATTGCAAAACCGTGGGCCGCCGGCCCGAGGCGGGCGGCGAGCCGGGTTCTCATCTCGCGCGCCGCCTTGTTGGTGAACGTGACCGCAGCGATCTTCTCCGGCGGGCGCTGGCGCCGTTCGGCAAGGTAGGCGAGTTTTTCGGTGAGCACTCGAGTCTTGCCGCTGCCGGCGCCGGCGATGACCAAAAGCGGCCCGTCGCAGTATTCCACTGCGGCGAGCTGAGCGGGATTGAGCGGCGGTGGGCGGACAGGGCGCATGGGGGGCGCATTCTAGCAGCCTGGTGTGGTAGGGCGGAATGGGTCCAGCCGCTGGCGCTCGGCGTCCGTATCGCCGATACTGTACCCAATAGTTGCATAAATTTTGCTCAATTTACTCGGGCAATCCTGCCCTCGCCCTTCGGGCCCGCTGCGCGGTTCAAATTGCGTTCCTGACGCATTTGTTATCAAATTCAATATGAAATCATATAGTTATGTCGCTATTAGCGGGAAAAACGAATTCACCTAAGGTGACGCGCCCGGTTTCCCTGCCTGCCGGCAGGCAGGGAAACCGGGAATCTATGCAACAATTGGGTACACGCTATGGCCAAGCTGTATTTCTATTATTCGACGATGAACGCCGGGAAATCGACGGTGCTGTTGCAGTCGGCGTGGAACTACCGCGAGCGGGGCATGCTACCGCTGTTGCTGGCGCCCCGCCTCGATGATCGCGCCGGCCCCGGCCGGGTCCGGTCGCGGATCGGGCTCAGTGCGCCGGCCACTGCATTCGGCCCGGAAGACGACCTTCTTGCGCTCGTCCGTGACGCCTTGACGGCGGAACAGATTCATTGCGTGCTGGTCGATGAGGCGCAGTTCTTGCGCCGCGAGCAGGTCCGGCAGCTCACCGACGTCGTCGATGATTTGGCAATCCCGGTGTTGTGTTACGGCCTGCGCACCGATTTCCGCGGCGAGTTGTTCCCCGGTAGCGCCGCGCTGCTGGCCTGGGCCGACGAATTGAAAGAAATCAAGACCATCTGCCACACCGGGCAGAAAGCAACGATGGTCGTCAGAGTGGACGACCACGGTTATGCGCTGACCGCCGGGGCGCAGATCGAGATTGGCGGCAACGAGCGTTACGTCTCGGTCAGCCGCAAGGAGTTCAAGCAAGTGTTTTACGGCGGCAAGAAAGTCCGCCTGATCGAGCGCCCCGCTACGGCGCTTCCTCAACCTGACCTTTTGCCGGTCGAATATTTACAGGAGGAGACAAGCGAATGAAACTGCGATGGATCCATGCCGCGCTGTGTCAACCGTTTCTTTTTGCCACTGGTGCGCTGCTGCTCGCCGCCTGCGACAGCGGCGAAGCGCCACCCCCGCCGCCGCTGGAGGAAACTTTTATTGCCGAGCAGGCCGCGGCGCTGGAAAAAGCCAAGGCCGTCGAAGACGAAATGCAAAAAGCCAAGGAAAAACTGGATCGGGCGCTCGACGAGCAGCAATAATCCGGATCGCTGCATCGGCAGCCCCGCGACTCAACGTCGCTTGCGAATGGCGCGACTAGCGCTGCGCTCCCGAAATCAGCCACTGAGCAGCGACTGATTTCGCCGGGCCATCCGTGGCCCGGATCAGCAGGCTGTTTTTCAAAAGCCCGCTAACTGATTGCGATCAGCGTTTCCAGTCCCTCGGCGATCAGCGCGTTGATGACGCCGGCATTCTGTTCCATCCGGGCGATAAAGCCATGCAGCGGTGCGAAGCGGGTCGCCGGGTGGGTCATGTTCCGGCTCCAGCGCATCACGGTATAACCGTAGGCATCGGCGATGGTCGGGCGGTCGCCGGCGAAATAATCGCGGCCGGCCAACTCGCCGGCAAGCCATTCGTAAAGGCCGGAGATGCGCCCCATCGCCGCTTCCCGCAATGCTTCGAACTCCGCTTCGCTGCCGTGCGGCAGGAAACGCTGCGGCGCGAAATACGGGGCGTGTGCCGGGTGCAGATCGGCGTTGCAAAACGCCAGATAACGCAACACCGCGCGGCGCGAGTCCGCATCGCCGGCCAGGTGCGCCGCCGGATATCGTTCCGCCAGATCGAGCAGGATGGCCGCCGCCTGGGTCAGCACCTCGCCCTCAGAATCGACCAGCACCGGCACCGCGCCATGCGGATTGAGGCTTTTGATCAACTCGCCGCCGCGCTCGACGGCGATGGCCTGATATTTTGCACCCGCCCATTCAAGGGCGATATGCACAGCCAGCGAGCAGGCTCCGGGAAGGTAATAAAGTTTTTCCACAGCAATTCACTCCTTTTTCGTCAAATGTCAAACTAAGCTAATGGTCATTTCACGTTCGGCGATGATCGGTTCTGGCAGGTGCAGCGCATTGAGATGAGCGCTGAGGGCCTTGGCGGCTTGGGGTTCGCCGTGGACCAGGTAAAGCGGCGGCGGCGGATCGAAGGTGCGGTACCAGCGGGTCAGATCGCCCTGGTCACCGTGGGCCGAAAAACCGCCGAGCGTGTGTATCTTGGCGCGGACCGTCACTTCTTCGCCGTACAGACGCGCCGTTTTTGCCCCGTCGATCAATCGCCGGCCCAATGTGCCCGCGGCCTGGTAACCGGTGATGACCAGGTGATTACGTGGATTACCGAGACGGTGGCGCAAATGGTGGGCGATCCGCCCGCCGGTCAACATACCGGAACCGGCGATCACGATCACCCGCTCGGCGATATCGTTGATCGCTTTCGATGCTGCGGTCGATTCGGTCAGTTCAAGTTCGGGCAGCGGATTGGCGTGCCGGGTGGTGTCGTTGAGCGCTGCCGCCTCGCGCTCGAACAGCAACGGATAGCGGCGATAGATTTCGGTCGCCTGGATGGCCAGCGGACTGTCGAGAAAGATCCGAAAGCGGGCGAGTCCCCATTCCCGGCGGTGGCGCGCCAGATGATAGAGCAACTCCTGGCTGCGACCGACGGCGAATGCCGGGATCAACACATTACCGCCGTGGCGGGCGGCTTCGTCCAGGATGGTGCCCAGTTCCTCCAGCGTCGCTTCACGGCTGCGATGGCAGCGGTCACCGTAAGTGCATTCCATCACCACCCGATCGGCGGCCGCCGGCGAATCGGGGTTGCGCATCAATGGTGCCCCGTAAGGACCGAGATCGCCGCTGATCACCACCCGGCGTTGCACACCGCCTTCGTCGAGTTCAAGTTCGAGCGACGCCGCGCCGAGAATATGTCCGGCGTCGTGCCAGCGACAGCGCAGGCCGGGCATGATGTCGCGCCATTCTCCATAGGCGACTGGTACAAAGCGGGTCAGCGCCACGGCGGCATCGTCTTCGGTGTACAGCGGTTCGACCGGGCGGCCGTTTTTTTGCGCTTCAACCTCGGCTTCATGGACCAGCAAGCCGGCGGCGTCGCGCCACAGAATCGCGCACAGTTCGACGGTGGCCGGGTGGGTGTGGATCGGGCCGCTAAATCCCCGCTGGCAAAGCACCGGCAGGCGCCCGCTGTGGTCGAGGTGGGCATGGGTCAAAAGCACGGCCGCCACCTCACTGGCGGTAAACGGAAAGGGCGCGCGGTTCCGCCCGGCCGCATCCCGTCCACCCTGGATCAGGCCGCAGTCGATCAGTACGGTCCGCCCCCGGCATTCCACCGCCAGACACGAGCCGGTGACTTCACCGGCCGCTCCGTGAAACCGTAGCCGCATCACCGATCTCCTGAGCATCTTTTGGCGGCATTGTAGCAGGCTGTCGAGTTTTACCAGGCAGGCTGTTACTAGTAGCTGCGCGCTGCGTGGTTTGCCGTGGACGACGAGCGGAAGAGCAACGGGGCGGCACTCCCCAAAGCGGCCAGCGAGATCAGTAGCAAGGTACCGGGCAGCGGCGGCAGGACGTAATAACGGCCGGTGTGCGGGCCGGGGATCCAGGCGCCGTAACTGACTTCGCGCTCGATCAACGGCATCGGGCGCCGCTGGTCATAAGCCCGGATGCCGAGGACAAAAGACGCCAGTACCAGTCCCAGTACAGCTAAACCAACCAGCGCCCTGCGCCACTCGCGGCGCTCAGGTTCGACGGCCGGTTGCCGGGGAAAACCGTAATAGAGCAATAAACCGCCGATGCCGGCAAGTAAATTGAGCACGATATCGTTGAAATCGAAGTAATGGCTGTAGGAAACCGTAATCCACGTGTATTGCAATGCTTCGTCGGCGATGCCGAGCACGGTTAAGGAGAGCAATATGGGGCCGAAGACAAAGTGCGTGCGCTCAGGATCGGTGAAGCGGGCGAGCAACATCGCGAGCAGTGCGTACTGCGGATAGTGGATCGTTTCGGCAAACGAGAACGTCAAAAGCCGGTCGTAGGCGATCGCCGGCAGCAGCCAGATCGCCCAGGCGGCGATGGTCGCCAGGCGACGGCTGCCGGCCGCCGCGCGTCTGAACTGCCAGATGGCGATCGCCAGCGCGGCGAGCAGCGCGGCGGGCGGCAGAAAGTCGGCGAACTTGAAAACGCCGAATAAGTCCGAAGTCCGCCGCTTGACCAGCCACAACGAAAATTCGAGGTGGCCGAGCACGGTGGCTGCGTAGTAGGGCACGATGATCGCTGCCCCGAGCCAGTCGCGCCGGGTCATGGTTTTTGACCTTGCCGTTGTTGGCCGTTAACCGTGCTTTGCCCGTCGCGTTCGCCGGTCCCCGCACCATGATCGATGAAGACTGCGAGATCGCCCGGCCCGTCGCCGGCATCTGGATCACCGGGGCCCGGAGCGTAACCCGCAGCATGGCGCACAGCAGCGTAACGATCGTGGCCGGCGAGATCGACAAACACCGCGATGGCGTTATGGGCCGCGGCGCCGAGCGCGAAATCGTTGGCCCGGTAGTCATCGTCGCCGCCACAATCGATCAAGGCCACCAGCGAGCGATCCCACGCTCCGCCTTGGCTGGCTGAAGTCGTCGCCGCGTAGCGGTCGTTACCGGCGCGGTCGTATAGGACACCGATGCCGAGATGGGCGGCGGCGCCTTGTGCGTAACGGCCACCGAAGTAACGATCGTTGCCGGAGTCGTCGAGCAGCCGGCCGAGGCCGAGAAAATAGCCGGTGCCCTGGGCGAAGTTGCCGGCACGATATTCGTCGTCGCCGGCCAGGTCGTGTAACAGGCCGATGCCGCCTGCCACGGTGCCGCGAAAACCCATCCCGACACCCTGCGAGAATGCCTGATAGCGGCCGGGTACGCCATAGCTCGAGGGATGTTTATGGCCGGCGAAATAGCGGTCGTCGCCGCCCTCGTCACGAAGCGTTCCGGTGCCGAGCGCGCCGCCGAAGCCCTGAGCGAACTTGGCGGCGGTATAAACATCGTCGCCGGCAGTGTCGATCAGGAAGCCGACGCCGGCCAGTGCCGCCCCCTGGGTCAGTTCGCCGGCCGTGTAATGGTCGTTGCCGGCGTGATCGATCAACACCCCGACCCCGGCCACCGCCGCGCCGAGCGCGATCCGCCCGCCGATGTATTCATCGTCACCGGCGTGATCGACGATCAGCGAGGCACCGAGGACGGCACCGGCCGGCCCGCCGTCGGCCAGCGTGGTATAGCGGTCGTTGCCGATGAGGTCGATGATGGCGCGCACCGCGGCGCCGCGATTGCCGGCCTCTGGCTTGGTGACTGTCCCCGTTTGGGGTGCTGGTGTCACTGGGGGCAACAGGTATTCATCGTCGCCGCCGAGGTCGATGATCAACCGGGCCGGGCCGAAATAACGGTTCGGGCCGGGGCCGCCGACGATCGTCGGACCGTGGGGCGTTTCGGCTGCGTACAGGATGGAACCCGAGACCGCCGGTGCCAGCCAGGCCGGGGGGTCAATAGGGTTCCGGCCGGCGTAGGCGGCCACCAGGGCGGCGGCCAGGGCCGGATCGGCCAGACCGGTGAGCAGCCCGGCAATCCGTTGCAACCCGGCCGGATCCACCTGCCGGGCGATATCGGCCAATACCGGGCCGTCTTCGAAAGCGGCAAGGTCGCTGCCGTTCGAGGTGCGGTCGAGCAGTCGCGGTAAGAGGCGGGTCAGCGCCGCGGCCTCACCGTCCGACACTGCAGCCAACGCGCGGTCCAGGTGCAGGCGAATCTCGTCGAGCCGGTCCTCGGCGGCTACCGGTGGTGAGGCGGATCCGACAGGCGGTACCCACGAAAGCGGGACGTCGTCAACGGCGTCGCCGGTCAAGCGCAGTGGGTCCATGAAAAAGTCTTGCACCGTGGCCAGCGGCCGCCCATCCGCTTGTCTCATGCGCCCCAGAATATCGGCGCCCAACAGTTCCCACTGCTGCCATGCCCCGGCCTGCGCCAGATGGGCTTCGAGCAACACGCGCGGCCCCGGTTCGCAGGCTGAGGGTGCGGCGAAAACAACCGGCGCGGCCAGCGCTGCGGCAAGAGCGATAAGGCGAATCATATCGTGAAGCAAGCGGATGATATAGTGCCCGATTGTCGCAGGCTTCCGCAATCCAGCGCAACGGCGCGGAGGAACGGTCAGCGGCCACCCGTAGGGAGCCCCGCTGATGTATTGAAATTGATGGGTTAACAGGGTGTTGAAAAAGTCCTTCCATGGACTTTTTCAGCTCGCTGCGCCGCGGCCGAGGTCCGCGTCTTGCTCCGCAAAATCGAGCACTGACCTGCCTGATTTTGCGATGCGTCACTTCCCTTGGGCGCCAAGCAGGCAAAGCCAGCAAGGTGGTCATCGTCGCCTGCATGCGTAAATTGTTGACGGTCATGAATGCCACGATCAAAAAAAATACCTCATGGAATCCGGAATGCGCTTAACACGAAACACGGTTGCTCTCCCGCTTGCGGGGTCGGTGAGGGGGAAAACCGACTTCAGTAATCGCACCCCCTTCTTAACCTTCCCCCGCAAGCGGGGGAAGGGACAAGGCGGTTTCTCGCCAGCAGGGAAGTACTTTCATTTCTCCTCCGCTTGCGGAGAGTAGGCAATTTCTTTTGCTCCCCCGCTTGCGGGAGGAGTTCAAACAAACCCCCCTCAGCTTGCGGGAGTCTCTAACAAAACCCCCGCTTGTGGGGGGCTCTAACAAAACCCTCCCCCGCTTGCGGGGGAGGGCTCGGGAGGGGGTGACTTTATGGCGGCTAAAATAAGGGACAATCCGGGGCGTTTGAAGCGGGATCTTGGGATGCGGGTACTGCACATCGGAAAATTCTTCGCGCCCTTTGCCGGCGGCATCGAGAATTTCATGTTCGATCTACTGGCGGACTGCGCCCGGCGGGGCGTGGTGCAGGCCTGCCTGGTCCACGAATCGCCGGGCGGGCACAGTAGCCATCGCCCGCGGTTCGATTTTCTCGCCGCCATCAAGCGCGTGCCGCTGGTGGCGCAAGTGAGCTACGCGCCGCTCAGCCCAGGGTTCGGGCGGGCGCTGGAGCGGATGATCGCCGACTTCCGCCCCGATCTTTTGCACCTGCACTTGCCCAACACCTCGGCGTTCTGGGTGCTGTTTCATCGCCCGGCACGGCAAATTCCGCAGGTGATCCACTGGCATTCCGACGTCGTCGGGCCGGGGCTGGATTTCAAATTGCGGGCGCTTTACCCGTTTTATCGGCCGTTCGAACAGGCGCTGCTCAAACAAGCCAAGGCGGTGATCGCCACCTCGCCGCCGTATCTCGAAAGCAGCACGGCGCTTCGCCGCTGGCGCGACAAGTGCCGGGTGGTGCCGTTGGGAATCGATCCGAGACGCATCCGACCAAACCGGGAACAGCCGGATTGGCCCGTTCCTGGCGGCAACCGTCTAAAGGTGCTGGCCATCGGCAGGCTGTCGCGATACAAAGGGTTCGAAACGTTGATCCGCGCCGCGGCGACTGTCGAAAACTGCGATGTGATCATCGCCGGCGATGGGCCGCATCGGCGGCGTTTGCAACAAGCGATCCCGGACGTCGCCCAAGCCCGAATCCGCCTTGCCGGCGGCGTCAGCGACCACCAGCGCAATCGCCTGTTGGCCGCCTGCGACGTATTGTGCCTGCCGTCGCACAACCGGGCGGAAGCCTTCGGTGTCGTGTTGCTCGAAGCGATGGCCGCCGGTAAACCGCAGATCGCCTGCCGGGTCGCCGGTTCCGGCATGAGTTGGGTCATCGAGGATGGCAAGAGCGGCTGGCTTGTGCCGCCGGGCGATGCCGCGGCATTGGCCGCCCTGCTGCATCGCCTGAGCTGCGATCCGGATCGCCTGCGCGCCGGCGGCCGGGCGGCTGAGCGGCGCTTTACCGAGCGCTTCCGGATCGCCGCGGTGGCCGAGGCGGTCGTGGCGTTGTACGAGGAAATCCTCAACCCGGGTCACGAATCGGTCTCCGGGAGTGATGGAAGGTCAATATATGGAAGCTGAATCGAACGCCTGGGTGATTGACTCGCCGGCAAACCGTTCCGGGGCTGATGAAACTTCGAGTGAACCAGAGCTTTCTTGACCCCACTGAACCCAATTGTTGCATAAGTTCCCGGAATTCTCGGTCAAGCTGGCGAGTGCAGCTTGTCCGATTCTCCGAAGAACCGTAGTAATTCTACGGTTCGAGGGGAAGCGGACAAGATGTGCCGCCAGCTTGGGCGAGAAACCGGGCGCGTCACCTTAGATGAATTCTATTTTCCTGCCAATAGCAACATAACTATATGATTTCACGGTGAATTTGACGATGTCGAGCAAAATTTATGCAACTATTGGGTGAAATAGCATGTAATTTTTGCTACGATTGGCGTCCATTTGACGCCCGACCAGCCATGCGCTCTCTGCTTGCATTGTCGCTCCTGATGACCGCCACATCTTCCATGGCGGCCGAGCCTCCGGTCGAACTGGTCCGCCTCGAATGGTCGGGCACGGTCAAGCCGGGCATGGTGATTCACGTCGACAATCCGTGGGGTGAGTTGTTGATCAAGCAGCGCCATGGGACGGTCGCGCTGTTGCACGCCGTGATGCAAAAAATCGGCGAGCACCCGAAACACGGCGAGTTGAAAGCGATCGCGACGGAAGCGCGGGTCGATCTGAAACTCGTTTACCCGGATGGCCAAGCGCCGAGTGACGTACGCGACGGACGAATCGACGCTGTACTGCTCGTACCGTCCGGTATCGCGCTCGAAGCCTCTGTGGAACGCGGCGATCTCGTTACCAAAGCGATCGACAACCCGCTCACGGCGCACAGCGAAAACACCGACCTCGATGTTCGCGCCGTCGGTCCACTCGATCTGTCGAGCGCCGGCGGCCGCATCACCGTCCGCTTGTTGGAAAATGGGTTGACTGGCACCGGCCGCATCGTGACCCGCAAGGGAGATATCGATGTCTATTTTCCGGTCGCGGCCATACCCCGTTTCCGGTTGGTCGGCGGCCGCGGTCACACAACCGATTCACTTGCGCTGCTGAGCAGCCGCCAATTCGAAGGCCGGGTAACCTGGATGGGTGACGATCATGGCCCGTTGTTCGACATCCAATCGGACAGCGGTGCGATCCGACTCAATTCGTGGCCGCCGCCGGCGGCCGGCAACCATTCTTTAGACATGGGGAGATGATATGAAGATGCCGATTCGTTTTTGTTTAACTGTGGCATTGTGGCCGGCGATCTTGTATTTGCCGCTCGCTGCCGCGGAAACCTCCGTCATCCGCGGGGCGACCGAACTGGGCGGCCCAGTCGATCCGGTGATCGTACACATCGATATGCACACGTTACCCGAACCGGTGCCCTGGAAACCGGGCGACCCGATTCGTGAAGTGCCGCAGCGCACCAGCCCGCCGAAGGATTGGGTGCAACCGCCGTTGGCCCCACCAACGTTTATCGCAGACCCGCTGCTCGATCGCCAACGTCAGGTTCAATCACTGAGCGCCGGGCGGGCGTTCGACACCCCGATCGTCAATGTCAACGGCACCGGTTTTACCGGTGTCAACCCTTCCGACACCATTGGCGACGTCGGATTCGCCCATTACGTTCAGGTGATCAACGGCGGCAGCGGAACCCGCGTGCTCATCCTCGACAAAAGCGACGGCTCGCAAGTGCTGACCTTCAACCTGCCCGATCTGGCTACCGGCTCGGGCACGACCTGCGCCAGCGGCGTCGGCGATCCGGTCGTCGTCTTCGACGAGACCGTAGACAACGGTCCAGGTAGCCCGTCCGGCCGCTGGCTGTTGTCGGAGTTCACGAATACGTCGTTTTGCGTCTATATCAGCCAAACCGCGGATCCGACGGCTGGAACGTGGTTCGTCTATCAATTCATCTCCAGCAGCGGCGGCTTGCCCGACTATCCCAAATATGCCGCCTGGCCGGACGCCTATTACATCGGCGCCAACGAAAACGGCGCCGTGCCCGGCAACGGCCGCACCTTATACGCCCTCGATCGCGATAATATGCTGCAAGGTCTGACGGCCCGGCCGGCGCAAGTACTCGAAGTACCGACTATCGCCGGTTTCGGTTTCCAGATGCTGCAACCGGCCGATTGGGACGGCATCCAGGCACCCCCGGCGGGCAGCCCGGCGTTCTTTTTGCGCCACCGCGACGATGAAGTGCACAACGCCGGCAGCAGCAACCCGGCGCAGGATTTTGTCGAACTGTGGGCGATGAGCGTCGATTGGAACAACGCCGCCAATACGTCGGTCAGCGGGCCGGTCAATATTGCAGTCAGCGAATTCGAATCCGAGTTAT
This sequence comes from Pseudomonadota bacterium, assembly GCA_036832975.1. Lineage (GTDB taxonomy): Bacteria > Pseudomonadota > Gammaproteobacteria > Xanthomonadales > Wenzhouxiangellaceae > DAITQM01. The sequence continues at coordinate 83,767 of DAITQM010000006.1, read as the reverse complement.
GCGGCCTGACGGCTTTTGCCTGTGTGCCGCAACCGAACAGCGCAACGCAGCTCGACCCGCTGCGCGAACCGGTGATGTGGCGGGCGCAATATCGTAACTTCGGCAGCCACGAGACCATTGTCGGCAGCTTCGTTTCCGACGTCGACGGCGGCGGCGCCGACCACCACGGCGTGCGCTGGTTCGAAATGCGCAAGCTCGGCGCCGGCCAGTGGAGCTTGTTCCAGGAAGGCACCGTGGCGCCCGACGCGCGCCATCGCTGGATGTCCAGCTCGGCAATGGATACCGCCGGCAATATCGCGCTCGGTTATAACATCTCCGACGGCTCCAGCCAGTTTCCCGGCATGCGTTACATAGGACGATTGCAGGGCGATCCGGCCGGTACCATGCCGCGCGGCGAAAACCTGATTATCGACGGCACATCGCCGAACGGCAGCAATCGTTACGGCGATTATTCCTCGATCAACGTCGATCCGATCGACGGTTGCACCTTCTGGTATACCGCGCAATACAACCCCGCGTCGCAATGGGCGACACGCATCGCTTCTTTCCGTTTCGATGCCTGCGGCGATCCGGGATTTTTCCTGGTGACCTCGACGCCGTCTCTGGCGGCCTGCACGTTGGGTGGCGCCGCGGCGTTGAACGTGGATTTCGATGTCACTCAAATCAATGGATTCGCCGACCCGGTTACGTTGGGTTTCAATCCACCGCCGCCGGCCGGCATTACGGGCGGCTTTACCCCGAACCCCGCTGTTCCACCGGCGACGGTCACGATGAATCTCACCGTCGGAGCCGCGGTGCCGCCGGGCAACATCCCGCTCAATGTGCTCGGTACGGCCGCCGGAGCGGCCGATCGCAACCTCGGTTTTTCGCTCGATGTGTTTACCGCCGTCCCGAACCAAGTCACATTGACCTCACCGCCCAATGGGGATCAAAACGTGGCATTCCAGCCTGTGTTGGAGTGGCAGGCCATCGCCCAGGGCCAACAATATGTCGTCGAGGTCGCTACCGATAACGGGTTTACCGATATCGTCTTTACCCAGACGCTGGCCGACACTTCAACCACGGTCGTCCCGGCACTGCCCAGCAACAGCCAGTTTTTCTGGCGGGTGCGGGCTTTGAACGAGTGCGGTACCGGCACCGATTCCCAGGTATTCACTTTCACCACTGCACCGGCGCCCGGCGACTGCCAGGCCGGGGTTTCACCTAATGTCCTGTTCATGGACGATATCGAATCCGGCAGCAACGGTTGGACCACACCGGGCGGCACGCAAAACCAGTGGGCAATTTCTACGGCCCGGCCGTTCAGCGGCGCCAATTCATGGTTTGCACCGGATTTGGCCAGCATCAGCGATCAACGGCTCGTTTCTCCGGCGATCGCGCTGCCCGGAGCGGACGAGCTGCCGATCGCGCTACGCTTCCAGACTTGGCAGACGATCGAATCGAGCGCGGGCGGCTGCTTCGACGGCGGCATCCTGGAAATTTCGACCGACGACGGGGCGACCTGGACGCCAATCGACGGTGCCTTACTACTAACGCTGCCTTATGACGGCGTCGTGGATGGCGGTTTTTCGAATCCGCTTGCCGGCTTGAACGCCTGGTGCGGTGATCCACGCGATTGGACCGAGGTCATCGCCGACCTGAACGGCTTTGCCGGGCAAACCGTGCGCTTCCGCTTCCGTTTGGGAACAGACAGCTCGGTCCCGCGCGAAGGGTGGTACATCGACGACGTGGCGGTGCAGTCCTGCCCGGCAGGCGACCTGATCTTTGCCGATAGTTTCGAGAACCTGGTGCCGTAAGCGCCTTCCCCCGCTTGCGGGAAGTCATCACCCTCGTCCCCCGCTTGCGGGGGAAGGTTAGGATGGGGGTACGATCATCGAAGTCGAGTTTCCCCCTCCCCGGCCCTCCCCCGCAAGCGGGGGAGGGGGAATTTATCGCATTCCCCGCTTGCGGGGGGAAATGGAATTTATCGCCTCCGGTTACGAGTGGAATGTCATTTATGGCCTCCGCCGCTTGCGGGGGAAATTGATCGCCTCCGCCGCTTGGGGGGAAATGACATTTTTAATCCAAGGCAAAAAAGCGCCGCGCCGTTCGGGTGGTATGCGCGGCCAGGTCTTCCAGTGTTTCGCCGCGGCAGGCGGCTACGGTGCGGGCGATCCAGGGCAGCCATTGCGGTTCGTTGCGGTGCGTTTTGACACGCGGTCTTAAGTCGCGGGGTTTGAGGTAGGGGGCGTCGGTTTCAAGCATCAGCCGGCCTTCGGGAATCCGCTGGACGATCTCTTTCAAATGTGCGCCGCGGCGTTCGTCGCAGATCCAGCCGGTGATGCCGATATGGCAATCAAGGGCCTGATAATCGGCTAACTCACGCTCGTCACCGGTATAGCAATGCACCACCGCGCCGGTCAGTGCCGGTCTGGCATTTTTGAGGATGGCGATGAAATCGTCGTGGGCGTCGCGCTGATGTAAAAACACCGGTTTGCCAGCCTGCGCCGCGAGTTCGAGCTGGTGCTCGAAAGCGCGGCGCTGCGCCGGGCGCGGCGAAAAATCACGGAAATAATCGAGACCGCATTCACCGCCGGCGCGCACCAGATTGTCGGCCAGAAGCTCGGCGATGAGCGAAGCGGTATCGCTGCTGTAATCCGCGGCGCGGTGCGGGTGGACGCCGGCGGTGGCATAGAGCACGCCGCGCTGATCCTGTGCCAAATCACGGGCCTGAAGGCTGCCCTGCTCGCTCGCTCCGGTGACGATCATCACAGCGACGCCGGCGGCCTGCGCCCGGCCGATCACCTGCTCGCGATCGGCAGCGAAGCTATCGTGCGTCAGGTTGGCGCCGATATCGACCAGCGTCATGGTGGAGGTCATTCGAAACCGTCGCGGAAGAGCGTGTCGATCTGTTCCATGTTCGGGCGGACCAGGAAAAAGCCGCGGTTGAAATCGCTGATCAGGATATTGCCGCTGGGAAAGAACGGGTAAACGTTCCAGGCGCCGCTAAAACCATTCATATTGCCCGCGGGCCAAGTGTCGAAGAAGGCTACTTCGCTCAGCGCGCCGCTTGCCGGATCGTCGAGACGTAAAATTCTGAGCCCCCGCTGGTAATTGGCCTGAAAAGTATAATCGCCGAGCACATATTGATTGTGATCGATCGCCTGGCCGTCGGCGAAGTGAAAACCGGCGACAGTCGGCGCGTCGAGGTCGGCAACGTTCATCGTAATCGTCCGGGTGTTGAACCCGAACGAGGTCTCGTCCGTTTCGTCATCCATCACGAAGTAGCGCTGATCGGCGGTCAGCCAGCCCTGATGCGTAAAGCCGACCTGCGCATAAGGCGTACGCGACAATTGCACGGGTTTGGATTTGTCGCTGACATCGACGATGGTCAGCGTGTCTTGATTGCTGGCGAAGCAGATTTCCCGGTCGCGATGCTCGACGTCGGGGCCGCGGTAAACCACGCACTGCACATCGTGAGTATAGCCATCCTGGCTGAAACAGCCGGCGGACACCGGGGTTTTCGGTTGGCGGATATCGATCATGTTCAGACCACCGTTACATTGCTCGCCGCCGACGGCGTAAGCGAAGCCGGTTTCAATATTGATCGCGATATTGTGCGCTTCCTGGAAGCCGAGGAAGTGCGCGTCATGGGTGAATTCGACCGGCGGGTTGACGACGTTCCTGAGGCGAGTCAGATCGAATACTAAAAGGCCGTGGCCGGGGGCGTTGTCGGCGACCATGAAAGCGTGGTCGCGATAGACTTTGATATCCGACCATACGGTAGCCGCCACGCCCGCCGGACGCGGCAGGTTGCCGAGATAAACGATATTGCCCGGATCGCTGACGTCGATGAACGCCACGCCATTAGAACGACCGACGATCGCGTATTCGCGCTGGTCGAGCGGATCGGTCCAGCCCCAACTGTCGCTGCCGCTGCCGGCCCCAATGAGGTTGAGCGGAATGTGGCCGACCAGATCGACGTTGAGACACTCGAACCTATCCGCCATACCGTTAGTGCAGGCAAACGGGGCGCGGAGCGTATAAGGAATGGGGTTCGGCTCGTGGGCGTGCAGTGCGGCCTTGACGAATTCGGCATCGGGATGCTCGATACCGAGCCGGGCGGCGCTGTCCGGCGTCAGGCAGGCGATGGCGGTTGCCGCCCCGGCCAGCGGTAGAAACAGGGCAAATTCAAATACCGTTTTGTGCAATTTCTTACCTGGCATGTTCGATCTCCCGTGGGCTCCCTGATGATTCAAATCCATCGCCGAAGATCAGTTCTTCAGAATCGACGAAGACCGCGCTCGCCACGCCGCTGCCGTCGTTATCGCTGCCGGTGGCAAACACCAGCGATCGCCCGGGAGGGAGCAGTGCGCCGTCAAGGATAGCGACGACGGCTTCCACTGGACTGTCAAAGGCGCCGTCGGCGGCCGTGAATGGAATCTCCATACCGCCGGCAAAACCGGGCAGCGCGACCGACAACAGCGCGCCGGTCACGTCATTGGCTGTGTCGGGCGGTTCGGAGGGATCGTCGCTGGTACTCCGCCGCCGGGTATCGTCGATGACCGCCGTCACGGTCAGCGTCCCATCCGACGGGACGGCGGACGGCGTCACCGCCAGATCGATCACTTCCGGCGCCGCCGGTTCGAGGTACGGCCGGCGCGCTGCCTTGGCGGCAAAAAGCAGTGCCTCCAGATTGTCCGGCAGCACGGTTTGTTCGAATGTCTGACAGGATTCGAAGAAATTGTTGCCGATTTCGAACGTATAAGCCGCGACGCCGAATTCGCCGTAGGCGAAATCCACCGTCGTGCCCGAAGCGGTGCCGAGACAATCCTGGCACGCCCGATAGCCGTTGAAGAATGCGAGTTTCCGTCCGAGGGTCCGGAGCGCGGCATGGTTGGCGCTGTTGATCGGTGTCTGCTCCCACGGGAAAAGAACCAGCTCTCCGAAGCTGTGCAGCGAGATGAACAAGCCCTCGGTCGTCGCCGGCGCGGCGCTGCCCAGATCGTCCGGCGGTCCCGGCCGTTGATCGGTTAACACGCCGCTGAGATAAGCCTCGATCGCTTGGGTTTCCGGTTCCGACCCCGCCGCCGGGCCGCGAAAGGTTTCATTGCACGCGGCAGTGCTGCCGCCGCCCCACAACACCGAGCTGTTACGATTGAGATCGATCCCCCGATCCACCGTATCCGCCGGGCAGAAATCGGCATCGTCGTTCTTGCGCTTAAAGCGGGTTGCGTTCTGTTCGGCGAGCACCCGGCCGTCGGGATTCAACTGCGCGATGATATGAATTTCGATGAAATCCAAAAGCCAGGTGATATCGGGATCGGTACCGTAACCGTCGATTAAACGTTCGGCGAAACGTGCCGCCAGTTCGGCGGTGGCGTATTCGCGGGCGTGCATCGCGGCGATGATCACGAACGGGCTTTTCGGCCGTCCGTTCAAGCGGTTGGCGAGCACCAGGGCAAAAAGGTCGAAACCGCCCGTGCCGTCGATTTTGCGCCAACTGTCGCCGATATCCCGCCATTCGGCAAGGTCGGGATGAGCGGCGGCCAGCGCCGCAAGGTCGGTGTGGGTCTTCGGAACGGTCCGGTAGCAGGGAAAGCCGGCGATGAAATCAACCCCTTCGCCGGCCAGACCGGTCAATTCGAACGGCCGGTCGAGCCCGGCGCTCAGGGCGATATCGACGGTATATGGGATATGCAGGGCGTCGAGCTGTGCGATGTCTTGCTCATCGATCCGTACCAGCCAGGCGCCGCTCGTCCGCTCGCGGGTCCAGACATCGAAATGGTCTTTCAGCCAGGCGATTTGCCGCGGGTCGTCGGTGTGTACGCGCCATACCTGGTCGGCGCCAGGCGCGGCGAAGGAAATAACGGCGAGCAGCGGCAGAATGACGGGCGGCCATCCCGGCCGATGCTTGCGCCGTCCCTCAGCCATGCACTCAGGCCGGCTGGCACTCCAGGCGCTCGGCGATTTCGGCTTGCCGGCTGTAACAGAGAAAGGCGAAGCTGTCGAGCAGGCCGCGGGCGACCGGCGTCGGGCGGGCCGCGGCGATCATCTCCGCAACCGGCAGCCCCTCGCCGCGCAACACCTCGGCCCGCGCTTCGAGATAACCCCGCATCACGTCGGCGGAAAATTCGGGGTGGAACTGCACACCCCAGGCAACCGGCCCGAAACGCATCGCGTGATACGGATCGAGTGGCGTGGTGGCCAGTACCACACCACCGGGCGGCGGGGTCAGAATCCGCTCGCGGTGCGTGGTCTGCACCCAAGGATCGGTTTTCAACGCACCGAGCAACGGATCGGCGATGCCGGCTTCGGTCAAGGCGATTTCGCGGCTGCCGATCTGCCGGCCGGCGGGGTTGGGGCCGACGACGCCGCCCAGCGCCCGGGCCAGCAACTGGTGGCCGTAACAGACCCCGAGCAGCGGCGGGCCGGCGGCGACCAGCGGCGCGAGCCAGGCGGCCAAACGCTCGCTCCACGGCTCGCGGTCCGAGACCATAGCCGGCGAACCAGTGACGACAATCCCAGCGAGGCTGCCGGCCGGCGGCAATTCGCCGCCTTCGACCGCATCGATCACGACGAGCGGCAGGCGGTCGCCGAGGGCGGCCTCGAACCAGTCTTCGAAATCGCCGAAACGATCGGCGAGCGCCGGGATCGTACCACCGGTCTTGACGATGGCGAGCGGCGCCCGGCGCAGCACGTGATCAAGCTTGTTCATCGTTGGATTATAACCAATTTCGGCCCGTGACCCCGATGCGACGGCCGAAGCGTGCTGTAACGATCGCGCCTTATGGGGTATGGGAGTATCGATCTACTTGGTCGGCACAGGCAGCACTGCAAGGGGCGTTGCCGCCCCTTGCTGTAGGCTTCGATGTGTTACGGTCGATTCTGTTGCGTAGATCGCAACGCCACCTCGATTATCAGCGCTCAGCGCGTTTGCGAAGTGTGACGAGACCGACGATGAACAAAGCCAGCGCGAAGGCGGCAAGACCGTACATCGACAAAGTCGGTATTGACGGCGGCGGTGGCAATGCGGGCCCGCCAGCAGGTAAAGATAACTCGGCCGGATTGAAACTGAACTCGAAGTTGCAGTTGGCCAAGGGATCCGCGCCGTTTGTGGTGCTCACCACCAAGATCACACTGGAGTTAGCCGGAACCTCGAAAGAAAACGGTTGTGTGACGCTGGAGCCCACGTCACCTACGAAGTTGGCTGCCTGATTAGCGGGATCGTATGAACCTATATAGGCCGAAATATGAGCGTTGACGTTGCAGGCATTGCCGGCTGCCGGCGTATCCGGGTTGAAATTGATGGTGGCGCAAACCGGAGCGGCCGCATTGTTGACCAACTCGAATTGCTCGAAATGGAAAATGGTGCCCGCAGCGAAAAGGCCGGGATATGCCTTACTCGGGCAGGTACTGGGAATACCGTCCCGGAAAATACGGCCGTCCTGAGTCGGTGATGTTCCCGCCGTGAACCCGCCGGCAACGATGACCGTCCCTTGGGCAGCCGGAACTGCAGGGCCTGTGGCGATATTAACATCGTTCGGCGCGACTTCGGCTGCCGCAGCAGCGATGAAGAAAATCAAGAAAATCGGTAAACGAGACAAGTTTTGGCATACCATCGGAATTACCCCAAAATATTGTTGATTTGACGATCCTGCAGCAACGAGAAAGTCACAAGCGAGGAGTCCAGGTTGCGCAAAATCACATCTCAGTATATTGTAAATAGTCTATCGCAGCAACAACAAATTCCGCCAATTCCGCCGCCGGGTTCTCGATCCTTTCGGGCCACTTCGGTACTGCCTCCGCCAGGGGCACCCCCGTGGCTTGAAAAAATTCGATGGCTTTTCTATATAAATCAATTACTTATGCCACGTACAGACATATCAAACTCAGGTGGACCGGGCCACGTCCTAGAGCGGCTCGTACGACAGCAGCAAGGGGACAAACAGCCTGCAATTGATTTTATCATGAAACGTATCGAACACAGCGCTTTATCGTCGGCATCATGGAACGCTTGACTTTTCAGGATTTTATTTTCCGTCTCGAACGCTACTGGGCCGCGGCGGGCTGCACGATCGTCCAGCCACTCGACCTGGAAGTCGGGGCGGGAACCTTTCATCCCGCGACGTTTCTGCGCGCTCTGGGACCCGAACCGTGGCGCGCCGCCTATGTCCAGCCGTGCCGGCGGCCAACCGACGGCCGGTACGGCGATAATCCCAACCGCCTGCAGCATTACTACCAGTACCAGGTCGTGTTGAAACCCTCACCCGACGATATCCAAGCGTTGTATCTGGAATCGCTCGCCGCCGTCGGTATCGACCGGCGCGTGCACGACATCCGCTTCGTCGAGGACAACTGGGAATCGCCGGCGCTCGGCGCCTGGGGTCTGGGCTGGGAAGTGTGGCTGAATGGCATGGAAATCACGCAGTTCACGTATTTCCAGCAGGCCGGCGGCCTGGAATGCCGCCCGGTCACCGGCGAGATCACGTATGGCCTGGAACGTTTGGCGATGGATCTGCAAGGCGTCGACAGCGTCTACGATCTGGTGTGGGCCGAACACCAGGGACACCCCGTCACTTACCGCGACGTCTTTCATCAAAACGAGGTGGAAATGTCGCGTTACAACTTCGAGGAAGCCGATACGGACTGGCTTTTTTCGGCCTTCGACCACGCCGAGGCCGAGGCCCGCCGGCTGATCGCCGCCGATCTGCCGCTCCCGGCTTACGAGCAGGTGTTGAAAGCCTCGCATCGTTTCAATCTGCTCGATGCCCGGCGCGCCATCTCGGTGACCGAGCGGCAACGTTACCTGTTGCGCGTCCGGGATATCGCCAGCCAGGCGGCGGAGGGTTATGTCGCCAGCCGCGAACGGCTGGCCGCCGCGGGCGTCCTCGCTCCGGCCGGGCAGACGGAGGCCGGCCATGTCTGAGACCGCCGACCTTTTGCTCGAAATCGGCTGCGAAGAACTGCCGCCGGGCGAGTTGAACCGGCTGGCTGCGGCGCTCTGCACCGAACTGATCGCCGCCTTCGAGCGTGCCGCGCTGGCCCACGACGCGGCCGGTGCCCGCGCGTTTGCAACGCCGCGCCGGCTGGCGGTCCGGATTCCCGCCGTCGCCGCGCGGCAGGCGGATCGCGAGGTAGAACGCCGCGGTCCAGCGCTGAATCGGGCCTTCGATGCCGCCGGCCAACCGACCGCCGCGGCCTTGGGTTTTGCGCGTTCGGTGGGGATCGAGGTCGATGCCCTCGCGACACTCGAAAACGACCAAGGCCGCTGGCTGGTACACCGCCACACCGAGCCCGGCCGGCCGCTGGGCGACCTTTTGTCCGAGCTTTTGGCCGCGGCACTGGCCAAACTGCCGATCGCCCGACCGATGCGCTGGGGCGATCACGATTTCGCTTTTGTTCGCCCGGTGCACTGGCTGCTCGCCCTGCACGGTACGGTGGTGTTGCCGGTCAAATGTCTTGGTCAAACCGCCGATCGCCTGACCCGCGGCCACCGCATCCACGCCCCCGAACCGCTCGCGGTGCCCGCTGCCGGCGCTTACGAAACGGTGCTCAATCAGGCGAAGGTGATGGTCGATACCGCGGCCCGGCGCGCGACGATCGAGCAGCAGTTGCAGCGTCTGGCCGAGCAGGCGGGTCTCAACTGCGCCGCGGCGGAAGACGGCGGGGCGGATGAGGCGCTGCTCGACGAAGTCGCGGCGCTGACCGAATGGCCGGTCGGCTTGCTCTGCGCCTTCGACCCAGCCTATTTGGCGGTCCCGGCCCCGGCCCTGGCCGGCAGCATGACGCACCACCAGAAGTTTTTCCCGCTCTATGACGCTGCCGGGTGCCTCGCGCCCCGTTTCGTCGCGTTCGCCAACCTCGAAAGCACCGATCCCGAACAGGTGCGCGCCGGCTTCGAGCGGGTGATCCGGCCGCGCCTCGAGGATGCGCGGTTTTTCTGGGAACAAGATTGCCGCCAGCCGCTGGCCGCTTACGCCCCGGCGCTCGAGTCGATGGTCTACCAGCGCCAACTCGGATCGCTGGCCGACAAGACGCGCCGCGTCACGCAGCTCGCCACGCGCCTGGCCGACAAGCTGGGGCTTGAAAGCGCCCCGCTCCAGCGCGCCGCAGAACTGGCGCGCTGCGACCTGGCGACATTGATGGTCGGCGAGTTTCCGGAACTGCAAGGCGTTATGGGCCGCTATTACGCGCTGCACGCGGGCGAGTCCGAGGCCGTCGCCGCGGCAATCGAATCCCACTACCTGCCGCGCCGCGCCGGCGATCCGGTCGCCGCCGACGAGGCAGGCAGCCTGCTCGCCATCGCCGACCGCGCCGATACGCTGGTCGGCATCTTTGCCGCCGGCCTGAAACCGAGCGGCAAGGGCGATCCCTACGCCTTGCGCCGGGCGGCGCTCGGCCTGGTCAGAACCGTGATCGAAGGCGGCGTCGAGATCGGGCTCGATCTCGTGCTGTCGCTGGCTGCCGCCGGCTTGGCCGATAAACTCAAGCCGAGCGCGGCGCTCATCGCCGACGTTCGCGACTTTATATTCGAGCGCCTGGCCGGTTATCTGCGCGATCAGGGCATCGGCGCCCAGACGATACAGGCCGTCTTCGCCGCCGGCGGCGACGACCTCATCGACATCGCGGCCCGGGCCCGCGGCCTCGAGGCCTTCGCCGCCGACCCGGCGATCCAGGCTCTCAGCCAGGCCAACAAGCGGGCCGCCAACCTCTTGCGCCAGGCGGCGGCCGGCGAGTTGCCCGGGATCGACGAGACGCTGTTCGATGACCCCGCCGAACAGGCGCTGTACGATGCGATCGACAAGCACCAAAGGCGCCTTGCCGTCCATGGCCACGATTACCATGCGGCATGCGCCGACCTCGCCCGCCTGGCGCCGGCGGTCGATCGGTTTTTCACCGACGTGATGGTGATGGTCGACGATCTACCGCGCCGTCATAACCGCCTGGCGCTGCTCGCCGCGCTGCGCCGCTTGTTCCTCGGCATCGCTGACCTCGGCTTACTGGCGGTCTGAACGATGACCCCTGCCATTGAAGACCCCCCCTGCTGTCTTTTGCTGGTCGAGGCCGCGTTGCTGACCGCCGGCGGCGATGCCCCCGAGCGCGCTGCCCTCGAAGCGCTCTGTGCCTACAGCCACGGTCAATGGCGGCTGCTGGTCGTGATGAACCAACCGGAACAGTGGCAGCCAACGCGGCGCTCGATGGACCGCCATCTTTTGTTGCAGCAAAACATCCACGAACATCTCACCCGCCTCGGCTCCCACCTCGACGGTGTGCTTTACCTGCCGTCGCCGCTGCTCGGCCGGCGCCAGAAACGTGCCGCGGCACTGCTCAAGGTGGCGCACAGAACCGCCGTCGAACCCGCGGCGGTCTGGTACATCGGCGGCGATCCGCTGAATCTTCAGGCGGCGCACGCCGCCGGTCTGCGGATCATCGCCCTTGGCGCGCCGGCCGCCGGCCAGCCGGCCGCCTGCCGGCACTACTCAACACTCGATGAAGCCTTGCGCCTGCTGCCCACCGCAGACACTGCCCCGGCTGATTCGTGATCCGGCGCTTTCCCGATCGCGAACCTGCGGACTGCTGATCCCCGGTTACGGGGGACGGTCAAGATCAGTCCACTCGCCAGACGCAAGCTAGCACCATTGATTACTGCCCGTTACCGCCCGGCGGGAAGGCGCCGGCCGGGCCGGGAAAGACCACCGGGCTTTCGCTGCCGTCTTTGGCAACGCTGGCGACGCCAAAGAAATAATTGTCGATGACGATATTTTTCAACGTGTATTCGGTGACCTCGCCGACCCAGCGGCTGTGCGTCCAGATGGGATCGGTCGTCAGCCGCCAATACAACTTGTAACCGGCGAGATTGCCGGCGGCCTTGCCCGCCGGCCGCTGCCAGCGCAGCGTGGTATCCGGCGATACGGCTCCTTCGATCTCGACATCCATCGGGGTCGGCGGCGCCGCACTCAGCGCGGCCAGCGTAATCACGTTCAACGCCGTCGCCTTGGCGGCAAATGCGAAATCGACGCCATCGATCGTATCGCCGTAGACGATGCCGTTTTCGGTGCGCAGATCCTGATGCTGGCGGTGATAATGCTCGTGCGTTTCCATCAACCGTACACCGGGAAAGCCGGCGTCGTTGAACGGCCGATGATGGCCGCCGCGGCCGAAGCGGTCCAGGCGATAGATCAGCATGACATCGAGGGCCGGCATATATTGCCCGGCCAGGCGGTGAATGTAGCGCGCCAGGTTGCGCGACGGTGAATCGACTTCACCGCCGGTGAAGCGGCGCAAACGGGCTTCGTCGGCGGTCTCGGTGGCCCGTGTGCCTTCCGAAAAAACTCGCACGGTATGATTATCGACAATGCCATCGATGCCGCTGATATTGCCGATCATGTCGTTGTTCAAAATCCCGCTCACAGTCCAGCCTTCGCGTTGCGCTTTCTCAGCCAGTATCTGGCCGCCGAACAAACCCTGTTCCTCGCCGGCCAGAGCAGCGTAGACGATGGAACCGGCAAAGCGGTGCCGGCTTAGAATACGCGCCGCCTCCAAGACGCCGGCGATGCCCGAGGCATTGTCGTTGGCGCCGGGGGAATCGCTGACCGCATCCATCACGTCGCTGACCCGCGAATCGATATCCCCGCTCATCATGATGTAGCGATTCGGATCGAGGCTGCCGCGCTGTATGGCGATGACGCTGACCACCTCCACCGGTTCTGGGATGCGTGCCTCGCCGGACACCGTCCCTGACACCATGCTCACTTCCAGGCAACCGCCGCAGGCGCTGGATATGCGCTCGAACTCGTCCTTGATCCAGCGCCGCGCCGCGCCGATGCCGTGGTTGTCCGACTGTGTTTCAGACAAGGTATGGCGTGTACCGAATGACACCAACTTGCGGATATCGGCCTCGATACGGCCGGCCTCCGGCGCCTCGGCCAGTTCGTACAACAGCGGTTGAACCGCGGCCGGTATCTGCCCCGCGCTGCTCGCACTGAAGCCGAGAGCGGCCAGTGCCGTAAACGTAAGATGCCACTTCATGCAGGTTGCTCCCAGTCGTTGAAAGAAAAGGCGGGATTATCCCTGATCATTCATGATACCCTTGTCATGGCCAGGATGAGCGCCGGTTTCCGGTGCTGGAATCATACACTGCGGCAAGCAAGAAAAGAAACCCATCCGCGGACGATTTGGCATAAAACAACCTCCATTTTGCACTATGCAGACCGAGCCCGAACTCCATGAATGCGTCCTGCATGAGCGGGGAACCGCCGCATCCGCCTCCCGCTCGACGAAAGCCTGTACCGCCATCGAAATGCTCGCCCGAGATCTGGCGGAAGTCGAAGCCGAACTCGACGCTCGCCTTATCGAGCTGCAGCACTGCGACGCCATTATTCACAAGTTAAAATCCTCAATTAGCTGGCGTCTGACGGCGCCGATGCGGGCGGTTGGATCTCTATTTGCTGATCTGGCGCACGTGTATAGAAGGACGTCCGCAAAACTCGGCTATATTCTGCTGCATCGTCCCGGAAGAGTGCAGCGGATCCTGGCCGAGAGGCGGACGATACTTTCGTCGGGCTTGTTTGATTCCGATTTCTATCTGCACCAATACCCCGATGTAGCCAGAGCGGGTGTAGATCCCGTGCTGCACTATTTACGCTTCGGGGCGAACGAGGGTCGGAATCCAAATCCTTTTTTTGAAACGGATGAATACTTGGCTCGGCATCCAGAAATCGTCAAATCCGGCGGCAACCCGCTGGTTCATTATATTGCACATTACGCCGCACACTCTTGGAACGACAGCGATTCGGTGCACGCCGCCACTAATGAATCGGCTTCTGCCGCGGCGATCAACGGAACGGAGCGCGGCAAAAGCAAAAGAGAGGGATACAACGGTGAAAATGGTGTCGCCGGATTTAACAAATTAAGCAAAACGACTGTACGAAGGAGCATGCTTTCTCTCGATCAGCAAATGAAAACATGGAAGAGAAGGGATACGGTTAAAGATGAATTGGATGCGGAGCGTCTATTATCCTTGGTTCTACACCACCTCATAGACGATAGTCGATCGTTGATCATCAGCTTTGGACATAACAATTACCTCAAGAAAAGCGGTGGAATAGAACTTTGTATACAGCGCGATGTGCAAGCAGCCAACGCCGGCGCCATTTCGTATCTGAATATCCACCCATGGCAGCCCTTGCCGTGCCTGGCACGTACCAGCGACGATCCAGATCCATTGGTCTGCTTGATCATGAACAATGTCGAATTGGGCGTTTCGCGCGTCTCAAATACCGTGATCCTGGCAGACAACCTGCGAATCGCAGGCGTCTCAATCCGTGTAGTCATTCACAGTTTGTTGGGTCACATGCCGGAGCGAATTGCGGAGGTTGCAGCAGCTTCGGGTCATCGAGAATGTCGGTTATGGCTCCATGACTATTTTACGATTTGTCCGAACTATACATTACTGCGCAACGACATGATGTTTTGTAATGCGCCGGCTGTGTCATCTTCGCTCTGCCAGATCTGTCGTTATGGCTCTGAGCGTCTCATCCATCAAAATAGGATGCTCTCATTCTTCAAGGCGACAGCCATCCATATCATCGCTCCATCTGAGTTCGCAGCGCAATTCTGGTGCAAAAATCACGATCTGCCATATGCGAGCATAACCGTGCAGCCCCATTTGGAAATTGTAAAGACACGGACCCGGCCTGCCGACATTAAACCCGCAAAGAAACGAATTCGCATTGCGTTTGTCGGATCGCCTGTCAGGCACAAGGGATGGTCGCTATTTAAGCGCTTGTACAGGGAATTTTGTAATTCAAAAAACTATCGTTTCTATCATTTCAGCGATCACAATACAGTACCAAATATCAATAAAGTGAACGTTCGAGTCACCTGTCAAGATAAACACGCTATGATCGATGCATTATCAACATTCGATATTGACGTTGTACTACATTGGGCAATTTCCCCAGAAACCTTCTCTTATACCGCACATGAAGCGTATGCCGCCGGAGCATATATCATTACCAACCGGTTGTCTGGTAATGTTGCAAATATAGTGAACCAGCATGAATGCGGGATCGTTTTGAATGATGAAGCGGAACTGATCGGCTTGATGCGCAGCAAACGCCTGGCCGCACTGGTTACTGAATACCGGAAGTCCAGCCGGTGCAGAAAGGTTGTTTACACAATGAGCCGTATGTCGACCCAATCGTTGGGTTTACCTAACGATTGGGGTCAATAACCTTTACTGCGATCCACCGCGTCAAGCGGCGGCAGGCCGCGGCGCACGCGGCGGTAGCTTTTGACGATCAGTCGGGCCGCTTCTTCAGGCAACGTGTAACTGGCGCAGTGCGGGGTGAGGTAGATTTTCGGGTGCGTCCAGAACGGGTGACTGGAGGGCAGCGGTTCTTCGGCGAAGACATCCAGGCAGGCGCCGCCGAGTTGGCCCGCGTCGAGTGCCGGGATCAGGTCGGATTCGATCAGGTGGCCGCCGCGGCCGACGTTGATCAGGTAAGCGCCGCGTTTCATCCGGGCGAACAGGTCGGCATTCAGGATGCCAGTGGTGTCGCGGGTCAGCGGCAGCAGGCAGATCAGAAAGTCGGCGATGCGAGCGATCGTTGCAAGTCCCTGTCCACCGCTGTGCACTGTAACGCCCCTCAGATCAAGCCCTGACCGACTCCAGCCATGGAGTGGGTAGCCCAGCGCGCGAAATACGCGCGCCGCCGCACGCCCCATTCGGCCGACGCCTAAAAGCCCGATCGCCGGCAACGCTACCGGCGCCCAAGGCGCCCAGCGTTTGATTTTGCGGTCTTCGTAAAATCCCCACAGACCGCGATGCCGGGCGATCACGACGGCCGCCACGTATTCGGCCATATCGGCGGCCAGTCGCGGCCCGGAGATACGGCCGACCGGCAGAAACGGCGGCAGATCGGGGTCGGCAAGGATCGCTTCCACACCGGCGCCGTACGAACTGACGGCTCGCAACGCCGGCAACTCGCGCAGTAGTCCAGGCGGGTGCTTCCAGAGCACGGCAAAGTCGATCTCGTCGGTCTTACCCATAGCAGGCCAGACGCGCACGGCAAGACGCGGCGCCAGATGCTGGATATACCGTTCGACCGCGGCGGTATCCCGGTTCGGAGCGACGATCAGAAGGGCCATCGTGTTAGCGGGTCAATCGGTGATCACCAGCAACTCGCCCAGCCATTGCCGCTCGCCTGCCTGGTCCGATTCCAGATGAATCGGGATAGGCCCCGGCTGCTGCAACAACTCGGCGGGGATGCCGAAAGTCAGGACGCCGGAACTGTGCCGGTAAGTGCTGAAGCGCTGCGGGCCAACTACCGCGACAGTATCCGGCGGTGCGCAGTCGATATCGACCCACACCCCCATGTCGCCGTTGGCTTGCCGGTTGGCGATGGTGGCAATGCCGGTCTGCTTCGGCCCCCAATCGCTCGCCTGGCACAGCCGATCGTCACCATTGAGTCCCGAATCTTCAAGCACCGTGAAGGCGTCAACTTCCTGCCAGCGCCCGGTCACATCGTCGTGCAGTGTGATGCGGTGTTCGCCGGGAGTGTCAAATAATTGCTGCTGAAATTCCGAAAGACCGCGAAAAGTGGCAACCAGCACTCTCTGTTCTCGGTACGTGGTGGGCAATCGGGTTCCGTCAATCGCCACTTCCACCCATGGTGGTATGTCTTGTATATCGAACCACAATGCGGCAAAGCCCGGGCCAAAGCTGTTGGGCAAAATACCCTTAGTGGTCTGTCGCGGTCCCCAGTTGGTGACGTCACCGATATGCGACTCCATGCTGTTAGCGGCGATCGGGCGCTCTACAGGATGCAGCTTGCTGGCGATCACGGCCAGCAAGACCTCGGTATGGGCGATCCGCCAACCGTCCAAAGCGACGACATCATGCCCGTTGTACTCCCGTTCCAGTGTCTGATGCAGGGCTTCCTTGAACCGTTCGGCGCTGATGTCGGCGTCCGCCAATCCGAGGCGCATGCCCAACTCGCCGGACAATTCATCCAGGCTCAGGGACAATACGCGATGATTCTGGGGTAATGCCTCGACCAAGCGCCCACTGAAGCGCAGGTCGTGGAACAGGAGATCGACTTCGGATCCGTAGCCGCTATGAACTTCGCCTGGCAGACGAAAATACCACCATAACCCGCCACCGGCGGCAAGCGCTGAAACCCCAGCCAATTGCAGTACGGTTCTTCTGTGCATGGTTAACCCAATTGATGCGCCAGTCTGTGCGCCAGCGCGACAATGGTCATCGTGGGGTTGGAATAGCCAAAGCTGGGGAATACCGCAGAACTGGCGACATACAGGTTGTCGCTGCCAAAAACCTTGAGATTGCGATCGACCACGCCGTTTTCGGCGTTTGCCGACATCATCGCGCTGCCCATGTGGTGGGCAACCGGGTTGCCGTTGCGGCGCAATTGTTCGGGATCCAGTTCAACGAGCTGCCCGCGGCCCAGACCCGATGTGGAGATTTCTTGTATCAATCGTTCGTAAACGGCCACGCCGCTGCGAAAATCGTCACTGCGTATGTCCCAGTGCAGCGATACGCGCGGCAGGCCAAGCGCGTCCCGCTCTCCACCCAGAATGATACGGCTGTCGCTGTTGCGCGACGGCTCCAGGATCATTTGCGTGCGGTAATGCCAGTGCTCGGTACCGGAAAACAGCGGTTGTTGCAAATACGCACGCGGTAGCAGTGCGGTGCTGCTGCTTGGCTGCAGCAGCATACAGGCATTTTTCCAGCGCTGTGTGCGCAAGGCGTTATCGGACGGCGTGATCACCGGCATGACGATCTGATCGTATGACTTGCTGCGTTCATAACGCAAGCCGGCCGGCAGCGACAGCAGGCCCGTTCTGGGCCCGAAATGATCGGCAAAACCGCGACCGAGGTGGCCGTTGATCAGTCCCGGCCATGCACAACCTGCGCTTTGCAACAACAGCAGATGGCGGGTGCTTTCGATGCCGCCCATCGCGATCACAACCCGGCCGGCCTGTATTTTCTGATGCTTGCCGTGCAAACCTGATAAGGTCACTTCGTGCAACCGCCGGCCCCGATCGACGTAGGCGACGGCCGCGGCATTCAGGATGCACTCGATCCCCTCGCCGTCCTGGATCGTCGCGCGGTAGCGATCACCGAAGCGAGTGGGCGGACTGATTCGAAACAGGCGGTTTGTGAACCACTCGCTGTGAGCGAAATTCAGCAAGCGATCACGGGTGCCCGCATCCAGGCTGTCAATGCTAAAATCAGAACTGCCCAACTCCAACCATTCGGCGGCGGCCCGATAGTGCGGTTGCAATTCTCCCGGATCCAACGGCCAACCTGGCGAGCCGGCCTCCGGACGATGTTCCAGATCGATCGCGTCCAGCGGCTTGCACCAGCCGCCCCAATGCCCTGAGGTGCCGCCGAAGTAGCGCAGGCGGGTGCCGTTGATCGGATAGACGCTGTCGCCGGTCGATTCGCCGTCGTAAAGCCGGAGTTCATCAGCCCCTGGGCGATCCAAACCGCCTGCCTCGGCCAGCACGATGTCCATGCCCAGCGCCATCCGGCTTGCCTCCACGGCCAGCGTAATCCCGGCCGGCCCGGCCCCCAAAATCAACAGATCGCAACGACGAACCGTCTGCGAGCTGCCCGTGGCAAGGTCTCTGAACACGACGGTGCCTGCTTAAAAAACGTATCTATATCACCGTGTTGATCAATAAAAGGAAAATCGAAAATACAAACACTGCTTATCGCAAAGCATTGAGCGTCTCCCTTAATTCGCTTAATGTGATTGCCAAATTGCCGGAATCCGCACGTACGATATTCCCATTTTTATCTATAAATTCGTTCCAGTTCGTCGATATCAAAATGTAATCGCCGTCTACTAGCATAACATTGTACACCCCCCTGTTTTGTTCGACTCCCCAATATGCTTTATTATAGACATCATATTTCAGAAATAACACAACATCGTCATCGATGTTTAGTTTAAAGCCAATTGGATTACCCCAAATTCTGTCCCCGTATTGACCTCCATTAACATAGACGGAAACTGAATTTGCATTAGAACTACCCAACAGAATTTCGTCAATCAAAAATGTATATTCTGTATATACGGTTTCATCCGTTACTAAGCCGAGATTCGTTTCAAGTACAAGAGGCGCTCGAAGCGTTCTTTTATCGGAAACCGATCCTCGAATAATCAAATCTGATCGCGCGATAATATCATCAAGCGTCATAGTCAATCGAAGCGCATGCGATGGAGCGGCAAGCACGCAAACAAATAACATGCCTACTATCTTTGCGAAACGGACGAATCGCAACTTCTCAATTGAAGAAATGGTGCTATTCATATCGAGTCCTCACAATCCACACAAAGAAATTCACGCTATAACCGACATTACCGATATGGCGACCTACATGGATTCAGACCTCAACAGACCTCCGTGGACGATTCCATAATAGTGGCGCGAACCGCCCCTGTCAACATGGCAACTCTCAGTAAGACAAAGTTTCCGCATAACATGGAAGGTTTACCCGAGAATCAAACATGTATGTACTCGATGAAGCAATGTCTGCATCCCGGCAAGCAGGAGCGACGGAGCAGTAGTATGTCAGGCTTCACTTACTCGTAGTGTGTCCACATACGAAGCATACGAACTACCCGTTCCTCTGCAAAGACTTCATAAACTAAGCGATGCTGAATATAAATGCGTCGCGAATATGCACCAGCCAAATCGCCCGTTTGATGACCTACGTGGTTAGAACCGATTTCAGCTTATGGATGTCGATGCGAACATCGGGAGAGACGCGCCTTTTACATCGTATTGTCGTGGTAACCCAAAATATGCATCATCTCGCCGGCTTCGGTCTGGAATATCGCGCGTTCATTTTGGGGCCATTGCTCTGGATGTATTTCGAGCTTGTCCCAACGGCTTTCTTGTGCGCAACCCGGGGCGGTGTTGATCGGAGCGTTTCGGGCGATTTGGTTTTTTGCCGCCGGGCAGTCGGCAGCGCTGAGGAATGAGAAAATTTCCTGTAGTTCTTTCGCGGGTTCGGTGATCAGTGTTTCGTAACGGATGCGCATTACCCGGCGCGGGTGCGCGGCTTCGAAGCTGAGTGCCGCGGTGTTGTGCTCCACCCACCGGCGCGCCGCTTGTGCGGTGTCCCACTGCCACATCCGGCGCATCGATTCGACGACTTTTCGGCCATCCCGGACGATAAACAAAAAACGCGCTGCCGGAAACATCCGGGCCAGATCTTCAGCGATCAGTGTGTAGGCCGGCGTCTGGTCGATCCAACACCGCCCGCCGGCCCGGCCGGCATACAAAGCGTCGATGCCTTTACCAACGGCCGCGGCAAATTCATTGAAATCGACCTGCTCTTTAACCAGCCAGGCGTGCTCGCCAAAGCGCGTTCCGAAGTCATAGGACTGGCGTAGCGCGTTGGCCAGCGGTATCAGAAAATCGCTTTCCTCGCTGCCCCAAAAATCCGGATGCTTGAGCAATGACCAATGCAGCACTGAGGTGCCGGAACGCGGCGAACCGATGATAAACACCTGGCCGGGCGCCGCCAGTGGGGCGAGGCGGGATGTTTGCGGTGCCGAATATGTCCGCCCTTTCCACACCGCGCCGGCGCCGCGCCAGTGGCGGCGGGCGGAGATCCAGGTGGCGGCGAGATAGAAGGCGGCGGCGAACGGCAGGCTCAGAGCCCAGAAAGGATTGAGTCGATAATAACGAAGCATGGGCTGGTAAGCGGCGAACAATGCGCCGTATGCCGCGGCGCCGAACCCGCGCCCCCAGCCCGGCGCCAACGCCAAGCCCAGCGCCGGCGCGCCGAACATCACGCCCATCAGCAAGGTGGCCGCAACGAGGCTGAGCGGCGAGTGTCGTAACTGAGTGTACGCGGTGCGGGCGATCAGGTTTTTGACCGCGGCAAGGCTCGCGGCGGCGCGCTGGCTGATGACGTCGCGCGACAGACCGATCCAGATGCGGCCGCCGTTTTGTTTGATCATCTGGGCGAGGGTGCAATCGTCGATCACCGCGCCGCGCAGCGCGCCGTAGCCGCCGAGCTGTTCGAGTGCGCTGCGCTCGAGCAACAGGCAGCCACCGGCGGCCGCGGCGCTGCGGCCTGGACGATTCGCCTGAGCGAAGGGATAGAGCAGTTTGAAGAACCAGACAAACGGCGGCAGCAGCCAGCGCTCGATCCCATTCGTGACCGGCAGCAGGGCCATGATCGAGACCAGACAACAGCCTTGCCGTTGTTGTTCGACCAGGGCTTCGAGCACGCCGGGGCGCAGCTCGATATCGGCGTCGAGTTGCAGTATCAGCGGCGTCGTCACGCGCCGCCGGCCTTGTTCGAGGGCCCACAGTTTGCCGGTCCACCCGGCCGGCAAGGGCCGGCCGGCGATGACCTCAGCACCGGCGCGGCGGGCGATTTCGGCGGTCTCGTCGTTTGACTGGTCGTCGATAACGATGACTTTTACCCCGTTGCCGGCGGCACGCAGGGCGGCGATCGTGGCGCCGATGTGCGCCGCTTCGTCGCGCGCCGGAATCAAGACCGTGAGCGTTGCGGGATCGAACGGTTCGGCTGTTTCAGGCGGCGCCAAGAGACGCTCGCGCGTCCGCCACGGCTGCGCCGGATGGAACAACAGCGCCAGCCAGCCGGCGGCGGCGAATGCGGCGAGCAGCGCGAGTACGACAGGCAGCGACACCGCGTCCGGGTCAGCCGATGTCGGCCGTCTCCGGTAGGGTTGCCGTGCGCCGCGGTTCGAGCGTCAGCGGGATCTGATCGGGTTTGGCTTGGCGATAGACGATCGGCAATTCCGGAGCCAACGGCCCGTCGACCCGCGGCCCGCGCCACCAGACGCCCAGCGCCTTGAGAGGATGCGCGAAGGTATCGGCCACTGCGGTGCCCTCGTAGCCGCAGTGCGCCATGCAGTTGTCGCACTGCGGGTTGCGGCCACTGCCGTAATTGTCCCACAGCGTTTCGTCCATCAAGGCTTTGAAACTCGGCGCGTAACCTTCATCGACCAATAAATAACAGGGCTTTTGCCAGCCGAAGACGTTGTAGGTCGGGTTGCTCCACGGCGTGCACTGGTAGGTCTGGTTGCCGGCGATAAAGTCGAGGTACAGACTCGAATGATTGAACGGCCAGCGGCGACCTTTGCCGCGGCGGAAGATCTCGCGGAACAGGTTTTTGCTGCGCGTACGACCGAGAAAAACATCCTGGCGCGGGGCGTGCTGGTAGCTGTAGCCGGGTGAGACAGTGATGCCCTCGACGCCGAGTTCGCGGCAGTAGTCGAAAAACTCGGCGATCCGTTCGGGATCCTCGCCGTCGAACAGCGTGCAGTTGACGGTGACTCTGAAGCCCTTGCCGAGTGCCAGTTCGATTGCCTCGATGGCTTTGTCGAACACCCCTTCCTGGCAAACCGAGCGGTCGTGTTCAGCTTGCAGGCCGTCGAGGTGGATCGACCAGGTGAAATAGGGCGACGGGGCGTAGTCGTCGATTTTCTTGGTGAGCAGAATGGCGTTGGTGCACAGATAAACGAACTTTTTGCGGGCGATAATGCCGCGCACGATCTCCGGCAGCTCTTTGTGGATCAACGGCTCGCCGCCGGGGATCGAGACCATCGGCGCGCCGCATTCGTCCACGGCTTGGAGCGCGTCCTCGACCGACATCCGGCGCTGCAGGATTTCCTTGGGGTAGTCGATCTTGCCGCAACCGGCGCAGGCCAGGTTGCACTGAAACAGCGGTTCCAGCATCAATACCAGCGGGTAGCGTTTTTCGCCGCCGAATTTTTTACCCAGGATGTAACGGGCGACGCGGTATTGTTGGATCAGCGGGATCCCCATCTCATACTCCTCAAGGCAAGGGCGGTTGTCGTACGGCCGGTTCGAACATGGCGTTTATCGCGACCCGGCCCGCGCCGCGGATTGTTCCGATGAGGACCGGTCGGGTTCGAGATAGCGTGCAAGCGGGGCGGCGAATTCGCTGCGCAGCCGGGTCCATTCCATCTTGAACCACGGGGTGAAGGTCTCCGGCGAGGCTTGCAGTTCGTCGTCGAGCGCGGCGGCCGCGATATAGCGGGCGGCGGCGATTTCATTGGCGTTGATATGGGGTTTGCGCCCCGCCCGGCCGGCGAACACCCAGCACAGTTCGCGCTCCGAGCCGATTTCGCCGAAGCGCGCGTGATATTGAAATTTGTATAAAAATTCCAGCTCGGCGGTCAGGCCCAGTTCCTGCTCGAGCCGACGCCGGGTCGCGTGGGTCATGCTCTCGCCCTGTCGCGGGTGGGAGCAGCAACTGTTCGACCAGTAAAGCGGCCACAGTCTTTTATCGGCGGCGCGCTGCTGGAGCAGCAGTTCGCCTTCATCGTTGAAGATGAACAGCGAAAAAGCGCGGTGCAGGACGCCGTCGCCGTCGTGGCAGGCGCCTTTGTCGAGGTGACCGGTTTCGTGATCCAGGTCGTCGACGAGGATCAGTTGTTCGTCGTCGAACGAGACGATGTCGCCGATGCCGGCGTCGGTTTCGTGCCTTGGGTCAAGCGCCAACGTTCACCTCCATTGCGCGGTAGCCCTGATCTTCCAGTGCTCTTGCCACCTCGGCGCGGCCGGCGGCATCGGCGCATAGCGCGATGAACGCCCCGCCGCCGCCGCCGCCGGTCAATTTGGCGCCGAGGGCGCCGTGCTGGCGGGCGATCTGGATCATCTCTTCGATCTCCCAACACGACACTTGCAACGCATTCAAAAGACCCTGGCAGACGTTCATCAGTTCACCTAATTGTTCGAGATCGCCGCTTTTGACCGCGGCGGCGCCCTGCTGTGCCAGGTGATCGATTTCGCGGAAGATGCGTTCGTACAATTCGGGGTGCTTACGCCAAGCGTCGCGCACTCGGGCGACCATCTTGGCGGTCAGGCTTTCGACACCGCTGAACCCGATGACCAGCGGCAGCGGTTGGGCGATCGCGATTTCCTCGCGCTTGGGCGTCTCGCCGCGGCAAAAGAGCAAAAAACGGCCGTAGGTCGCCATCGTATTGTCGATGCCCGACGGGGTGCCGTGCGCCACTTTCTCGCACTCGAAGGCCAGGGCATTGACTTCCTCGTCGCCGAGGCCCAGTTTGAAATGCGCGTCAAGGGCGCGGATGATGGCCACGGCGACCGCCGCCGAGCTGCCAAGACCGGTGGCGCGTGGAATGCCGGGGAAGATCTCGATCTTCATCGCCCGCCGGCCGAGACCGAGTTTATCGAGGATCAAGGCGATCGGTTTTTCGAACGATTGGCGTTTGGCGGGCGATTCGTGCAGCCGCTGTTCGACGCCCCAGCGCGGGATGATGATGTCGACGCCGTCGCGGCCGTCTTCGATTTTCGCCTGGATCGCCATCGGCACCGGAGCGGCCAGCGCGTGACTGCCGTAAACGACGGCATGTTCGCCCAGCAGGATCAGCTTGCCGTGGCCGATGCCGTGCTCGCGATCGAGCGGAGTGGCGAGCTGGTCGCCGGACGGCGCCGTGTGGCCCTCGATCTCGCCGATGATTTCGCGGGCTTTCCAGATCTTGATTTCTCCGCTGTCCACCAGCCGGTCGACGACTTCCTCGAACAATTCCACCGGCGCCCCGGCGGCCATCGCCACGCTGCGCGCGTGCAAGGTCATATGGCCCTGCTGTATGCCTTCGGTGACCAGGGCACGCAGGGCGGCGAAGTTCTGCGCCAGGCCGACGGCGCCCATCACTTCGGCCAGCTCACGCGCCGAGCCGGCGGCCAGCAGCCTGAGGTTGATCGCCACCGTCGGGTTCGATTGCAACGGGCCGCCGACGGTGCCGACTTTGATCGGGATCTCGAGTTCGCCGGCGAGCCGGCCTTCATCGTCGCGCCACCAGCGCGTCAACGAGGCGTAGCGCCCATCGCGACAGGCGTAGGCATGGGCTGCGGCTTCGATCGCCCGCCAGTCGTTGCCGCTGGCCAGCGCCACGGCATCGACGCCGTTCATGATGCCTTTGTTGTGCGTCGCGGCACGGTACGGATCGACGAGCGCCAGGTCGTTGGCCAGGATGATGCCGTCGCGCACTTCCTCGCCGCTGAAACCCTTACCGGCCAGGTGCTGCGGCGGGATCGCGACGCGCGCCCGGACCAGGGCGCGGTCGGTGTAGTTGGAGAGGATCCTGAGAAACACTTTGCCGTTGGTGATGCTTTCGACGAGGCTCGCGACGCCCTCGCACATCGTGTTGACGAGGTTGGCCCCCATCGCATCGCAGGTATTGACCAGCAGGTGGACGACCAGCATGTCCTTGCCGCTCGACGGCGCGCGGTGCAGGTGGACTTCGAGATCCTTGGCGCCGCCGCCGCGGGCGACCATCTTCGGGTGCAGGCTGTTGGCCAGGTTGATGATTTCGTCTTTGCGTTGCAAGATCGCCTGGCGCGCCTGGCTGGCGTGCGCCATATCGACGACCTGGATCTGGCCGATCAGGATCGGCTCGGTGCTCTCGGCGATGAAACCGCCGCTGCGCCGGACGATTTTCGCCGCCGCCGAGATCGCCGCGACGATCGACGGTTCCTCGACCGCCATCGGCACCAGGTAATCGTTTCCGTTGATGACGAAATTGAGCCCGAGTCCCATCGGCATGCCGAGCACACCGATGACGTTTTCGATCATCTTGTCGGCGCGCGGCATCTTGAGCGTGTGCTCGCCGCTGAGCAGCAGCCGGTAATCTTCGTCGGAGACCGCGCCGCGCTCACGGACGGCGCGCACGCGCTCGGCCGGTGTCAGTTTGTAGAACTCGGGAATGCGTGATTTTTCCATGACTGCCGATGGGTCCTAAGTGGGCTCGTTCACTGCCAGCGCGACGGTGACGCCGTCCGCCGCCGGGGCCAGCGGCAACAGCGGATAGCCGGCACCGTGCACGTCGCGGGCGAACGCCGCCAGCGCCTCGGGGTCCGCCGCCGCCGCCAGCGCGATGTCGCCGCCGCCGGCGCCGGAGGGCTTGAAGGCCACCGGATAGCGCCCGGCGATCTGCGCCAGCCGGCGGTGGTCGGCGGTGTAGATCGGCGCTTCGGCGGCCAACCCGAAACGTTCCAGCGCCCCGCCGTAGGCCTGCAACGCGGCGAGCAAGCCGGCGGCGTCGTTTTCCTCGGCGGCGGCGCAACCGGTGGCGGCGATCTCACCGAGGTGGCGGATGTGGTTGTCGTACACCGCGCAATCACTTTCCTTCAACCGCCGTGCAGCGCGCAGAAAATCGCCCGTCGAAGCCGCCCTGCCGAGGCCGATCCATACCCAAGAAAGCGCCGCGGGCAGGCTCAAGCGATTGATTTGTGGACTTTCTTCGACAAGATTATAGCGAATGACGCCGCCGTAGAGGCTGGCCGCGAGGTCGATGCCGCTGCCCTGCCCGCCCTGGGCCGAGCGGTGCAGCTCGCGCAACACCCCGAGCCAGCGCCCCGGATCGAACGGCGAGCCGGGGTGGCGGCACGCGAACCAGGCGGCGGCGAGCGCGACGCTGAGCGCGGCGCTCGAGCCAATACCGAGCTTGTACCCGGCGGCGGCAAAAAACCGGCGCGTGTCGGCGCTGATGGCCACCGGCGAGCCGTTTTCGGTCCACGGCCCGAATGCGGCGAGCAGGCGGGCGGCGTGGGTCAGTGACCGGCCGGCGTCCTCGTCGGTGAAACGCACCCCGCCGTCGGCCGTCCATTCGAATTCGATCGCCTGGGGCAGTAACGGGATGGCGTGGAACGAGGCGCGTTCGGCTGCGCGTTCCACCACGGAAACGACGGCGCGGCGATCGATCGCCTGGACCAGTGCCGGCGCCCCTTCGAGCACGGCGTACTCGCCGAGCAACACCAACTTGCCCGGCGCGCTGGCGCTCAGCATCGGTCGCCGCCCGGCTCCGCCGCGAGAACTTCGGCCGGCTCGCCCAAGGCTGAGGTGATGACCTGGTGCACGCCCGGCACCGCGGCGAGACGCTCGCGGACCCGATCTTGGGCCGCGGGCAAACAGATCGCCTTGACCTGCGGCCCGGCATCGATCGTGAAAAACACCGGCACGCCCGCGGCGCGCAGTTCACGGACGGCATCGATCCCGTCCACGGTCGCGCCGCGCCAGTACACGACCCCCGGATCGGCGGCCAGAGCGCTAGCGTGCATCTTCAGGCAATTGTGCTCGGCGAGCGCGGCGAGCCGCTCGAAATCACGGGCCGCGATCGCCTGGCGCGCCGCTGCAAGGTCGGCCGCGCTGCTTTCGACCCAGGCCGGATAGTACGGCGAAGTTCGGGCGGTCAGTGTCATGCCGTCGGTCGAGGCCACCGGTTTCGGCCGCGGATCGGTGATCGCAATGACCGCGGCGAGCGGCCAGTGCGCGGCGGGAAACAGCGGCTCGGCGATCGCGTCCTCGCCATCGTCCCGTTCGCCGCGGTGCTGAATCGCGAAACCGCCGTACAGCGAGCGGCCGGCCGAACCCGAACCGCGGCGGGCGAAGACGGCGCGGCGCGGCGCGCCAAAGTCGATGCCAAGCGCCGCCTCGGCGGCGACGGTCAACGCGGCGAAACCGGAAGCCGATGAAGCGAGACCGGCGGCGGTGGGAAAATCGTTGCGGCTCGTGATCGCTGCGTGCCATGTGACCCCCGCGGCGGCGCGCACCAGGTCGAGCCAGGCAGCGATCCGGCGGGTGACCTGCGGATCGTCGTGACCATTGATCGTCACCTGATCGGTTTTGAGCGCCGGATCGAACGAGACCGTCGTCGTGGTCGTCAGGGCGCCGAGCGTCAGCGACAGCGAGCCGGTCGCCGGCAGATTCAGCATCCCAGGGCGTTTGCCCCAGTATTTGATCAGCGCAATGTTAGCGGCGGCCCGCGCCGTGGCGCTGCCGGGTCGCGGGCGGTTCATTGCGGCACCGTGTAACCGAGCGCCCGGACTTCGGCCTGCCAATGACGATCGACTTTGGCCACGCACTCGGGCGGAAAATCGTGGCGCCCTTTGCGGTAGTCGCGGACCGTTTCGAGATAGGCGGCAAAACGCGGCCGGGCGGCGGCGAAACCGGGCAACTCGAGCTGCTGGTAGAGGTGCGCCAGTTGCGCCAGCGGTGACGCTTCCAGATCCTCGAAACGCAGAGTCACGAAGCGGTTGGGCGGCAAGTCGGCGGTATCGGCGGCAAGTTGGGCCATCATCCGGGGGTAGCCTTCGAGAATCGCCTGCTCGGCGACATCCGGGGCGTAAGGCTGCAACGCCAGTTTCGGCAACAGCGCCTGGTAGAAGCGACGGGTCGAACGGTAGACGACATACGGATTGCGGACAATATGAATGAAACGGGCATCCGGCCAGATCGTTCTCAACTGCGCGACACGCGCCGTATAGACCGGATTTTTGATCAGCAGCGTGCGGCCCGCCGGTGCCCACTCGTCCCCGCCATCACCCATCTTGGCGAGCAGCAGCTTTTCGTTGTAAAAGCGGCAGCGCTGCTCCCAGCGCCGCACGGTTTTTTGCGCGACCTCGTCGAGAAACACGCCGCGCCGGTATTCGGTGGCGAAATGCCGCGGGAAATACAAGCCGTGGTAATACGACAAGGTCTGCATCGCCGCCAGCCCGATCTCGTCTTCCTGCGGCATGTCGGGTGTGACTTTGACGCGGTCGATATAGCGATCGGCCGGCAGGGCGCGGTGCAGCAGCGGGCGGAGCCAACGCCCGAGCAGCAGAAAGTCCCACGGCAGGCCGCTGGCGATCGGATCCACCCAGGCGAAAGCCGGGTCGCGGCTCAGCAGGTTGAAAAGATGCGTCGTCCCCGAGCGCCAGTGGCCGAGTATGAATACCGGCGGCGGTATTGCGCCGAGGCGTCGCAAGCGCTTTTTGGCCCACACCGTCTCGACCAGGCTGAACGGCGCGCGCCCCAGGCTCGCGGCCAAGCCGGCGGCGACCAGCGGCCAGACACGAGGCGGCAACGCCCCGTGGCGCGTCAGGATCCGGAGCAAAGTGAAAAAATCGGCGCCGAACAGCGGATGAGTCCAAGTCGGAGTGGGGGCAATCTGAGTCACGAGCACGACGTTGGGTGCAAACTGCTCATTATCCGCCAATTGCCAAGGACTTTCACGGCCGCGCCGCATTGGAGGACCGATCTCGTAATCGAATCCAGAATCGACCAGATGGGGCAACATGATCCGCAGCTTTCGCCATGCGCTGATTCCGGTAGAAGTCGGGGAATGGGGCGCTTATACTTCCTGGGCGCCCGGGTCAGAAAGTATACCCAATAGTTGCATAAATTTTGCTCGATTTCATCAAATTCTCCGTGAAATCATATAGTTATGTCGCTATTAGCAGGAAAATCAAATTCACCTAAGGTGACGCGCCCGGTTTCTCGCCCAAGCTGGCGGCACATCTTGTCCGCTTCCCCTCGAACCGTAGAATTACTACGGTTTGTCGGGGAATCGGACAAGCTGCACTCGCCAGCTTGACCGAGAATTCCGGGAATCTATGCAACAATTGGGTATCACAACAGGAGCCTTCGTCATGTCCAGTTCGTTGCCATTCAGCCTGGATCGGCCATCCCGCAGCCCATCCAGAGGGAGTGGACGAGCACACGAACGAACCGTCCTGGCCCTGGCGGTCTCCGCCGCGCTACTCGGCGGCTGGGCCGGCGGCGCCCAGGCGCAAGACTTCCCGCCGGTGGTCCAGCTCAGCGCACTCGATGGCACGAATGGCTTTAAGCTCGACGGTGAGGCGGCGTACGATCTTTCCGGCCGTTCGGTCGCGGCCGCCGGCGATGTCAATGGCGATGGTCTCGACGATCTGATCGTCGGCGCTTTTAGCGCCAACCCCAACGGCAACGCTTCCGGGCGCAGCTATGTGGTGTTCGGCCGAAGCTCAGGCTTTGCCGCCACCTTGTCGCTAGCGGCGCTCGATGGCACGAACGGCTTCAAGCTCGACGGTGAGGCATTGGGCGATGAATCCGGCCGTTCGGTCGCGGCCTCCGGCGATCTCAATGGCGACGGCCTCGACGATCTGATCGTCGGCGCTCCGTACGCCGACCCCAACGGCAGCTATTCCGGGCGCAGCTATGTGGTGTTCGGCCGAAGCTCAGGCTTTCCGGCGATCCTGCCGCTGGCCGATCTCGATGGCAGCAATGGCATCAAGCTAGACGGCGAGGCGGAGAGTTATGGTTCCGGCCGTTCGGTCGCGGCCGCCGGCGATCTCAATGGCGATGGTCTCGACGATCTGATCGTCGGCGCTTATCGCGCTGACCCCAACGGCAATTATTCCGGGCGTAGCTATGTGGTGTTCGGCCGAAGCATGGGCTTTCCCGCGACGTTGCAACTTGCGGCGCTCGATGGTACGAACGGCTTTAAGCTCGACGGCGAAGCGATGCGCGATCTTTCAGGCTTGTCGGTCGCGGCCGCCGGGGATCTCAATGGCGACGGCCTCGACGATCTGATCGTCGGCGCCCCCGGGCGCCGACCCCAACGGCGACCGTTCCGGGCGCAGCTATGTGGTGTTCGGCCGAAGCACGGGCTTTCCCGCGACGTTGCAACTTGCGGCGCTCGATGGCACGAACGGCTTCAAGCTCGACGGCGAGGCGGCGTCAGATCATTCCGGCTTTTCGGTCGCGGCCGCCGGCGATGTCAATGGCGACGGCCTTGCCGATCTGATTGTCGGCGCTTATGGCGCCGACCCGAACGGCGATTTTTCCGGGCGCAGCTATGTGGTGTTCGGTTCCAGCGTGCTGTTCACCGATGGCTTTGAGTCGCCGTAGATTGCAGATCGATCAGACGGCTCAACCGCCCGCGAAACGCACCATAAAAGCAATCAAGGCTGGCGCACCGTGGCCAAGCTGCACCAGAGGGCAACCACCGGCATCCGGATCAAGAAGATCCACCAGACGTTGCGGTTACGCTTTGGCTATCCCGGCAGTTACGCCCCGGTGTGGCGCTTCGTCCAGGGGGCACTGCGCCGTGCGCCGGGGCTATGACATCATCTTCACCAGCCAGTCCCAGCTCGGCTGCCAGATCCACGCCGACCGCGCCAACGGCAGCATCGAGCGCCAGCTTCTCGATTGGCTGTCCTCGATTGGCTCTTGACTCTGGAGTCTACTTCAAGGTTCGTACTGGTTTGATCTTGACGGTTTGATCGTGTCCTGGATCGGCGCATGTACCGCTTAGGAGAGGGGAGGCGGATTTTCGGCGGTTGTCCAGGCTCTCCTCGTCCACGCTCTCCTCCCTTCCCTTTGGTGAGAAAATAACGGAAAATCGAGCCATGAGGCAGACTGAAAGAGATCCTTTATGACACAACTGGCCATAGAATTGCCCGAAGCCATTTTTTCCGCCTTGCGCCTTTCGCCGGCTGACTTCGCCAAGGAAATGCGTATCGCCGCCGCTGTGCAGTGGTATGCGGAGCAGCGCATCTCTCAGGGCAAAGCCGCAGAGATTGCGGGTTTAAGCCGCGCCGCATTCATCGAAGAGTTGCGTCGCCGGAGGGTACCCGCCATCCAACTGTCTGCCGACGAACTGGAGGCGGAGCTTGCCGGCAACTGAGGCAGCCTGGGTCGTTAATGCCTCGCCACTGATCCAGCTAGTGCACTCCGTCACTAATATTGTGACATTCAGCGGCTCGGAAAGGGGTTAGACGCAAGGCATGGCTCGTAGGGAAGGGTGATTCCCTTGCCAAGAGCCATAACGCCGCGGATGACCCCTTTCCGGGCCGCCCGGAGGGAGCGCGCCGGCGCCGCCAGTGCTGCGTTGCGACCCTTGTAAAGGGTGGAGGCCATTCACTGCGGGGCGCACCTTCCACTGGCGGCGCGGGCGCGCTCTGAACGTGACAATATTAGTGACGGAGTGCACTTGGCAAGCTGGATCGTCTCGACCTGCTTGAAGGCTTGGCGTTGCGGATCATCGTACCACGAGCAGTCATGGACGAAGTGGCGGCCGGCATACCGGCAGAATTGGACGCGGGTATACTCAACTGGGTTCAACCTCGCCTGGCACCGAACTTACCAGTCCCATCCTCGATGCTTGGATGGGACCTGGGCGCGGGTGAAACCCAAGTCCTTGCCCATTGTCTGGCCAATGGACATCGCGCAGTGCTGGACGATGCGGAAGCGCGTGCAACGGCGAAGGTCCATGGCGTACCTTTGATCGGCACTCTCGGCGTTATTCTGCGTGCACGCCAAGCCGGTCTGATTCAAGAAGCCCGACCGCTTGTGGAACGGTTGATCGCGGAAGGTTCCTGGCTGGCCCCCGATCTAGTCCGGCAGGCCCTGCAGCGCTTGGGTGAGTAATTCCTTCACTGAAAACCGAGATGCGCGAACGCTCGCGGCTGGCCCCGGAAGAAGGGGGTAGTGAGTGGCCGATGGCGTCATGTGCTGTTTCAGGAACTGGACCAGCGGTGCCGGGCGAAGGCGGCACCGGTGGCGAACAGCGCCAGTATGAGCCACCACAGGCTGCGGCGGTCGAAGACCGGGACCGGCACGGCTTGGACGCCGGCCAGCGTCGGGCCGGCGGGATCGACGATTTCGCCGTTGGCGCTGCCGTCGCCGTCGCCGGGGCCGCCGTCGGTGAGGGTATAGGTGACGGTGTCTCCGGCGATGACGGCCGGGAATTCGAACCACTGGTCGGGACCGCCGTTGCCGGGGTTGCCGAATTTCCACAGTCGGCTGTTCTCACCCAGCGCCTGCGGCAACATCAATTCAAAGGTAACGCTGCCGCCGACGTTGCAGCCGCTGATCTGCAACTGCACCAGACCGTGCGGGAAGATCAGACCGGCCGGCGGCGGCACGGCCACGCTGCTCACGTTGACGAAGCCGGTGGCCACCGGATCGAAGGTGCACAGCGGGCCGCCACCGGTGAAGCTGATGGCAGCGGCACCGCTGCCGGTGGCGGTGGGTCCGCTGATCAGCGTCACGGCGGTTTCATCGTCGAGATTGGTCACGGCGACGTCGCTCAGGACCAGACCCTGCCAGAAAGGGTCGTTGCTGGCGGCCGGGCCGACCTGGATGGTGTAGGGCTGATCACCGTCGAGTACGGCGTCATCCACACCGGTGACAGTGACGGGCTGGGGCACGCTCCAGTTGCCGCTGTCGAAGCTGAGCATGGCCGTGCTGACATCGCCCTCGGCCGGATTGCCGCTGACCAGCGGAATATTCACTGTGGCGGTGGGCGCCGAGGTCAGCACCACGGTGAAGACCGCAGTGCCGCCGCCCTCGGTGGTGACCAGGCCGCTGGTCGGCGTGACGACGGCGCCGGGCGCGTCATCGTCGGTGATCGTCACTTGATGTGTGGACGATGCGCCGATGGCCGCACCCAGTACGTCGCTCACAGTCAGCACCACCGTCTCGCTGCCCTCCACCAGCGCATCTTGCAAGAGGGTCAGCGGTACGCTGCGGCTGGTGGTGCCGGCGAGTATGGTGATCACCTGATCGACAGCGGTGTAGTCGGTGCCCGCGGTGGCTGTGCCGCCGGTGCTCTGCACGCGCAACTGCACGTCGAAGATTGGAGCACGATCGAGGTTCAGCGCCAGGTTGAGCGTGCCCGCGCTCTCGGCCACGTTGCTGTTGGCCAGCGTGAAGCCGGCGGTCACTTCCGAGTTCAGATCAAGGCTGATCAGCAAGGGATCGTGGTCGGACGTGCGATAGGGATCGACGTTGTAGAAATTGGCCGGCTTGGGCAGGTTGACGCCGCCCGACCCCGGCAAGTCCTCTTCGTTGAAATCGAAGCCCACGTACTCGTCGGCGTTGATGTGCCAGGTCTGCGTGTCGCTCACTTGAGCCGCGATGCTGGCGTTGGCGATGGCGTGGTCGAGCGACCCGGCCAGCCCGAAGATAGTAAAACTGTATACCGCCGGGTTGCCGCCGTTGAACTGGATTTCGAGGTTGCTGAAGCCGGCCGCGGCCAATACCTGCAGGGGGTCTTCCTGGGCATAGGAGTTGAAATCGCCGACGAGCAGGAAGTCGGGGTCGCCCTGGCCGGTGGGATCGGTGGGCAGCCAGTCGACCATGGCCTGCATCGACAAAGTGCGCCACTGATTCCAGCAGGCCTGGCCGTCGCCGTTGTCGTCGTTGGCGCTGCCGTCGTTGGGGCAACTGCCCTTGGAACGCAGATGGTTGACGACCACATTGACCATGCCGTTGTTGGTGTCAGCGAAGGTCTGCGCCACGCTCGGCCGCTGGCGGCTGGTGTCGAAGCGCGGATCGACCGTCTCGTCGAGAACGGCGAAGGGCCCCACCGGCCGAGCGCGGTCGGTGCGGTAGATGAACGCCGGTTTGATCGCATCGGTGCCGAGGAAGCCGCTGGCAATGAATTGCCACACACTGCTGCCGGCGGCGCTGTTGAGCGAATTCACGATCCGTTGCAGCGTGCTGTCGTCGCTGTCGTTCTCCACCTCGATCAAGGCCACCACGTCGGCGTTTAGACCGATCAGGGCGGTGACCAGTTTGTCGGTCTGGCGCGTCAGTTCGCCGGCGGTGTTGGCGCCGCGGCAACTCAGCGCATTGGGGCCGCAGGTGTTGCCGGGCACGTCGAGCGTGGTGAAGAAGTTGAAGACGTTGAAACTGGCCAGGCGTAGATCGCTCGCCGGCGGCGCCGGCGGGCCGGGCCGTGGATTGGCCGCCTCGTCGAAGACCAGCGGTTGGGTCGGCTGGATGCGATAGTCGCCGAAAGCGAAATTGAGCGCCCCTTCCAGGTTGGTGAGGGTAAAGCCGTTGCGCACCGGATTTTGCGCGTCGAGCGGATTGGTATCGTCCGCGCCGACCACGAACGGCATCTGATTGGCGCCGTTGCGGGCATCGTCGACCACGACCTGGTTCAGCAGATTGGCTGCATCCTGAGCCTGCGCCGGCGCGCCCGGTGCGACGATCTGGGTGGGCGTGTACAGCCGGCCGTTCGAGGCCACGAACTCGCCGAAACGCACGATATCGAAGACGTCGCTGACGGTCAGCGCCTGGGCCATGCGCACCCACATACCCTCGAGCGCTTCCAGATCGTCGAGGGTGGCCACCGGCAGGGTCAGATCGGTGCGCGTCACCTCGCCGAGTACACCGCTGGCGCACACCGCCACCCCGTTGACACTGCTGATTTCGGTGTTTTCGTTGAATTCTTCCACCGTGCCGGCGACGCGCACCCGGTCGCCGGTCTGTACATCCACGCCGAAAGTGCTGTCGAAAATGAAGACGCCTTCCGAAGTGGCCGGATCGGCATCGACGTCGGCATCCTCTTCCTGCAGGAAGAAGCCGCTGAGCGCGCTCGCGCCCTGGAAGTCGGCCACCACCACGCCTTCGACCTGCACCGGGCTGCCGGCCAGCGGGCTGGTCGCTCCATTACCCTGCACCGCATGGATGGGAGTGGCCGCCGCACCGCACACCAGCACCGGAGGCGGCGGGGTGCAACCGGCAAAGTTGGCGCCGTTGATCAGTGTGCCCGGTGAGTACAAGGCGCCGGCCGAACCGGTGGCGACGCTGTGCTGCACATAATTCGTCCCGAGGATGTCGGGATCGAGGGTCAGCGACTGATTGTTGCCGCCCTCGGCGCCATAAACGACGCTGGCGCGATCGGTGGAACCGTCGTTGAGGGTCACGGTATCGCCGCCGTTGTTCAGGCCCAGGGTGCCGGTGCTGGCGGTTTGCGTCGTGGCGCCGCCGAAACCGCCGGTCGGCGTACCGCCACCGAAGACGGTCACGGCGCAGCGGTCAGCGATGACCGTGCCGGCGGGGAAAGTATGGCGCACGCCGACAACGTCGGCCAGCGTCCAGCCCGAGAGATCGAGCGGCGCGCCGGTGTTGTTGTAGATTTCGACGAATTCGTCGTTGCTGGTGTTGAGCACGCCGTCGCCATTGGCATCGCCGCCCGTGTTATCGGGATCGGCATGGATTTCGTTGATGACGATGGGCGGGGCGACGATGCAGCCGGGCAAATTGCCGCCGTCGATGCGCGTGCCGGGCGAGAACAGCGCGCCGCCGGAACCGGTGGCGATGCTGTGCTGCACGTAAGGCGGTATACCGGTGATATCGGGATCGAGGGTCAGCGACTGGTTGTTGCCGCCTTCGGCGCCGTAGGCGGCGATCGCGCGGTCGATCAGGCCGTCGTTGACGGTTATGCTGTCGCCGGTGTTGTTCAGGCCGAGCGCGCCGGAACTGGCCACCTGCACGGTGGCGCCGCCGAACACGCCGGTGGGCGTACCACCGGCAAATACCACCACCGCGCACTGCTCGGCGATGACCGTGCCGGCGGGGAAAGTATGGCGCACGCTGACGCCGTCGGACAGGGTCCAACCCGACATATCCAGCGGGGCGCCGGTGTTGTTGACGATCTCGACGAATTCGTCGTTGGTGGTGTTGACCGTCCCGTCGCCGTTGGCATCGCCGCCCGTGGCATCAGGATCGGCGTTGATTTCGTTGATGATCACGCCCGCTGCCGGTGGCGCGTTGCACACGGTCATCGCACCCGGCGTGGCCGGACCCTGACACCAGGTGTTGGTGAAGTCCTCTGACGTTTCGTCATGGCCATTGGCGCCATTGCCGCCGGTGCTGATCTCGCTGCCCTCGAACAGGTCTTCGCGCTGGAAGCTGTCGCCGACGGCATGCGCCGCCGGCGCGACGATATCCTGGTTGGCGATGGGCGTGTCGTTCAGATAGGTGGAAGCGAGACCGTCGGCGTCGGGGCCGTCGACGGCGACGCCGGACTTGTCCACCGCCTCGGCCTTGTCGCCCCACACGGCGTAGTCCAGATCGGTCAGCAGATCGCCAACGCCATCCCAGGTGTAGAGGATAGCCACCTCGCCGTCGTTGCTCAGCGCGCCCTGGGCGTTGATCGAGCCGGGCAGCGCCTCGCGCATGTCGGGCACGGCATCAGCCGCCATACCATCTTCGAACAGTTCGTAGTCCGGGCTCTGGCCGTAAGTCGCGAAGAAGGCGTCCGAACCGGTGAGCGCCACGGTCTGATATTGACCGGGGGCAATGCTGGCGCCGTCCGGGAAGCGGGCATGGAAATCGCCGAAGCCGCCGCCGCCGGCGAGCGTCAGGTTGCCGGTGACGATGTTGTAGTAGAAGGTGCCGCCGCCGGCGAAGGTGGCGTCGGTCAGGTACACGTCACTCAGATCGACGGGCGCGGCGTTGGGGTTGAAGATTTCGAGGTATTCGCCGCCGGTGGGTGTGACCACGATCTCGCTGAGCAGCAGTTCCGGCTGCAGCGCGGCGACAAAAGTCTGGCCGGCATTGCAGGCGCCGGGCGAGGCCGTCGCCGGACCGCTCCAGATGAAGTCCTCGGCCACGTTGCCGGTGCCGGTCCGTTGCAGCGACATGCCGATCGCGTCGGAGCCGGGCTCGAACACGCCGAGATCGGTGCTGGTCAGGCCATCGGCCGGACCGCCGACAGCGACGAACACGCCTTCGTAGCTCAGAAACTGCACCACGCCACTCAGATCGTCGACCAGGGCCAGGCCATCGGGCACGCCGTTCTGGATGTTGGCGCGAGGAAACCACAGGGTGCCGAAGCCGCCGCACTGATCGGGGATCGTGCCGCTCAAGGCGATGGTGTCGTACGCCGTGCCGCCATTGCCGTTGTACAACACGACACTCCAACCGGCCAGATCGGTACCCGCCGGACCGGCGATCTCAACCCCCTCGCCCGTGTCGGCCCCGGTGTTGTCGTAATGCAGTTCGTTGACGAAAACCGGTGTTGGTGCGGCGGCCGTGATCTGCGCCAAGGCGCACAGGCCAGCCCACAGAGCCGCCTGCGCGCCGCGCTGTGCAATGTTCATGCGATACCCCAATCAGGTTTAACAGGTTGTTGAAAAAACGCCATCCTGGCGTTTTTCAACGTCGCTTGCGAAAGGCGCGACTTGCGCTGCGCTCCCGAAATCAGCCGCTAAGGAGCGCCTGATTTCGCCGGGCCATCCGTGGCCCGGATTAGCAGGCTGTTTTTCAACAGCCTGCTAATGGTTCTCGGAAGACGGAATGCTGCCACCTCGACTTGACAGCCAGGTGACAGCGGCCCCCTGCCCCCACGTCGGCAAGCCTCCCGGGAGGCGGCCTCCCAGACGCTGATTCAGTTATTACGGATCGTCGCCAGATTGATCCGCGCAATGCCGGCGATTTTGGCGGCGTCGAGCACCATCACGACGGCGTTGACCTCGGCGTCCGGGTCGGCGGCGATGATCAGCGGCGATTCGGGCTTGGCGGCGCGCTCGCGTTCGAGATTGGCGCGGATCGCGTCGGGGTTGACCGTCCGGTCACCGACCTTGATCTCGCTGTTGCTGCTGATTTTGACGACGATCGGGCCTTTTTCTTCTTTCGGCGGCGGCGCTTCGGCCTGCGTCGGGCGGGCGATATCGAGGCCGCGCTCTTTGACGAACGAGGTGGTCACAATGAAGAAAATCAACATGATAAAGACGATATCGAGCATCGGGGTGATGTTGATTTCGGCTTCGTCGGTCGGTCGGCGATGGCGTTTCATGGGGCGATTCCGTCGTTCATCGAGATAAAAAAGGGCCGGATCGGTCGGCCCGTCTTTGTTGCAGTTTACTCCACCGTCACCGATTTGGCCAGATTGCGCGGCTGATCGACGTCGGTGCCCTTATGGACGGCGACATGATAGGCCAAAAGCTGCAAGGGCACGGTCATGATCACCGGCGACAGCCAGGGGTCGGGGGCCGCCACTTCGAGCCAACTGGCGAGGTCGCCGCGCGGCCGTTTCAGGCCGCCGGCGGCGAAGACGTACAGACGGCCGCCGCGGGCCCGGATTTCGGCCAGGTTCGATTCCAGCTTGTCGGCCAGATGGCCGCGCGGCGCGACCGCGACGATCGGCATTTCGTGATCGACCAGGGCCAGTGGCCCGTGCTTGAGTTCGCCGGCCGGAAAGGCCTCGGCATGGATATAGGAGATTTCCTTGAGCTTGAGCGCCCCTTCGAGGGCGATCGGGTAGTGGCTGCCGCGGCCGATGTACAGCGCGCTGCGGCATTCTTCGAGGTCGCGGGCGACTTCGGCGATCGCGTCGTTGAGTTCCAGGGCGCGGCGCAGTTGCTCGGGGAGCAGGGCCAGCGCCTTGAGGTGATCTTGCACTTCCGGGTCGTCGCCGTGGTGGTGGCGGGCCAGTTCCTGGACGAGCAGCAACAGCGCCGTGAGTTGGGTCGTGAACGCCTTGGTCGAAGCGACGCCGATTTCCGGCCCGGCGCGGGTCATCAGGACCAGGTCGGCTTCGCGCACGACGCTGCTTTCCGGGACGTTGCAGATCGCCAGCCGCGCCAGATAGCCGGCGTCCTTGGCATGGCGCAGCGCGGCGAGGGTATCAGCCGTTTCGCCCGATTGCGAAATCACGACAAACAACGTGTCGGGCGGGACGACGGCGTTGCGGTAACGGTATTCGCTGGCCACTTCGACGGTGCACGGCAGGCGCGCCAGGCGCTCGATCCGGTAACGGGCGACGAGCCCGGCGTGATAACTCGTCCCACAGGCCACCAGGTGCAGGTGGCGGACCCTCGACAGCAGCGCCGACGAACCGGCGCCGCACAAATCGGGCAGCAGCCGGCCTTTGTACAGCCGGCCTTCGAGCGATTCGCTGACCGCCGACGGTTGCTCGAAAATCTCTTTTTGCATGAAATGGCGGTAGCCGCCGCGGCTGATCGCATCCGGGCTGATCTCGCTTTCGTGCAGGCGGCGCTCGACGGCCGCACCGCTGCCGTCGTATATCCGAAACCCAGAGGGATCGAAATCGACGATATCGCCTTCCTCGAGAAACACGAAACGGTTGGTGACGGCGAGCAGCGGGTGTATGTCGGAAGCGAGGAAATGCTCGCCGAAGCCGACCCCCAGGACCAGTGGACTGCCGCGCCGGGCACCGACCACGCGGCCGGGTTCGCGCACGGTCAGCACCGCGATCGCATAGGCGCCGTGCAGCCGGCGCGTTGCCGCCTGCACGGCGGCGAGCAGATCGTGGCCTTGGTCGAGCAGGTGCTCGATCAGGTGCACCATCACTTCGGTGTCGGTGTCGGAGGTGAACGTAAAGCCGGCGGCTTCGAGTTCGCCGCGCAGCTCTTCGTGGTTCTCGATGATGCCGTTGTGTACGAGCGCGACGTTGTCGCGCGAGACGTGCGGGTGGGCGTTCGGCGTGGACGGGACACCATGGGTCGCCCAGCGGGTATGGGCGATGCCGCACTGCCCGGCGAGCGGCGTGGCGGCGAACAGCGCTTCCAGGTCGCGCACTTTGCCAGCGGTGCGCAGCCGGTGCAAACGGTCACCGGCGATCAGCGCCAGGCCGGCCGAGTCGTAACCCCGGTATTCCAGCGCTTTCAAGCCGTTCAATAAAATGCCGCTGACTTCGCGGGCGGCGCTCGCGGCGACAATGCCACACATCGGACTATCCTCCTTTCTTTTTTGTTTTTTTCTCGTGGCACGGCAGGTTGACCTGCCGGCCGCGTCCGAGGGCCAAGCTGGCGGCCGGCACGTCCTCGGTGATCACCGAGCCGGCGCCGACCAGACTATCGGCGCCGATCGTCAACGGCGCGACCAGCGCGCTGTTCGAGCCGATGAAAACCCCGGCGCCGATCGTCGTTGGGTGCTTGTCGCGGCCGTCGTAATTGCAGGTGATCGTGCCGGCGCCGATATTGACCTTTGCGCCGATTTCGGCGTCGCCGAGATAACTCAAGTGGTTGGCCTTGCTGTCTTTACCGAGCCGGGTCTTTTTGGTCTCGACGAAATTGCCGACCCGTGAACCGGCGGCGAGCACGGTGCCGGGACGGAGCCGGGCGAACGGCCCGATCCGGCATGGCCCTTCGCTGTGCACGCCATCGAGCACCGAATACGGCTCGACGACGGTACCGGCGGCGAGCGTGCTGTCGCGGACGATGACGCCGGCGCCGAGCGTCACTTCATCGCCGAGCCGGACGTCGCCTTCGAGGATCACGCCGGTGTCGATCGTCACGTCGCGCCCGGCCTCGAGCCGGCCGCGGATTTCGACGCGTTCGGGGTCGAGCAACGCAATCCCGGCGGCCAGTGCCGCGGCACGGCGGATCTGTTGCAGGCGCCGTTCGAGGCGAGCGAGTTCGGCGCGGTCGTTGGCGCCCAGGCAGTCGAGCGGCGCGCTCGACGCCAGCGCGATCACCTGCTTTCCTTCACCGGCGGCCAGGGCGATGCAATCGGTGAGCAGGTATTCGCCTTGCGCGTTGTCGGTCGTCAAGCGCGCCAACCAGCGGCGGACGTCACCGGCGGTCGCCGTCATCACTCCGGTATTGACTTCGCGGATCGCGCGGATCGTCGGATCGGCGTCGCGTTCCTCGACGATCGCCTCGAAGCGGCCATGCCCGTCGCGGACGATGCGCCCGTAACCGGCCGGTTCGTCCAGTTCGGCGCTCAGCACCGCCAGATCGGCGCCGGCGGCGAGCAGCGCTTCGAGATCGACGGCGGGCGTCAGCGGTGTGTCGCCGTAGAGCACCAGAACGCGCGCCGCCGCCGGCAGGCCGTCGAGGCCGCAACGCAGCGCATCACCGGTACCACGGGGTTTTGGCTGTTCGCACCAGATGAGATCGGCATCCGGCAAGGCGGCTTTGATGTCCGCCCCGCCAGCGCCGTGCACGATCCGGATCGACGCCGGGGCCAGCGTTTTGGCGCGCTCGATCACATACGCCAGAAGCGGCCGGCCGGCCAGTAGCTGCAACACCTTGGGGCGGTTCGAGCGCATGCGCTTGCCGGCCCCGGCGGCGAGGATCACGATGTGTATGCTGCTGGTCATTATTTGATCATTATCTCATAGCCCCGAGCGCCGGCTTGGGCTTGGGTATACTCGCAGGGTGATGTGCAGATAAGGGAGACGCGCGATGAACCGTATCAGTCTTTTGTTATTGGCTGCGTTATCGATTCTGTCGGCCGGCCCTTTGGCCGCCGCCGAAGTGGCCCGCCGCGAGGCGAACAACGGCCAGGTGATTCTCGAAGACGTGCCGGAGATCCCGGTGGCGCTGCGCGAGCAGCTCAAGCGCTACCAGAATGTGCGCAGTGCCAGCGTCGTCGATTGGACTTCCGACGGCCGGCGATTGTATGTCAATACCCGTTTCGCCGAGGTTAACCAGGTCCATCAGGTCGCGTCCCCCGGCGGCGCCCGCCGCCAATTGACGTGGTTCGACGAGCCGGTCGGCGAGGTGGTCCGGCAACCCGGCGGCGAACAGTTGGCCCTGACCCGCGATACCGGCGGCAGCGAATTTTCGCAGATTTTTGTCCTCGACTCGGAGACCGGGCAGAGCGTGATGGTCAGCGACGGTACCTCGCGCAACAGCCAGTTGGTGTGGTCCGAAGACGGGGCGCGCCTGGCCTTTCAGAGCACGCGCCGCGACGGGCGGGCCAACGATGTCTGGGTCATGCAGGCCGGCGACCCGGCCAGCGCCCGGCTCGCCGTCAAATCCGAAGACGGCACCTGGTGGGGGCCGGTGGCCTTCGACCGCAGCGGCGAGCGGCTGCTGATCCAGCAGTACATCAGCATCAACGATGCCCGGATTTACCTGTTGGATTTCGTTTCCGGCACACTGACTCCGCTGCTCCCGGCGGCCGAACCGCCGGCCAGCGAATTCGCCCAGGCGTTCCGTCATGACGCGAAGGGCCAGGCGGACGGAGTGTATTTCTTGACCGACCGCGGCGGCGAATTCAATCAATTGGCCTATCAAAGCCTTACCCCGGGCCAGGCATGGCAACCGCTGAGCGCCGATATCGACTGGTCGGTGACCGAATTCGCGCTCAGCCTGGACGGCCGGCACGGCGCGTTGGTCAGCAACGAGGACGGGCTGTCGCAGTTATACCTGTTCGATCCGGCGCGGGGTGTCCACCGGCGGGTCACAGGGATTCCGGCCGGAGTGATCGGCGGCCTGCGTTTTAATGCGGCCGGCGATCGCCTCGCCTTCACGCTGAACAACGCCCAAACCCCGAGCGATGCCTATGTCCTGGCGCTCGGTGCAGAGCCCTTGCAAGCCGGTGCGCTCGAACGCTGGACGGCGAGCGAGGTCGGTGGCCTGGACCCCGGCCGTTTCGTCTTGCCGGAATTGA
This sequence comes from Pseudomonadota bacterium, assembly GCA_036832975.1. Taxonomy (GTDB): domain Bacteria; phylum Pseudomonadota; class Gammaproteobacteria; order Xanthomonadales; family Wenzhouxiangellaceae; genus DAITQM01. The sequence continues at coordinate 40,812 of DAITQM010000006.1, read as the reverse complement.
TCCACTACCCGACGTTCGATACCGTTGACGACCAGCCGCGGCAAATTCCGGCCTTCGTGTACCGCCCGCCCGGTCCCGGTCCGCATCCGGTGATCGTCAGCATCCACGGCGGACCGGAAGGCCAAGCGCGCCCGGTGTTCAGCAGCACCTACCAGCTCTGGTTGGCCGAACTCGGCGCCGCGGTGATCGTACCCAATGTCCGCGGCTCTTCCGGTTACGGCAAAACCTACGTCGCCCTCGACAACGGGGTCAAACGCGAAGATTCGGTGCGCGACATCGGCGCTCTGCTTGACTGGATCGCGACGCAACCCGACCTCGACGCCGGGCGCGTTGCGCTGTACGGCGGCAGTTACGGCGGTTATATGGTGCTCGCCGGTGCGGTGCACTACAGCGCCCGGTTGAAAGCCGCGGTCGATATCGTCGGTATCAGCCATTTCGTCACCTTTCTGGAAAACACCCAGGATTACCGCCGCGACCTCCGGCGTGTCGAATACGGCGACGAACGCGATCCCCAGATGCGCGCTCACCTCGAAAACATCAGCCCGCTCAGCCACGTCGAAAAAATCCGCATCCCGCTGTTCGTCGCCCAGGGTCACAACGACCCGCGCGTGCCGGTCAGCGAATCGGAACAACTGGTCGCCGCGCTGCGTGCCGGCGGCGTACCGGTGTGGTACATGAAGGCGATGAACGAAGGCCACGGCTTCCGCAAAAAAGAAAACCAGGATCGGTTCGGCGAGGTGACGATGCTGTTTTTCAAAACACACCTTTGATCGTCACCCTCCGCCGGCGGTGCCGGGGGTACTCCGGGGACGACCAGGTTCAACGATGCAGCGTCTTTTCGAGGCGGGTGCGCCAGAGGCAATAACGCGCCGCGAGGGCGGCATTCGGTGCGGGGTGGAAAACGGTCGCGGTGGTGGTGCGCCATGGTTCCCGCGGCTGCGCCAGCAGCCAGGCGAGACCGCGGCTGGTCGCTTCCAAGTCCGGGACCCGTTCGACCGGGCAGCCGGTCAGCGCGGCGAGGCGTTGGCACAGGCCATCCAGCCGGGACAGTCCGCCGCTCGCCCGGATCGTGCCGAACGGGCCGGCGGCCTGGGTCAAACGCTCACAGTTGACCGCCAGCATAAAGACGATGCTCTCGATCACGGCGACCGCTTCGCGGGCGAGCGCCTGTTCTCCATCGGCCGCGACGGACGCCCCGGCCGGGTCGTCGAAGCCGCTCGGGACAGCGGCGCGCCACCACGGTGAACCCAGACCCCCGATACCGTTCAGAAACAGCGGCGGTGCGGTGTTCGTCTCCAACCACGAATCGAGCCGCGGCAACCAGTCGGCGGCCGGCCGGCCGTGGCGTTCGGCCAGCCAGTCGAGCGCCGCTCCGGCGCCGTTGACGGTGCCTTCGAGAACGGTCAGGCGCTGCTCGCGGTCGGCAAAGACAACACTGGCTAAAAGACCTGTCGCGGCGGCGCCTTCGACACTGGCGAGGCGCTGCACGAACGCCCCGGTGCCGAGGTTGATATAAACCGTGTGCGGCTCGGGTGCGCCGCCGGCGTAAAGCGCCGCCGACTGATCGCCGGTCGCCACCGTGAACGGGATCGAACGGCCGGCGAACGGCAGTGTGCCGAACGGCTGGCGGCTCGGCACGAGGTCCGGCAGGATCGGGCGCGGGATTTGGCAAGCGGCGAGCAGCTCGGGCGACCAGTCGCCGCTGCGCACGTCCCACAACAGCGTGCGTGAAGCGTTCGCCGGATCGCAGACGAACAGCCGTTCGGCCAGCAGACGGTTGAGGATAAACGCGGCCAGCGGTCCGCCGCACAAGTCGCCGCGCCGCAACGCAGCGCGCACCGCCGGCAGGTGGTCGAGAGCCCAACGAAGTTTGCTTGCGCCGTAATGCGGCGACGGCACCAAGCCGGTCAAGGCGCGGATCCGGCCGGCCTCGAGCCCGAGACCGGTAAGCCAGGCTGCATGCCGCGTGTCCTGCCACGAAAAGACCGGTGACAGTGGCCGGCCGGTGCTCCGCTCCCACAGGACGACGCTCGAACGCTGGGTCGCCAGTCCCGCGGCCGCCGGCATCAGACGCGCTGCCTGCGCGACAACGGCAAGTTCATCGAGCGCCTTCAGCAGCGAGGCGAGCAGTTCTTCGGGATCGTGTTCGACCCAGCCGGGCCGCGGGTGGCTTGTGGCGAGCGGGGCTTCGGCCGCCGCCAGGCGGTCACCGGCCGGCGAATACAGCGCGACGCGGCTGGCGTGGCCGCCCTGATCGAGCGTCAGGACACAGCGGGGGGCCATCAGTCCGGCGTCAGCGGCAGCGTCCGGGTGTCGCCCCGCCGCTGGCGTTTTGGCAAGTGCGGCGCGAGACAGCGCACGAGCTTCTCGGCGCTGGCCCGATAGGTGGTCAACTTGCCGCCGATGATGCTGAACAGCCGGGGCGCGGCCGGCGGAAACGCCGCGAACAGCGTCTCGCGCGAGCGCCCGAACGGCCGGCCGGCGACCGCAGGCAGGACGCGAAGGCCGGCGAATTCGCCGCTCGGCCGGGCACCGGCGAGACGCGGGAAATAATGGCCGGCAACCGCGCACAAATAAGCGCATTCGGCGCGGCTTGGTCGGACTTCGGCCGGGTCGCCTCGGTAGGGGGCTTCCGTGGTGCCGACCAGGGTATCGGCGCCGTGCGGCAACGCAAAGACCGCCCGCCCGTCTGCGGGCGCTTCAAGGTAGTAAGCGCCTTCGGCCAAGCGGCCGGGCAAGGCGATGTGAGTGCCACGAACGAGTTCGACGGCGGGCGGTGGCGGGCGCGGCGTGATCGCGGCCAGAACCTTAGCCGCCCATGGCCCGGCGGCGTTGATCAACAGCCGCGCCCGGGTGTCGGCCGGGCGCCCGCCGGCCAAGTACTCGATGGTCCAGGCGGCATTTTCGAAACGGGCGGCGGTAAAGCGCGCCGGCATCGCGAGTTCGGCGCCGAGAGCGATGGCCGAGCGCATGACGGCGCGGGTCAGGGCCGCATCGTCGGTCTGCGCGTCCTGGTAGCGGAACACCGCTTGCAGGCCCGCGGCATCGAGGCCGTCGAGATGATCGAATTCCCGGTGCGGCAATGTGCGAAAACGGGCAGTTGGACCCAGCCCGGCGAGCCCGGCGTAGAGCACCAGGCCGGCACGGATCTGCCACGGCCGGCGGCGCGTCGTGCGATAGAGCGGAATGTTGAACGGAATCAGGCGTACTAGCTCGGGGGCGATGCGCAGCAAGATGGCGCGCTCCCTGAGGCTTTCGCGGACCAGACCGAACTGGCCAGTTTCGAGATAGCGCAGGCCGCCGTGGATCAGCTTGCTCGATCGGCTCGACGTGCCGCTGGCCAGTGCGGTCTGTTCCAGCAGCAGCGTCCGGTAGCCAGCCGCCGCCGCGGCCTGTGCCGTGCCGGCGCCGTGGATGCCGCCGCCGATGATGACCAGGTCGTATTCCATAGCGTTCTTGAATCGTGACGCAGGCGTTGGTGTTATAGACCGGGCGGAGGCCCGGTCGCCAGCATTCAGTCGGCGGCCGTGGCCTTGGTTGCGCGGCGCAGCAACAGCCGGGCGGCGACGATGCCGAACTCGTAGAGCAGCCACATCGGAATGGCCAAAAGGCTTTGCGAGATCACATCGGGCGGCGTCAGGATCATGCCGAGCGCGAAGGCGCCGACGATGACATAGGGCCGGGCGGTGGCCAGTTGCGCCGGAGTCGTCACGCCGAGAGCGGTCAGGATGATCAACGCCACCGGGACTTCGAAGGAAATACCGAAGGCGAAAAACAGCGTCATCACGAAATCCAGATAGCGGCTGATATCGGTCATCACCGCAACCCCGGCCGGGGCCGCGGCGGTGAAAAACGCGAAGACCACCGGGAAGACGACGAAATAGGCGAAGACGCAGCCGAGATAGAACAGCAGCGTCGCCGAAATCAAAAGCGGCCGGGCGAGATGTTTTTCGCGGACATATAAGCCGGGCGCGACGAAGGACCAAAGCTGGTAGATGATCACCGGCATGGCGAGCAACAGACCGCTCAGCATCGTCAGCTTGAACGGTGTAAAAAACGGCGTCGCCACGTCGATCGCGATCATCTGGCTGCCGGCCGGCAGGTGGCGGACCAAAGGTTCGGCGATCAGAGCATAAAGCCGGCGCGAAAACGGCAGGAGCGCGAGGGTGATGACGAGGACGGCGAGCGCGGCGCGCATCAGCCGGGCGCGCAGTTCGACGAGATGTTCGATCACGCCCATCTCGCCGCTCGTGGCAGGCGTCTCGGGTGCGGCAGCGCCTGCCGTAGCCTTGTTTTCCACGGTTTTATCTTGCACGGCGCTGTCTTCCCCGACCGACCATTGCCGCTCAGCGCTCGGGCGGCGCGTCGCTGGCGGCCGGCCGTGCTCCGGCGTCCCGGGGCTCGCTGCCGCTGTCCGCTGCGTTGTCGGGTGCTGCCTCCGGTGCCTCCGGCGCCCCGAGCGCCGCCTGGCGGGCGTCCTGCTCGATCTCGTTCAAGGTTTTATGGGTCGCCAGCATGCTTTGCTGCCAGGTTTTGCGGAATTCGCCGGCGTCGAGTTCCTGATTGATTTCACGCCGCACCTGGTCGAAGGCGCGGCGCGCCCGGCCGAGGTAGGCGCCGATCGTCCGGGCGACGCGCGGCAGGCGTTCGGGGCCGAGCACCAGCAGCCCGACGACGAGCAACAACAGGATTTCGGAAAAGCCTATGTCAAACATTGCACTGGGCAAACGCGGCTCAGGGTCAACAACGCAGTGGACGAACAGCGCGCGGGGCGGGCGGTCACGGCGCCGGGTCAGGATCGGGCGTCGGTTTTGTGCGTTTCGTTGGTGCGTTCAGAGGCGTGTGGATCGGCCTTCAGTTGCGGTGCTTCCTCATCGCTTTCTTTCACGCCTTTACGGAAATCCCGGATCGCGCTGCCCAGGTCGGAACCCAAACTGCGCAACCGCTTGGTACCGAAGACCAGAATGACGATCACCAGAAGGATCAGGATTTGTGCCCAGCCGATGTTGCCTAACATAAGTGCTTACCCCTTGACGTTAACGGAACCGCATGAATGGAAACGGCAGACCATCAGTGTACCGCAGCGTACCGTTTTGGTGCGGCGGCGGGGCAAAGCGGGCGTGTGCGGGGAACGGCGGGATCAGCGCAGCCGGCGGCGGGCGAAGTAAAGCCCGATCAGCAACAGCAGGCCAGCAGTGGCGGCGAGCATCGCCGGCGTCAGGGTTGGAACCAGTTGCGGTCCGGCGCCGATATTGCCGTTCGGGTCGCAGACCGGCGGCGCGATCGCCAGGCTTTCGATGCCGCCCAGGGTTTCGGCGACCACCGTCGCGGCGCCGGTCGCCGGATCGATCTCGAGAATCTGGCTGAGTGCGTTCATGTCGCGGCGGTCGGTGATGGCCCACAGGCGGCCCGCTTCGTCGAAATCGAGACCGGCGTCGTTATAGGGCGCGGCGCCGGTGAGGGGGCCCACTTCGGTCGCGGCGCCGGTCATGGGATCGACACGGTACAAGTTCGGCGCGCGCTGCCCGTCGCCGATTCCGAAGACCTCGTCGCCGCGGACCGCGATTCCGGTCAGCGGCGCCCCGGTCTCGCCGATCAGCACCGCTTCGCCGGTCGCTTCATCGACCCGGTATAAGGTCTGAGCGTTGTCGGAGGATAAAAGCAGACCGTCGCAACTGGCAGCCAGACCGAAATCAAAGAACTGGCCGGCCGGCAGGCGCAGATTGCCAGGCAGGGCGCCGACGGCGATGCCCTGGCCGCTGGCTTCACTCAGTACGACCAGCGATTTACTCTCGTCGTCGGTGCCGTAGAGCTGGCCGTCGGCGCTGAACGCCAGACCTTCGAGATCCAGGAAGCCGGTCGGCCCTAGGCGCTCGGCGGCGCCAGTGGCAAGATCGATGCGGTAAAGATTGTCGATCTCGTCTTCGGGCAGGAGAAAGCCGTCGGAGTTGATCGCATAGCCGAACGGTGCGGCGTGGACGCCCAAGGCCCCGGCAAGCAACGACACGCTCAGGGCGGTGTGCCAGACCCGGTCCAAGCGCGTTTGAAAAGACAACAATGGCATCGCCCAAATTCTCCGTTCGCCGGCCCTTATGCTATGCCGAGAGAGGTACAGAATCAAGCGCTATGGCCGGCATTTCGGGCGATTGCCGCGGTTTTCTCGCACTGTTGTAAAACGGCAACGACCTGGGTTTTGCGCCGGCTTCGAGCGATCTATGTCATGCTTGGGTTCGAGACAAAATCGATCCGCAGAACGGCAAGAGTGTTGCATGAGCGCGACAGACAAAAAAACGGTCGAAAAACACGGCGCACCCCACCTGGCGGAGGACATCGCCGTGCTGATGGTCAATCTCGGCACCCCCGAACGGGCCGACCGCCGGGCCGTCCGCCGCTATCTCAGCGAGTTTTTATCCGACCCCAGGGTGATCGAGGCGCCGCGTCTTCTACCGCGTCTTTTATTGTTGCTGCTACTCCGCTTTCTGATCCTGCCGCTGCGCGCCGGGCGCTCGGCGGCGCTTTACCGGCGGATCTGGCAAACGGACGGTTCACCGCTCCTGGTGCTGAGCCAGCGCCTGGCCGCGACGCTCGCCGCCCGGCTCGCCGCCCGCCGCGTCCGGGTGACGTTGGCCATGCGTTACGGTCGGCCGGCGATCGGCGAAACACTCGATACGCTGCTCGCCGGCAACGTACAGCGGCTGTTGGTGCTGCCTTTGTATCCGCAGTACTCGGCGACCACCACAGCTTCGGTGTTCGATGCGGTTGCCGCACACCTGCGCCGCCACCGGCGCCTGCCCGAAATCCGTTTCATCAACGATTACAGCGCCGATCCCGACTGGCTGGCCGCGCTGGCGGCGGGGATCGGCGAGTACCGTGCCCGGCACGGCGCCGCCGAGCGGTTGCTGTTTTCGTTTCACGGCATTCCGCGGCGCTATAGTCTGGCTGGCGACCCTTATGACGAGCGGTGCCAGGCGAGCGCCCGGCGGATCGCCGAACGCGCCAATCTGCCGCCGGGAAGCTGGCAGGTGACGTTCCAGTCGCGTTTCGGGCGCGGCGCATGGCTGACCCCGGCAACCGACGCGACACTCAGACAACTCGCCGCGGACGGCATCGGCCACGTTCAGGTGGTGTGTCCCGGTTTCGCCGTCGATTGTCTTGAAACGCTCGAGGAGATCGCGATTCAAGGACGCGAAGCGTTTATGGCCGCCGGCGGCAGACGCTTCGACTATATTCCGGCACTCAACGACACTCCCGCCCACGCCGCGGCGTTGAGCGCGCTCATCTTGCGGCACCTGGGCGGTTGGCCGGGTGAAGCTGCCGCCGACGGGGCGGGCACCGGCCGTCAGGAAACCACGGCCTGCTCGGGGGCGCGATGAGTCCGGCAACCAATTTATTGATCGTGCTGACCGCCGGAGTCGTCTCGCAGTGGTTGGCCTGGCGGCTCCGCCTGCCGTCGATCGTGATCCTGATCGCCGCCGGCTTGTTGATCGGTCCTTTGACCGGCGTGCTGCAAATCGGGCTCGGCAGCGCAGCGTTCACCTCCCTGATCGGTCTTGGTGTGGCGATCATTCTGTTCGAGGGCGGGCTCGATCTCGAACTACGCGAATTCCGCCGCGTCGGCCACGGCATCGGCCGCCTGGTCGTCGCCGGCCCACCGCTGGCCTGGGGTCTGGGCGCGCTGGCGGCGCATTACGTCGGGGGATTGAGCTGGCCGGTGGCGCTGGTGCTGGGGGCGATCCTCGTCGTCACCGGTCCGACAGTGATCATTCCGATGCTGCGCGGCGCCCGCCTCAATCAGGATTCGGCCTCGCTTTTGAAATGGGAAGGCATCGTCAACGACCCGGTGGGCGTGTTGCTCGCGGTCCTGACCTACCAGTACTTCACCTCCAGCGGCACCGGCCACGGGCTCAACGAAACTCTGCTGGCCCTCGGCGGCGCATTGGTCGCTTCGCTCGTGCTGGGCGGCATCGGCGGCTGGCTGATCGGCCGTACCTATCAACTGGGCTACGTTCCCGAACACCTCAAGCCGCCTTTGATGATGGTCCTCGTGATGGTCGTGTACAGCCTGACCAATCAGGTGCAGCATGAGGCTGGTCTGTTGGCCGTGACGCTGATGGGCATGGTGCTCGGCAATATGCCGCTCGGCGGTCTGGAGGAGTTACGCCGCTTCAAGCAAAGCCTCGGCGTATTGTTGATTTCGGTGCTCTTCATCCTGCTGACCGCCAATCTGAAGCTGGCCGATCTCGGGGCGATCGGTTGGCGGACGATCGCACTGTTCGCTGCCCTGCTCGTCGTCGTCCGGCCGCTGGCCGTGTGGCTCGCGACGCTGGGGGCGAAAATGCGGGCCGCCGACCGCACCCTGCTCGCCTGGTTCGCCCCACGCGGCATCGTCGCCGCGGCCACCGCCGGGTTGTTCGGTCCCGGCCTGATCGCCGCCGGCTTCGCCGACGCGGCGGTCCTGCAACCGGCGGTGTTCGGCGTCATTTTGCTTTCCGTCCTGGGTTACGGCTTATCCCTGGGGCCGCTGGCACGGCGGCTGGAATTGTCGGCGCCGGCCGAAAACGGGCTGTTGATCGTCGGCGCTTCGCCGTGGACCACGCGGCTGGCGGAAGTATTGAAGGATCTCGGGCTGAGCGTGTTGATTGTTGATGGGGTCTGGCAGCGCCTCAAAACCGCCCGCCTCGCCGGTCTCGAGGTCTATTACGGCGAAATTCTCTCCGAACACGCCCGCGACTGGGTCGCGACGCATCACCTCAATCACGTGCTGTGCGCCACCCGCAACGATTTTTACAACGCCTTGATTTGCAAGGCCCTGGCCCGCCAGTTCGGCCAGCACCGGGCGTTTCAACTGGCGCTGGCCGGCGGCGCGGCACAGGAGCAGCGGCGCCTGTCGCGGCAACAGCGCGGGCATGTCGCATTCGCCGAAGAGGCGACCCTCGACCGCTTGAACGAACGGCTGGAGGAAGGCTGGGTGATCCAGCGCACCCCGCTGAACGAACGCTATTCGTGGGAGCGCTGGCGCGAGCAAATGGGCCCGGAGACGGTCCTGATCGGGGCGTTGGATCCCAACGGCATGCTGCGTCTTCACTCGCCGGAACTGCGCTTCGCGCCCGGCCCCGGCTGGCGAATCTTATCCTTCGCGCCGGCCGGCGCCGCGGCCGGCGGCAACGGCACCATCACGAAAACTTCACCCGCCGCGGACTGAGAGCAGGTACACTGTAACAATGAAACCGACAGCCCATCCCGCCAACCCGCCCAAGCCGCGTATATTGTGGCCGGTGGCCGGGTTTTTCCTGCTCAGCAATCTCGCGGCGCTGACCCTTGTCCCGTGGTACGGGATCGCAGTGGGGTACAGCGCCTGGGCGTGGTGGGCGTTTTTCGTGTTCCTGATGCTGAACGGCCTGAGCATCACCGGCGGCTACCACCGCTTGTGGTCACACCGCAGCTACCAGGCGCGCCGGCCGTTGCAGTGGTTCTATCTCCTGTTCGGCACCCAGGCGCTGCAAAACAGCGTGCTGGTCTGGGCGGCGCGCCACCGCGCCCACCACCGCTTCGTCGATGACAACGAACGCGACCCGTATTCGGCCAAACTCGGCCTGTGGTTCAGCCATATGGGCTGGATGATCCGCGACTGGCCGTCGGGCGAAGTCGATTACGCCAAGGTCAAAGATTTGAGCGCCGATCCCCTGGTCGCCTGGCAGCACCGCCACTATTGGTCCCTGACCTGGGCGATGAACCTCGGCCTGCCACTCGCCGCCGGTTTCGCCGTCGGCGATCCGTGGGGTGTGCTGCTTCTCGGCGGCGTCCTCCGCCTGGTGGTCAGTCACCACTTGACGTTCTTTATCAATTCACTGGCCCATTTTGTCGGCCGCCAGACCTACAGCGACGAAAACACGGCGCGTGACAGCCACCTGATGGCATTTCTGACCTGGGGCGAGGGCTACCATAATTTCCACCACGCTTTCATGGGCGATTACCGCAACGGCGTGCGCTGGTGGCACCTCGATATGGGCAAATGGTTCATCCTGGTCAACACCTTGCTCGGCCAGGCGCACAGCCTGCGCCGGGTGCCGGCGTTCAAGATCCGCCGGGCGCGCATCCACATGCTGTTCAAGCAGGCGCGCGAGCGCCTCGCCGGCCATGGCGGAGAGCAACACCAGCGCTGGCAGGAAGTGCTCGAACAGGAGTACCGGCATTTCATCGAAACCGTGCAACACTGGCAGAAACTCCAGGCCGGGAAATTGCACGATAGTTCACAAGTCCTACGCGACCGCTGGCAGCGGACGGCGCTGGCCAGCCGCCTCAGGGAACTCGATTACCGCCTCAAACTGCAACAGCAGCGCTTGCAGTTTCTTCTGCGCAGCAGCCTGCAAGCCGCCTGACCTCTCCCGTATAACGCGACGGGCCACCGGCGAGCGGGTGGCCCCTCCGCAGTCTTGTCAGCCCAGCCGGGCTACCCCGGATGATTCATGGATCCGGGGTGATGCAATTTTCCAGCGTCCGATCGGGTCTTGATGGCTGAACGGCATATCCCGAATCGGGTGCGAAATATGTCGTTTTCGCCGCGCTACACCGAGCGGAACGGGGTGGTGGACCGCGGACCGCCGGAGGTCAATGACGGCGGTCATGATTCGGGAATCGAATTGGAGCCCTTTCCATGGACAGCGGTCAGAATTTCGCATTGCACAGTGAGGATTGGACCCGGCGTTTGATATTGTGGGTCGGTCGCCGCAGCCGGCATCTATTCAACCGGTTGATTTCAAGTTCATCGCTGCTCGGCGATCCATCGGTGTTCGACCCCCGATCTTTGCCCTGGACCCACATGATCGAAGATCATTGGCGCCAGATTCGCCGCGAACTCGATGCGGTGCTCGCTTACCGTGAATATTTGCCGGCTGTGCAGGAAATTTCCCCCGATCATTCGCGGATCGCCCGCGAGCGGCAATGGACTTCGTTTTTCCTGTACGGCTACGGTACGCGCAGCGCAGCGAATTGCGAACGCTGCCCGGTGACCGCCCGCCTGGTCGGGCAGATCCCGGGCCTGCAAAGTGCATTCTTTTCGATCCTCAACCCCGGCGCCCACCTGCCGCGGCACCGCGGCGTCACCAAAGCGATGCTGACTTATCACCTCGGACTCAAAGTGCCCAATGACCCGGCCTGCTGGATCAGAGTCGAAGACCAAGAATACCGCTGGGGCGAAGGGCATAGTTTTCTGTTTGACGATACGCGCCCCCACGAAGTGCGCAACGACAGCAAAGACGAGCGCGTCGTCTTGCTGATCCAGGTCAACCGACCGCTTCGCCCGCCCGGCGCATGGTTCGCCGATTTCTTCCTCGGCGCCGTCAAGAAAAGCCCGTTTATCCGCGATGCGGTCGCCAACCAGCGCGCTTGGGAAGCAGGTTTTGTGCGGCAGCTAAATGACTGGCGCGACACCCGGCGCAGCGCTTAGGGAATCTCTGATTTATTCAGAGCATCCTTAGCAGGCTGTTGAAAAACAGCCTGCTAATCCGGGCCACGGATGGCCCAGCGAAATCAGGCGCTGCTCAGTGGCTGACTTCGGGAGCGCAGCGAAAGTCGCGCCTTTCGCAAGCGACGTTGAAAAACGCCAGGATGGCGTTTTTCAACAACCTCTTAGACTATACGAAACGTCAGTCCGGCGTCGTTTTGTAAGCGGGCGATAAGAGCCTCGCCCAGGGCGCTGGCCGGCGTCCAGAAACCGCCCGGCACACCGGCGATCGCCTCGTCGCGGGCCAGACAGACGGCGCTCTCGCCGAGCATCCGCGAGGTGGCGCCATACCCCGGATCACGCTGGCCGCGGACCTCGGCGCGGAGCGACTGGCCGCCGGCGGTTTCGCCGAGGAATAATAAAACGAACCCGCCTTTTTCACGGGCCGCACGGTCCGGCCCTTCTCCCGGCTTAGGCAGCAGTGCATGTTGCAGTAGCGCTCGGCCGGGCCGGGTCGCGGCGGCCGCCATCAGGGCCCCGAGACCGGCAGCGACTTTGACCGCCCGCCACCGCCCGCCCGATCCGTCCCCGGTCAGCAGCCCCTCGTCATACCTAAAGTCATCGCCCCACGGCCGGCCGAGCAGGGCATGGGTGCGGCGCACTACTCGGGTATTGATACCGGCCATCACGAACGGCGCACGCCAGGAGGCGAAGTCGGAGTCGTAAACGACACGTTGCCGCTCGCGCGGCGGGCGTGGGCCGGGCGCAGCGCCCGGCACGAGCGCGTCGGGATTATTGAGCAAGCGGGCCACCGCCGGATCGGCACGTGCCGCGGCCACAACGCCGAGCAAGCTGGCGTAGGTACCGCCGCTGAATGCGCCTTTCAATTTCGCGACACGCATCCGCACCCGCGAACAGGCAGTGCCGAAGCGCCGTTGTGCTTCGTGCTGCACGAACCACACGCCAAGATCCGATGGGATCGAATCGAAACCGCAGCAATGGACGAGCCGGGCGCCCGAAGCCTGGGCCGTCGCTTCGTGGGACTCGATCATCCGCCGCATCCACGGCACCTCCCCGGCCAGGTCGCAGTAATCGGTGCCATTGGCGGCACAAGCCGCAACCAGCTCCGAGCCATAGCGCGCGTAGGGTCCGACGGTTGTACAGACGACACGCGCCTGCCGGACCAGCGATTCGAGCGCCGCCCGATCGCCACTGTCGGCAGTCAAAATCGGCAAGTCGGGGGCATCGAGATCACGGCGCAACGCCTCCAGCCGGCCGCGGTCGCGCCCGGCGATCGCCCAGGCAAGATCGTGGTATCGTTCGTTCAGATATTCGGCGACCAGACGGCCAGTGAAACCGGTCGCGCCATAGACGACCACTTCGTAAGGACGTCTCGTTCGCTCAACCGTCTGCTGCATCATGGGGCTCCACATTGTTTTACCTACTCTATCTTATCTGCAAAACCAGGTAAAAAACTTTGAGCGCATTTGAATTTCTCGCCGTTTTATTATCGATCGTCTTCGGCCTCGGCCTGACTCAGATTTTGTCCGGTGTCAGCCGGATGATCCACCGGCGGCGCGACAATCCGCCGGACGGCCTGCACCTGATCTGGTCGCTGAATGTGTTCCTTGTGCTGGTTTTGAACTGGTGGGTGACGTTTTCGTGGAGCACAATAGCCGTTTGGAGCTTCGAGATCTATGTGATCTTGATTTCGTGGTCGGTCACGATGTATCTGCTGGCGGTGATTCTCTATCCGCCGGATTTGTCGTTGTACGAACACGGCCGGGCGCTGTATTTCCGAAACCGGCGCTGGTTTCTTGGCACTTTACTGTGTTTTCTGCTATTGGATGCGGCGCAGAGCGCGGTGCGCAACGCTTTGTTCTCGCCGCCATTGTATTTGCCGTTCATTGCTCATCATTTCATATTCGCCGGCACGGGGTTGATGATACGACGGCCGGCATACCACTGGTTTTACGCCGTCTATTTTCTTGTCTCACTTGTTGCCTGGGCGTTGGTTTTTCGCCGCTTGCTGGTGTGAGGGTTAACCTACCAGCAACGCCATCCCCAACAGTAAACGATAGATGACGAAAGGCAGAAGTCCGACCCGCTCGATCAACTTCAAAAACCAGTGGACGGTAATCAGAGCGGTCGTCCCCGAAACGGCGGCGGCGAGCAGGGCCGGTGAGATGTCGATGCCCGGCGTGTGGCCGGCGGCGATCTGCCACAGGCCGTGGCCGCCGGCAGCGGCGAGCAGCGGTATGGCCAACAGGAACGAAAAACGGGCCGCGGCCTGGCGTGTCATGCCGGCGGCAAGCGCCGCGGTCAATGTGATCCCGGAACGCGAAACGCCCGGAATCAGCGCCATGGTTTGAGCCAGGCCGACCGCCATGACCGCCCGCCAGCCGGTCATCTCCAACTCATCACGACGGCGCCCGAAACGATCGGCTGCGTACAGCAGCGGGGCAAAGAGCAGTGTTGCCCAGGCAATGATATCCGCCCGGCGCAGGTGGGCTTCGAACCATTCCGCGCCCAGATAACCGATCACCAACGCCGGCAGACTCGCAGCCGCCAGATAAACCACAAGACGGCGCCCCGCTGTGTCGCGGCCGTCAAGAAAAGAAACGACCATGGCCGCCAGATCACGGCGGAAATAGATCAGAATCGCGCCTAACGTGCCGAAATGAACGGCAGTATCGAACGCCTGTCCCTGATCCGGCCAGCCGAACCATTCACTGGCCAAAATCAGATGAGCGGAACTCGAGATCGGCAGAAACTCGGTCAGGCCCTGGAGCAGGGCCAGCATCAGCCATTGCCAAAGGCTCAATTGCGTCCTGCGAGCAGTTGGCGGTTCAATGTGTATAAACCGGTTAGTGCGGCGCTCGCCAGGACGTGACCCTGCAGCGCGCGCTGCACGTCGTGGCCGGTGAAACCAGCGGCGAGCGGCAGGCGGTCGATATCCAGCGCATAGACCTGAAAAGTGTAATGGTGCATGCGCAGATCGTTGCACGGCGGGCAGGGGCCGTCATAGCCGTAATAATCGCCGGCCATATCGCTGCCGGCCATAAAGCGCGTGTAATCGTTCAGCCCCTGACGGCCGCCGTGCGGCCCTGCTTTTTGCTTCTTGCCGCCGCTGGTCACCCCGCTGCCCCCGGCGCCGGGCGGCAATTCGTTAACGCCGGGCGGCAGATCGATCAGAACCCAGTGATAAAAATCCGTGCGCGGTGCGTCAAGCGGGATAACCCGTCCCTCGACATTGACATCCGAGGCATCGGCCGGCACGTCGGGATCGACGCACAAGACGGCGAAAGACCGCGTCGCGGCGGGCGCTTCGCTCCACGCCAGCGCCGGGCTGATATTGTCGGAAAACTGTATGCCGCCTTGGCCATCGGGCTTGCCGAACGCGAAGCGCGTCGCGATCGATGCACCGTGTTGCAGATCGGAGCTTTGAATTTTCATCATGGCGCCCGGTAGCTGATGCGATAGATCGTCGAAGCGCTGTCGTCGGAGACCAGTACGGAGCCGTCGGGCAGTTCGAAGAGATCCACCGGCCGCCCCCATTCGCTTTGCCCCTGCAGCCAACCGTCGGCAAACGTCTCGTAACGTCGCGCCTGCCCGGCATCGTCGAGACGCACCAGTGTCAAGCGATAACCGATTTTTTCGCTGCGGTTCCATGAGCCGTGCTCGGCGATGAAAATCTGGTTGCGGTATTCGGCTGGAAACTGCGTGCCGCGGTAGAAGATCATACCGAGCGGCGCGACGTGCGGCCCAAGCGGTTGTGCCGGCGGTGTGTACGTGCTGCATTGCGCATCCTGGCCGTATTCCGGGTCACGGATATCTGCGCCGTGGCAGAACGGATAACCGAAGTGCATACCTTGGTGCGGCGCATGATTAAGTTCGCAGGGCGGCACATCATCACCGAGAAAGTCGCGGCCGTTGTCGGTGAACCACAATTCGCCGCTCGCCGGATGCCAGTCGAACCCGACGCTGTTACGGACGCCAAGGGCGAAATCCTCGAGCCCGGAGCCGTCCGGGTTCATCCGCTTGATCGCCATGTATCCGGGTTCATTGCAGATATTGCACGGCGCGCCGACCGGGACGTACAGCTTGCCGTCCGGGCCGAACTTGATGTACTTCCAGCCGTGGTGGGCGTCGCTCGGAAACGCGGCGCTGACGACGACCGGTTCGGGCGGGTCGGCAAGGCGCGCCTCGATGTCGTCGTAACGCAACACCCGGTTGACCGCCGCAACGTACAGCGCGCCGTCGCGGAAAGCGATGCCGCTCGGCATAGTCAGATTCTCGGCGATCACGAAGTGACGGTCAGCCTTGAAATCGCCGTCTTCATCGACCAGGGCGTGGACTTTCCCGGCGCGCCGCGACCCGGCAAAGATCGTGCCCCCTGGGCCGCGGGCCAGTTGCCGGGCATTGTCGACACCCGCGGCGAACACCGCGATTTCAAAACCCGGCGGCAGCTTGATCAGATCGAGTCTGAGGCCGGCGCTCTGCGCCGTCGCCGCGGCGGCGATACCGAGCATCGCGATCAGCACGATACAGCGCGCTGCATACGACAATACCCGGTGTCCGCCCGAATACCGTTGCCAGGCCTGCGAAGAACGTCGCATCGCCATTACTCCTTTTCGTGAAAGCAAAAACCGGCGCTCGCGCCACCGCCGACGATTGTAACAAACGCGCTCCGGCCGGCCGAACGGACGGTAGCGCCGGGGCGAATTGTGCCGCTGTCCGGCAGCCATCCGGGTCCTGCAGGTTCGGCTGTCGTTGTTATAACTAATTGATATTTAAAGGAAATCTGAATATGACACGACTATGGCACGCAATATTCATATTACCGTTCAAGCGTAGATGAAACGGGCCCGGCGTGACCGGGGAGACCACGGATGACAGCCGGCCCAAATGTTCCAGGAGGAAATGGACAATGGATTCGAAAAAAAAACACCGTAGCGACGCCATGACACCGGCCACCGTTGACCCGAGGCCCGCGACCGGCGCCGCCGAACCGGTTCTCGATCACGGTTTGCTGGCCTGGCTCGCGCAATTTGAAACCATGGACCGCCTACACGCCTTTCAAGATCGTGGCCGCTGGATCCTGCGCGACGGCCAAGTCCATCGCTGTTGAGCGCTCGAAAAATCTCGACACAGCGCATCGATACCTACCACCGATCATGACTCCGCAAGAGAGTCAAAGGCAAGAACAGTAGCCTGGCGAGGCAGGGCGCGATCCCATCGGGGTCGCGCCCTATGTTTATCCGCTTGTTATACGTTACCGCGACACGGCTACTGGCTGAAGGGAGAATACGCGCGCGAGTTTGGCAGCAGCGACGATGTCACCGCTCCTCAATGCCTCGCGCACATCGTCGAGCTTGTAGGCGTCCGCCACTGACAAATACGGCGACCATTCGGTTTCGTTTTCCAGAAGCTCGACGTCCACTTCGGCGACGTATTTGCCTTCGTGAACATATTTGATTCTATGGCGCGTATCCATCTTTGCCTCTTCGCTTGGTAAAGGACTTATCCCATCGGTCCGGATCGGGGCGATAAGCCGTTACTACCACCGCCGGTGAAGCTGATCCCTTCGAGATTCCCCATACAACATGCACCGGCCGGTTATCTCTGTCAGATTGTAGCACAAGCACGGCACGGCCCTTGGGAAATGTCGGGTAATCCTCGACAAGAACGGCTTTGTTTACGCCCATCAGGATATCCCGAACTTATATCTCGTCCGCCGCGATCTCGTCGTATCCATGCTCTGATATCCGCACTTCTCCGGAGGCAACGAGCTTCTTTACAACTTCTATGGTCTCACTGTTGGGTCGTTGTCGGGGTGATGGTGTCCTCTATTGCACAGTCCTCGATTGCTCACCCTCAAGGTAAGCGACGGACCGGGAGCGGCGTTCGCATGAGCGCCGTGTTAGGAAACGTCCTGAGTGTACTTGCATTTGGGGTACCCAGAGCATGCCCAAAACAGGTGGCCTGCGTGACTCCCACTACGTGCGGTGCGTATAGCCATGCGTTTGCCGCACTTGGGGCAGAGTCGATAGGCGCCTGGGTCAGAGCGCTGGCGCAAGATTTTGATGTGCCGAACACGCAGGATGTGCCACTTGTGCAGCGTCTTGCGGTGTAATTCCGAAACGAGGTTAGCGACCTGCTCTTCTGTCAGGATCGCATCGCGGAATGACTTTATGTAACTCACAAACTTTCGTCTTAGCGTAACGTGCGGGGGCATAGTAGTCTTGAATCTTGTATTAGCGGTAAACACGACCACCGAGTGAATTGCGCTTTTTTCCAAACTAAGCGCGCGTTCAACCGCTTTTACATGTTTGTAGTTTTGCCTAAGTGGATTCTGGAAGTACCTTTTTCTGCCATTTACGATTTGCGTCCATTGACGGTCGGCCTCTTTGCCAAATATCCAGCCCTGTATGTGCTTTGTTTCAACGACGAATACGCCGAAGCGGGAGATAAACACATGATCGATTTGCGTTGCCCCATCAGGAGTTCTTAGCATGATGTTGTGGGAGCGGTGATATTCAGCACCGTTTAGACCCCACCAAGCGGCGAGCCGTAAATATAATTCGCCGCGTAACCCCTTGATCCGGTTGCTGCGCAATACCCAACGGGCGATGACTGCTATCGCAACGAGCCACCATACGAAAACTGGAATCTGGTCAATGGATTGCAACAACGCCACCGAGTTTAGTAACGTCTGGGTTAACCGGCGCCGCCACTGAGCTTGCTCGGCTTTGCTGCCCGCAAGCTTTCCGGCGTCCGGTTGACCCCATGGTTATGCGGCATTTACCTGCACGACTTCGCTGTGAGAGAGTGGCTCCGGAATAGGCTCGCCGTCCTCCTTCATTCCGTCCAGGTGAAACTCGATGGCCTCACGGATCAAGTCCAGCGCTTCATCTCGAGTTTCTCCCACCACGACGCAACCCGGGAGGTCTGGAACATAGGCGCCCCAGCTTTCTGGGCCTTCTTCGAGAATAACTACATACTGCATAATTGCACCTACCTCTTAAGCCCAGCTTGCTTCAAGACGTTATTGAACGTGCCAGGCGGCATATCAACAATAGGCTTCCCGGATACCGTTACAGTTCCCGATTTTACCGGATGTCGGAATTGTCTGTGGCTTCCCCGCTGCCGGGCCTGATACTAGCCATTCTGCTTCAGAATCCTGATAAGTTCCTTAACTTTCATCCTGACTCAGTTGATGCGGTCTTCCATCGTGCCAGAATAGTATCTACAGAAAGGTCAGCTCCGCAGTCCCACTCAATAAAGTACTTACCGTTGCGAATTCGTTCGAACTCAGTTCTGTCTTTCAGCGGCGCGAAAACTTCAGATTCAAGATATGGTTTCACATCGAATAAAACGGTTTTTCCATCTTCGGCTTTGATGTAGAGCATGTAATTATCTTTCGGAATGATTTCTGCAATATTCATTGGTCAAGCCATCGAATTGCGAAGGGTTTCTTGCCGTTCACTGCCAATTGCCAATCGGCAAGCAGATCATCCTGGTGTATCTCAATCTACGCGACAACCAGTTTGTGCTTCTGCGGTGTTAGTTCACCCCCGACGCATTTGTACTCGGGCTGTCCTGCCCTCGCCCTTCGGGCCCGCTTCGCGGTTCAAATTGCGTTCCTGACGCATTTGTCAGGGAATCGGACAAGCTGCACTCGCCAGCTTGACCGACCTGCCTGCCGGCAGGCAGGGAATTCAGGGAACTTATGCAACAATTGGGTAAACCCTTACCCCGCCATCATGGCGCTGGCCGGCCGCGTGGCGGAGGCATCTTCGACGGCGTTTGATGGCGCCGCCGGGGGTAACCTGAGCAGCCGCGAATCGTAATGTCGCCGGCGAATCCGTTTGCCAAGCGCGATATTTGATATATTTCAAATTACACTGACCCAAGCTGCGGCATCATTCCCCGATGAACGCCGCACCGACTCCTCCCGCCGCCGCCCCTCTGCAAGTCGCTGTCACCGGCGGCACCGGTTTTATCGGTAGCCGCTTGTGCCGGGCACTGACCGCCGCCGGTTACCGCGTCCGGACGCTGATCCGGCCGGCCTCGGACCTCTCTTCTTTAGCCGATTTACCTGATCTGGATCTGTATATCGGCGACGTGACCGAGCGCGAGTCGCTCGAACCGTTGATGGCCGGCGCTGATGTCGTATTCCATATCGCCGCGAAGGTCGCCGACTGGGGACCGGCGGCGGCATTCCGCGCGGTTAACGTCGGTGGCGTGCGCCATGTACTGGACGCGGCGCGCGACGCCGGTGTCCGGCGCGTCGTCCACCTCAGCTCGGCCAGCGTTTACGGCTTTCCCGGCGGCCGCGATCTCGACGAGGATCTGCCTTTCGTCAAGCGCCGCGGCGATCACTACAGCGCGACGAAGCGCGCCGGCGAAACGCTGGCGCTGTCGTACCATGGCAACGGGATCGAAGTCACCGCGCTCCGCCCGGCAACGGTGTACGGCCCTGGCGATCATACGACGACGGAAAAAATCGCCGCCGCGCTGCTGGCCGGCAAATTCGGCCTGGTCGATGGCGGCCGGCATCTGATGTCGCCGGTGTACATCGACAATTTGATCCAACTGATGCTGCGCGCCGCGGTCCATCCGGCGGCCGGCGGCGAAGCGTTCAACGTCGCCGACGACGGTTATGTGACCTGGCGCGAGTTTTGCACCTGGATGGCCGAAGCGCTCGGTGTGCCGCCGCCCACTTTGTCCGTGCCGCGCCGGGTCGCTTGGCCGCTGGCCGTGGCGGTCGATGGCCTGGCGCGCGCCGCCGGCCGCCGAGAGAGCCCGCTGATCAACAAATACCGCATCCGGGCGGTGATGACCGATCATCATTTCTCGGCCGTCAAGGCCGTCCGGCAGCTCGGTTACCGGCCTGAGATCGCCACGCGCGACGGCATCGAACGCGCCATCGCCTGGTACCTGGAAGCGAACCGACCGGCGGCGGCCGCATGAAAAGCTGTTGCCTCACCGGCGCGAACGGTTATCTCGGCCGCCTGTTGACCGCCCGCCTGGCGCGCGAGAAGCCGGCGGTCAGCGTCTGTACGATTGACCTCGCCGCCGCGCCGCCGCTTAACGGTGTCGCCGCGCATCAGGCCGATATCCGCTCGCCGGCGTTACATGACATCTTCGCCGCCGAAAAGCCCGACGTGGTCGTCCATCTGGCGTTCTATACCCATCCGGAAGGCGACGCCCGCGAAGCGGCGTCGGTCAATCTCGAAGGAACACGCAATATCGCCGCGGCCGCGGCGGCCGCAGGGGTCCGCCGCTTCGTCCTGGTCTCCAGCGCCGCCGCCTACGGTAGCCACGCCGATAACCCGCTGCCGCTGAGCGAAGAGCATGCGCTGCGGCCCAACGAATTTTTTTATTACTCGAAACATAAGGCAGAGCAGGAACAAATCGTCCAGGACATTTTCAAGGATCAACCTGCCACGGCGCTCGTCATTCTGCGCCCGGCGGCGGTGATCGGTCCGCACATCAACAACCCGACGGGCGATGCCCTGCGCGGCGCGCTGCTGTTTTATCCTTCGGGCAAGGCGCCGCCGATCCAGCTCATCGACGAAGACGACGCCGTCGAGGCGTTCTGCCGCGCCGCGCTCGGCGAGACGGCCGGCGTGTTCAACGTCGGCGCCGACGGCGTTTTGACCTATCCCGATTTTGCCCGGCTGCTCAACAAGAGGATGCTCCGGCTGCCGTTTCCGCTGCTCGCCGCGTTGGCGACGGCCGGCAAACGGCTCGGCCTGTCGCCGGTCAGCGCCACGACGCTGCGTTTTATCCGCCACCCGATTGTTATGGACACCAGCCGCTTCCACCGTGTTTTCGCCTTCACGCCGCGGCGCGATACGCTCGCCGCGTTTACCCGTTTCGCCGCCTCGCTTTAAACCCAGGAAAACCACAATGGATCAACCTGTCAATTCGCCAACCGCGATCAACCATCTCGACTTGTACCGCTTGCCGTGGAATTACGCCGACAACGGCATCTCGTGGCTCGAACCGACGACCAAGTGCAACCTGCGCTGCGAGGGCTGTTATCGCGACCTCGAAAATCCGGTCCACAAGTCGCTTCACGAAATGCGCCAGGAACTCGAATTATTCAAGCGCCTGCGCAAAAGCGATTGCATGAGCATCGCCGGCGGTGACCCGCTGCTCTATCCCCAGATCGTCGAGCTGGTGGCGCTGATCCGCGACATGGGCTGGAAACCGATCATCAACACCAACGGCCTGGCGCTGGATGAAAAGTTGTTGCAGAAGCTGAAAGCCGCCGGCGCATTCGGTTTCACGTTTCACATCGACACCAGCCAGAATCGGCCGAAAGCCAAGGGCAAATCCGAAACCGAACTCAACGATGAGCGCCTCTATTACGCCGAGATGCTGGCCCGCGCCGGCGATCTCACCTGCTCGTTCAACGCCACGATCACCGAGCGCACCCTCGGCGAAATTCCGGCGCTGGTCGAATGGGCCGGGCGGCACGCCGCTATCGTCCAGACGATGGTTTTTATCCTGTTTCGCTCGCCGAACCTGCTCGGCGAATTCGACTACGTGGCCGGCGGCCGGCCGGTCGATCTCGGCCACACTTACGATAATCCCGAATGGGGCGGGGCGCGCGACGTCCATGCCGATGAGGTCGTGAATTGGATCCGCCAGGCCGATCCGCTGTATCGGCCGGCCGCCTACCTCAACGGCACGGCCAACCCAGCAACGTTGAAATGGCTGCTCGCCACGCGGCTGGTCAGCGGCGACCGGACGATCGGTTATCTACCGCCGCGCCTGATCGAACTGGCCCAGACGTTCTCGCACTACATGCGCGATCGCTATCTGGCTTATCCATCGATCAAACAGACGCGGCGCGGCAAATCGGCGGTGCTGGGCGGCGCGCTGCTCGACGCCGGTATGCGCCGTACCCTCGGCCGCCTGTGCCTGGAGATGATTCGCCGCCCGCAGAACCTGTGGCGCCGGACGCACATGCAGAGCATCACGGTGATCCAGCCGGTCAATTTCGAACCCAACGGCCGGCAGGACATGTGCGACGGCTGCCCGGACATCACCGTCCACGACGGCAAGCTGGTGTGGAGCTGCCGCCTCGAAGAACTGAACAAATACGGCGCATTCGTCGAAGCAGTGCCGCGCAAGAAGAAAATTCCATTGGAAATCGCCGTTTAGAATGACGATCCGGCGGATTTTTTCGATTCTGCTCTGCGTGGTGCCGGCCGGGTACGCCGCCGCCGTGTCGGCCGGCGAGCCGCCCCTGTGGCGGGCCGCCAACGGCGAAATCGCGCTGACCTTCAAACCGATGATCCTGGCCGATCTCGGCCTGCAAGTCACCAGCGACGACGCGCCGGGCGGCTCCGGCACCACGCGGGTCTATGGCCCGACCCGCGGCACGCTCGAGTTTCAACGCCTCGCCAGTGGCACGCTGGTCTTTCACAGCGGCCGCCTGACCGTTTCCGCCGCCCTGCGCTTCAGCCGCCAGGGCCGCGAATTTTCCACCACCGGTATTGCCATCACGCCGCAAGCCGAAATCGGCAACGGGGTGCTGCGGATCAGCGACAGTCAAGGCCGCGTATTGTTCAGCGCCGCAATGCCGCGCACCCGGTTCGATACCCGCCGCCAGCAGGTCTTTTTCGAGCATATGGACCTGCGCCTGACCGCCGAATTCGCCCAACGACTCGGCGACGAGCGACTGGCCGGCCTTTTTGTCGGTGAATTGAATCTGTCATCGCTGTTGCACGCACCGGCGATCCCGGTAGTGGCCGCCAGTTGTGCCGGCCGCCCGTATTGGACGACCGACGGCTACACCGCCGACCTAGGCCTGATCGACATGGCCGATATCGCCGACGTCGGGACGGTCACCACACCGGACGGGGTGCTCGACCTCATCACGCCGCGCAGCCTGATGAAAAACCTCGTCGATCTCAGTGGCGCCGATATCCCGTGGTTCGAAAAATTCAGCGGCACTTTCCCGCCATTCAATAACGACCAACACCCGTATCTGATCTGGAACCTGTACCGCATTGCCGACGGCCGGCTGGAACAACTCGGCCGTTCCGGAGCGAAACACGGGATCATGGCGATGAATGCAAATTGCCTGATCGAATGCGGCGACGGCGGCATTCCCGGCGCTGACCATCATATCCTCTGGCCGGGCTGCGAAGACGAGTACGGCATCGGGATCAACGACTGGGACTGCGGCATCGGGCCGCGCGACGAGGTCAATCCGCGCACCGGAGTGTTCGTCAGCAGCGGGTCGTTTTTCGACCAGAACGGCGACGGCGTCGAGGATCATTGCTCGACCGCCCCCGGCGAAAACCGCCTGCGCGTGCTGCGCCAGGATCTACAAACGGCGAACGCCGAATATTATTTCGAATCTTGGGGCGTCAACCGCGATGACAGCCAGATATTCAATTCCATGGGCTATCACCACTTCACATCCCACCAGTTGTTCGGCGACACCTGGGTATTCCAGTTGGCGCCGTTCGTCACCGGCCCGGTCGTCGATCTGTGGGTCGATCCTTTGGCTCCAGGCGCCGGCGAATGGAGCGCCCTGTACAGCACACCCGGCGTCGGGCGCTTCAAGCTTGCCGTGCGCACCGTGGACCTGGGCGACGGCACCTGGCGTTACGATTACTTCGCGATGAACTTCGACGTCGATCGCGAAGTTTCTGGATTCGAACTCGACAGCGACGCGAACACCACCATCGCCGACTTCGAGTTCCACGATGCCGATCAACAGTCAAGCAACGCTTGGAGCATGACCCGTTTGCCGCTCGCCGTGCGCTTTACCGCGCCGGTCGAAAACCCGATTCCCTGGGGCACCGGCTATACCTTCAGCTTCACCGCCGATGCGCCGCCCGATCAAGGCGCCGCCGAACTCACGCTGGCCGCCGCCGGCACGCCGCAACGTTTTTCGCTGGCGACACTGGTACCCCGGCTGCCGGAAATGTTCTTCCGCGACGGATTCGAATAACGCCGCTCACCGTCATTCAGCAAGCCACCCAAGGTACGCTTCCGGCGCAGGTCGCAAACGATAATTGGCGGCGATTTCGATGTAGCGGATCACACCTTCTCGATCGACGACCATCACCGCCGGCAGCGCCGCGTCCTTGGCATGGCCCAATAGCGCCATACCGGCCGGTGCCGCGCCCGGCGCTTCGATACCCAGGGTGCGCGCCGCCTGGTTGCCGGCGTCGCGCAAGAAGCGCGCCGGAATCGAAAAGCGCGCGGCGATCTTTTCCGTTTCCACTTCCGACTGGCTGCTGATCAACCACAATTCGCCGCCGGCGGCAGCAATCTTTTGCCAATGGCCGGCCACTTCGTGGATTTGCGCCGTGCACAGCGGACACCAGTTGCCGCGATAAAAAAGCAGCACCGCCGGCTGGCCGGCCAACTCGGCGCTTGAAACCTCATGTCCTTGTCGATCACGCAACGTGAAAAACGGCAGTCGCTCGCCGGCCCTCGGCGCCGAATGCGGGGCCGGCAATCGCGAATACCATCTGAGATACACGACCCAACCCACAAGCACCACAAAAATCGCCGGGATCAACCAGGCGACAGCGGTCCCGTAACGCCAATCGGCAACCATCGCCAACACCGCGCCGGCAGCCATACCCAACGTCACCGGTAACGGATGGGCAGACGTCCGCGGCGGCCGGAAGGTGAGCAGCCAGACGAAAAACGCCAGCCCGGATCCGGCGGCCAACAGCAGGCCCGCCGCCGACCAGGGATGCACTTCGGCGAAGAACAACGTCACCGCCGTCGCCGTTAGCACAGCCAGCAACAACAAATACGACGTAATAAACCAGCGCCTCATTTTGTCTTACCTCGGTCGATATATCAAAAAGACGGGGAAAAACAGCGTGTACCCCCTCCCCAACCCTCCCCCGCAAGCGGGGGAGGGGGAATTTGGAATGCCCTTCCTCGCATGTGGGGGAGAGAGAATTTGGAATGCTCTTCCTCGCATGTGGGGGAGAGAGAATCTGGAATGCTCTTCCTCGCATGTGGGGGAGAGAGAATCTGGAATACTCTTCCTCGCATGTGGG
>DAITQM010000006.1:0-15212 GCA_036832975.1 Pseudomonadota bacterium | reverse complement strand
CTCTTCCTCGCATGTGGGGGAGAGAGAATCTGGAATACTCTTCCTCGCATGTGGGGGAGAGAGAATCTGGAATACCCTTCCCCGCATGTGGGGGAGGGCCTGGGTGGGGGTATATTTTTTTATCATGCCGCTTTTCTGTTCAGAAAATCGCTGTAAGAATTTATAAATTCTGCTGTTTAGCTAAAAATTCATTTTCTCGCTAAGACGCGAAGAGCGGCCCAGGATCGGCCAATAATACTTCCAAAAACTGCCGGTCGTGGTGGACGGCGACGTTGACGGTATCGCCGGGTGCGACCGGGCGTGGCGGGTTGATGATACGGGCGAACGCGCCCCAGTGTTCGAACGGCTCTTGTCGTCCGCCGTCGCCGAGGTCGGGGCGGTTGTCGAGCGTCGTGGCGGCATCGAGATCGACTGCCATCCAGTAGATCAAGGCGTGCGCCGTGCCGGTGTGAGTGACCTCGATGGTCTGCCGCACAGCGGATGGCACCGGTTCGGTGCCGGTGAAATCGAAGGCGATCAATTCCCGATCCTCGCTCAAGCGGGTGAGTGGATACCGCCGGTCTTCGATGCCGATCAACTCCGGTTGAAAGCGATTGAGTGGTGTCAGATCGAAACCAAGGGCGTTTTCGACGCCCCCTTGCTGCCAGAGCGGCAATGACTCGACGAGCGCGGCACGGATCCGGGCGCGGGCCGGAATGATGCGCGCTCCGGGGGCGAGCAAATGATGCCGGGCGTGTTCGATCGTCTCGAGCGCACCTTCACCGAGCACCGCGCTATCGAGCACTTCGGCGACCAGCACGTCGGCCGGGCGCGGTAAATCGACCTTGGGATCGAGGAGCTGCGAAGCCTTGGCGATGATCTCGACACGTTCGCTGAAACCGTTACGGGCGACGATCTCGCGGGCGACAGCGGCAAGAGGCCGATTCACCTCGCAAGCAATCACCCGCTCGGCGCCGGCGCGGGCGGCGATGAGCGATAACAATCCGCTGCCGGCGCCGATATCGAGCACCAGATCGCCGGGGCCGACCGCGGCGCGGATCGCTTTTTCGAATGCCGCGTTGCGCCGCACCTCGTTGACCATCGGAAAATGCCAGCGCGGCACCTGGTGGGCGTGCAACAGCCGCCGGCCACGCGCCGTATCGGCATCGTCCTGCGCCAAGTCGCCGGCCCGTTCGAGCAGCGGCGCCGCTTCATCAAGGCGGCGTAATCCGATCATGGCCATCGCTTTGCCAGTCAGTGCCGCGATCATGTTGGGGGCAACACGCAA
Organism: Pseudomonadota bacterium; assembly: GCA_036832975.1. Taxonomy (GTDB): domain Bacteria; phylum Pseudomonadota; class Gammaproteobacteria; order Xanthomonadales; family Wenzhouxiangellaceae; genus DAITQM01. Next base: position 13,945 of record DAITQM010000006.1, on the reverse strand, counting down.
CGCCTCGTCGTAAGATTGGACGGCGCGCGCCAGTTGTCCGGCGCGCGCCAGACAATCGCCGAACAAGCGCAATGCCTCGGCATCGTCGGGACGCAATGTCAAGGCGCGCTGCAGGTGGGCATACGCCGTCCGCCCGTCCCCGGCGGCCAGCAGGCAGCGGCCGAGCAGCGCGTGCAGCGCCGCGTCGTCCGGGTGACCGGCGAGCCTGGCGCGGCCCAGGTCGATCGCCCGCCAGTACTCGTGGCTTTCCGCCAGTTGTATAATTTCTTCTAAACTATCCGTGACGCGCATTTCGGAAGGGAGGTTCATTCGAGCGCCCCGAGCACCCGTTCGACGACCCCCGCCAGATCGGGTATCCAGCGCAGCACGACCAGCACGTCGTTCGTCTCGTCGATATAAATGTAATTACCGCCGAACCCCGCCGCCCAGTAAGCGTTTTCGGGCGCCGCCGGCGCGGCCTGCCGGCCGGTGTTCAGCCACCACATGTAACCGTAATCCGGGCGCGCCGCCGCCGGCCGGCGCAGTTCATCGATCCACGACGCCGGAATCAGTTGCCGCTCGCCCCAGCGGCCGCGGCGCAGAAACAACAGGCCGAATCGGGCGTGGTCCTCGGTGCTGATGAACAGCCCGCCGCCGAAATGCCCGCCGCCGGAGACCGATTGCATTTTCTGGCCGTCGAGCGTCACCCAGGAATTATCGTAACCCTCCCAGCGCCAGGTGTTCGAGGCGCCGATCGGCTCCATGATGCGCTCGCGCAACACCACCGGCAGCGGCCGGCGATGGACCTGCAACAACGCATAGGCCAGCAGGTTGACGCGGACGTCGTTGTATTTGAAATAACTGCCCGGCTCGTGCCGTGCACGGTTCGGCCACTGGGCGCGATCATCGCCTTCCGGCCGGTCGGCCCAGTCGGGCACGTCCCACAACGTTCCCGACCAATCGGAGGTTTGTTGTAGAAGGTGTTGCCAGGTGATTTTGCCGTTGTGCTCGCCGGCGAACGTGCCGTCCATGACATAGGCGGCGGCCGGCTCTTCGATGTCGTGGATCAGGCCGTCGGCGAGCGCCAGCGCGGCGATGGTTGACAGGTAACTTTTGGCGACACTGAACGTCATGTCCACCCGCTTCGTATCGCCCCACGCGGCGACGATCTGGCCGCGGCGGACGATCATGCCGCTGTCGCCGGCGCGCGGCGCGGTCGGGCCGAGGATTTTGAAATCGGGCTCGCGTGGCGCGAAGGAATCTGTGATCACCTGCCTGAGGTCGGAGGGCTCGACGGCGGCTTTGCTTCGCGCGTAAGCCACCGCGGCGGCCAGCTTCTCGGCGTCGAAGCCCGCCGCGGCCGGCGCCAGGTGGGCCCATTCGTGACGCGACGGGACGTAATCGGCGGCCGCGGCCGGCAAGGCGGCGATCAGCAGCACCCAGACCGGGCGGCATAGGCGGCGGGGCATGACGTTCATCTCGCACTCCGAGTAAATCGAGCAGGTTATCATGACCCCCGAGATGCCGCCGCGGCGCCGGCGTGCACGCCACCGAACAACAACAGGCTGTTTTTATGCCCCATCAGAACCTGATCGTCGCCACCTTCGCCGCCTATCTGCTGGTCGTCCTGATCCTGGCCTATTTTGCCTGGAAAAGAACCGCCGATCTGGCCGACTTCATCCTCGGCGGCCGCTCCTTGAACAGCTTCGTCACGGCCCTCGCCGCACAGGCCTCGGACATGAGCGGCTGGCTGTTGATGGGGCTTCCCGGTCTGGCTTACGCCGCCGGATTCGAATCGCTGTGGCTGGTCGCCGGCTTGCTGGCCGGTACCTGGCTCAACTGGAAATGGGTCGCCGAAAAACTGCGCACCGCGACCGAACAACTCGGTGACGCGCTGACCTTGCCCGATTATTTCGAACGCCGCTTTGCCGACAACTCGCGCTTGCTGCGCCTGCTCTCCGGTGTTTTCATCCTGGTGTTTTTCACGCTCTACACGAGTTCCGGATTCGTCGCCGCCGGCAAGCTGTTCGAGTCGCTGTTCGGCATGCCGTATCACTTGGCGCTGCTCGCCGGCGGCTTGTCGGTCGTCGCCTATACCTTTATCGGCGGGTTTCTGGCGGTGAGCTGGGCCGACGTGTTGCAAGGCTCGCTGATGTTTCTGGCCCTGGTCGTCGTTGCCGCGCTGGGCTGGCACTTGGCCGGCGGCGCGGCGGGCATCGAAACTTCGCTGGCGGCCATGAACGCCGAACTGCTCGACCCGTTCACCGACCGCTCGGGGCAGGCGCTCGGTTTCATCGGCATCGCTTCGCTACTCGGTTGGGGGCTGGGTTACGCCGGCCAGCCGCACATCCTGGCGCGCTTTATGGCCATCCGCGACGCCGCCGGAATCGCCGCAGCGCGGCGGACCGCGATGGTCTGGGTCAGCGTCGTGCTGGTCGCCGCGGTCCTCGCCGGTCTGACCGGTATCATCACCCTCGACCGCCCGCTCGCCGGCGCCGACGCCGAGAAGGTCTTCATTGATATGGCGGTGGATTTTCTGCCGCCGATCCTCGCCGGTGTGGCGTTATCCGGCATTCTTGCGGCGGTGATGAGCACCGCTTCGGCACAGCTTCTGGTTTCGTCCTCGGCCTTTGCCGAGGATTTTTACCGCGGCCTGTGGCGCCGTGGCGCCAGCCGCCGGGAACTGCTGTGGACGGCGCGCGGCGCGGTGCTCGCCGTGGCCCTCGTCGCGCTGTATCTGGCACGCGATCCGGCAAGCAAGGTGCTCGATCTGGTCGCCTGGGCGTGGGCCGGTTTCGGCGCCACCTTCGCGCCGGTGATCGTGCTCGCCTTGTACTGGCCGCGGATGAACCGTGCCGGCGCCTTCGCCGGCATTGTCACCGGCGGCGTCACGGCGCTGGTTTGGAACCGCTTGTCCGGCGGCTGGTTCGAGCTTTACGAAATCATTCCCGGCTTCTTACTTTCGCTGCTCGCCATTGTCGCCGCGACCTTGCTGACGACCCGGCGGGGTGTGAACGCCGTCTGATCGTGGCGGGCTGCGGCGCTTGTCTGAGCCGCGTCAGCCTCCGCCGCCCGCGGCGGTTTGGATGAAACGCGCCAGATCGGCGCGGAATTTCTGCCGCGACGGCGGGTGCAGGTACATCATGTGGCCGGCTTCGTAATATTCGACAGCGATGCGTTGGCGGACTTCGGGCGGCACATCGAGGTGGGCGAGGTCGTAGTGCATCGCCGCGAACGGCGTGGCGAGGTCGTAGTAACCCTGCTGGATCAACAGCTTCAACCCAGGATTCATGACCAGCGCCTGCGCCAGATCGGGCACCAGGTTGGGGTACGGCATCCACCAGCGCTCGCCCGGCGGCTGGTGCTTCCAGTCCCATTCGACGCCGAAGGCCGAGACCTGGTACTCCTCGTCGTGGCCGAAGTCCAGTTCGTTGTGGAGATAATCCAGGAACGCTGCGGTAAAGGCCGGGCCGACCGCCGGGAAAAACGGGTCGTAGTCCATGCTCTCGGCCAGCGGATTCAAGGCCGGGCCGACGAAGCGCGAATCGATGCGCCCGGCGATCCGGCGCTCGTCGCGCAACAGCTCTTGCAGGAACTGTTGGTGGCTGACCCGCAGGTCGGCTTTCAGCCAATAATCGGCGCTCGTTCCAGTGTACGCCGCGAGGCGTGCAGCGACCGCTTTTTTGCGCTCCGCATCGAGCGTAAAACCATCGACCAGCGCCGGCAAATATTCGTTACGTGTAAAACGTTCGACCTCGTCGAGAAACGGCTTGAGTTCGGGCGGTTTTTGGGCGAGCTTGTCGTGATACCAGGCGGTAGCGGCGAACGTCGGCAAGTAGAGCGCGTACGGCAGGTCGATCGCCGCGCCGTCGGCGCCCGAGACCATACTGAGAAACGGCGAGACCAAGATCAGGCCGTTGAGGTTCATGCCCTGCGTCGCTTGCAGATACTGCGCCAGGCCGGCGCCGCGCACCCCGCCATAACTTTCGCCGAGGATGAATTTCGGCGACGCCCAGCGCCTGTTCTCGCTGACGTACTGCTTGATAAATGCCGCAACGGACTTGATGTCCTGATCGACGCCCCAGAAATCCTTGCCTTTGGCCTTGCCGAGCGGCTTGCTGAAACCGGTACCGACCGGATCGACCATGACCAGATCGGTGGCATCGATGATGCTGAATTCGTTCGCCTCGTGGCGGCCTGGCGGCGGCGTATAGCCTTCGTCAGCGATCACGACGCGTTCGGGGCCGAGGATGCCGAGGTGCAACCAGATCGACGACGATCCCGGTCCGCCGTTGAAGGCAAAGGTCAGTGGGCGGGCCGCCGCCGGACCTGCGTCATCGCGCGTGTAGGCGGTGTAACCGAAACGGGCGACTGGTTTGTCGTCTTTTTTCTGGATCAGCCAACCGGCGGTCGCGGTGTAGGCCACCGTCTTGCCGGCGATCTTGACCTGGTGGTGGGTAACGCTCTGCTGCGCCTTCGCTACCACCTCTGTTTCGTTCTTTGTTTCGTTCTTCTCCGCCGTTTCCTGTGCGGCCCAGGTGGTGGGAATCAACCCCAGACAGGTCGCCAGCGGCAACCAGGCGATGGCGGTCAATAAATGTTTCATCGCGGCGTTTTCCGTATCCAAATGCCGGCCAGCTTGCCGCACGAGACGAGCCGTTACAATAGGCCAAAAGTCAGCCCCACCTTGCCCCTACACGATGCTCGCTTCTTTATTCGCGCTGATCGCCGGCCTGATATTGTTGCTGTGGAGCGCCGAGCGCTTCGTTGTCGGGGCCTCGGTTCTGGCGCGTCATTTCGGCATGCCGCCGTTGTTGATCGGCATGCTGATCGTCGGTTTCGGCACATCGGCGCCGGAGATGGTGGTCTCGGCGGTCGCTTCCTGGCAGGGCAATCCCGGTGTCGCGCTGGGCAACGCTTTCGGTTCGAATATCGCCAATATCGGCCTGATCCTGGGGCTGACCGCGCTGATCGCGCCGATCGCCGTGCATTCGAGCGTGCTGCGCAAGGAGTTGCCGGTGCTTGCCGCCATCACGCTGCTCGCTGTCGTCCTGCTGCTCGATCACCATCTCGGCCGCGGCGACGCGGCCGTATTGCTGGCGGTGTTCGCCGGCCTGGTACTGTGGACCATCCGCCAAGGATTGCGCCATCGCGACGACATCCTGGGCAGTGAAATCGCCGGCGAAATGACGGCCCTGACCATGCCGCTCGGCCGCGGCGCCGCCTGGCTGGTGGGGGGGCTTGTCGTGTTGATCCTCTCGTCACGCCTGGTGGTCTGGGGTGCGGTGAGCATCGCTCACGCGTTCGGCGTCAGCGATTTGATCATCGGGCTGACGGTGATCGCCATCGGCACGTCGCTGCCCGAACTCGCCTCGTCACTGGTCGCGGTGCGCAAGAAAGAACACGACATCGCGCTCGGCAATGTGCTCGGTTCGAATCTGTTCAATACCCTGGCCGTGGTCGGTATCGCCGGCGCCCTGCACCCGCTGGCGGTCGGTTCCGAAGTCATCGGCCGCGATCTGACGGTGATGCTGCTGATGACCTTTTCGCTGTTCGTCATCGGTTACGGGTTCCGCGGACCGGGCCGCATCAACCGCTATGAGGGGCTGTTGCTGTTTGCGGCTTGGCTCGGCTATACGTCGTGGCTGATCAAGACCGTGGTTGTGCAACACACCGGATGAGCGATATCACCGCCTGGTTTTTGGCCCTCGGCGGCGCCTTTGTTGCCGGACTGGCCGGCAGTACGACGCATTGCCTGGCGATGTGCGGCGGCATCAGCGCGGCGCTGGGCGCACACAGCTCACGACAGCACCTGGTCTGGCTCTACCAGGCCGGCCGCGTGCTGGGCTACGGTCTGATCGGCGGTCTCGGCGCGGCACTGGCCGGCGGTCTCGTTAAGTACAGCGGTTGGCGCAGCGCCGGGCTGGCGTTGCGCTGGCTGCTCGCCGCCGCGCTGCTGTTGATCGGTCTGCACTTGATCACCGGCTGGCGCTGGTTCGACCGGTTGTCCACCGCCGGCCAAGCCGTCTGGCGCCGCATCGCCCCGTTCGCCGGCCGGCTGCTGCCGCCGCGCCACGCCGGCCATGCGCTGGTGCTCGGTTTGTTGTGGGGGTGGCTGCCGTGCGGTCTGGTCTATGCCATGCTGCCGGCGGCCTGGGTCAGCGGCGATGCCTGGCGCGGCGCGTCGTTGATGATCGCGTTCGGCCTCGGCACGGTGCCGGCGATGGGCCTGACCGCATTTGGATCGCAACGTCTCGGCGCCTGGCGCCACTCGCGCCACGGCCGGCATGCCGCCGGTTGGCTGCTGATCGCCGCGGCGCTCGCCAACCTACTGCTGCTCAGCGGGTTGGGCGGGGCGCACCACACCCACGGCAGCGATCATCACTCAGCGCACCACGCTCCAGCCGGCGAGCTTGCGAAAGGCGCGACTTTCGCTGCGCTCCCGATATCAGCCGCTAAGGAGCGCCTGATTTCGCCGGGCCATCCGTGGCCCGGATTAGCAGGCTGTTTTTCAACAGCCTGCTAATCCGGCACGAAAAATTCGCTCACCATTCTAAGGCCGCCCTCCGCTGCCGGGTCCGGTGTCGCCAGCCGGGCGCCGCGCACGGCGTAACGCTGTCCGGGGCCGAGCGACAGATTATCGAAGACCACGTCCAGGTCGCCTTCGGCCGAATGTTCGATCCGCTCGATGAAATAACGCCGGTTGTAATTTTTCAAAATGACATTGAGCGCGATGCGCGTCACCTGCAACGTGAAATAAGTCTGGAACTGGCGGCGCGGGTGCGTCACGGGGATGCCGCGGGCACGCAGCCAGCCGCGCACCCAATAGCTGCGCGGTTCCCTGTCGGCCGGCGGCCGATACGGCCAGACAATGTTGAGCCGTTCTTGTTCAGCGGTGCCGAGGCCGTCTTCCGGCACGATATACGATGGGAAATACCAGCGCGCCGCGGCAGTGGCGAAATCGGCGAGATCGACGGGCGCTTCATAGTCCGGCCAGACGACAAGATCGGTGACCGCCGGCCGGCGCGCGGCCATCTCGCGGCCGATCGCCGCAAGCGACTCGCCGGGCGGGACTTCGACCGGGTCGCCGGCGGCGATGCCGTGTTGCCGCAAGCGCTCGACCAGGTGTTCCGCCGCCTGACGCTGCCCGTTCGCGGCGGCGGCGATCTGGGCGACAACCGGCGTTTCGCCAGCCGCCTGGCGCGCCGCCAACTGGGCAGCGATCACCTCGGCTTCGAGTTCGAGGCCGCGGTCGAAGTAAAGGGTGAATTCATGGCCAGCCCCGCTCCCCGGCTCGGTGGTCAGCGGAAACAGGCAGGCCACCTGCCGTGCTTCGCAAAAATCATGGACCGGCTGCCACGGCTGGCCGATGCCACCGAGCAGCGCAAACACCGGCGCGGCGTCGTAATAACGATTTAATTGTTCGCCCCAGGTGGCAGGCGGGCCGCGTAAAGTCCAGAAATCGATCGCCCACAGACGGCTCGCCTGATACATCAGATCGCGGTGCAACGGCGAGGTTTGTGGCAAGGAGAGGTAGCCGATAATGTCCTCGTTGCGCCATGCAACGTAGGCCTCGACAACGCGGGCAACCGCTTCCAGTTGCCCCTTGTCGACATCGCCGGCCACGACGAACGCGAAACGGATCGTCGTCTCGTCGACCCCCGGGTCGTCTTTGCCGAGTGTTGCCAGATAGGCGAGCAGATTGGCCATATCGCCGTCAGCCAACGAATAACGCGGCATCACGGTATCGATCTTGCGTCCGGCGCTGTCCACTCCTTCGCGGATCAGGCGCGCCAGGCTTGCATCATCGAATGCCGGTCGCGTCCGCGCACTGTTGATGTTTGCGTCGTACAGCGGCCCCTGGCGTTCACCGTAACGCAGGTGCATGTTTTCGGCCCGGTCGTAGACCCTTTCGCGGTACAGCAGGCGGCCGATAATCGGCGGCGCATAGATGCCGCCTTCGCTCATGCCGAAACCGCTCGGCCGATGGCAAGCGGTACAGGCGTACTGGCTGCCGCTGATGTCGAGACCGCCGGCCAAAGTCACGTGCAACATTTCACCGTTCGCCAGGCGGCCTTCCTGGTACAGGCGGCGGCCGGCTTCCAGGTCGGCGCTCCGGACAGGGGAGACAACAATGGCAAGCAGCACGGCCATTGAAACGAGGCGGAGCGCTGCATTCATTGCCCGTCACCCTTTTGCTCGGCGGCGACCGTTTTTGTGGTCCTCGCCGCCAGGTATTCGGCGTAGAGTTCCGCTGGACTTGGCAGGCCGGCGATACGCCGCCAGGGTCCAGTGCGCGACGGGCGAATAAAAGTCAGCGGCTGATGATCCATTTTACGAACCCCGAAATAAGCCTCGAAGGCGCCTTGTATTGGTCGGATACGCTCGAGATCCCCGGTCAGCATCAACCATTTCTCGCCAGCCTTGAATTTTTCGGCATATGCAGCCAACACCTCCGGTGTGTCGTACTCCGGATCGATCGAAATCGAGAGCAGACGAAAAGGCCGCGCTTCATGCGTCAAGCGTTTTTGCAAGCCGGAAAAGCCGACGCTGAGTACCGGGCAGACGGTCGGGCAGGTGGTGAAGATAAATTGCAGCAACAAAGGATCGTCCGTGTCGAGCAACTCGCCGACGGTGAAATGACGGCCGCTGCGCTCGGTCAAAACCGTACTCAACGGCGGCGTGTACTCGGCTTCGGTGACCCGTATCGCCGCCGCTGCCGCCTGGTGCCGACTGTGATCCACCGCTTGCGATAAAGCAGGCGGAGCATAAAACGACAAGGCGAAGACCATGAAGATAGCAGCGAAAAGCTTCAGCATCCAGATATGCTCCTCGAGTCGATCGTCATCCCAATCCGTTCCTTCTTTCGCCATCCCCGTCCGTACTGGCACGGCGGGCCGGCGGGCACGTCTGCAATGACGAGCGGGCGATCCCGTACTCGCTCCTATCACCGTTCGCTGAATCGCCAAACCGCGCCTTTTTTTTAACGGTCGAACGGTTATCCGTGCCACGAGAAAAAACGCGACCCCGGCTTACCGGGGCCGCTAATGTCACTGACGACCATGTCAGCGCAGGCACGAGACCGTCATCGCCATAGGCCGGTCAGTGGAACGACCAGATGGCAACATCGTGGTGCTCGGGATCGAACTGGTACATCCGAAGGCGCCGTGATGGCTCATGGTTCAGGTTGATCTCGATATCGCGGAAGCTAGACAAACCCAAGCCGCTTGCCCGGTCGATCCGGATAATGAACGGATCGAACGGCGGCATGCCGGCGAGCGGCATGAAATGCGTGCGGCCGAAGGTGAACCAGGCACCGGACCCGGCCAGCGGTATCGTCGATTGGAACTGGTTTTCCCAACCGCGCCAGCCACCGAAATCGACGGCAACATACCCACGAATGTAATGGTCGCCGTTGTAAACCCGGACCTTATACTGGAACGGGCGTGTCTCCCACTCGTCTAACTTGCGCACCGGACCGACACCCATGTTCGCGACCTCGGCGTTGATCTGGCCGTAGATCGTGTTGTTGAGGTAAGCCAGCGTCACGTGGCTGTTCGGATCGAGCTCGAAGCCGCGCGGCAACTTGGTGCGGTATTTCCAATCCTGAAATGCCGCTCTGGCCTCTTCCAACGCGCGCCGGATCAGGAGTTGACGGCCGTGGTTGGCCGGACCCGGCAATGATCCGATAAAGCGGATCGACTGCAAAGCGCTCCACATCCGCTTGGCCGGCGCGAGGTGGCCGATTTTGCTGATCGCTTGCAGCTTTGTGAGCTCGCTGGCCCGCGGGTTTTCACCGAAGACATCGACCTCGAACTGCCTGAGCGGCACGAAGTTACGCACCTTGCGGGCGTTTTCGATCGCCTGGACCCGCGGCGGGTGCCAGCGCCAGCCCCAAGTGTAGGTCAGGTTGTAATACTTGCCGGGCGGCATTGCGATGTCGAAAACGCTGCGCGTCCCTTCCTCCATAGGGAAGAAAGTCTGGTCGAAAGCGACCATCGGTGGGTTCTGCTTCTGACCGTTCGGCCCGACCACTGTCGCCGCAGTATCGAAAAACATCGCGAACGGCGAAAAATCGTCGTGGCCGCGGTCCAGCGTGTCTTCGACGTAGCGCATGGTCCATGGGATTTCCATCAACTCATCGGGAATCTCCATGAACATCGTGTCACCTTCGATATGGCTGTCATACCAAACGTGGCGCACGGTGACATTGCCACCGGTGACGTTGCCTTCAGCGTCGCGGGTCAGTGTGAAATCGTCGGCATTCTTGATTTTCAACGGGCCGGTATAGTGCAGCAGCGGAAAGCCGCTGTACACCCGATCGGGGATCGGGTTGCCCTCGAGAATGTCGATCCCGAGCCGGACCGCGTCGAGATCGACCGGGCCGGCCTCGTTACTCTCATCGATCGCCTGGAACACCGCGTCAAGGTCCTGCGTCGGCGACGTCGGATCGATCGGCGTAACGACCGGATCGGGATGCAGGTTGTACGGGTTGTCCGGTGTCGAAGGCAACGTGTTCGCCACCTCGTTGCAAGCACCGTCGAACACGTTGCTGTTGACGTTGGGCAGAAGATTGCTGCCCGGTGGATCGAGGAACGGGTTGGAGGGCGGGAACATGCCTTCCTGATATTGCACCGTCGTTTTGGTCGCGGTCTGGACCGGCGGCATCAACGTCGGCCGCGGTTGCACACCGGGGTGGCCGGGGGCTCCGGGGGTGCAGACGAAGCCGCCCTGCGCCGCAGCCGGACCGGCGAGCAAGCCGCCCGCGGCCAGAAGACCGGTTGCGGCGATATGGCTAAACAATGATCTGGTCTTCATTTCACGCCTCCCCTTTCAGGATCCGGCGCGCGTCGTAGACCGGGCGTTTCCACGCCTGGGCCGCCGGGCCGCGCCGTTGGTAAACCCCTTTCGCCGGCGGTGCCGCCGCCGTTACCCAATCGACCCGGCGAAGCGCCAGATGCGGTTTGAGATCGGCCGCGAAACCGCCCCACAAACCGACCTTGACGTTGCCGTAACGCACCATGCCGCGGGCATGGCCGTGAATGCCGTGCGGGCCGAAGAAACGGTACTGCGCCGCCTGAATATCGTCCGGGTGACCGGTCAGCAGTTTCCAGTACGGCCCGACGCCAAACTTGGCGGCATAGTCCGCCAGGTTAGTCTGGGTGTCGTGCCTCGGATCGGCGGTCAGACTGAACATCAGCACGTCTTTGCCGAGCCTGTTGCCCAGCGCCTGCTGGATGGCGGCGAGATTGGCCATCGCCTTGTCGCTGACGGTGCTGCGCGTGTCGACTACGTTGACCAGCACGATGCGGTCTTTCATAAACTGGCTATAGAGCAGTCCACGCGTGCCGTCATGAGCGATCACCGGCACATCGGGAATGCTAAGCGCCACTGGGACCAGCGCCTCGCCGGGGTCGCCCGGCGGCCGGCACATCTGTTGGGCTTCGAAGCCCACGGCCTTGGCTTTGTCGGCCGTCGCCAGCAGCGCTGCCGCCGCCGGTACCGCCGCCATGCCCAAGGCGATTTTTTCCAACGCCTTGCGTCTGTCGTTCATTGCAAATCTCCTCAAAATGGTGGTTGCGGTATGGCCTAAAAATCCTGCCCGGCCGGAACCATCTTCCAGTTCAGCATCATGGCGTGATCTTCGTGGACGACGTTATGGCAGTGCATGACGTGCAAGCCCTCGAAATCGCGCCAGCGGCCGAAGAAAGTGACCGTATCGCCGGGACCGATCGTGGCGACGTCCTTGCGCGAACGCAGCACGCTGCCGTTCGGGATCGGCACGCCGTTCCATTTGAGGATCTGAAACTCCTCGAAGTGTGTGTGAACGGGGTGCGACCAAGTCGTTCCAGCGTTGCGGAAAGTCCAGATTTCGGCGCTGTTCATCCGAATGCCGACGTCGATCCGGTCCTCTACCATCGTCTTGCCGTTGATCGTCCAGACGCCGCCGTCGTAATCGAACACGAAATCGCGCTCGCGGATGACCTCGTTCAAGTCGATCGCCGGCAGCGGGCGCAGCACATCGGGAATCCGGCTGTTATCCGGGCCGGTGGCCGCGACGACCCGGAACTGGATCACCGGCATGCCCGGTTCGACCAGCCGGCCGGTCGGCCCGGCGCCGTCGGTCTGTTCCATCCGGTTCCAGATCTCCACCGTCTGACCGGCCTGGTAGCGCGAAAAGTCGATGATCACGTCGTGCCGTTCGGCGACGCCAAGCGTCAGGCTTTCGGCGATGAGCGGTTCGGGCAGCATGTTGCCGTCGGTGGTCAGCACCAGGAACGGACTGTCGTCGCTCATGAACAACTGGTAAAGGCGAGACGGGCCGCTGTTCAGGATCCGGAAGCGATATTTGCGGCGCTCGACGTTCAAGAACGGCTCGATCGTCCGGTTGACGCATATCTTGTCGCCCAGCCAGCCATTGAGCAGCGAACGGTCGAACACCACTTGCGCCTCGCCGTTGGCATCGAGCGCGAACAGCACGTCGTTCAACATCAATGGAACGTCGTACTTGCCGCTCGGCAGGCGGAAGGCTTCGGGGTTGGTGTCGTTCTCATCACCCGAATCTTTGCGGTCGAACAACAAGTAAAAGCCATGGATGCCGGCATAGACGTTAGTCGCCGTGAAATCGAGCCGGTGGTCGTGGTACCACAGGGTGTTCATCACCTCCTGGTCACCGTTCAGCCCCAGCGGATCGTTCGGGCTGCCGGCCGGGAAGTGCGGGAAGTGGTAGTCCCAGATCTCGCCGGGATTGAAGTAGTTCTGCGGGATGCCGTCCGATTCCGAAGCCTGGTGGCCGTTGTGGTGGTGGACGGTGAACGACGGCAGTGCGAAGGTCACCTTGGTGACGCCGACCGGCGGCACGTCGTTGAAGCGACGAACCAGGATCGGCTCGCCGTAACGGCCAACGATGGTCGCTCCGGGAACGAGACCGTCGAAGCCCCAGTGCCAGGCGCCGGCGGCATACGGCCCGGATGGGTGGTAAACCCAGCGGAACTCGTTGATGTGCTGGACATAGTATTTCTGCGGTAAAAACTCGTTGTACCGCTGGTGGGCGTCCGGATCGACCGGCCCTTCCGGACTGTTATCGATCACGCTCTGCGGCACGGGCTGCAGAACCGGCATGATGAACAACGGTGCGGTGAACGGTACGACCGCTGGGCTCGGTGCCACTTCGAGCACCGGCGGGCGGCCGTCCGGATCGCACAACTGGGCGTAGCCGCCCCGTGAGCCCAGCAATCCGGCGCTACCGCCGGCCGCCAGTCCCATTTTCAGTACGTCTCGACGTTTGACCATGTTTAAGCTCCCCTGTAATGGATCGGCAGATCGCACTGCCGAAAAACCGCACGCCCTGCGGCGGCAGTCGCCTAAGGCATGCCTGAAGGACGGCTCGGAGTACAGGAAAAACCGTGAAACACCGCCCGACTGCCGCTGCCTGACGCAGTGGCGGTAGAGCGGTGAGTCCCTGATCCACGGTCCCGTCGGAGCGGGCAACCTTTTTACGAACGCTGAAGGAGAGTGGGTGAGTTCAGCTTATCGACGCCGACAGGCACGGAACCCCCACCGGCAACCTCAAACGGCCGCCGAATACGGGGGTTCCAGAAACCTGTGGCGTTTTTTGTCGAAATCACAATCAGCCCCTTGTAACAGCCGTAGCTCCAATACGGCCATCTGATCGCAAAATGGTTCGTACCCCTGAACCACGGCCCCAATCTACACCCACCCAGAAGGGCGCGTCAATCCCCCCGTATTTCGGGACATAACGTCCGTCAATACGCTCTCTCTCTGGCAAATTGACTTTGACATCTAGATCTGGCCGTATGATCGAGCATATAACATCTTCTGTGACAATGTCCAGCGCCTTCCTCCTACGGCCTTGCCACAGGTCACCCAATTGTTGCATAAGTTCCCGGGATTCTCGGTCAAGCTGGCGAGTGCAGCTTGTCCGATTCCCCGACAAATGCGTCGG
>DAITQM010000005.1:0-118814 GCA_036832975.1 Pseudomonadota bacterium | reverse complement strand
CGCAATTTGAACCGCGAAGCGGGCCCGAAGGGCGAGGGCAGGATTGCCCAAGTAAATCGAGCAAAATTTATGCAACTATTGGGTTAATAGCGGATCGATCAACGCCAGGTAGATTTCCGCCAGCCGTTCCAGGTCGGCGACCGGGGTCGATTCATCGACGCGATGGATGGTGCGGTTGACCAGGCCGAATTCGGCGACTTCGGCGCCGAGGGCGGCGAGGAAACGGCCGTCGGACGTACCGCCGCCGGTGTCGAGGTGCGCTGCGCTGCCGAGCTGCGCGGCGATGGCACGGTCGAGCACGGCGAGCAGTTGGCCGGCCGCCGTGTAGTATGGCTCGGCCCGCACGTCCCATTCCAGGCGGTCGGGTGCAGCGCCGGCCGCCTGCATCGCCGCGCTCAGGCGTTGTTGCAGGACCCGGGCAGGCGAAGACGGCGGATGGCGCAGGTTGCCCTCGGCGAGACTGCGGGCCGGCGTCACGTTACCCGCCCCGCCGACGCTTTCCAGACGAGTCAGGTTCAACGTCGTGCCCGGAAAGTCCGCACCGCCATCGGCAAAATCGACGGCGGTCAACGCCGCCAGGGCGCGCACCGCACGGTGCGCCGGGTTGGCCGCCGGATCCTGGTAAGCGCTGTGCCCGGCCGCGCCATGCCACTCGCCCGTGAAATACATCGAGCCGCGCCGGCCGCGGCGCACGGTATCGCCGAGACGGGCCGTGCACGACGGTTCGCCGACCAGGCAATAATCGGGCACCAAGCCCTCGGCGGCGAGCAGCGGCGCGACGCGACGGATGCCGTCGCGCGCCTCGCCTTCTTCATCGGAAGTCAGAAGCAGGCTGACCTTGCCGCCGGCCGGGCGGGCGGCCGCCCAACATTCGAGCGCCACGACCATCGCCGCGACCGCGCCTTTCATATCGGCGGCGCCGCGGCCGTACAGCACGCCATCGCGGACTTCGGGGGAGAAGGGTGGCGAACGCCACGCCTGTTCGTCGCCGGCCGGAACCACGTCGGTGTGGCCGAGAAACATCAGATGCCGCCGCCGCGCGCCGCTCTCCTCGCCGAAGGTCACGAGCAAGTTGTCCACGGCACCGAAACCCCAGCGCCGGATGCGGCCGCCGGCGGCGGCCAGGCGGGCGGCGATCAACTCCTGGCAGCCGGCGTCGCGCGGCGTCACCGACGGCCGGGCGATCAGCTCGCTGGCCAGATCGAGCACGGCATTGCCGTCGATGCGCCGGGCGGCCATCAGGCCGAACGCAATAGATCGTTCAACGCCGTCCGCGCCCGGGTCGCGGCATCGACGCGCTTGACGATCACGGCACAGGCCAGGCTGTGGCTGCCGTCGCTCGACGGCAGCGCGCCGGGCACCACAACCGCGCCGGCCGGCACTCGGCCGTGGCTGACCTCGCCCGTGGCCCGGTCGTAAATGCGCGTGCTCTGCCCGATATGGACGCCCATCGCGATCACGGCACCGCGTTCGACGATCACCCCCTCGACGATTTCGGCCCGCGCCCCGATGAAGCAATCGTCCTCGATGATGGTCGGCAGCGCCTGCATCGGTTCGAGCACGCCGCCGATCCCGGCGCCGCCCGAGAGGTGGACGTTGCGCCCGATCTGGGCGCACGAGCCGACGGTCGCCCAGGTATCGATCATCGAACCCTCGCCGATATAGGCGCCGATATTGACGAAGCTCGGCATCAGGACGGTTTGCGGTCCGATGTACGCCCCGTGCCGAACGATCGCCCCGGGAACCAGCCGGACCTCGGCGGCCCGCGCTTCATCCGGATCGGTCAAGCGCAGCGGCACCTTGTCGTATCCCGAGGCCGGGGCGCCGGGGATCGGGCTCGCCGGGGTCAAAAGAAAGTGCAGCAGGATGGCTTTTTTCAGCCACTCGTTGACCCGCCAGGCGCCGTCCTCACCGGTTTCGGCAACGCGCAGCTCACCTGAGGCCAGTCCGGCCAGGCACTCGTCGATCGCCGCCCGCACTTCGCTCCGGTCGCGGGCCCGGACCCATTGCGCCCGGCGGCGCCATAAGTCATTGATTTTTTCTGGTGTCACGTTCATGAGGTTGCGTATCTCCGATAGCGTCGAGCCGTTCGCCCAATCGTTCGTTCAGGCGGGCGGCGAGTTGCGCGCACAGCGTATCGTCGAGCGGCCGGCCGGCGGCATCGCTCAACGTGAACAAATCCTCGGCGCGCTCGCCGAACGTCGCGATCCGGGCGTCGTGGACGCGGACCCCGGCGGCGGCCAGCACGCTGCTGACCACCGACAGCAGGCCGGGGAAATCGAGGCATTCGAGTTCGAGGATGGTTTTGTCGCGGTGGCAAAATTCGATCAACGGCCGGCCGGCGAATGCGCGCAGGCGGCGCGGCAGCGCAAGGCGCGACGGCAGTGGCGCCGCCCGTGCCTCGAGCGCCCGGCGCAGCGCCGTTTTGAGGCGCTCGACGTCGCTGGCATGGAGAGTCTGGCCGTGGCGGTCGGCGATCTGAAACAGGTCCAAAGCCCGGCCGTCGTCGGTGGTGATGATACGCGCCGCGAGGACGTTGCAGCGCATCCGGTCGAGCACCTTGGCGGCGGTGGCGAACAAACCGTCGAAATCGGCGGCATAGAGCAGCAACTCGCTGATTTTTTCGCGCTCGAGGGCGCGTACCGCGACCACCGTTTCCGTCTCGCCGGCGGGCAGCACGGCGGCGCTGATCCACGCCAGTTGTTCGGCCTTCAGACGGAGCAGCGCCGGGGGCGGAATCCGCTGCCACCAGTGCGCCGCCGCCTCGAGATCGAGATCGCCAGCCGCCAGAATGGCTCGCGCCTCGGTCAGAATTTCGACGCGCCGCAAATCATGATCCAGCGGTTGATCGAGGCCGCGGCGCAGTTCCCGGCCGGCGGCCTGGTAAAGATCGAAGGTCAGGCTGTCGCGCCACGAATTCCACAATGCCGGTGCGGTGGCGGCGATATCGGCCACGGTCAGCAGATAAAGGTGGTCGAGGTGCGCCTGATCGCCGACCCGGCGGGCGAAGGCGCGGACCACTTCCGGATCGGCGATATCTTCGCGCTGGGCGGTGCGCGACAGCAGCAAATGGTGGCGAACCAACCAGGCCACGAGCCGCCGCTCGGCCTGCGACAGAGCCAGGCCGGCGCAAAAAGACTCGGCATCGAGGGCGCCGGCGGTGGAATGGTCGCCGCCCCGCCCTTTGGCGATGTCGTGAAACAAGGCCGCCAGATAGAGCACCGCCGGGCGTTCGATCCGCTCGAACACCGGCTTCGCCCGCCCGAACGGGCTGCCGGCTTCGGCTTGTCGGATGCGGCGCAGGTTGCGGACCACGAACAACGTATGCTGGTCGACGGTATAGACGTGAAACAAATCGAACTGCATGCGCCCGACGATCTGGGCGAACGGCGGCAACAGCGCCGCCAGAAGGCCATAGCGGTTCAGGCGCTTGAGACAGGCGTAAACCCGGCGTTCGCCATCGAGAATGCCGAGAAACAGGTCGCGGCACGCGGCGTCGCGCCGGAAGTCGTCGTCGATCAGTCGGAGGTGCTGGCGCACCTGGCGGATCGTACTGGCCCGAACGCCGGCGATCTCGGGCCGCTTCTGCAGCCAGGTGAACAGCTCGATGAGGGCCAGTGGGGTGCGCACGAAAACCTGTTCGTCGGCGGTTTCGAGGTAACCATTGCGGATGTTGAAGCGCTCGTTCAACGGCTCGACGGCATCGGGGACGTCCGCCGACCGGTGGAATTCCTCGTCGTACTGCTGCAATACCCGCTCGTTCAGACGCTCCACTTGCTGCGCCGCGCGGTAATAGCGTTGCATGAAGCGTTCCACCGCGTGCTGATCGGCAGCCGCACCCGGCGGCGGCGAGCCGTCGCCGGGTGTGGCGAGCAGCGCCGCCAGGGCACGCTGGTAATCGAACAACAAACGCTCCTCAGCCCGGCCGGCCATCGCGTGCAAGGCCCAACGCAGGCGCCACAACCCATCGCGGGCAGCCGTCAGGTCGGTGCACTCGCGTTCGGTCAAAAGGCCGTGACGCTGTAATTGGACCAGCGGCGGGATGCCGAAGCGGCGGCGCGCCACCCACAGCATGTTCTGCAGGTCGCGCAAGCCGCCCGGACCTTCCTTGAGATGGGGTTCGAGATTGCCGATGGCATCGTCGAAGCGTTCGTGCCGGGCCTGCTGCTCGGCGCGTTTGGCGGCGAAATAAGCGGCCGGCGGCCACATCCGCTCGGCTGCTATCCCGGCCTGCAAGGCGGTGAACAACCCCCGGTCGCCGGCCAGCAGCCGGGCTTCCATCAGGTTGGTGAGCCACTGGACATCGGTCGCCGCCGCGTCCAGGCATGCGTCCAGGCCGCGGACGCTGTGCCCGACGACCAGACCGCCGTCCCAGAGTTCGCGGATGAAACACTCGATCGCACCGGCCGCCGGCGGCGCCGGCGCCCGGTGCAGAATCAGCAGGTCCAGGTCGGAATGAGGGTGCATTTCACCGCGGCCGAAGCCGCCGACCGCGACCAGGGCCAGGGGGGCATCAAGCGATGAGCGGGCGGCGGACCCGAGATGGTCTGCCCAGCGGGCGATCAGCAAGCGGGCGATGCCCAAGGCGCGGCGGCGCAGCAGATGGATCATCGGCGCGCCGTGCGCGAAACGGCGGGCGAGGTCACGATCGAGCGCGGCGAGACGGCCGCGCAGAACATCGCCGGCGGTCGAGCGATCGGCCGCCAGGACGCCGCGGCTCATGCCGCGTCGGGGTACTGGGTCAGGATCTCGACGCCGTGCGGAGTGACGGCGAGCGTGTGCTCCCACTGCGCCGACAGGCTGCGGTCGCGGGTTTTGACGGTCCAGCCGTCGTTCATCAGGCGCGTTCCGGGTTTGCCGATGTTGACCATCGGCTCGATCGTGAAGACCATGCCCGATTCGATCTCGAGGCCGGTGCCCGGTTCGCCGTAATGCAGTACCTGCGGATCCTCGTGAAAGCCGCGGCCGATGCCGTGCCCGCAGTATTCGCGTACGACGCTCATACCGGCGGCTTCGACATGGCGCTGGATCGCGTGTCCGAGGTCGCCGAGACGGATGCCCGGCCGGACCATCCGGATGCCGAGCCACAGGGCCTCATGGGCCACTTCGCACACCCGCCGGGCGGCAACCGAGACGTCGCCGACGCAGAACATCCGGCTCGTATCGCCGTGCCAGCCGTCCTTGATCACGGTGATGTCGATGTTGACAATATCGCCGCGCTTGAGCACTTTGGCACCGGGGATTCCGTGGCACACGACGTCGTTGACCGAAGTGCAGATCGAGCGCGGGAAGCCGCGGTAATTGAGCGGCGCGGGTATCGCTTTTTGCACCTCGACGATATAGTCGTGGCAGCGCTCGTCCAACTCGCCGGTCGTCACCCCCGGTTTGACATAAGGGGCGATCATGCGCAGCACGTCGGCCGCCAGCCGGCCGGCCTCGCGCAGCGCCGCGATCTCGGCGGCGCTTTTCAGCACCACGCCATCGGCGCGCGTATAGCGCTGATTGAACCTTGCTTGCCGCATACGATCCATTATCGCATAAGCCGGGACCACCCAATCCCGCCTTTTTCCGGCCCCCCTGTCCCGCGCCTGTTTCCGGCGGTCACACCCGGCCGGAAGTCATGCGTGGCTTTCGGCACAGGCAATTTTCTCCGCTCGCCCCGACAATGATGCCCGGTCATTACCCGGTCCTAATCCAGGCAACTCGATGAACGCGACGATGAAACCCATCCCACTCAGCCGCAAAACGCCGCAGCTGGTTCGCGCCGACCCGGCCCCCAGCCTCATCTGGCGGCTGCTGCCGCTGTGGATCATTCTTGCCTCGATCGTCGCCGCCATCGTGCTCGTCGTCACTTTCAAAAAACCGCCGGCCGAAAAATCCACGCCGCAAACCGCGCGGCTGGTCGAAGCGGTGACTGCCGAACAGACCGATCTGCGCTACCGGGTCGAGACCTTCGGGACCGTCGAACCACGCACCGAAACCACGCTGACCGCCGAGGTTGCCGGCCGCGTTGTCCACGTTGCCGATGCTTTCGCTGCCGGCGCCTTCGTCCGCCGCGGGGATCTCCTATTGGAAATAGACCCCGGCGATTACCGCGCCGCGTTGATCAGCGCCGAAGCCAATCTCGCCAGCCGCCAGGCCCAACTCGCCGACGCCGAAGCGCGCACCGAGCAGGCCCGCAAAGATTGGCAACAGCTCAACCCCGACAAAGAGCCCAACGCCTTGGTTCTGCGCCTGCCGCAACTCGAGGAAGCCCGCGCCGCGGTTCGTTCGGCCGATGCCGACCTGCTCAACGCCCAGCGCGACCTGGCGCGGACACGGATTGCCGTGCCCTACGATGCCATCGTCGAAAGCCGCGACGCCAACCTCGGCCAATATATCAGTGTCAACGCCACGCTCGGCGGTATTCTCGCCGTCGACAGCGCCGAAGTGCGCCTGGCGCTGACCGACGAAGACCTGCAATATCTCGACTTGCCGCCGCCGGGGCGGATCGTCAGCGATGGCCCCGAAGTGATCCTACGGGCCGGCAGCGGCGGCCGGCAACGGCAATGGGCCGGCCGTATCGTCCGTCTCGAAGGCGTGATCGACAGCGCCACTCGCGTGACGTACGCCGTCGCCGAGATCGCCGATCCTTACGGACTGCTCGGCACCGAGCGTGAGGCACCGCTGAAGGCCGGCACCTTTGTCGAAGCGACGATCCTCGGCCGGCAGGCCGAAGGCGTCATCGCCGTGCCGCGCGCCGCTATCCGCAGCGGCAATACGGTGTTGATCGCCACCCCCGACGAAACCATCGACATTCGCCGGGTCGAAATCGACCGGATGACGACCGATAAGGCCTATATCGCAGGCGGCATCGCCCCGGGCGAGCGGGTGATCACCACCGCCATCACCGCTCCGGTGCCGGGTATGGCGATCCGCCTCGCCGCACCCACCGAGGAAACGCCGCCCGGCGAAACAAGCGACCAGGCTGAGCCGGGTGCCGTCGCCGGCGACAACGGCGCCGCTCCCGAGCACAATCCACAGAACGCCTGATGAAAACCGAGACCGCCAAGCACCCTTTCGCGGCGCTCATCGAGTGGTTCGCGCGCAACCACGTCGCCGCCAACCTGCTGATGCTGGTCCTGATCGCCGGCGGCCTGTGGTCGGCGCTGACGATCAAAAAGGAAAGCCAGCCGCGCATCGACCCGAACATGATCACCGTCAGCGTGCCGTTCCCCGGCGCCTCGCCGGAGGACGTCGAAGAAGGCGTACTGGTCAAGATCGAAGAAGCGATCCAGGATGTCGAAGGGATCGATAAAATCACTGCCACCGGGCGCGAAGGCAGCGCCAGCGTGACGATCGAAGTGGTCCAGGGATACGACGTACAAGCGGTGATGGACGAGGTCAAGATGCGCGTCGAGGGCATTTCGACCTTTCCCGAATTGACCGAAACGCCGATCATCTCGCGCACCCGTTGGACGCAGGAAGTGATGTGGATTTCGGTCTTCGGCGACGCCGACGAACATGTCCTGAAAGACTATGCCCAGCAAGTGCGCGACGAAATCGTCACCTTGCCTGGCGTGACGCGGGCCGATGTCATCGGCGCACGCAACGACGAAATCACGATCGAGATCTCCGAATCGACGCTGCGCGAATACAACCTGACGCTGGACCAGGTCGCCCAGGCGGTGCGCTTCGCATCGCTCGACCTGCCGGCCGGCAACATCCGCACGGCGAGCGGCGACATCCAGGTGCGCACCAAGGGGCAGGCTTATCAGGGCCGCGAATTCGAAGATATCGTCATTCGCACCAACGCCGACGGCACGCGCCTGCGCGTCCGCGACATCGCCAAGGTGGTTGACGGCTTCGAAGATCGCGACCACTACACGCTGCACAACGGCAAACCGGCGATCGCCATCCGCATTCTGTCAGTCGGCGACCAGAGCGAACTCAAAATCGCCGAGACGGTGCGCCGCTACATCACCGAGAAACAAGCCGGTCTGCCGTCGGGTATCGGCGTCGATTATTGGGCGGATATTACTTATTACTTAAACAGCCGCTTGCAGATGATGAACAAGAACATGCTCGGCGGCGCGATCCTGGTGTTTGCCATCCTCGCTTTATTCCTGCGTCTCAAACTGGCGTTCTGGGTGATGGTCGGCCTGCCAGTGGCTTTTCTGGGGACGCTGTGGTTCATGCAGTTCGCCGACGTCACGGTGAACCTGCTCAGCTTGTTCGGCTTCTTGCTGGTGCTCGGCATCCTTGTCGATGATGCGATCATCATCGGTGAGAGCATCTATACTCACATCCGGCGGGATGGCCATACCATCGACAACGTCATCGCCGGAGCGCACGAAGTAGCGGTGCCCGCCACCTACGGAGTCTTGACGACGATGGTCGCCTTTTTGCCGATCCTGATGGTCAGCGGCGTATCGGGACAATTCTTCTCGGCCATCGGCTGGGTGGTGATCTTGGCGCTGTTTTTTTCGCTGGTCGAATCCAAGTTGATTCTACCGGCCCACCTGGCGCACATGAAGGTCAAGCCTTACGACCCGCAGAAAGCCCATGCCATTGCCCGCCTGCAGCGCAGCTTCAGCGAGGGCCTGCACCATTTTATCGACCGGGTCTATATGCCCCTGCTCGACCGCGCTCTGCAACGGCGTTACGTGACGCTGGCGAGCTTCTTCGGTATGTTGATCCTATCGCTCGGCTTGATATCCAGCGACGCGGTCAAAGTCGTGTTCTTCCCGGAACTGGCCGGCGATTTCATCCGCACCAACCTCGAAATGAACGAAGGCACGCCGGCCGCCGAAACGCACCATGTCCTCGATCGCTTGCTCGCCGGGCTCAAAGCGGCGGACGACGAACTGACGGCCGAACACGGCGCCGAGCAGAACGCCGTGCGCGCCGTGTTCGTCTGGTCGGGGAGCGACATCACCGGCACCGTCCTCGTCGAGCTGCAGAAAGAAGAAAACGCCATTGTCACGGCGCCGGAAATCGAACAGCGCTGGCGGGCGAAAATCGGCGAAATTCCAGGCGCCCGAAGCCTGACCTTCAGCGCCGCCGGTGGTCCGGACGACGGCCCCGATCTCGCCTTCCAACTGGTCGGCAGCAATTTCGAGCAACTCGCAACGGCGGCCGGCGAGTTGGAAAACACACTGCGCGGCCTCGAACACGTCTACGACGTCCAGAACAATTTCCAGGGCGGCATCCCGGACATCAAACTGACGTTGCAACCCGGCGCCGAAGTGCTGGGTCTCAATCTCACCGATCTCGCCAACCAGGTGCGCCATGCCTTCTTCGGCGCCGAAGCGCAGCGCATCCAGCGCGGCAAGGAAGAAGTCAAGGTCATGGTGCGCTACCCGAAAGAAGAGCGCATCTCGGTCGGCAATCTCGAAAACATGCGCATTCGCACTCCGGACGGCAATGAAGTGCCGTTCGGTGCCGTCGCCCGCGTCGAATTCGGCAGTGCGCCAGCGGTGATCCGCCGCTTCGACGGCGAGCGCGCCGTAGCGGTGACCGGCATGGTGGATAAGGATAACGCCGAACCGGGCAAACTGATTCGCGAAATCATCGACCGGCGGCTGCCGGATATCCTCGCGCGCTACCCCGAAGTCCGCTACCGGCTGGACGGCGCCACCGAAAGCCAGCAGCAATTGAGCCGCGAACTGACCGGCGGTGCCCTACTCGCGCTGTTTTTGATCTATACATTGATGGCGATCCCGCTGAAATCGTACACCCAGCCTTTGCTGATCATGTCGGTGATTCCTTTCGGCGTCATCGGCGCGGTCATCGGCCATATGTTGCTCCACATACCGGTCAGCCTGCTGTCGATGTTCGGGCTCATCGCGCTTGCCGGCGTCGTCGTCAACGACAGCCTGGTGCTGGTCGATTTCGTCAACCGCCGGGTCGCAGCCGGCATGCCGCGCGGCGAAGCGGCACGTCAAGCAGCCAAGGCGCGCTTCAGAGCCATTTTATTGACCTCGGCCACCACCTTTCTCGGTCTGGCACCGATCGTCCTTTTCGAAAAAAGCCTGCAAGCTCAAATCGTCATTCCGATGGCCGCCTCGCTGGCCTTTGGTATCGTCTTCTCAACCGTGATCACCTTACTGCTGGTCCCGGCACTGTACCTGATCGGCGACGACCTGCGACACACCATGCGCCGCTGGTGGGCAGCCATCCTGGGCCGCTCCGCAACACAAACTTAGCAGGCTGTTGAAAAACAGCCTGCTAATCCGGGCCACGGATGGCCCGGCGAAATCAGGCGCTGCTCAGTGGCTGATTTCGGGAGCGCAGCGAAAGTCGCGCCTTTCGCAAGCGACGTTGAAAAACGCCAGGATGGCGTTTTTCAACAACCTGTTAGGGAAGCTGAACCCAATTGTTGCATAAGTTCCCGGAATTCTCGGTCAAGCTGGCGAGTGCAGCTTGTCCGATTCCCCGAAAAACCGTAGTAATTCTACGGTTCGAGGGGAAGCGGGCAAGATGTGCCGCCAGCTTGGGCGAGAAACCGGGCGCGTCACTTTAGGTGAATTCGATTTTCCTGCTAATAGCGACATAAATATATGATTTCACAGTACATTTGATAAAATCGAGCAAAATTTATGCAACTATTGGGTGAACAAGCCCAGAGGTGATGCGCCCGACTACTCTGCGGCTTGGTCAAGCCTCCCGGGAATGGACGATTGGGTTAACGCTGTCCGGGAGCCGCCACTCTCCTTTCGAGTTCCCGGTCGAGGCGGTGCAAGGTGCGTTCCAGGTGGCGGCTGACGGCGGCGTGGTGCCGCGGTTCGTGGGCGAGGCTGTCGTTCAGGGTGCGGGATTTGGCCAACAGTTCGCGGTCGAGGCTGAAGCCGTAAGGGGCGAGAAAAACGTCGAGATCGTCGGCGCGGGCGGCGAGTTCGGCGCGCGTCGTTTGGTAGGCATGTTCGCAAAGCTGCGTGCGACTGGCGTAGCTGAAGATGTTGGTGAAAAACATCACCTCATCGTCGCGATTGGGTTCGGCGAGCAAGATGGCGCTGTGCGGGAAATCGGTGGCGTACTTGCCGAGTCCAACCTGCATACGCGACTGGATCAGGGCGCGAAAAGTCTGGGCCAGGACCAGCGGCAGACCCTCGCCGACCAGGTGGTGCGCGGGGCCGTCGCGGCGCGGCGCGGCGAACGGCACGAGCGGATTGATGCCGATCAAAAGATCCAAGCCATCGCGCAGCGCCACCGAGGCGTGCAGTGTGCGGCGCAAGGCACCGTCCACATAATCGCGATCGCCGATCCTGACCGGTGGGTAAAGACCGGGCAGCGCGGCGCTCGCCTGCACGGCGCGCGAGATCGGCACCTCCGGAAATTCATCGGCACCGAAGCGTACGGCCTGGCCGCTGTCGAGATCGACGGCGACAATGAACAACCGCGTGTCGAGATGGCGGAAATCGTTGGTCCGGCCCGGTTTTTCGAGCACTTTGAGAATGAAACGGTGGATCGTTTCGTTGTCGAAAATCCCGGTCGGAATCGCCCGGCTGAAGGCATTCAGCGATTCGGTCAGACCGTAGCGCCGCGGATGACGGATGAGATCCCACAACGTCCCGGCGATGATCCGAGGCAGGGTGAGGAGTCGTTTGCCGTATTCGCGGTAAGCCGGGCGCAGAAAGTGTTCCGGGCTGAACGACAGCTCAGCTTCCGGCCGGCCCATGAATATCCGGCACATCTGCGCCGTCGAAACGTGGTTGGCCAGGCTTGCGGCGATGAACGAACCGGCGCTGACGCCGACGTAAACGTCCACTTCGTGGAGGTGGAGGCCGGTAATGCTCTCGTCGATGGCGCGCAAGGCGCCAAGTTCGTAAATCGCCCCCAGCGGCCCGCCCCCGGCGACCGCGACGCCGATGCGGGGCGGGCGGTGGATCTCGGGCTGCGGGGCGGCTTGTAGTTTCAGCATGATGGCAGCGGAGTGTACAACAGATCGCCGGAGGAAGAATGAAGGGGCCCAGGATTACATGGGTTACAAGGGTTACAATGGTTGATCGATTACCCTGGAGCGCGACGATGACCCTGCAAAATGGCGATCCGGCCCCCGATTTCACGCTGCCCGATCAGGACGGCGCCCCATTCACGCTTTCCGCCCGGCGCGGCGAACGGCTGCTTCTGGTGTTTTATCCCGGCGACAACACCCCGGTTTGCACCCGGCAACTTTGCGAATATCGCGACGGCATCGAGGAATTCGCCGGCCTCGGTGTAACCGTGATCGGCATCAGCCGAGATGACGCCGAATCGCACCGCAAGTTCCGCTCCCGCCATGCCCTGCCCTTTACGCTGCTCAGCGACCCGGACCTTCAAGTCGCGGCGCAGTACGGTTGTCGCGGTCCCCTGGGGATGAAACGCGCCGTGTTCCTGGTCGATGCCAAGGGCATCATCCGCTACGCCCATATCGAGGCGCTCAGTCTGTTCCGCCGCCGCAAAGACGAACTGCTCGCCGTGCTGGCGGCGGAGTGACGCGCCGCACCCCGTTCCCCGCCGATTCATTCCCGCCTCGATTGCCATGCCGCTGGCTGACGCGCTTGACGCCAACCTGAGGCTTGCCGAGCGGATCCGCACGGCGCGCGGAACCGATCTCGGCCGGCGCTTCGCCGCCGTGCAGGAATGGCAACACCGCCGCTTGCAGGCGACTTATGCCGACCTGCGTGCCCTGCCCCGCTTCCAGCCGGCGTGCGATTTTTTTCTTGAGGAGTTGTACGGCGGCAAGGATTTCATGCCGCGCAACCGCGAACTGGCCGGCGCCCTGCCGATCATGCGCCGGACGATGCCGGCTCGCCTGTTGCGGACCGTGGCCGAAGCGCTGGAAGTGCAGGCGCTCAGTATCGAATTCGATCTGGCGCTGGCCGCGGCACTGCCGGGCGCCGTGGTCAACGAGGCAAACTATGCCGCGGCGTGGCGGGCGATGGACCGCGAGGCCGATCGTCACCGGCAACTGGAAATGATCGTCGATGTCGGGCACGCCCTCGACGCGGTGGTTCACAAGAACTGGGTTTACCACCTCCTCCGCCTGCTCCGCGCCCCAGCGCACGCCGCCGGCTTCGGCGAACTGCAACACTTTCTCGAAAGCGGTTTTGCCGCTTTCCGCAAACTCGAAGGCGCCGGGGATTTCCTCGCCGTCATCTTCGAACGCGAAACCACCATCCGCCAACGAATCGAACGCCGCGACCCCAAGCCGTTCAACCCAACGTGGCCGGCCATGGCCGAAGAATAAAAACTAAATCCCCTCGAACCGTAGAATTACTACGCTTCGTCGGGGAATCGGACAAGCTGCACTCGCCAGCTTGTCCGAGAATTCCGGGAACTTATGTAACAATTGGGTATACTACACCAATCGCACGACAGCATCAGAAGCCCAGGATGACCACAGTACGTAAGACGATCACCCTGACGGACGCCCAGGACGACTGGATCAAAGCGCAAGTCGCCAGCGGTGATTACACCAATGACAGCGAGTATTTTCGTGATCTGATCCGCCGGGAGCAGGATAAGGCGAGCGCGCTGAAAGCCGCCATCGACGAAGGTGTCGCCAGCGGTCCAAGCAATCGCAGTCTCGACGAAATCTGGGCCGCCGCGGAGGCCCGATACCGCGTATCGAATGGCTGAATATCGCTTCTCGCACCGCGCGGCGACGGACCTTGAGGCGATCGCCGAATATACCCAATAGTTGCATAAATTTTGCTCGACTTCATCAAATTCACCATGAAATCATATAGTTATGTCGCTATTAGCAGGAAAATCGAATTCACCTAAGGTGACGCGCCCGGTTTCTCGCCCAAGCTGGCGGCACATCTTGTCCGCTTCCCCTCGAACCGTAGAATGACTACGGTTCTTCGGAGAATCGGACAAGCTGCACTCGCCAGCTTGACCGAGAATTCCGGGAATCTATGCAACAATTGGGTATACGATCGAGCGATTCGGCATTGAACAGGCACGCCACTATCGCGACGAACTGAGAACCTGCTTCGATCGGCGCGGATCGGGAATTTCTGGTCTCCAGGGACCAATTCTCATACATGGTGTCTTATCTATTTGATTCTATTGGATAGCTTCCGTGGCATTCGGGTTCGGTTTAGTAGGCGTCGCGGTCACCGAGTTCGCTCGGCGAGCGATTTATCCGGGGCAGTTCTGATGGTTGAGGACCGATCCTTATCCGTCGACGAGATCGCGCTGTACCTGGGGGCCAAACGCGACATCGAGAACAAGGGGATAGACCGAAAGCAGATGCCCGCGCACAAGGTCTGGCGGTTGTGGAAGTCCGGAAAAAAGAACTTGATCAGTGGGTTGGGAATGATGGCCGCACACAGGACCAGGGCGGCGGTGGTTGATTTGACCGGCGAGCGAGTGATTCGCGGGTTCCGCCGTTGCGGCTGCTCAGCTTGTCCGGGTCAGGAGGAGGCAGGCCGTGGATAACCCGTTCTTCGATCGGCCGATACTCAATTCGCCCTACGAGTACCCGTCGCGGCATTGGGAACTCGACGAAAGCGGCCAGCCGACCCAGAAGATCATCGAAACACGTCGGCGTGCGGAGTTCATCACGCCGATTCCAAAGCCCAGGAAGCGCAAGGATTCAACAGAGCAGACCTCGCTGCTGTTCGACGAGGGCAAGGGACTGTCGACCGAGGAGCAAGCGTACGACCACACCGCCATCATCAACGGCGTCCGGCAGGAGGTCGATCGCTGGCGCCAACTGCCAAACCCCAGCCAGTGGCACGTGACACCCGAATCGGCGCGGCTACTGCAACACTGGCGACACCACAAATTCAGCGGCACACGCCCGTTCTTCTGCCAAGTAGAGGCTGTCGAAACCGCGATCTGGCTGACCGAAGTGGCACCGCACGCGGGCAACGCCGGCAAGCGATTCCTCGAGCATCTCGCCAACGCCAATAACGACGCCAATCCCGAGTTGATGCGCATGTCATTGAAGCTCGCGACGGGAGCCGGTAAGACCACAGTAATGGCCATGCTGATCGCATGGCAGACCATCAATGCCGTGCGTCGTCCGCAAAGCAAGCGTTTCACGCGGGGCTTCCTGATCGTGGCGCCGGGTCTGACCATTCGAGATCGCCTGCGCGTCCTGCAGCCTAACGACCCGGACAGCTACTACCAGAGTCGCGAATTGGTACCGGGCGACATGCTCGCCGAGCTGGAACGCGCCAAGATTGTCATCACGAACTACCACGCCTTCAAACTCCGCGAGCGTATCGATCTGTCTAAGGGTGGCCGATCGCTCCTCCAAGGCCGCGGCGAGGCACTCAACACGGTCGAGACCGAAGGACAGATGCTCCAACGTGTCATGCCTGAATTGATGGGCATGAAGAATATCCTGGCGATCAACGATGAAGCGCACCACTGTTATCGCGAGAAACCGGGTGAAGACCTGGAAGGCGATCTGAAAGGGGACGACAAGAAGGAAGCCGAAAAGAACAAGGAAGCGGCACGGCTTTGGATCTCGGGCCTCGAAGCGGTCAATCGCAAGTTGGGCCTTTCTCGTGTGCTTGACCTCTCTGCAACCCCCTTCTTCCTCAGTGGCTCCGGTTACGCCGAGGGCACGCTGTTTCCCTGGACCATGAGCGATTTTTCCCTCATGGACGCCATCGAATGCGGAATCGTGAAGCTACCGCGCGTGCCCGTCGCGGACAACATCCCGGGCGGCGAAATGCCCAAGTTCCGCAACCTTTGGCAGCACATCCGCACACGTATGCCGAAAAAGGGACGCGGCAAGGCGAAGACGCTTGACCCGTTAAGCCTGCCCGTCGAATTGCAGACAGCGCTCGAGGCCCTCTACGGGCACTACAAGAAGACATTCGACCTCTGGGAGTCGGCCGGCATCAGCGTGCCGCCCTGCTTCATCGTGGTATGCAACAACACCTCGACCTCAAAGCTCGTCTACGACTTCATCTCGGGATTCCACCGCGAGAACGACGATGGTACGACCACACTCGAGAATGGCCGGCTGCCGCTGTTCCGCAATTTCGATGAGCACGGCAATCAACTCGCCCGCCCGAGAACCCTCCTGATCGACAGCGAACAGCTTGAGTCCGGCGATGCGCTCGACAAAAACTTCCGGGACATGGCCTCGGACGAGATCGATCGCTTCCGTCGCGAGATCATCGAACGCACCGGCGACCGCCGCCAGGCAGAGAACATCACCGACCAGGATCTCCTGCGGGAGGTCATGAACACGGTCGGCAAGCCAGGCCGGCTCGGCGATTCCATCCGCTGCGTCGTATCGGTCGCCATGCTCACCGAGGGATGGGATGCGAATAACGTCACCCACGTTCTTGGCGTGCGCGCTTTTGGCACCCAGCTACTTTGCGAACAGGTCATCGGCCGGGCGCTGCGGCGACAGTCCTATGACCTGAACGAAGAGAATCTTTTCAACGTCGAGTACGCCGACGTACTGGGGATCCCCTTCGACTTCACGGCGAAGCCGGTCGTCGCCCCGCCGCAACCGCCTCGGGAAACCATCCAGGTCAGGGCCATACGGCCTGATCGGGACGAACTCGAGATCCGCTTCCCCCGGGTGGCGGGGTACCGAGTCGAGCTGCCAGAGGAGCGGCTGACCGCCGAATTTACGGAAGACTCCGTAATGGAACTCACGCCGGATCTGGTCGGCCCATCCATCACCAAGAACGCCGGCATCATCGGCGAGGGCGTGGATCTCAATCTGGTTCATACGGGAGACATGCGGCGCTTGACGCTCTCGTACCACATCACGCTACGGCTGCTCTACACCAAATGGCGTGACCCCGGCGATGAGCCGAAGCTGCACCTGTTCGGCCAGCTCAAGCGCATTACAAAGCAATGGCTGGATACCTGCCTGGTCTGCAAAGGCGGCACCTACCCGGCGCAGCTCATGTATCAGGAGCTGGCCGACATGGCCTGCGAGCGCATCACCGCGGGCATCACCCGCGCCGAGATCGGCAACCGCCCCGTGAAGGCCGTGCTCGATCCCTACAACCCGGTCGGTTCGACGGCGCATGTGAACTTCAATACCTCCAAGACGAGTCGCTATGAGACCGACGCCCGTCGTTGTCATGTAAACTGGGTGATCCTGGACAGCGACTGGGAAGCCGAATTCTGTCGCGTGGCGGAAGCCCATCCGCGCGTTCTGGCCTACGTCAAGAATCACAACCTCGGGCTCGAGGTGCCCTATCGCTATGGCTCCGAGATGCGCACGTACATCCCGGACTTCATCGTCCTGGTCGACGATGGGAACGGCGAAGATGACTCGCTACACCTCGTCGTCGAGATCAAGGGCTACCGCCGAGAAGATGCGAAAGAGAAGAAGAACACGATGGAGACCTACTGGGTGCCCGGGGTGAACAACCACGGCAACTACGGACGCTGGGCCTTCGTCGAGTTCGTCGATGTATGGGAAATGCAGTCCGATTTTGCCGACAAGGTGGAGGCAAAATTCCGTAAGATGATCGAGCAGCAACTCAACCAGAACGGCCCGAATGCAACCACGGGCCAGGAGAGGACAGCATGAGCGTATCCCTGCCACTGAAAGAGATGACCGTCGAGGAAAAGCTCCAGTTGATGGAAACCCTCTGGGACGACCTGAGCCAACATGCCGACGAGATGCCGGCCCCTGCCTGGCATGGCGAACGGCTCGCCGAACGGGAGCGGGCCGTCACACGCGGCGAAGAATCATTTGAGGATTGGGAAACCGCTAAGCAAAGGATCGAACAGGAAATCAGGTGAAAAACATCCGGATACTCGCGGCGGCACGCCGGGATCTGGTAGCCGGTTACCGGTTCTATGAAGGGCAGTCCGCAGGCATCGGCCGTTACTTTCTGGATACCCTGTACTCGGACATCCAATCGCTGCGCATCAGCGCGGGAGTTCACGCGGTTTGCTTCGATCGCTACCATCGGCTGTTGTCCAAACGCTTCCCCTGGTCGGTGTACTACCGGGTTGAAGGCGACGAGATTCGCATCTACGCCGTTCTCGACAGCCGGCGCAATCCTGACATGATCAAAAGCCGCCTGACAGGCGTGCAGGAACCCTGAGGAATTACATCGTATGACCCGAAAGAAGACCAGCAAATCCGTCGAGGCGCTGACCCACGAGGAAGCGACGCGCAAGAACATCCCGACGGCCGAGTACCAGTCGGTGATGCGGAAGGAGGAGCAGTCTCCAGTTCGCGTTGCCTATGAACGGCGTAACAGGGACCTCGACCCGCAGCTCGTCTGGCGCGGCAAGGACGAACAGGACTGGTCCGACCTCGTGGTGCATGCACCACCGCTCTACATCCAGGAGAAAGTCCGTCCGAAGGTTCTGATCGATGACCTGCTGCGGCGCACCGAAGCCGATCACCAGGCCGACGAGGCACAGCCCGACCTGTTCGCCGACTTCAACGGTCTGCCGGACGACAACGCCAGGACCGAGTTCTACCAGCACGACGCCAACTGGACCAACCGCATGATTCTGGGCGATAGCCTGCAAGTCATGGCGTCTTTGGCGGAAAGGGAAGGACTGCGCGGGCAGGTGCAGTGCATCTATATCGATCCGCCGTACGGCATCAAGTTTAACTCGAACTTTCAGTGGTCGACGACGAGTCGCGATGTAAAGGACGGAAACGTCGAGCACATCACTCGAGAGCCAGAGCAAGTGAAGGCGTTTCGAGATACGTGGCGGGATGGCATACATTCGTACCTTACTTACCTTCGTGATCGTCTTACGGTCGCTCGCGACCTTCTTCATCCCTCCGGATCGATTTTTGTTCAGATTGGCGACGAGAACGTTCACCGGGTACGGGCGGTGATGGACGAGATGTTTGGAGATCAAAACTTTGTCAGCTTAATAGCCGTGCGCAAAACGGGTGCAGTAAGTAGTCCAGACGCAAAGCTGAATTCGCTCGGGTCTGTCTCGGATTTCGTTCTCTGGTATACAAAGCGAAAGGACGTGGTGAAATACCGACAGCTATTCAGCCTGAAGAACCATGAGCAAAATAGTCAGTACCAGCTGGAGGATGAATGCGGGCTCTATCAGTCGGTTTCGATTGAATCCAATGGTTATGCCGAGTCGTTCCATTTCCCTATCACGCTTTTTGGACGCCGGTACAAGCCAGCTATGACTCGCCATTGGAGTACGACTGAGTCAGGAATCTATCGGACAGCTAATGCTGGTCGCGTGCTTTGCACCGCAAATAAGCTTCGCTTCAAAAAATATCTGAACGATTTCCCGGTAACGCCCATTGCCAATATTTGGAACGACTTAATGGGGGCGTCGGGCCTGATCTATGTAGTTCAGACGAACTCTCGGATCGTAGAGCGTTGCCTTCTCATGACGACCGATCCCGGGGATCTGGTACTGGACCCGACGTGCGGGTCGGGGACGACGGCGCACGTGGCCGAGCAATGGGGCCGGCGGTGGATCACGATTGACACGTCCCGCGTCGCGCTCGCTTTGGCCCGCGCCCGCATTATGGGCGCTCGTTATTCATACTATTTGCTCGCAGATAGTCCAGAAGGTCAGATGAAGGAAGCAGAGATAACCCGCGTCGAACCGTCGAGCCAGCCAACCTGCGGTGACATTCGTCACGGCTTCGTTTGTGAGCGCGTTCCTCACATCACTCTGAAGTCGATTGCAAACAACACGGAAATCGACGTCATCTGGGAAAGATTTCAGGAGAAACTCGAACCATTGAAGGCGCAACTGAACGAGGCGCTGCAGAGGAACTGGGAGGAATGGGAAGTTCCGCGCGAGGCGGAAGATATATGGACAAACGATGCAAAGGCCCTGCATGAGCAGTGGTGGGAGCAACGATTCACGCGACAGAAGGAAATCGATGCCTCCATCGCCGCGAAGGCAGACTTCGAGTACCTCTACGACAAGCCGTACGAAGACAAGAGCATCGTGCGGGTGGCCGGCCCCTTCACGGTGGAGAGCCTGTCACCACACCGCGTGCTTGGAGTCGACGAGAATGATGAGCTGATCGACAGCGCCGCCGACGGTCGCGCCGGCTACCGCGGCGAGGCGGGCTTCGTCCGCATGATTCTGGAGAACCTGAAGACGGCGTGTGTCCAGCAGGCCCACAAGGAAGACAAGATTACCTTTACCGCGCTCACGCCTTGGCCCGGGCGATTTGATCTGCGCGGAAGGCCGATATGTGGAAGGCGGGTCGGGCGAAGACAAAGGTGCAGTGGGCTCCGAGAAGCGTGCAGCCGTCTTTATCGGCCCCGAGTTCGGAACGGTATCTCGACCGGACCTGGTCGCGGCCGCCCGCGAGGCGGGCGATGCCGATTTCGACGTCCTGATCGCCTGCGCCTTCAACTATGATGCGCACTCATCGGAGTTCGACAAGCTGGGACGCATCCCGGTGCTCAAGGCGCGAATGAACGCCGACCTGCACATGGCCGATGACCTGAAGAATACCGGCAAGGGCAACCTGTTCGTCATCTTCGGCGAGCCCGATATCGACATCCTGGACGCCGAGGGTGAGCAAATCCAAGTCAAGGTCAACGGGGTGGACGTCTTCCACCCCCAGACCGGCGAGGTCCGCTCCGACGGCCCCGACGGCATCGCCTGCTGGTTCATCGACACCGACTACAACGAGGAGAGCTTCTTCGTCCGCCACGCCTATTTCCTCGGCGCCAACGATCCATACAAGTCGCTGAAAACGACACTAAAGGCCGAGATCAACGAAGACGCCTGGGCAACGCTGCACAGCGCCACCTCACGGCCGTTTGCCAAGCCCAAATCAGGGCGAATCGCGGTCAAGGTGATCAATCACCTGGGTGACGAGGTAATGAAGATATTTCGGGTATCATGAGCATCATCAAACTGGAGCTCAATCATGGCTAGCGCTGACCAATTAAAAGCACTATTGAAATCGCACTCGGACCAGGACGACGAGCGCTTTTTTTCGGTAGCAATGCAAGTCGCGGCACATGAGGCAAAGCTGGGCCATGGCAAGCTTGCGGAAGAATTGAGATCACTGATTGATAAGGCTAAGTCCAGACCAAGGAAGAGTTGATCAGTGCCGTCAATACGGCATCACGCAGCTTGCAGAAGTTGCCCGATACAGTGGCAGCGTCCTTTCGCACACCAACATGTGCCTATGCCGCTTTATGAAGCATTTTCGTAGGTTTTAGTATGTATAACTAACGAGATGGTTCAGAAAATTTCGGCGACGCAGCAGCGCAGGCTGCCGCCGGCTTTTTCGATTTCGTCGAGTTCGACGGTGTGTATCTTGAAGCCCCAGGAGGCGAGCTGCTGTAACTTGCTCTCGCCGAGGGCGCGCGCGGCGGCGGCGCTGAAGAACACGTCTTCATCGCTGAGCGCGATGCCATTGCCGGCGAAGGCGTTTTTTTCGCGCGCCTCGATTTCCAGCACCCGGTCGCCGTAAACGCCGGCGATCGCCTCGGCGGCAGCCGGATCGGCGATCGCCGACGGGCAGATGACCAGCGCCCGGCCGGCGAACACCGCCATCACGACATTGGTGTGGTACTCCTCGGGCGCCAGCGGAAAACAATAGGTCAGTGCGAGACCGAACGCCTTGTCCATCGCCGCGGCGCCGGCGGCGTTGACCCGCTGCGTCATGCCGCAGTAGCCGATATTGCGCGCCTGATCGATCACCAGCGCTCCGGTCAGTTCGGCGACGACGCCGGGAGCGGCGAGTTCGACCACCTGGTAACCCAATAGGGTGCTGAAAAACGCCCGGATATCGGGCCGTTCGCTCTCCAAACGCCGCTCTTCGTGACGCATCGCACCGACGATCAGCCGCCCGGGGGAGGTCGCGTAAACATTGTTTGGAAAGAGGTCATCGGGCGTTTCAGGCCGGCCGGTGAATCGCACGGCAGGCAGACCGATCGCCTCGATCGCCGCAGCGAGCGTCCGGTGCTGGCGCCGGGCGGTGTCTTCGTCGGCCGCCTGCCCGGCCGCCATGTAAACGTTGTCCTTGGCGGTTTCGTCTGAAATTCTAAAACCGCACGGCTCGATCATCAGTACCGCTTTCGGCCGGCGCAGTGGGCCGGGGACAACGTCGCGCACGGCGCGCCGGAAGTCGGCGGCATTGTCAACGATCATGGTCTGATGAGCCGGGCGTGTACCCGGTTATGGATGCGTTCGAGACGGACGGTGGCCGGGGCTTCGAGGGGGGTCAGCCACTCGACTGCGGCCAACGCCGGCGCCGCGGCACTGCGTTGATCAGTGCCCAGCGCCCGCCAGGCGTCTCGGACGCGCTGCCATTTCCACAAACCATGCGGCAGCACCGCGCGTTGCGCCGCGCTGCCGCCCAGCGTAAAACGGTGCGTGCCGAGCCGTCGCGGCACCTCGATAAATTCACCTGTGCCTTGTTCGCGCAACCACGCGGCGAGTGCCGTTTCGTTGGCGGCCAGGACCGGCCCGAACTCGCCGGCGATGCGCTGCAGAATGGCCGGTAGCGCGCCGGGGAGCACCGCCGGCCAATCGCCGCTTGCCATCACGGTGTGGTTTGCCGACATCGCCCGTTCGATCCACGACGCGACCGCCGGCGCCCGGGCACGCAACTCGGCGCCGGAAACCGGATCGCGGTAAAGGTGGGCATAAAACGGTCCCATCCACCCGCAGTCGCCGATGCTCGGCCGGGCGCCGAGTAAAAAATCATGCGCCGTGAAATGCCGTTCCAATTGTTGCAACAATTCACCGTACCAGGCATCGACCGCCGCCGTGGTCTCCGGCGTGATGCCAAGCGTCGGTAAAAAACCG
Organism: Pseudomonadota bacterium; assembly: GCA_036832975.1. Taxonomy (GTDB): domain Bacteria; phylum Pseudomonadota; class Gammaproteobacteria; order Xanthomonadales; family Wenzhouxiangellaceae; genus DAITQM01. The sequence goes on along the minus strand of DAITQM010000005.1, from coordinate 96,119 downwards.
CTAAACCGCGCTCCGATCCGCCGCCCGATCCGGCGCTGAACGAAACCGGGCGCCCAAGGCAGCAGCATGCCGCCGAACTCGCCATCGATAAAATTCCGCTGCTGCGGATAATCGCGCCAGCGCCGATAAAGAGCGATGATCAGCAGCCATTCGTCGCCGATCAGTTCGAGCAGCATAGCAACGATGCGCGCCAGCGGCGCGGCCGGCAGCAGCGCCGGCTCGGGGTGGCGCGCTTCGAGCTTATCGATGATGTCGCTGGTCTCCTGCCAGACTTCGTTGTCGGGGGTCAACAACACCGGGATGTAACGCACCCCTGTGCGGCGCACGATCAACCGGTGATAGGCCCGGATCGTCGCCCGGCGCTCGGCGTACGGCAGCCCCTTGCGCCGCAGGTAACTGCGCAGTTTCGCCGAGTAGTAGGAAAACTCGGCGCCGTACATCACGTAGCGCCCAGGTTCGGGACAATGGCGTAGCGCGTTGAACATCTTATCCGCCGCGGCGCGGGCCAGAGCCGGGAAACTGGGCGATGTTGGAGGCGATTTTTTCGCCGCTTTCGCGATCGCGGATGGCGCACTGACCGCGGCGCTTGACCTTTTCGATACGGAGCACCGAATGGAACGGCAGGTGCAGCACTTCGACGTCGGCGAACTCCTCGCGGATCTTCTCCTCGACCGGATCGACGACCAGTTGGCTGTCCTGCGAAAAAACCAGATCGCCGATTTCGATAAAGCCGTACAGAGCGGCGCTCGCCACCTGTCGAGCGTAAAGCTCGTATACCTTACCGTGGTTCAAAAAGACGATCTTGTAGAGAACTTTGCCCGCCATTTCTGCCCGCCATTTCTGCCCGCCATTTCGACACTCGTGGTCAGCGCCGCGGCCATCGTAGCACGAGCAGGGCGATGGCCAGCAGCATGCCGCCGGCGAAACCGGTGATGTGCACCCGCCAGGCGACCGCGCCGCTCAACGGCCCGTAAACTGTGTAGATCATCTGCAACAAAAACCAGGAACCAATCACCAGCAATGCCGGCACGCGCACGAATTGCAGATAAAAGCCGAGCGGCAGGTAAAGGCCGATGCGCTGCCCGGTAAGGAGCAGAAGATAAGCGCCGATAATCGCCGAAACGCCGCCGCTGGCGCCGATCACCGGTGTCGCGGCGTTCGGCGCATCATAGGCGGCTGCCATATTCGCGGCACCGCCGAGAACAACGAACAAAAGCAACAACAGACCGGCGCCGTAACGCCGTTCGACCGGCATGCCGAATACCCAAAGATAGGCCATGTTGCCGAGCAGGTGCAGCCAACCGGCGTGGACGAATTGGGTCGTGACCATCGTCATGCCGTCGGCGCCGAACCATTCGGGCCACGGCCGGGCCCACAGGGCATCGAGCCGCGCCGGGCTCATCCCCCAGCGGCTGATCAACTCGGCCCGGCCGGTATCGCCGCCGGCGGCGCAAATCACCGCGATCGCCGTGCTCGCCAGGATGATCGCCAGAGTCAGCCATGGCCAATGGATGTTGCGGCGTTCATGACCGAGCGGCACCACGATGCTCATTACGCCGCCCTTACCGCCGCTGCCAGAGGAAACGATAATCCCTGAATTCCAAGATCAGCCCATCGCGCCGGATATCGGCGAGTCGCAGACCCGGGGCCAGGTCGTCGCCAAGCCGATAGCGCTGGCGATCGATCAGCACGAAACGCTGCTCCGGGTCATCGTCGTAAACGCTGATCGTGATTTGCAACGGCGGCAATTCGCGGCGGATCGCCGGCGGCAGGTCGTTATAGTCCAGGGGCCCGGCCACCGGCACTTCGGGCGGCCGACCGGTCGCAGGTTCGGCGCCGGTTTCGTCGGTACCGGGCTCGGAGCCGGTGGCGATGTCCGCCTGGGTCAGCGGCCCCGTTTCCGGCCCGCTTGCCGGCTCGACGGTGCTCCCGGCGATGCCCTCCGCGGCGGATCCGTTAGCGGGTTCGGCGCCCGGCAACGGTGGCATCTCAGGCAGCGGGCGCGACACGGCTTCATCGGTTGGCGGTGGCTCCGCCGGCCGGCCGGCCGGCTGGTTCATGCGCTCGGCCGCCAGGTAATCGAGATTCGCCGGATCGACCGGTTTGCCCGGCGCCGCCGGCTTGCCGGCCGGGGCCGCGGCAGTGCGCGGCGGCGGCCGGGTGTATTCGTCGTAGGGCGGCGAGAGGTCGCGGCTGCGCCCGCCGCTGGCCGCTTCGTTCGAAATCGCATCGGGGCGCGCCGCGGCCGAGCGCGCCGCTTCGGTCCGATGGGGCGCCGTCGTGGTGATCCCCGCCGGTGCCGACTGCACTTCCCGGCGGCCTGCCACCGGCGCCGTTCCGGTGTCACTTTCTTCTATCGGGGTCGGGGGCGCCTCGTCGGCGCCGTCGAACCCGCCCCTGACCGCAATAAATATCGCGACCGCGGCGATCCCCAGAAGCAACAGGTTCCAACGCGGCGCCCGCCGTCCCGGCAGCGGCCGGCTGATCCCTTCGTCGAGCTTGATTGGCGTGCCCAATTGGCGCTGGCGCGCCGATTTCTGCAACGCCTCGAGCAACAACGACACTTACCACTCCTCCAGTAAACGCGGGCTGTCCGGGGCCCGGGCCGCGAGGTAAACCCGGGTCGCGGCGCCGACGACGCCATCCTGGTGCAACCCCTCGAGGCGCTGAAATTCGCGCACCCAAGCAGCGAACTTCATATCGTAACGTTGATCGGCCGGTCCCGTGTACGCCGCGGCTCCCAACGACGCGGCCAGCGCCTTGATGCGGTGCACCGCCTCGCGTTGGTCCCCTTCGCCGAGCACCACCCCGTCACCGGGCGCCAGCACCTGAAAGCCGCCGCGCCAGCGGCGTTCGAGCGCCGCCCGCGAAAAGCTCTGCGCGCTTCGCCCGTTGTGCAATAGGACGTGCTCGGCGTCGAGGCCGCGCAAGAGCAGCGGGGGGGCGCCGGGCGTCACCAGCATCACCGGCATACCGAGGTGAGCGACCTTGGCCAGCGTCCCTTCGAGCGTGACACAGACATAGCCCGCCAGTCCGGTGTTCGAGGTGCATACGCCCGTCAGTGAGACGGCGTCGGTGATACCCCACAACGCCCCGTATTCGGCCCAGGCGGCCGCCGGATCGCCGGCGGCGGTAAAGCCGTCAAGCTGCTGCGCCTCTTCGTCGGCCACAGTGGTCACCGCGGCCGGCGCCGCCGGCCAGTCCTGTCTGAAGTACCAGAAGCCGGCGCCGGCCAGCAGGAGCACCATGAAACCGATGACGGCCGGGCGCAACAAGCGCTTGGCCGCCGGGGCGTTGCCCGAAATCTCACGCGCCGAGCGCCGCACCAGGCGTGCCCCGACCCGCTCCCGGTCCGTCGCATAGGCCCCCATCAAGGCCCGGTCGGCGATGATATTGATCATCCGCGGTACGCCGCGCGACACCCGGCACAGCGCCCGGATACCGGCCGCGGTGAACGGCGGGCGGACCGCACCGGCCACCGCCAGGCGGTGGCGGATGTAAGCCCGGCATTCGTCGTCGGCGAGGGGTTCGAGGTGGTAGCGGGCGGTGATGCGTTGCGCCAGTTGGCGCAGATCCTCCTTGGCGAGCAGGCGCCTGAGTTCCGGCTGACCGAGCAGCACGATCTGCAACAGTTTGTCGGTGGTCGTTTCGAGGTTGGTCAGCAACCGGACTTGCTCCAGCGCATCGCGGCTCAGGTTTTGCGCCTCGTCGATGACGACGACGACTTTCTCGCCGGCGCCGTGCGCGGCGAGCAGAAAACGGGTCAGCGCATCGAACAGATCCTTGCCGCCGGCTCCGGGGGGATACGCCACAGCCAGTTCATCACAGATCGCAGCAAGCAGTTCGCGGGGGCTGAGCAGCGGATTGAGGATCAACGCCAGGCGCGTCCGCTCCGGGGTCTGTTCGAGCAGCGAGCGGCACAACGTCGTCTTGCCGGTCCCGACCTCGCCGGTCAATTGGACAAAGCCGCCGCTGCCGCCGCGGTTGATGCCATACAACAGATGCGCCATGCCCTCCTGATGCCGGCGGCTGAGGTACAGGTAGCGCGGATCGGGCGTCAGCGCGAATGGCGGCTCATTGAGGCCGAAAAATTTCAGATACATCGGATAACGAGTTGGCTCACTTCAGAGGCGATCTGTCCACAGGTATGCTGATGATTGCACAGTGATCCAGCCTTCAATCCGCCAGGGCCAACAGCCGGGCGTTGCCGCCGATCGCGGCGCTGTTGACGGTCAGCGTTCGTTCGCTGGCAAAACGCAGTAAGTAATGAGGACCGCCGGCTTTCGGGCCGGTTCCCGACAGTCCCTCGCCGCCGAACGGCTGCACACCGACCACGGCGCCGATCATGTTCCGGTTGACGTAGACGTTGCCGGCGCGCATCCGGCGGGCGATCTGCTGGATCGTGCGGTCGATGCGGCTGTGGATACCGAGCGTCAAGCCGTAGCCGAGGGCGTTGATCCGGTCGAGCAGCTCATCCAGGCCGTTTGCCGGGTAGCGGATGACGTGCAGGATCGGACCGAACACTTCGCTCTCCAGGCCGGCGAGATCGTCGATTTCATAGGCGACCGGGGCGAAATAGTGGCCGCGGAGCCCGGCCGCCAGGCGGGCGCGGGCGATCAGCCGGCCGCGCCTGGCCAGATCGCCGTCATGCGCGGTAAGACGGGCCTTCGCCGCCTCGTCGATCAGCGGCCCGACGTCGCTTTCGAAATCGCCGGGATCGCCGACTTTGAGTTCGGCCAGCGCGCCGGCCAGCATGTCGCAGACCCGGTCGGCGATGTCCTGTTGCACGCCCAGAATGCGCAGCGCCGAACAGCGTTGCCCGGCGCTGCCGAACGCCGAGAGCACGGCATCTTTAATCAATTGCTCGGGGAGCGCCGAACTGTCGGCGATCATCGCGTTCTGCCCGCCGGTCTCGGCGATCAGAACGGCCAGCGGGCCGTCGCGCGCCGCCAAGGTTCGGGCGATGGCCCGGGCGGTCGCCGTCGATCCGGTGAACGCCACCCCGGCGAGGCGCGGATCGGCCACCAGCGCGGCCCCGGTTTCGGCGCCGCCCGGCAAAAGATGCAGCACTTCCGGCGGCAAGCCGGCCTGGTTGAGCAGCGCGGTGGCCCGTTCGGCGACGAGCGGCGTCTGTGGCGCCGGCTTGGCCACCACCGTATTTCCGGCGGCCAGTGCCGCGGCGACCTGGCCGGTGAAGATCGCCAGCGGAAAATTCCACGGACTGATGCAAGCGAACACGCCGCGGCCGTGGAGCGCCAATTCGTTGTGCTCGCCCGTCGGCCCCGGCAGGATTTGTGGCGCGCCGAACCCGCGGCGGGCCTGAACGGCGTAATAGCGGCAGAAATCGGCGGCCTCGCGGACCTCGGCGATGCCGTCACGCAGCGTTTTACCGGCCTCGCGGACCAGCAAGGCGAGCAGTTCGGGCTGCCGTTCTTCGAACAGGTCGGCGGCCCGTTCGAGGATACCGGCCCGCGCCTCTGCCCCGAGGCGGTCGAACGCGGGTTGCGCCTCAGCCGCCACGCCGATCGCCGCCGCAACCGACTCGCCAGAGGCCACCGCGATATTGGCCAGCAGTGTCCCGTGGGCCGGATCGTGCACCGGCAACACGGCCGCACTATCGCCTGCCGCCGGCGGTGGCAGCGACTGCAAGTGATCGTTGACCGCTTGTTGCAGGGCCGCGACCTGACGGCCGTCGGCGAAATGAACACCGGCCGAATTGCGCCGATCGGGATAAAGCGCACGTGGCACCGGCAATCGCGGGTGAGGAATTTGTGCCAGGGCGGCGAACATCTCGATCGGCTCCTCGACGACCGCCGCCGCCGGCAAGGCCGGGTCGGTGATGCGATTGACGAACGAGGTGTTGGCGCCGTTTTCGAGTAGGCGGCGAACCAGATAAGGCAACAGATCCTCATGTCGCCCGACCGGAGCGTAGATCCGGCAAGCGGGGTTGTACGGCCCGCCGGCGCGGACCGCGGCATACAACTCGCGGCCCATCCCTTTCAGGCGCTGGTACTCGAAATCGCGACCGGCCGTGCCCCGCTCCAGCTCGGCCAGTTCGGCGATCGCCGCGATGGTGTGCGCGTTGTGCGTCGCAAATTGCGGATAAAACGCCTCAGGCGCGGCCAGCAACCGCCGGGCGCAGGCGAGGTAGCTGATGTCGGTGTTGCACTTGCGGGTGAACACCGGATAGCCGGCGAGTCCTTCGACCTGAGCGTGCTTGATCTCGCTGTCCCAGTAGGCGCCCTTGACCAGGCGGAGCGGAATGCGGCGGCGGTCGCGCCCAGCCACGGCGGCCAGCCAGGCGAGTTGTTCGAAAGCGCGTTTCTGGTACGCCTGAACGGCGAGGCCGAGGCCGTCCCAACCGGCCAGTTCGGGCGCCGCCGACAAACCGGCGAAGATCTCGAGGCCGAGTTCCAGCCGGTCGGCCTCCTCGGCGTCGATCGTCAAGCCGAGGTTGGCCTCGCGCGCCGCCGCCGCCAGGGCGATCAGGCACGACGGCAATTCGGCCAGCAGCCGCCGGCGCTGGCTGTATTCATAACGCGGGTGGAGCGCCGAGAGTTTGATCGAGACACTCGGCGCGGCAAAGACGTCTTCCCGGCGCCCACCGCGGGCCAATTCGGCGATTGCCCCGCGATACGCTTCGAAATAGCGGCTGGCATCGGCCGCCGTCAGCGCCGCCTCGCCGAGCATGTCATAGGAAAACCGGTCGTCCGGCGCGGCGCCGCGCGCGGCGCGCTGGACGGCCTTGGCGATCGTCCGGCCCATCACGTACTGCTGCCCCATGATGCGCATCGCCTGGCGCAGCGCCAGGCGGATCACCGGTTCGCCGCTGCGGTTGGCGAGACGGGCGAGAACGGCGCGGAAATCGCGCTTGACGTCGTCGGCGATCTTGATCAGCCGGCCGGTCAGCATCAGGCCCCAGGTCGAGGCGTTGACAAACAGCGACGAACTGCGCCCGAGATGCGCCTCCCAATCCGCCTGCCCGAGCTTTTCGCCGATCAGTTTTTCGGCCGTCTCGTCATCGGGGATGCGGAGCAGCGCTTCAGCCAGGCACATCAGCACGATGCCTTCCTCGGAAGACAGGTCGTACTCGCGCATGAACGCTTCCATCATGCCCTGCTCAGCGGCGGCGTCGCGAACCCTTTCGACCAGCGCGACGGCCCGCTCCCGGGCCCGCACCCGCCGCCCGTCGTCGAGACCGATTGCCCCGGCCAGGCGGTTCACCATCTCGCTTTCATCGGCCAGCCAAGCGCACCGCATCGCGTCCCATTCGGCGGCAGACGGCGCCGGCGCGATCGACGGGATGGGGACGGCGAGTTGGGACGGCATCGGACGGCTCCGGGAAAGGCAGGAAAGATGCAGCTTCGACAAAAGATGATGTAGTTTACAATACCGACCTGCCCGGCCAGCCGGGGGTGCAGTCAACACAAACCGTCAAGCCGCCGGCGACGCACCGCCGGCCGCCGGCGGCCTGTTTTTGGCGGCCCGCGGGGCGTGACGGCGAAAGTCCGTCAGCGGGAAAACAGGTTAACGCCCACCTCGACCACGGAGTTCTCCGACCTCTCGGACCGCTCCGGCGGAGCGGGCCGTGACGTGAACCCATCGTCTTCAAACGAGCAACAGGCGATCAGCAGTGATGAAAAAGAATCATTATCCGGTTGTCGTTCTCGCCGCCCTGGCGGCGATGGCGGCGGCGGTTTGGGGCATGTTCGCGATCGGCGACAACATGACGCGCGGCGTCACCATCTTCAGCGCCGACGTATACGACCTGCACATGATCATTTTGTGGGTATGCGTCGTGATCGGCGTGCTGGTTTTCGGCGCCATGTTCGTCTCCATCGTCCTGCACCGCAAAAGCCGCGGCGTCGAGCCGGCCCAGTTCAGCCACAGCACGAAGGCGGAAATCGCCTGGACCCTCATTCCCATCCTGATCCTGGTGGCGATGGCGGTGCCGGCGACCAAGACCCTGATCCTGATGGAGACCACCGGCGGCGCCGACCTCAACATCAAGATCACCGGCTACCAGTGGAAATGGCGCTACGACTATCTCGAGGATGGCATCGGCTTCATCAGTTCCCTGCACCCGGCGAGCAACGCCGCGCGCCAACTGCGCTCCGGCATCGACCCGGCGACCATCGACCATTACCTGCTCGAGGTCGATCACCCGCTGGTCGTGCCGATCCACACCAAGATCCGCTTTTTATTGACCGCCGGCGACGTCATCCACTCCTGGTGGGTGCCCGATTTCGGCTGGAAGCGCGATGCGATCCCCGGCACCATCAATTCGGCGTGGACCGAAATCGAAGAGCCGGGCATCTATCGCGGCCAGTGCGCCGAGTTGTGCGGCAAAGACCACGGTTTCATGCCGATCGTCGTCCACGCCCTCAACCGCCAGGACTACGCCGCCTGGGTGGCGGAGAAAAAATCGGAAGAGCAAAACACCGCCGCCGAAATCGCCCGCCCGTGGAGCCGCGGCGAGTTATACGCCCGCGGCCGCGCAGTCTATGAAACGCAGTGCGCGACCTGCCATCAGAAAGACGGCCGCGGTCTCGCCCCGGCCTTTCCGGCGCTGGCCGGCAGCCCGATCGCCACCGGCGATCTCGAACAACACCTCAAAGTCGTCCTCGACGGCCGGGTCGGAACCGCAATGCGTGGCTTCGCCGAACTCGATCCGCGCGATATCGCCGCGGCCCTGACCTATACCCGCAACGCCTGGGGCAACGATACCGGCGACGCGGTCCAACCGGCCGACATCGCCCGCCATATCGCCGACCACCGGAATAAAGGTTAAATGATGAGTACAACCACCCTGCCCGCCGGCGCCGTCCACCACCACGACCAGCCAAGCGGAGGTCTTTGGCGCTGGGTTTTCACCACCAACCACAAGGACATCGGCACCCTGTACCTGGTGTTTTCGCTGCTGATGTTCTTGCTCGGCGGGTCGATGGCGATGGTCATCCGGCTCGAACTGTTTCAGCCCGGCCTGCAATACGTCGAGCCCGAATTCTTCAATCAGATGACGACGCTGCACGCCCTGGTGATGATTTTCGGAGCCGTGATGCCGGCTTTCGTCGGACTCGCCAACTGGATGGTGCCGTTGATGGTCGGCGCGCCGGACATGGCGTTGCCGCGCATGAACAATTGGAGCTTCTGGCTGCTGCCGTTCGCTTTCGTGTTGCTCCTGACGCCGACCGCACTGCAGGTTCTCTTCGGCATCGGCGGCGGCGGCCCGGCCGCCGGCTGGACGCTCTATCCGCCGCTCAGCATGCAGTCCGGCGACAACTTCATCTTCACGATCTTCGCCATTCACATCATGGGTGTGTCGTCGATCATGGGGGCGATCAACATCATCGCCACGATCTTCAACATGCGTGCCCCGGGCATGACGCTGATGCGCATGCCGCTGTTCGTCTGGACCTGGTTGATCACCGCCTTCTTGCTGATCGCCGTGATGCCGGTGCTGGCCGGGGCGGTGACCATGCTGCTCACCGACCGCTTTGCCGGCACCAGCTTTTTCAACGCCGCCGGCGGCGGCGACCCGGTGATGTTCCAGCACATCTTCTGGTTCTTCGGCCACCCCGAAGTTTATATCATGATCCTGCCGGCCTTCGGCATCGTCTCGCAGATCATTCCGACGTTCGCCCGCAAGCCGCTGTTCGGTTACTCGGCGATGGTCTATGCCACGGCGAGCATCGCCTTTTTATCGTTCATCGTCTGGGCGCACCACATGTTCACCGTCGGCATGCCGCTCGGCGGCGAACTGTTTTTCATGTACGCCACGATGGTCATCGCCGTGCCGACCGGGGTCAAGGTCTTCAACTGGGTATCGACGATGTGGCGCGGCGCAATGACCTTCGAAACGCCGATGCTGTTCGCCCTGGCCTTTGTCGTGCTGTTCACGATCGGTGGTTTCTCGGGCCTGATGCTGGCCATCGTCCCCGCCGATTTCCAATACCACGACACTTATTTCGTCGTCGCCCACTTCCACTACGTTCTGGTCACCGGCGCGGTGTTCGGGATCATGGCGGGCGTTTATTACTGGCTGCCGAAATGGACCGGCCACATGTACAACGAAAGGCTCGGCAAAATCCATTTCTGGTGGTCGGCGATCTGGGTCAATGTCCTGTTTTTCCCGCAGCACTACCTCGGCCTCGCCGGTATGCCGCGCCGGATTCCCGATTACGCCGTGCAATTCGCCGATTTCAATATGATCTCGTCGATCGGCGGCTTCATGTTCGGCCTGGGGCAATTGTTGTTCGCGTGGATCGTCTGGCGGACGATCCGCGGCGGCGAAAAAGCCACGGCGCGGGTCTGGGAAGGCGCGCACGGCCTCGAATGGACTGTCGCTTCGCCGCCGCCCTACCATACCTTCGAGTCGCCGCCGGCGATCGACGATGCCGTCGTCCGCTATGGGCATTGACGAAGAGCGCCGCGCGCGGGAAGTACGACGCCGGGGCGTCCGCCGCACGGCGCTGCTGCTCGCCCTGACCGCCGCGGCGATCTATTTCGCATTTCTGCTCTCTGGCATTTGGCACACTGCAAACCCGTAAGCGATGAAAACGAATGGCAACAATGACCGCCATACGGCCAACCGCCGGCTGCTGCGCTACCTGCTGCTCGCTACCGTCGCGATGTTCGGCTTCGGCTACGCCCTGGTACCACTTTACCGGGTATTTTGCGAAGTGACCGGCATCGGCGGGCAAACGCAAGTCGCGACCGCCGCCGACGTGCCGGTTGCTCCCGCCACTGAGCGCTGGGTCGAGGTCACCTTCGATGCCAATACGGACCCCGCTCTACCGTGGAATTTCGCTCCTGAACAAAAGAAACTCCGGGTCAAAGTCGGCGAGTTGAACGATGCCGCGTACTTCGCCGCCAATCGCAGCGACCGGCCGATCACGGCCCGCGCCGTACCCAGCGTCGCACCTGGCCAGGCCGGGCTTTACTTCAATAAAATCGAGTGCTTTTGTTTTACCGAGCAGACGTTGGCCGCCGGCGAACAGCAACACATGCCGGTGAAATTCTTTATCGATCCCAAACTGCCGGCGGGGATCGATATCGTCACGTTGTCTTATACGTTTTTCCCCCATGAGGCGCCGCCCGACGGCGCTCCGGCCGCGGCCCATGACGGAGATGAGCCGGCCGCATCCACGCTGTCGAGGAATTCAACACCATGAGTCACGCCGCCGCATCCAATCGCTATTACGTTCCGCATCACGCCCACTGGCCGATCGCCGGCTCGCTCGGGCTGTTCGCGCTGCTCGGCGGCGCCGGGCTTTTACTCAACGGCCACGATATCGGCCGCTGGAGCATGCTCACCGGCGCCGCAATTTTCGTTACGATGCTATTCGGCTGGTTCGGCGATGTGATCCGCGAAAGCCGCGCCGGGTTATACAACGCCCAGGTCGATGCCTCCTACCGCCTCGGGATGCTGTGGTTCATTTTCTCCGAAGTCATGTTCTTCGCCGCTTTTTTCGGAGCTTTGTTCTACGCCCGCGCCTTCGTCGTCCCGTGGCTCGGCGGCCAGGGTTCCGGGGCGTTGACCAACGAACTGCTGTGGCCCGGCTTCGAGGCCGTGTGGCCGAGCAACGGCCCAGCCGCCGTCGGCGGACCTTTCGAAACGATCCCGGCCGGCGGCGTGCCGCTGCTCAATACCCTGTTGTTGCTCAGCTCGGGTTTCACGATTACGATGGCGCACAAGGCGCTGAAAAAAAGCCGGCGTACAGGGCTGGCGTTGTGGATGGCGGCGACAATTATCCTCGGCGCGCTGTTTCTGTATTACCAGGCCAGCGAATATATCCATGCCTACCATGAACTCGGCCTGACCCTGGGTTCCGGCATTTACGGATCGACCTTCTTTATGCTCACCGGCTTCCACGGCCTGCACGTCACGCTCGGCGCGATCATGCTTACCGTGATCCTGCTGCGCATCCTGGCCGGCCATTTCACCGCAAAAAATCATTTCGCCTTCGAGGCGGTGGCCTGGTACTGGCACTTCGTCGATGTCGTCTGGCTCGGCCTGTTCTTCTTTGTTTATGTGTTGTAGCCCCGGCGTCACGGTGCCCAGGCGGGCATGCTCCGCCGCCTGCTGAACAGCATCCGGCGCCATTCCTGGCGCGAGACGGCAAAGCGTGCAAGTTACGCGCTACGCGGTTTCCGGGGCCGCGGCTTCTGCCCGATCTGCGAACGCCGCACCCGTTTTTACGATACCGGCGACTGGGGGCGCGAACACTCGCGCTGCATCCACTGCCACGGCACGGCGCGCTGGCGCGCCGTATGCCATGTATTGGATCAGGAATTTTCCGACTGGCGATCGTTCAAGATTCACGAATCCTCGCCCGGCGGCGGCGCCTCGGACAAATTAGCCCGTTGCTGTCCGGGCTATTCTTCGTCACATTATTTTCCCGGTATCGAACCCGGCACGGCGCATCGCGGGTGGCGCTGCGAGAATCTCGAAGCGCTGACCTTCGCTGACCGGACATTCGATCTATTCATCACCCAAGACGTGTTCGAGCATTTGCTCGCCCCCGAAAAAGCCTTCGCCGAAATCGCCCGCGTCTTAAAACCGGGCGGCGCTCACCTGTTCACGATCCCCTGGCACGGTTTCCCCGTTTCGCGGCGGCGCGCCATCCTTGACGGCGACACGATACGCCACCTCGAACCGGTCGAATACCACGGTAACCCGATCGACGACAAAGGCAGCCTGGTAACGATCGACTGGGGGCAGGATTTATTCGACGTCATCGACCGCACAAGCGGCATGACAACGCGCCTCGTCCAGCCCGACAACCCCGAACTCGGCCTCGACCACCCCGGCCTGCAAGTATTTATCAGCCGCAAACCTTCTGGCACAAGGGACAATCGCGCCCCTGTTTCGCGCGCCGAGCGAAGCTGACCTCGGTTTTTTAGCAGGCTGTTGAAAAACAGCCTGCTAACCGGCGAAGACCGCGGTACACAGGGCGATCAGCGGGCCGGGGAACAGGCCGATGGCGAGTTGGGCGAGGCCGTTGGCGCTGAGGATGACGCGGAAGTCGGCCGGAGCGGTGACCGCTTGTTCGCTGCGCGGGTCGTCGAAGTACATCAACTTCACGACGCGCAGGTAATAGTAGGCACCGACCACGGAAAAGATCAGGGCGAGGATCGCGAGCCACGTAAAACCGGCGTCGAGCACGGCCTGGATGACCAGCCATTTGGCAAAAAATCCGGCGAGTACCGGTATCCCGGCCATCGAAGCCATCAACAGCAGCATCATGAACGCATACCACGGATGGCGTTGGTTCAAGCCTTTGAAATCGTCCAGATTCTCGGCCTCGATGCCGTGCCCGGAAAGCAGAATCACAATGCCGAAGGCGCCGGCCGACATCAGGGCGTAAATGACGGCGTAGAACATCGCCGCCGAAAAGCCGGCCGGGCTGCCGGCGAGGACGCCGAGCAGCAAAAAGCCCATGTGCGAAATCGTCGAATAGGCGAGCATACGCTTGATGTTGCTTTGCGCGATGGCGACGAGATTGCCGAGGATAATCGACAGCGCGGCGACGATGACCAGCATCCCCTGCCACTGCGCCAGCAGCGGGGCGAGCGCGTCGTGCAGCAGCCGGTAGGCCATCGCGAAGGCGGCGAGTTTGGGCAAGGACGAGAGGAGCAACGTGACCGCCGCCGGCGCGCCGTGGTAAACGTCGGGCACCCACAGGTGAAACGGCGCGGCGCCGAGTTTGAAGGCGATGCCGGTGATGATGAAGACCAGCGCAAAGGTGGCGATCCACTGATCGCCCCACAAGCTGGCCGCCGAGATGCTCGCCAATTCCAGCGAGCCGCTCAGACCGTAGAGCAATGACATCCCGTAGAGCAACAGGCCGGAAGCGAGCGAACCGAGGATGAAATATTTCATCGCCGCTTCCGAACAACGCGGCAGATCGCGATTGAAGGCCACGAGGGCATAAGACGACAGCGCGATCAACTCGAGCCCGAGGTATACCGTCACCAGGCTGGCGGCCGAAATCAAGACCAAAGCGCCGAGCAGCACGAACAACACCAGGGCGTGGAATTCGCCGCGAAAGAGTTTGAACACCCGCAAGTAATGCTTGGCGTACACGAAGATCATCGCCGTGACGATATAGGCGAACAGTTTCAGCACATCGCCAAGGCGGTCGCGGACCACCGTCCCGCTGAACAAGTGCTGCGCTTTGTCCACCGGCGTCAGGTCACCGAACGTGGTCATCGCCGCGAACAGCAAGCCGAGCAGCGAAATCAAATGCAGCATACCGCGGCGGCGCGGATCGATATACAAATCGAGTAGCAGGACCGTCGAGGCGAGCAGCAGAACGATCAGTTCGGGAAGGGCGGAGTGCAGGTCGGCGAGGGTCATCGAGTTACACCTTGCTGATGGTGATGTGCGCTAAAAGCCCACTCACCGATTGATCCATGATATCGAGCAACGGCGCCGGCCAGACGCCAAGCAGCAGTACGCCGGCGGCGATGATTCCAAGGACCAACGCTTCGCGACCGCTGATTTCGTCGAGCCCGGCGACCTCACGGTTGGCGACGTCGCCGAAAATCACGCGCTTGACCAGCCACAGGCTGTACGCCGCGCCGAGAATCAAGGTCAAACCGGCGAGTGCCCCGTACCACGGGTTGGCCTTGAAGGCGGCAATGATGACCATGATTTCGCCGACAAAACCACTGGTCCCGGGCAAGCCGCTGTTGGCCATGAAAAAGAGAACGGCGAACGTCGCGAACCACGGCATGACATTGGCGACACCGCCGTAATCGACGATCTGCCGGGTGTGCATGCGGTCGTAAAGCACGCCGACGACGAGGAACAGCGCGCCGGAGACCAGGCCGTGCGAAATCATCTGCACCATCGCCCCGCCGACGCCGAGCGCGGCACCGGCCAGGGTCGGGTCGCGACGGGCGATCGTGAAGGCGATGAACAGGCCGAGCGTGACGAAGCCCATGTGCGAAATCGAGCTGTAGGCGATCAGCTTTTTCATATCCTGCTGAGCGAGCGCCACAAAGCCAATGTAAATCACGGCGATCAACGACAGCACGATCATCATCAGGTCGAGCGCCGCGCTGGCGTCGGGGGCGATCGGCAGGCTGAAGCGGATGAAGCCGTAGCCGCCGATTTTCAGCATGATCGCGGCAAGGATCACCGACCCGCCGGTCGGCGCTTCGACGTGGGCGTCGGGCAGCCAGGTGTGCACCGGCCACATCGGCACCTTGACGGCAAACGCCGCGAGAAAACCGAGAAACAGCCAAGTCTGCGGCCCGAGAGCGAGCGGCGCCTGGTGCCAGGCCAGAACGCTGAAAGTGCCGGTATGGAGGTACAGCCAGATCAGGCCGATCAGCATGAAAATCGAACCTAAGAAGGTGTAAATAAAGAACTTGATCGTCGCGTACACCCGTCGCGGTCCGCCCCAGATGCCGATCACCAGGAACATCGGAATCAGCATGGCCTCGAAAAAGACATAGAACAAGATCCCGTCGAGCGCCGCGAAAACCCCGGTCATCAATCCCTGCAAGGCAAGGAACGAGGCCATGTACTGGTGGACGCGGGAGGTGATCGAGCGCCAGCCGGCGACCACGACCAGCACCCCGAAAAACGTGGTCAGCAGAATCAAGGGCACGGCAAAACCGTCGACGCCGAGCAGGTAGTGGATATCGAAGGTCGCGATCCACGGCCGGCACTCGATGAACTGCATCGCCTGGTGGAGCGCAGGATCGATCAGCCCCGGTGCGCAGCGGCCAAGCGCCGCCGCCGCTGCGGCGCCCGTCGTATCGCGCACAAAGCCGGTATACAGCTCCAGGCTCAACAGTAAAGTCACGGACGCGGTCAGCAGCGCCAGCCAGCGCGTAAGGTTCGGGCGCTGCCCGCCGACCAGCAGCACCAGCAGAGCGCCGCCGAGCGGCAACCAGATCAAAGTCGAGAGCAAAGGCCACGAGGCGGTCATCGGCTTGCCTTGTTATACGAATATGACGAATGCGCCGGCGATGACGATCAGCGCCGCGATCATCATGAACGCATAGTGATAGAGATAACCGGATTGCAGATGGCGGAACAGGGCCGCCAGGTGCGCCGTCAAGCGGGCGCTGCCGTTGACCAGCCAGCCGTCGATCAGGCCGGCGTCGGCGTAACGCCACAAACCGGTGCCGAAACGAACGCCGCCGCGGGCGAACACCGCCTGGTACAGTTCGTCGGCGTAATATTTGCGGTCGAGCAGGCGGTAAAGCAGGTTGAACCGTTCGACGGCCCAGTCGGCGAGTGCCGGTTTGCGCAAATACACCAGGCTGGCCAGACCGACGCCGGCCATCGCCAGCCAGAAAACCGGGGTGGCGAGCGCGTGCAAAGCCAACGCCGAGGCGCCGTGGTAATGGTGAGCGAGTTCGGCCAGCACGTCGTTTTCCGGCCGCACGGCAAGCGCCCCGCCGAACCAGCCGCCGAAGAGCAAAGGTTCGATCGTCAAGGCGCCGATCGCCAGCGATGGAATCGCCAGCATGATCAGCGGCCCCTTGACGACCCATCCGGGCTCGTGCAGATGTTCGCGGGTCTGGGCCTCGACCCGGCAGTTCCCGTGGAACACCAGATACAGCAGGCGGAAACTGTAGAACGCGGTGACCAGCACGCCGGCCAGCACCAGCCAGTAGGCGAAATCGGCGCCGGCGCGGTGGCTGGCGCCGATCGCTTCGATAATCAGATCTTTGGAATAAAAACCGGCGAAGCCGGGAAAACCGATCAGTGCCAAAGAGCCGACCCAGGCGGTGATCGCGGTCACCGGCAGGTAGCGGCCGAGGCCGCCCATTTCGCGCATATCCTGGCGGTGGTGCAACGCGATGATCACCGAACCGGCGCCGAGAAAGAGCAGCGCCTTGAAAAAGGCGTGGGTCATCAGATGGAAAATCGCCGCGGCATAGGCCGAAGCGCCGAGCGCCGCGGTCATATAACCGAGCTGCGACAACGTCGAGTAAGCGATGACTCTTTTGATGTCGTTCTGCACGATGCCGACCAGGCCCATCGTGAAAGCGGTCAGCGCGCCGATGATCATGACGAAGCTCAACGCCGCTTCGCTCAGCTCGAACAAAGGCGACATCCGGGCGACCATGAAAATACCGGCGGTCACCATCGTCGCGGCGTGGATCAAAGCCGAGATCGGCGTCGGACCTTCCATCGAATCGGGCAGCCAGACGTGCAGCGGCACCTGCGCCGATTTGCCCATCGCCCCGACGAACAGCCCGAGGCAAATAAACGTGATCGCCGGCCAGGCGCCGAGGCCGGGAACCGTGATGAGCGCCCCGCTCTTTTCCGGCGCGGCGGCGAAAACCGTGGCGTAATCGAGACTGTTGAAAGTGGCGACGATCGCCGCAATGCCGAGCAGAAACCCGAAATCGCCGACCCGGTTGACGAGAAACGCCTTGAGGCTGGCGAAGACGGCCGATTGCCGTTTGAACCAGAAGCCGATCAACAGATACGAGACCAGGCCGACCGCTTCCCAGCCGAAGAACAGCATCACGAAGTTGTTGGCCATGACCAACATCAGCATGGCGAAAGTAAACAGGTTGATGTAACTGAAAAAGCGCTGGTATCCCGGGTCGTCGTGCATGTAGCCGATGGTGTAGATATGGACCATCAGCGAGACGAAAGTGACCACCGCCATCATCAGGCCGCTCAGGCGATCGATCAAAAAGCCGATCTCGAAATGCAGTCCATCGACCAGCGCCCAGGTGTAAACCGGGATGTTGACCGGTTCCATTCCGCTGGCCAGCCGCCACAAAACCTCGAGGGACAGGGCACAAGAGCCGGCTACGGCCAGGATCGTAATCCAGTGGGCGCCGCGCCGGCCGACCTGGCGGCGCAGCAGGCCGGCGGCCAGGCTGCCGGCCAAAGGCATCAGCGGGATCAGGAGCAAGAGGGTTTTGAGATCCATGATCAGCCTTTCAATTCGTCCAATTCGCGGACATCGATCGTCCGGCGGTTGCGGAACAAGAGCACCAGGATCGCCAGACCGATCGACGCTTCGGCCGCCGCCACCGTCAGAATGAAAAAGACGAAAACCTGGCCGTCGAGCTTGCCGAGAAAATGCGAAAAAGCGACAAAGTTCATGTTCACGGCGAGCAGCATCAACTCGAGGGCCATCAACAGCACGATGACGTTACGGCGGTTGAGAAAAAGACCGGCAACGGCGAGCGTGAACAAAACCGCGCCGAGCGTCAGAAAGTGGGCCAGCGTCAAGGGAATCATGCTTCATCCTCCCGGCGACCGGCGACCGGTAGCGAAACCAGGCGAACGCGCTCGGCGCTTTTCACCTGCACCTGACGCGACGGGTTCTGCGCCTTGGTCTCCGGCCGGCGGCGCAACGTCAGAACGATGGCCGCGACAATGGCCACCAGCAGAATGACCGCGGCGATTTCGAACGGATACAGATAGCGGCTGTAGAGCAGTTCGCCGAGCGCCCGTGTATTGCTGAAATCCCCCGGCCCCGGCGCCGGCAGCACCGCCTGGCGGTAACCGCGCGCCCAGATGGCGATGAACAGTTCGGCGGCCATGGCCAGCGCCACCGCCAGGCCGAGCGGCAGGTAAGCCGTCAGGCGGTGGCGCAGATCGATCTGGCGGATATCGAGCATCATGACGACGAACAGGAACAGCACCATCACCGCGCCGACGTAAACCAGCACCAGGGTCACGGCCAGAAACTCCGCTTCGAGCAACAGCCAGATCGCGGCGCTGCTGAAAAAAGCGAGCACCAGAAAAAGCGCGGCGTGCACCGGATTACGGGCGGTGATCACCGCCGTCGCGGCAGCGACCAGCACCGCCGAGAACAAATAAAAAACGAGTTCGAGCACAGGCAGGTTCATGGCAGCGGCTCAACGATAGGGGGCATCGGCACGGCGCGCCTCGGCGATCTGCTTCTCGTAACGGTCGCCGACGGCCAGCAACTGTTCCTTGGTGATCACGTGTTCGCCGCGCTTTTCGAAGTGGAACTCGTGGATGTCGGTTTCGACGATCGAGTCGACAGGGCACGACTCCTCGCAAAAACCGCAGTAAATGCACTTGAAAAGATCGATATCGTAGCGCGTCGTCCGCCGCGTGCCGTCATCGCGCTGGTACGAGTCGATGGTGATCGCCAGCGCCGGGCACACCGCCTCGCAGAGCTTGCAGGCGATGCACCGCTCCTCGCCGTTGGGATAACGTCGCAGCGCGTGCAGGCCGCGGAAGCGCGGCGATTTGGGCGTCGTCTCGTCGGGGTAACGCAGCGTGAACTTCGGTTTGAACAGGTAACGCAGGGTCACCGTCAAGCCCTGGAACAGCTCGACCAAAAGCAGCGATTTGAAGTAGCGGACGACGGCCTGCATACTCATGCTCCCCGCGCGACGGCGCCGGTCACCAGCAGTAAAGCCGCGACGAGCAGCCAGACGATGGTGATCGGAATGAACACTTTCCAACCAAGACGCATGATCTGGTCATAGCGGTAGCGCGGAAACGTGGCGCGGAACCATAAAAACTGGAACATGAAAAACGCCGTCTTGCCGAACATCCACAAAGGATGCGGCGCGGCGAGTGCCGTGTGTCCGAGCCCCGGCCAGCCTTCGAACGGTGACAGCCAACCGCCGAAAAAGAGCAGCGTGGTCAGCACCGAAATCAGAATCATGTTGGCGTATTCGGCGAGAAAGAACAGCGAGAACGACGCCCCGGCATAATCGACGTGGAAACCGGCGACGATTTCCGACTCCCCCTCGGCGACGTCGAACGGCGCGCGGTTGGTCTCGGCGACACCGGAGATGAAATAAACGCCGAGCAACGGCAAAAGCGGCAGCCAGAACCAATCGAACAGTCCGCCCTGCTGGGCCAGCACGATCTGTTTCAGATTCAAGGTGCCGGCCAGGATGATCACGCCGACCAGCGCGAAACCCATCGCGATCTCGTACGACACGATCTGCGCCGCCGAGCGCAAGGCGCCGAGCAGAGCGTATTTCGAGTTCGAAGCCCAACCGGCGATGATCACGCCGTACACCGCGAGTGACGTCATCGCCAGGATGAACAACAGGCCGACGTCGAGGTCGGCGAGCACCAGCCAATCGCTCCACGGCACGACGGCCCACGCGGTGAACGCCGGCGCGAGCGCCAGCACCGGGGCGAGCAGGAACAAAAAGCGGTTGGCGTTGGCCGGGATGATGACTTCCTTGAGCAGGAGTTTCAAGACATCGGCGAACGGCTGGAACAAGCCCCACGGTCCGACGCGGTTCGGGCCCATCCGGACCTGCATGTAACCGATTACCTTGCGCTCGGCGTAGGTGTAATACGCGACCGCGATCGTCAAAGGAACAATGATGATGGCGATTTTGGCGATGGTCCAGGCCAAGACCAGCAAGGCGTCCATCAGGCTACCTCCGGACCGGCGGCGGGGGCGACAGTGAGCGGCGCGAAGGCGGCGCCAAGCGCCGCGCCGGCGGCAGTCGCGGCGCGCAGCCAAACGCCGCCGGGAGGGACGCCGTCGAGCTTGAGAACGGGCAGTACGACGCGCCCGCCGTCCTGCTCCAGCGCGGCGTAATCGCCGATGCCGAGCCGTTCGGCGTCGGCTGGATTGAGTGCCACGTGCCGGTGGTCGCCGTGGATCGTGTTTTGCAGCGGCCGGGCGCGGCGCAACTGGGCGTCGCCGGCGTACGCCGGCACATCGCCGATTCGCCAGAATCCGGCGGCTTCCGACCCCATTGCCCACGCCGGTGGCGCGCCTGTCTCACTCGATGAAGTCATGGGCTGAGCTGCCGGCGGTGCGGCGGGCGGGGTGTTGATGGCCGCCTCGAATTCGCCCTGCACGTCTTGCATCCGGGTGAAGGCGAAATCATCGAGCCCCAGGCGGTCGGCCAGCGCTTTGACAATCTTCCATCCCGGCCGCGCCTCGCCCGGCGGCGGCACGGCGGCCGCGACCCGCTGCATCCGGCCCTCGATATTGTGAAACGTGCCGCCGGCCTCGGCGAAGAGGGCGAGCGGCAGCAAGACATCGGCCGCCGCGCGCAGATCGGCGCCGGCGAAGGCACTGATCGCCACGACGCTGTCGGCCGCCGCGAACGCCGCCTGGGCGAGGCGCGGGGCAACGAAATCGCCGCCCGGTTCGCAGCCGTAAAGCAGATAACCGCGGCGCGGCCGGCGGAGCATGTCCTCTGCGGTCATGCCGGGTTCGGGAGCTGGCGCGCCACCCGGCAAACGGTGCGGCACGGCACCGGCCAGCCAGGCTCCAACGCCGTTGCCGAATGCGGTGGTGCCGAGCGTCGCGCCGCTGGCCTGGGCCAGTGCTGAAGCGATCCGGCGCAGTTCGGCGGCGGCGGGATGCTGCAAAACCAGATCGCCGAGCAGAATCAGCGGCCGGGCCGCCGTCTTGAGGTGCCCGGCGATCGCCTGGAGCACCTCACTGCCCTGCCCGTCTTCGAGTGCCCGGCGTAGTGCCTCGAGTTCGCCGGCCAGGTATTGCGGCGCGACGATCCGTTTGGCGGCCAGGTCGAACGTGAACTCGTAGTCCAGCGGGTTGAGCGCCATGATCCGGGCGCCGTGCCGGCGCCAAGCCGCGCGTAACCGCGTGGCGAGCAACGGCTGTTCGTGGCGCACATTCGAGCCGACCAGCAGCACCGCGTCGGCGGCATCGAGTGCGGCGATCGGCAGACCCAGCGCCGGGTGCCGGGGCAATGTCTGCTGGTCGCGAAAATCGCATTCGCGCAAGCGATGATCGATATTGCCCGAACCCAAACCGCGAGCCAGCTTGTGCAGCAAGTAATGTTCTTCGCCCGCCGCCTGGGGAGCGATCAGAAAGCCGAGTTCGCCGCCGCCGTGCTGGCCGCGGATCCGGTCGAGCGCGCCGGCAGCCGATTCCAAGGCTTTATCCCAAGTACACGGCTGCCACTCGCCGTCCACCTTGATCTCGGGGGCCGTCAGGCGCTCGGCATCGTCCAGCGCCGTCAGGCTGTAGCGGTCGCGGTCGCTGAGCCAGGTTTCGTTGATCTCTTCGTTATCGCGCGGCACGGCGCGCAGCAGGCGACCCTGGCGCGCGTGATACCACAGGTTGGAGCCAACACAGTCGTGTACCGCGACGCCGGGCCGGGCGACGAGTTCCCAGGGCCGGGCGCGGAAACGGAACGGTTTGTTGGTCAGCGCCCCGACCGGGCACAAGTCGATGACGTTGCCGGAGATTTCGCTATCCACCGAACGGCCGATAAAGGTCTTGATCTCGAGTTTCTCACCGCGTCCGATGCCGGCCAACTCGCGGCTGCCGGCGATCTCGTCGAGGAAGCGAATGCAACGCGTGCACTGGATGCAGCGTGTCATATCGGTGGCGATCAGCGAACCGAGGTTTTCGTCGGCGACGATCCGCTTACGTTCGGTAAAACGCGACAGGGAACGGCCGTAACCGAGCGCCAGATCCTGCAACTCGCATTCGCCGCCCTGGTCGCACACCGGGCAGTCGAGCGGGTGATTGATCAGCAGAAACTCCATCACCCCCTGTTGCGCAGCGATCGCGCGGCGCGAATCGGTGAAGACTTTCATGCCCTCGGCGACCGGTGTGGCACAGGCCGGCACCGGTTTCGGGGCGCGTTCGACATCGACCAGGCACATCCGGCAATTGGCCGCGATCGACAGCTTGCGGTGATAACAAAAACGCGGAATGTCGATACCGACGCGGTCGGCCGCTTCGATGATCATCGATCCTTTCGGTGCTTCGACGGCGACACCGTCGATCTCGAAACGGACCTTATCGTTTTGCTGCTGCACCGTCGCGTTCATGCCGCTTCTCCCAGCCGGCCGTCGACCCGCGACCGTTTGTTGGCCACGAAATATTCGAATTCATCCCAGAAGTGACGCAGCATGCCCTGCACCGGCCACGCCGCGGCCTCGCCGAAGGCGCAGATCGTGTGTCCCTCGATCTGCCCCGCCGCGGCGCGCAGCAGTTCCAGATCGTTCATCTCAGCCTGACCATCGAGGATGCGTTGCAGCACGCGGTACATCCAGCCCGTGCCCTCGCGGCACGGCGTGCACTGGCCACAGCTTTCGGCCATGTAAAAGCGCGCGATCCGGGTCAGAGCGCGGACCATGCAGGTCGTATCGTCCATCACGATCACCGCACCGGAACCGAGACCGGAGCCGGCTTTAGCCAGCGCGTCGTAATCCATCGTCAGACCCATCATCACCGCCGCCGGCAGCACCGGCATCGACGAGCCGCCGGGGATCACCGCTTTCAAAGTCCGCCCAGACCTAAGGCCGCCGGCCATCTCTAAAAGATCGGCGAACGGCGTGCCGAGCGGCACCTCGTAATTGCCGGGCTTTTGGACGTGGCCCGACACCGAAAAGATCTTCGGCCCGCCGTTGTTCGGCTTGCCGATGTTCAGGAACCATTCGGCGCCGCGGCGCATGATCGCCGGCACCGAAGCCAAGGTCTCGGTGTTGTTGATCGTGCTCGGTTTGCCGTACAGGCCGTAACTGGCGGGGAACGGCGGTTTGTAGCGCGGTTGGCCTTTTTTGCCCTCCAGCGATTCCATCAGCGCCGTTTCCTCGCCGCAGATATAGGCGCCGGCGCCGAGCACGGCATGGATCTCCATGTCGATCCCGGAACCTTTGACGTTCGCGCCCAGCCAGCCGGCCTCGTAGGCTTCCTGCAAGGCTGCCGAGAAACGTTCGTAAGGTTCGTGGTGGAACTCGCCGCGCAAATAGTTGTAGCCAACCGTCGCGCCCATCGCGTAACCGGCGATCGCCATGCCCTCGATCACGGCGTGCGGGTTGTAGCGCAGGATATCGCGGTCGTGGCAGGTGCCGGGCTCGGATTCGTCCGAATTGCATAAAATATATTTCTGCCCGGGTGCCTCGCGCGGCATGAACGACCACTTAAGGCCGGTCGGAAATCCGGCGCCGCCCCGGCCGCGCAGCGCCGAGGCCTTGACGGCGTCGATAATGTCACCGCGCGGCGTTTTCTCGGTCAGGATTTTCTCCCATGCCCGGTAACCGTCGTGCTTCAGATAAGCGGCGAGCGACCCGCAGTCGGCTTCGTCGAGGTGCGTAAAGCACACGTGGTGCGGTGCGGCGCTCATTTCAGGTTCGCCAGAATTTCATCGACACGCTCGGGCGTCAGGTTTTCGTGGTAATGACCGTCGACGATCATCATCGGCGCCCCGCAGCAGGCGGCCAGGCATTCTTCTTCGACTTTTAGCGTGATCCGGCCATCGGCGGTCGTCTCGCCGAGCTTGATCCCGAGCCGCCGTTCGACGTGGGCGGCGATCTCCTCGCCGCCGCACAGCATGCAGGAAATATTGGTGCATATCGAAATCTTGTGGCGACCTACCGGTTGCAGGTCGAACATCGAATAAAACGAGGCGACCTCATAAGCCCAGGCCGGCGGCAGCTCAAGATAATCGGCGACCGCGCCGATCAGCTCGGTGTTCAGCCAACCGCCGTTCTGTTCCTGGGCCGCGGTCAGCGCCTGGATCAGCGTCGAACGCCGACCTTCGATGCCAGGCGGGAACTTGGCGCGCCAGTGGTCGATCCGGGCACAGGTGGCCTCGTCCAGCAGACGGCGCTGCCCGGCAACCGGATTGGTCGAAAGTTTCATCGATCGATTTCCCCGAAAACGACATCCAGGCTGCCGATCACTGCAACGACGTCGGCCAGCATGTGGCCGCGCGTCATCTCGTCGAGCGCCGCAAGATGGGCGAAGCCGGGGGCGCGAAGGTGGACGCGGAACGGTTTGTTGGCGCCGTCCGAAACCAGGTAGCATCCGAACTCGCCTTTCGGCGCCTCGACTGCCGAGTAAACCTCGCCGGCCGGCACGCAATACCCTTCGCTGAACAGTTTGAAATGATGGATCAGCGATTCCATGTCGCGCTTCATCATGGTCCGGGGCGGCGGCGCGACTTTGTGTTCGCCGATCATCACCGGGCCCGGGTTGCGGCGCAGCCAATCGATGCACTGGCCGATGATCCGGTTAGCCTGGCGCAGTTCGGCGACCCGCACCAGGTAACGGTCGTAGCAGTCGCCGGTCGTGCCGACCGGGACATCGAACTCGACTTCGTCATAGGCGGCGTAGGGCTGCATCTTGCGCAGATCCCAGGCGACCCCCGAAGCGCGCAGCATCGGGCCGGTGAAGCCGAGGGCCCGTGCCTGCTCGACGCTGACCACGCCGATGCCGACGTTGCGCTGTTTCCAGATCCGGTTTTCGGTGAGCAGCGTTTCGTATTCATCGACCTTGTGGTCGAAATCGCGGTTGAAAGCGTCGAGAAAATCGAGCAGCGAACCCTCGCGCCAGGCGTTGGCGCGCTTCAGATCCTTGCCCTTGAGCCAGCGGCTCTCGGTGATTTTAGGCATCGCCTCGGGCAGATCGCGGTACACCCCGCCCGGCCGGTAATAAGTGGCGTGCATGCGCGCCCCGGAAACCGCCTCATAACAGTCGAGCAGTTGTTCGCGTTCGCGGAAGGCATAGAGAAATAGCGTCATCGCCCCGAGGTCGAGACCGTTGGCGCCGATCCACAACAGATGATTGAGAATCCGCGTGATCTCGTCGAACAGGGTTCTGATGTACTGCGCGCGGCGCGGCGCCTCGATGCCGAGCAGAGTTTCGATGGCCCGCACATAGGCGTGCTCGTTGCACATCATCGACATGTAGTCGAGGCGGTCCATGTAGCCGATCGACTGGTTGTAGGGCTTGCTCTCGGCGAGCTTCTCGGTCGCCCGGTGCAGCAGGCCGATGTGCGGATCGGCGCGCTGAACGACCTCGCCGTCGAGTTCGAGGACCAGGCGCAGCACGCCGTGCGCCGCCGGGTGCTGCGGTCCGAAGTTCATCGTGTAATTGCGGATTTCGGCCATCAGCGCCGTCCTCGTTCATCGTCCGCCGCCGGCGCGCTGCCCGGACGGACCACTTTCGGCACCAACACGCGCGGTTCGATCTCGACCGGGCCGTAGACCACGCGCCGCTGTTCGGGGTCATAGTGCACCGTGGCGTTGCCGATCAGCGGGAAATCCTTGCGGAACGGGTGCCCGATAAAACCGTAATCGGTGAGGATGCGGCGCAAATCCGGGTGGCCATCGAAAACGATGCCGAAAAGATCGAACGCCTCGCGTTCGAACCAGGCGGCGCCCGGCCAGACCTCGACCAGACTCGGAATCATCGGCAGATCGTCATCCACCGCATAGCAGCGCATTCTTAAGCGCCGGTTGTGCTCGTGCGACAAAAGGTGGGCAACGACCGCGAAGCGCCGCGCCGGGTCGCCGGCCGCCGGGCGCTCGTCCCAGCCGAAGCGTCCCGGCCCCTGGGCATCGACGCCGCGGCTGAAACCGCTGCTGGTCGCCTCGTCGCTGGTCGCCCATTCGTCCTGGCCGTAGCTCAGATAGTCGATGCCGCATAAATCAGTCAACTGGCGGCAAGCGATCACGGCGCCGTCCCGCAAGTCGAGTGCTACTTCGCGCCAGCGGGCAACGGGCACTTCGAGGGTCACGATCCCGTCGGCGCCGGTCGCGACGCCGTCGAGACGGTCGCCGAAAAACGCCGTCAAGCGGGCGGTCAATTCCGGAACGGCGGTTTCGTTCATGTACGCGGCCCGGCGATCGTATTGGTGCGGCGGATTTTTTTCTGCAATTGTAGAATGCCCCAGATCAACGCCTCGGCGGTGGGCGGGCAGCCGGGAACGTAAATATCGACCGGCACGACGCGGTCGCAACCGCGGGTCACGGCGTAGGAGTAATGGTAATAACCGCCGCCATTGGCGCACGAACCCATCGATATGACCCATTTGGGATCGGGCATCTGGTCGTAGACCTTGCGCAACGCCGGCGCCATTTTGTTGACCAGCGTGCCGGCGACGATCATCACGTCCGACTGGCGCGGGCTGGGGCGAAAGACGATGCCGAAACGATCGAGGTCGTAACGCGCCGCGCCAGCGTGCATCATTTCCACGGCGCAGCAGGCCAGGCCGAAGGTCATCGGCCACATCGACCCGGTACGCGCCCAATTGATCAGAAAATCCAGCGACGTCGTCACGAATCCCCGGTCGAGGGGCGCGCCGTCGCCGCCGGGACGCAGGATGTCATCGACCGGGCCGCGGGCGATCACTCCCATTGCAGTGCTCCTTTCCGCCACTCGTAAATAAAACCGACCACGAGCAGTAAAAGAAAGAAGGACATCGCCAGCAACGCCGTCAAGCCGAGGCCGTCGAGGGCCACGGCCCACGGAAAGAGAAAAGCGATTTCCAGATCGAAAATGATGAACAGGATGGCGACCAGGTAATAACGCACGTCGAACTTGAGCCGAGCGTCTTCGAACGCTTCGAAGCCGCATTCGTAAGGCGAGAGTTTTTCCGGATCGGGGCGGCGCGGGCCGAGCACGAAGCCGGCGGCCAGCATGCCGCCGGCGATGGCTATCGCAATGAAAAGAAACAAAAGAACCGGAAAGTATTGTTCAAGCATTTCGTTTCCAGACGCAAAATGGCACAAGCTGGTGCCGAAGGCCGGACTCGAACCGGCACGGGTTGCCCCACTGCCCCCTCAAGACAGCGTGTCTACCAATTCCACCACTTCGGCATGTTAACAGGTTGTTGAAAAACGCCATCCTGGCGTTTTTCAACGTCGCTTGCGAAAGGCGCGACTTTCGCTGCGCTCCCGAAATCAGCCGCTAAGGAGCGCCTGATTTCGCCGGGCCATCCGTGGCCCGGATTAACAGGCTGTTTTTCAACAGCCTGTTAAGGAAACTCTAAGGAAATTGAATGTCGTGCCTTTCAAGTTCCGTGTTCTGATCCATCCTGGACGGATTAATCAGAGCTTCCTAAAGAGATAAAACAACAGGCGGAATTTACGCCGCCGGATCGGTGCCACCCGGAACGGCAGGCCGCTCGCCGGATGGATCACCACCGGATTGATCGTCGCCGGATGGATCGCCGCCGGGTTCGGCGGCCGGCGCCGGAGTGCCGGTTGAATCGAACGCGGCGTCGCCGGCCGGCTGCTCGGCCGGTGCCGCCAGCACGCCGAGATCGCCGTCGCTCAGCTTCCTCGCCTGCTCGGCGGCGAGCACCGCCATCAACAGCGTCACAACGAAAAACGCGGTGGCCAGAGCGCCGGTCGTGCGGCTCAGGAAGTTGGCCGAGCCGCGGGCGCCGAACACCGTACCCGAGGCGCCGCTGCCGAACGCCGCGCCGGCGGTGGCACCGGGGCCGCGCTGCAACAAGATCAGCGCGATCATCGCGATCGCGATCAGCACATCGATAATAATCAATACTTGCAACATGTGAATTCGGCTTTCTTTCAGTAATGGCGGCGGCCTTACCGCCGCGGGCCGCTGGCTGCGGCCTGGACGATCGCCGTAAAGTGCTCCGCATTCAATGACGCGCCACCGATCAGACCGCCATCGATCTCGGGTTCGGCGAAAAGCTGAACGGCATTGTCGGGCTTGACACTGCCGCCGTACAGAATGCGCAGTCCGGCGGCTATTGTATCATCCAGCGCGGCGCAAAACGAGCGGATGCGACCGTGCACTTCGGCCGCTTGCTCCGGCGTCGCGGTCAAGCCGGTGCCGATCGCCCACACCGGTTCGTAGGCGACCACGGCCGCGGCGAAAGCGGCTATCCCGTTATGGTCGGCCACCGTTTCGAGCTGCCGTTCGACGACCGCGAAGGTATTGCCCGCCTCGCGTTCATCGCGCGTCTCGCCGACGCACAACACCGGCGTCAGCCCAGCGCGCCGGGCGGCGGCGAACTTGGCGGCGATCAGGCGGTCATCCTCACCGCATTCATGGCGGCGCTCGGAATGCCCGACCAGGACGAAACGGCAGCCGAACTCGGCGAGCATCGCCGCCGCCACCTCGCCGGTATGCGCCCCTTCGTCGTGCGCCGAAACGTCCTGCGCCCCCCAGTTCAGCGCACTGCCGGCCGCCAGATCGCGCACCTTCGCGAGATATGGAAAAGGTGGCAGGACCGCGACCTCGACCCGGTCTGTTGGCGGCAGGTGCTTGCCGGCGGCGTTGACCAGGGCGTTCGCCATGGCCGTCGAACCGTTCATTTTCCAGTTGCCGATCACCAGTTTACTGCGCATCTTCTTCTCCATTCACCCGCCAGAGGCGGCTTTTGGCGGGAGAGTATAGGTCCACGGCCGCGTAAAATGAACCGCCGTTTCTGGATACGCCATCATGTTCATCGAATATCACCGCACTCTGCTCGCCGACCGCCGGCGCAACGCCGCCTGGGAACGGGCCCTGGCAGCGGTCGTCGTGCCCGGCGAAAGCATCGTCATCGATATCGGCGCCGGCACCGGGTTTCTCGGCTTCCTGGCGCGCCGTCTCGGGGCGCGCGAAGTGTTTTTGATCGACGACGGGCCGGTGCTGTCCCTCGCCGAACGGCTCGCCGCCGACAACGGCCTCGATCGA
Source organism: Pseudomonadota bacterium (assembly GCA_036832975.1). Classification (GTDB taxonomy): domain Bacteria; phylum Pseudomonadota; class Gammaproteobacteria; order Xanthomonadales; family Wenzhouxiangellaceae; genus DAITQM01. Next base: position 66,747 of record DAITQM010000005.1, on the reverse strand, counting down.
CTGGTATTCCTCAACGACCATTCGACCGCGGTCGGCGGTCTGCCACCGGCCGATGTCATCGTCTCCGAAACCCTGGGCAATTTCGCCCTCGAAGAACAAATCGTCGAGACCTTGAACGACGCCCGCCGCTTGTTGAAACCCGGCGGCGTAATGATGCCGGCCGGACTCGAACAATATGTCGCGCCCTTGCGCGCGCCTTCCTTCCGGGATGAATTGTGCATCTGGGATCACGTCGGTTACGGTCTCGACCTGGCGGCCGCCCGGCGCATGAGTCTGAACAATCTTTATGTGCGTCGTGTTGATCCGGCGCAATTGTTGCCTGCCGCGGCGCGGCGGTGGGACAACATCGACTTCCGCGCCGCCCGGCCGCCAGCCAGTGCCCGCCACGGCCGGGTTTCCTGGGCCATCACAGGCCAACCGTCGCCGGCCGTGGTGGTCCACGGCTTCGCCGCCTGGTGGCGGTGCGAGATCCACGCCGGCATCACCCTCGACACTGCCCCCGATGCAGCCCCGACGCACTGGGAGCAAATCTACCTGCCGCTCAGCGAGCCGATCGCCCTCGAAGCCGGAGAAACATTGGAGTTGGAACTTGGGGTCGATGCTTCCCCAAGTGCGGGAACCAAGGTCCAGTGGCGCACCCGGCGGCGGACGGCCGAGGGCCGCGTGGCCATTGAACTCGAACAGGATCTGGATGCCGGCGGCCGGATTTAACAGGCGCCTCACGCCACAAATCGGATATCCGGCCCGCGATTGATGGTCATCTCGCCGCCGGCCGGCAGCCGGTGGCTTTCGCCGTCGAGGTGGAAGACCAGTTCCTCGCCAGCGATCAGTTGCAGTTCCGTGGCCGGGTCGCTGAGATAACCGGGGTCATCACGGTAGCGCCCGCCGCGACCGAGCAACAGGGCCGGCAAGCGGCGCTGAAAGCCGCAGGCCAGGCCGCCGATCGCCGTCACCTTGAGGTCGCCCTCCGCGGCGCCCCAGTACGGCTGAACGCCGAGCGGCAGGCGCCGGTGCGTCGTGGCGCTCAGCACAAACAGGCGGTCGGCGACCTGCCTGCCGTCCCAGATCAACGACGCCGCGCAACTGCGCAAGACCGGGCGGCCGAGGCTGGCGGCGAGCAGTTTTTTGGCGACCCAGGTGCCGGTGCCGGTGCCGCCGTGCATACCGAACCGGCGATACCGCTGGCGAAATGCCCAGCAGTCCTCGATCGCCGCCGCCAAGCCGGCGGCGTTCAATAAAAAACCGTGGCAGGTCTCGCCATTGCCGAGGTTCAACTGGAGACAGGGACGGAGCGTCTCGCGGCCCTGACCGTGCCGCCAGGCGGCCAGCCGGCTTGCGAGCCGGGCGGCGCGCCGCCCACCCGTTCCCAGGTCGGCGGCGATCACGTTGGTCCGCCCTCCGCTCAGGACCAAGAGCGGCACCTCCGCCTGGCGGCCGGCGGCTGCCAGCCGGTGAACGACGCCATGCACCGTACCATCGCCGCCGTTGATCGCCAAAAACGTGACTGGCCCTGCCAAGGCGCGGGTCACCGCGGTACTCAACCCGGCTTCATCGGCGGCATTCAATACCAGGCCGCCGGCCTCGAGAACCAGCGATTCGAGTTTCGCCTGACCGCGCTGCTCGTTAGTGAAACTCGTCGGATTGCTGATCAGGACGGGGCGCGCGGCGCTCACTTTGAACCCGCGCCGTGGGCCGTGGGGGGGCGCGCCAGCGGCTGGGGATATGAGACAATGAACAATAGAATCGCTCCGGCGAATGGACCGGCGCATTTTATCCGCTCACGGCACTGAATTCATGCGACTTCTTCTCAGCCTGGCCCGCCAGTATCGGGCGCGGACCGTTTTCATGCTCGTCGCTCTGGCGCTGTCCGGGGTGTTCGACGGGATCGGTCTTACCGCCCTGTTTCCAATGCTCGAAATGGCACAGGATCCGGAAGCCGTCGGCAAAATGCCGGAATGGTTGACGGCGCTCATGGGCGGGCTGAGCCTGACGCCGACCATCGGCAATCTGATGCTGCTGTTCGCCGCCGGGATGTGGCTGAAAGCGATGTTGTTGATGATCGCCAACACGCAGGTCGGCTTTACCGTCGCCCGGGCGGCGACCGACCTCAGACTCGATCTGCTGCACGCGCTGACCGAAGCGCGGTGGAGCTATTTCCACCGCCAATCGACCGGGGCGCTGGCCAACGCCGTCGCCACCGAAGCGATGCGCGCCTCCGAAGCTTATCTGCAAGGCGCCCGGATGGTCGCCTGGTTCATGCAGGCGCTGGTCGCCGCCGGAGTGGCGCTCTATGTCTCGTGGCGCGTCGCGTCGATCGCGATCGCCGGCGGTGCGCTGGTGCTGCTGATGTTGAACTGGCTGGTGCGCATGACGCGCCGCGCCGGCCTCAGGCAGACCGAACTGCAACGCCAACTGCTCGCCGGTCTGACCGATCTTTTGCACTCGGTCAAGCCGCTGAAGGCGATGGCCCGCGAACAACAAGGCGATCAGGTGCTGCAGAACCAGACGCGCGACCTCAACCGGGCGCTGCAAAAACAGGTCCTGAGCAAAGAAGCGCTGCGCTCGGGACAGGAACCCCTGCTCGTCACACTCGGCATGTTCGGTCTGTACATCGCGGTCGTGAACTTCGGCCTGCTGGTTGCGCCGTTGACCTTCCTGCTGCTGCTGTTGGTCCGGGCGCTGATCCAACTCAACAAGACGCAACGCCAATACCAGGAAATGGCCGGCAGCGAAAGCGCCTATTTCGCGATCCGCGCCGCGATCGACGAGGCGCGGCAGGCCCGGGAAGCGCACCACGGCACGGCGCCGCCGGTATTCGAACGCGAAATCCGCTTGCAGCGGGTCACCGTGAACTACGACCGCGAACGGGTCTTGCAAGACATCGACCTCGTCATCCCGGCCGGCCGGATCACGACGCTGACCGGGCCGTCGGGCGGCGGCAAGACGACGATCGTCGATCTGGTCGCCGGCCTGGTGACGCCGGAATCAGGCCAGGTGCTGATCGACGGCCGGCCACTCGCTGAATTAGACATCCAGGCCTGGCGGCGGCGCCTCGGTTACGTGCCGCAGGAAACGTTGCTGCTGCACGATACAGTGCGCCACAACATCACGCTCGGCGATCCGGCGATCGACCGCGGTGCGGTCGAAGCTGCATTGCACGCCGCCGAAGCCTGGGATTTCGTCAGCGAATTGCCGGCCGGCATGGAAACGCCGGTCGGCGAACACGGCGGGCTGTTGTCCGGCGGCCAGCGCCAGCGCATTGTGATCGCCCGCGCCCTGGTCCATCGCCCGCTGCTTTTGATCCTCGACGAAGCGACCAGCGCCCTCGACCCGCTCAGCGAGACCGGCATCGCCCGCACGCTGCAACGGCTGCGCGGCGCCCTGACCATCCTCGCCGTTTCCCACCGGCCAGCGCTGATCGACATCGCCGACCAGGTCTATCGCATCGAGAACGGCGGAGCCGCGCCTATCTGATCCGGCCGCTGCGGTATAAACGCCACAGCACCACCCAGCCACCGAGCCACGGCCGGCGGCGGGCGGCATCTGAAATCTCGAGCGGCCGCCCGGTGTGGCGTTCGATTTTCCAAACGGCATAATCGACCGCACCGTCGAAGGTGAACAAGGTCTTGAACAGCCGGGCGACCGACAAAAGCTTACCGCTGACGATGCGCAACGCCCACAACGCCGTCGCGCGTCGCCGCCGCCAGCGCCCCGGTGCAATTCGGTAGCGGTCGCCGGCCAGCGCCGTGCAACCTGGCAGGTCCGGCAAAATCCCAGCGGTGATGGAACGGAATTCCGCAGCGCCCGCGGCAATCAGCGAGGCGATCCGCTCGACCGGTTCGGTCCTGAGTTCGGTCCGGTAGCTAAGGCCGATGCCGTGCCGCCAGATCTCCGGCACGGTGTACTCTCCGTCCAGCGTCGCCGTTACAGTAGCGAGAAAATGCCGCCGGCCCCGCGCGACGGCGCGGGCCAGATTTTCCTCGAGGGCGGAATCGGCGCACCAGACCAGGCGGTAAGGTTGGGCGAAGCGCCCCCACAGATACGGCAGCAACCAGCGCCCGGCGACGCCGCGCAAAAAAGCGCGCTCGCGGAACATCGCGTATTTGGCACGCCAAATCCGCCCCACCCGGCCGGTCTCCACCGTCGCCGGCGTTTCGAGATAAAACACATTGGGCGGCAAAAGATCGTTGAAAAATGACGCCACCCACCCCTGCCCAGCGGCGTGCGGCGTGGTGACCAGGACATGAAAATCGACGATCCCCGCGGCTGGATCCCCGCCGCGCAGGCACGAACCGTAATACAGCACAGCACGCAACGCCGGCCCGTGGCGCCGCTGGAGGGCGGCCAGCAAAGCGTCGAGAACCGGCGTCACTACGGCGCGCTCGACCGCCGGTGCGAATTCGTTATTCAAGCCGGCCGACCAGCACCAGGGCGACGAGGAGCAAGGCGGCGATCGGCGCGAACGTGGTCACCGTCGGCGAAATTGCGGTCAACAAACCGAGGTAACCGGCCGCCTGATTGAACAGCACGAAAAGCAGGCCGAGCATTGCCGCGAGAAACAGCCGCTGGCCTGATTTGCCGCCGCGCCCGCCACCGAAGGCGACCGGCACGGCGAGCAGGGCCATGACCAGCGCCCCAAACGGCAGCGAGATTTTCCGCCACAAGGCCAATTCGTAACGATCGTAAGCCTGGCCGCGCACTTTCAACGATTGGATATAACCCCACAAGCTGCTCGGTGCCAGACTTTCCGGCGGCATGTCGAGCACGCCGAGCTGCGCTGCCGGCAAAAACGACGTCCAGCGCCAGTAGTCGTGGTGCGTCGTACTGCTCACCGTCCCGCGCAATTCCTTGATCACCACGTCTTCCAGCAGCCAGTCGCTGCCATCGATTATCTCCGCTTCGCGCGCATGAATGAAGCGGACCAGCCCCTCGTCCGGGGCGAAATGGTAAATGTCGATATCGAGCGGGATGCGTCCGAAACGGAAATCGCGGATATTGACAAAACGCCAACCGTCCCGCGCCCAATAGCCCCCGGGCTCACTGAACGCCGCATGGTCGGCGAGCGCCGCGGTGCGCATCAACCAGGCGCTCTCGTCGAGCTTGGGGGTGAGCAGTTCGGCGGCGATCAAGGCCAATCCGATGCCCACCAAAGAGGCGCGCAAAACGGCACGGGTGACGTCGCCGGCCGCCGCGCCCAGCGCCCGCGCCGCGACGATTTCGTGGTTGGCGGCCAGCACCCCGAGGCCCAGCGCACTGCCGAGCAGAATAATCGTCAGCAACTGTTCGACCAGCCGGCCAGGTGCGGTCATCAGCACGAACTGCAAGGCCCGGTCCAGCGAGTAACTGCCGTCCCCGACGCGGTTCAATTGCTCGATCAGTTCGAGCAGGCTGAACAACGCGAACAGTGCCAGAGCGGTCAGCGCCTGCCAGCGCCAGACCTCACGCCCGATGTGGCGGCTCAACAACACCATCAACGATGCACCGCTCGGGCAAACCACCGCCGGCGTTGATCGAGTAGCAACAGCGCCACGACGATCAAGAGCAAGGCCAGCGGCAACGCGTACAAGCCGGGGGTGACCGGCAGAAAACCGCTTTTCACCCACCCTTTGGCGATGACATACAAGTTAAGGTAGGCGACCAGGACGAGCAGTGAGAAGAGCAACCGCCGATAGCGTCCGCGACGCGGCGCATAGCGGCTAAGGACTACCGCCAGCAGACCGAGAGTGATCGTGATCAACGGCGTCGTGGTCCGGCCTTGCAGTTCCGCCTGGGCGACCAGATCGGGGTCGCCGAGCAGTTCGGCGCTCGACAATGACTTGATGCGCCGCTCGGGAGAGAGGGCCTGTTCGCTGTCGAGTATCAAACGCAGTTTGCCGACGTTCATCTGCCAGCCGGGGTCGAGCGAGCGCGCCATCTGGTAAAGAAATCCCTGGTCGAAATCGATGATCTCGCGGCCGTTATCGAGCACGCCCTGGCGGGCCCGGGCGGCGCGGATAAATTCGCTTTTCCCGTCGCGTTCCTGCTGCACGAAAACATCGAGCAGATCGTTGCCGTCGCGCCCGGCGGCAAAAACGACGCGCCCGGAGAAATTGGCGGTATAAAAATGTCCGGCCTCGACCCGCTCGAGATTTATGTCGCTGCCGATTTCAGTGTCCAGGCGAAAAATCTCGTCGTAAGCGAGCGGCCTCAGATACACCGCCTCAGCCCCGATCAGGCCGCCGAGCGGCAAAGCGACGAGCAGCACCGCCGAGAGCAGCAGGCGCGTCTGGCCGCCGACCGCGCGCAGCGCGACAAATTCCTGCGCCGCCGCCATCCGGCCTAGGGCACTGATCACCGCCAGGAAAAAAGCCAGCGGCACCATCATCTCGAGGGCCACTTGGGCTTGCAGCAACAAGACCGTGAAAAATTCGCCGAGGGTCATCGACACCGCCCCACCCTCGCTGATCATCCGGCTGCTCGTCCAAGCGAGAAAGAGCAGAAAGAAAAACACCAGAATGCCGGCGAGCGGCCGCAGCACGCTAGCCAGCAGGTAGCGGCGCAGGATCATGCGCCGCCGCCTCCCGGCTCGGTCCCCAACGGGCGCTGATAAACGGCGTAGCGCTTGTAGACCACACCGCCGATCTTCTCGATGATCAGGCGGATCGCCCGGTTATCCCTCAGCACCCACGACAGTTCCGCCTCGGTCCAGCCGGTAGCACAGCCGAGCTGCCAGGAACGGGTCAACAAGGCATAGGCCATGACGCTGGCCAGCGGCGTCTTTTGCCATTGGCGCTTCACGCCGAGCAGTACGACCCGGGCACTTTTGATGCGATTGAGCTTGATGCGCATCAAAAGCCGTAGCCAACCGAAAGGCAGCAAGCGGCCGTCGAGGTCGCGCAGCACATCGTTGAGGTTGGGCAAAGTAATCATCATCGCCGCCGGCTCGCCATCGACATCGATGATCTGCCCCTGGCGCGGGTCGATCAGGGGTCTTATCTCGCTTCCCAGGTGGCTGAATTCCCGTTCGCTGAACGGAATGAACCCCCAATTGCCGGACCACGCATCATTGAAGATCAAGCGCATCTGCTCCAGGTCGCGGCGCCAGGTCCGCGGCGTGATATGCCTGTGGTGTAGACGATCACCGTAGCGCCGGATCAAGCGGCTGGTATGAGCCGGTGGACCATCCACCAACTCGAGGCGATAGGCCAAAAGCTCCTGAACCGGCTCCAACCCGACGCCCGTCAGCAAATCAGGGAGGTACGCCGGGGTATGCGGCATCATCATATAAGGCGGCGAATCGCGGCCATCGATCAATACGCCGCAACTGGCGTTGATGGTCGGATTGAACGGGCCGCGGATGAGGTCCTGACCGCGCGCCGCCAGCCATTCGGCGGCCGCCGCCAGCAGCGCGGCAGCGGTGTCCGGCTCATTGGCACAATCGAAAAATCCGAAATATCCGACCCGTTCACCGTGCAATTCGGCGTGCCGGCGGTCGATCTGGGCGCTGATCCGGCCACAGACCTGCCCATTACGGCGCGCCAGCCACAGCGCCATTTCGCCGTGCTCGCGAAACGGGTGGGACGGCTTAAGCCACTGAGTCAGATCCTGGTCGAGTGGCGTGATCCACTGCCGATCGCTGCGATACAAGTCCTTGGGGAAATCGAGAAAGCGTCGCAAATCGCCCCGCCCACTGACAGGGTCGATGCTGACCCGGGATGAAATCGAATCCATGTCTTGCGATGGCTCCTGATACGGCCGTAAGCTATCCCAGCCCGCGGCATTGGCCCGGAGGCGCAGCAGAACCGGGAACGATTTTCGGCTCCAACCCTGTTGCAAAATAACAACATCCTGCTATGATGGACGCCGCGACCCCGCCGTGAAACCTGGATAGGGCATTCGCCAGCGGGTGCTGGAGCGGGGCCGAAGCGATGAATGATAACCCAAGGGCTGTCAATGCAGTGTTGCGCAAACGCACGTAAACTGGGAAAATACTCAGTTTATATGCAAGCATCCGGGCGTAGCGCGGTCCTGTTGGAAGTCTGTGACGAGGAGTAGCGGCATGGAAACGGACGAGAGTTGCGGACTGCCGGCTCGCCAGCCGTATCTCGCCCCGTTCCGCCCGGCAATGAAATGACGGTATATAATGACCGATGCGTGGTGCTCGGGCATGCGTCGCATGCTGCATGACTTCGCCAAGGAAAGTACTAAAATGACCAGCACCATGCACCAGATTATCCCGACCATGGCTTCTGCGACTCCAGGCCTCGGGGCATGACAACTTACAACGAAACGCGGGAGACGCCGGAATTGGTTAACCAACGTACACCCACCCGACACGGACTCAAACTGCGGGCAGCGGATTTCGCGACCCTCTCCGACGCACTCGATTATGCGGCCCGCGGTGAGACGGGGTTCAATTACTACAACTCGCGAGGCGAAATTTACTGCGCCCAACCCTATGCCCTGCTGCAGCACGAGGCCCGGGAACTGGCGCTGCGCCTTAAGGCATTGGGCGCCGATCCCGGCGACCGCCTGGCGCTGATCGCCGAGACCGGTCCGGATTTCATCCGTTTCTTTTTCGCCTGCCAGTATGCCCGGCTGGTGCCCGTGCCCCTGCCGGCGGCAGTTCACTTGGGCGGGCGCCAGGCATATATCGCACAGATCCGGGCGATGCTGCAAAGCAGCCAGCCGGTGATGGCAATGGCCCCGGACGGCTTCCTCGACATGCTCAGCGAAGCCGCCACCGGACTGCCGATCGCGCGGGTCGGCAGCCCGGCCGATTTTGCCCACTGGGAACCCACCCGGCAGGCCAGGCTCGAACCGTCGCAGCCCGGCGACCTGGCTTATTTGCAATATACCTCGGGCAGCACCCGCTTCCCGCGCGGGGTGATGATCGAGCAGCGCTCGGTGATGAGCAACCTGGCCGGCATCCTGCGGGTCGGCCTGGAAATGAACAGCGAGGATCGCTGTGTCTCGTGGCTGCCCTACTACCACGATATGGGCCTGGTGGGCCTCGTGCTGGCGACAATGGCGTCGCAGCGTTCGGGAGATTTTCTCGGCACGCGCGATTTTGCTATGCGCCCTCGAACCTGGCTCAAAATCATGACCGAGTCCGGCGGCACGGTCGCCTTCAGCCCGCCTTTCGGTTACGAGCTGTGCACCCGGCGGTTGCGCGACAGCGACATCGCCGAACTCGATCTCTCGCCGTGGCGGATCGCCGGCGCCGGCGCCGAAACGATCCGTTCGACCACGCTCCAGCAATTCGCCGAGCGGCTGGCGCCTTGCGGCTTCGATCCCAAGGCTTTCATTCCCTGTTACGGCATGGCCGAATGCTCGCTGGCGATCAGCTTTGCCCCGCACGACGCCGGCTTCGATACCGACGTGGTCGATGCCGACCGGATGGCGGCCAACGGGCTTGCCGTACCGGTCGAAGCGCCGAGCCCCGGGATCAAAACCAGCGAATTCGTCGATTGCGGCTACCCGCTGCCCGATCTGGAAATCGAGATCCGCGATGCGGCGGGGCATGCCCTGCCCGACCGCCAGGTCGGCCTGATCCACATCCGCGGTCTGAGCGTGATGAGCGGCTACTTCAACGATCCCGAGACCACCGCCGAGGTGCTGCACCCCGACGGTTGGCTCAATACCGGCGATCTGGGTTACGCCATCGACGGCCGGATCATCGTCACCGGCCGCCAGAAAGATCTGATCATCATCAACGGCCGCAATATCTGGCCGCAGGATCTGGAATACATCGCCGAACACCAGCCCGAGGTGCGCTCCGGCGATGCCTCGGCTTTTGCCATCACGCTCAATGACGGCGAACAAGCCGTCCTGGTCGTGCAATGCCGGCAAGCGGGCGAAGCGGCGCGGGCCGACCTCGCAGCACGTATCCGCGCCGACCTCAGAGCCGAATCCGGTATCGACTGTCTGGTCGAACTGGTTCCGCCGCACACGCTGCCGCGCACGTCGTCCGGCAAACTGTCACGCGCTGGCGCCCGGCGCGACTTCTTGCAGCGCCACGGTCTGGGGCGGCGAATCACCCAGGACGACCTGAGCGGTATCGAGACGGCCACAGCGCACGGTCAAACCGCGGCGGTTTGAACCCGAGTTTTTCATGACCCGGGCGGTTCCGGGCCGCAGCGCAGCGCGGGCTCGGCAAGTCGCGCTGACCGGCGGCAGTGGCTTTATCGGCCGCCATCTCATCCATGCATTGAGTGCGGCAGGCGCCCGCCCCCGGGTGCTGCTGCGCCGGCCGGAGCGGGTGACGCTGCCGGCCGGAGCCGAGGCCGTTGCCGGCTCACTGGCCGACGACGAAGCCTTGGCCCGGCTGACCCGCGGTGCCGATATCGTGATCCATGCCGCCGGCGCGGTGCGCGGCGCATCGCGTGCCGATTTCATGAGTATTAACCGCGACGGCACGGCCCGCCTGCTCGCTCATTGCCGCCGCGCGGGCGCGCCGGACTTTATTTTCTTATCATCGCTCGCCGCCCGCGAACCCACCCTCTCCGCTTATGCGGCCAGTAAAGCCGCCGCTGAACAGTGCCTGCGCGATACGGATTACCCCGGCGCCTGGCAAATTGTCCGGCCGCCGGCCGTCTACGGCCCGGGCGACCGCGAACTGCATCCGTTGTTCGATTGGTGGCGACGCGGAATCGGGGTGCGGCCCGCCGGCCGGGTCGGCCGCTTGTCGCTGCTCCATGTCACCGACCTCGCCCGTTTGTGCGTCGCCTTGACACGGACGCGGTCGCAGTTCACCCTATGCGAGCCGGACGACGGCAGCGGCGGTTACGATTGGGATGATCTATTGGCGATCGCCGCCGCGGTCTTCGCCCGCCCGATTCGTCCCTTCGCCATTCCGCGTTCCGCCGCTGCCGTGGCCGCTCGGCTCAACCTGGCCTGGGCCCACCTCAGCCGCCGACCGCCGATGCTGACGCCCGGTAAGCTGAATGAACTGTGGCACGACGACTGGGTGGCCCGGCAACCGCCGCCGGCCGACCTCTGGCAGCCGGCGATCGGCTTGGCGGCCGGGCTGGCCACTCTCTATCCGGAGATCGGCTAAGCCTTGCCGGCCACTTCGCCTAACCGCGGACCGCACCCCGCCACCCGGCAGGAACCTGAATCACGATGACCGACCACGACCCGATATTCAAACTGATCCACGACGAGGTCCGTAAGCTCAAGCCGGAAGCGCCGGAGATCACACCACAGACCGACCTGACTCAGGAACTCGGTCTCGATTCGGTGCAGGTGCTCGAAATGTGCATGCAGCTCGAAGACCATCTCGACCTCAGTATTCCGATCAACCGCCTGGGCGGCGTCCGCACCGCCGGCCAACTCGCCGCGACGCTGGCGGCCTTGCACGCCGAAGCCGCCGCCGATTGAATCGTCTATTACCCAACTATCGCCCGCTCGATCAATCAACCATGAATACCGCCGCCTTGCCGCTCGATCATCCCGCCCCCCATGCCCTGTTCGCCAAACTGGCGCCGATCGCCACCGCCCGCGAGTGGCTCGCCGCCGCCGGTATCGACCCGTTCGGCGTGGCGATGGAACGGATCCTGTCGCCGACCGAAGCGCTCGTCGCCGGCCGCCGGACGATTCTTGCCGGTACCAACAATTATCTTGGCCTGACCTTCGATCCGGACTGCCAGGCCGCGGCCCGCGAGTCTCTTGCCGCTCAAGGCACGGGGACCACCGGCTCGCGGATGGCCAACGGCAGCTTTAGCAGTCATCGCGAACTGGAACGCGAATTCGCCGCGTTTTACGACCAACGCGACTGCATTGTGTTTTCGACCGGCTATCTCGCCAATCTCGGCATGATCTCGGCGCTCGCCGGGCCGGACGACGTCATCGTGCTCGACGCCGATTGCCACGCCAGCATCTACGACGGCTGCAAGCTCGGCGGCGCCGAGGTGATACGCTTCCGGCACAACGACCCGGCCGACCTCGCCCGCCGCCTGCGCCGCCTCGGCGCGCGCGCCGAACGCTGCCTGATCATCGTCGAAGGCTTGTACAGCATGCTCGGCGATCTTGCGCCACTGGCCGACATCGCCGCCGTCAAGCGCCAATACGGCGGGCTGTTGATGGTCGACGAAGCGCATTCGCTCGGCATCTTCGGGGCCCGCGGCCGCGGCGTCAGCGAATGGACCGCGTGCGAAAACGAGGTCGACTTCATCGTCGGCACCTTCAGCAAAAGCCTCGGCGCCACCGGTGGTTTTTGCGTCAGCAATCACCCGCAACTGGACCACATCCGCTACGCCAGCCGCCCCTACATCTTCACCGCCTCGCCGGCGCCATCGATCATCGCCTCGACCCGCGTCGCGCTCGCCAAGCTCGCCGCCGGAGATGATCTGCGGCGCCAGTTGCACGCCAACGCCCGGCGCCTGCACGCCGGCCTGGCGGCGCTCGGCCTCGATCTCGGCGCGCCGCCCGGCCCAGTCGTCGCGGTGACGATCCCGGGCAAGGAGCGGGCGCTCGGCTTCTGGAAAAAGCTGCTGGAAAACGGCGTCTATTGCAACATGGTGCTGCCGCCGGCGACGCCGAGCGGCGATCCGCTGTTACGCCTGAGCGTCAGCGCTGCCCACGATGAAAGCCAAATCGACCGGATCATCGAGGTCTTTACCATGCTGCACGGCGAACTAGCAGGCTGTTGAAAAACAGCCTGCTAATCCGGGCCACGGATGGCCCGGCGAAATCAGGTACTCCTTAGCGGCTGATTTCGGGAGCGCAGCGCAAATCGCGCCTTTCGTAAGCGACGTTGAAAAACGCCAGGATGGCGTTTTTCAACAACCTAGAAACCACCGCCGCCTGACCCACAATCGACGCGCCGACCATCCGGGCGCCGCTACCCTATCCGGAGCAAAGCCGAAGCGCAGGAAGTGGCACAGCCGCTCGGCACGAAAACGCCTGAGAGGAATAAAAATGAAATGGAATGGAGCGGGAAACGAGACTCGAACTCGCGACCCCAACCTTGGCAAGGTTGTGCTCTACCAACTGAGCTATTCCCGCGCCGGAGAGGACGCCATTTTAATCAGCGCCCGGAAAAAGTCAAGCGCCACGGCTTATGCGCGGCCCGCCAGACGGCCGGCCATCTCCGCCGCTTGGACGATGATCTCGGGCACGGCGATCAGCTCGAACCAACTACCCAGACCCAGCGGACCGACGGCGTACAGATCGTCCCTTTCCCGGTCACCGCTCAACACCGCCCCATCGCGGGCGACGCGCAAACCCCAGCCGTGGACATCCACTTCGGCCAGACCCGCGGCCAGCAAGGCGGCGACCGGCGCCGCCCGTAACGATGGGAAATGGCCGGTACAATCGACCACCAGATCTGCCTCCAGGGCCTCTACCCTGGTTTGGCCGCGCCAGGCGACGGCCAAGGTCCGATGCCGCGCTCCGGATGCCGGGCTCCGTTCACCGACCGCCATATCGAGAACACGTCCGGCACGGATACACAATGTTCCGGCGGCCAGTTCCGCTTGGATCGCCGCCGCGCTAGACGGCGGCAGACGATGGCGGAACACGTCCCAATACGGCCGTATATGCCTGAGAAAACGCCGTTGCTCGGCTTCGTTCCAACCGGCCCAGATGTCCTGTGTCTGTGGTCGGAAACGGTCAATGACGGCACGCCAGTCGGCGCTTTCGACCGCCGCTTCGCGGCACAGCCGGCGGACCAGCCGCAAGCCCTGGCGCGCCCCGACCGGCGGTATTAGCGGTTCATCCGAACGCCAGCGGCGGCGTTCGGCGGCGTGTGCCCTGGGGAGCAGGCCATGCCGTGAAATCACCAGTGCCGGCTTGTCGAAACCTCGGGCTCTTAAGTCGAGCAACGTATCGACCATCGATAGGCCGCTGCCGATGATGATGACATTGCCGAGCGCTACCGGGTTGAGACCGCGGGGCGGCGCGAACGCCGTGCGCCCATAACGGCCGACTTCGGCCGGCATACCATAGCCGGTGGCAACGATCAGCACAGCGCAATCCGCGATCTCAGTGTCAGCCAGCGTCAAGCGGTAGCCGCCGGCGCGCCGCGCCTCGACCGCGGTCAGCGGCCGCGGGATACGCCTGGCCACCACATCGGGGCGCACCGCGAGCGCCTCGTTCAAACGCCCGCCGCTGTAACGTGCGAACTGCCGCCGCGGGGCGAAATACGCCGCTTCCGGCGCCCGCGCCAGGGCTTCGAGATACGGCCGATCCCCCTGCCCGGCGAGCCAGGAAGCGAAATCGCCGGGGGCATCGGCATCGATACTCAAGCGGTCGGCTGCGACATTGAGGAGATCGCCGGGCCGCGCCCGCCCGTAAGCCAATCCGGCACCCGGCACCGGCTCGGGTTCGATCAGCAAAAGCTCGAAAGGCGCGGTGTGGCGCCGCAACAGCGCATAAGCCGCGGCCGCGCCGCTGAAACCCACCCCGGCAATGGCAATTCTTTTCATCAGAAAAACACCTCGGTTTCGAAAAATCCAAACACGGCATCTCCTTCACCGGTCGCGTTCGGCGCCCGCTTCAGGAACGAGCCGTCAACCAGAACCGCCGCGCCGGCATTGAGCCTGAGATTACCCGGCAATAGCCAGAAACGCAGCCGGCCATGCACCTGGTGACCGGCGAAACGGCCGGCCGCGCCGCTCCGATCGACAACGCCGGTCGCGCCGAAGCTGTCACGCGCCTCGTCGAGCCAGACCGCCCGATAAGAGACAAACCCATCCCAGCGTGCCGTCGGCTTGATCTCGATGCGAAAGCCCGGCGAAACCAGATTCGATCTGGACAACGGGCCGAAGATACCGGTCGGCCCGAAATCGGAATTGCGCGGTCCGAACAGCGAGTCGAAGCGATTGAATTTGCCGTCGGTGGGATCCTTATCGCCGCTCGCTATATCGAATTCGTAACGCAGGCGCGGCCGCCACTTTGTATCGAACTGATAACCGACTTCGCTGTGCACAAACCAGGAGCGAACATCGAGGTCGGCGGTCAGCACCGGGTTCGTACCGCCGCGGGTGTCGCCGAACTGATATGCGCCCTCGTGATCGAAATCGAGATGTCCGGCTTGCGGCGCCCGGGTCCAACGGCCACCGGCGGTCACAATGTCACGATTGCGGCTGTTAAAGCGCGGCCCGTCTTTTTCGTTCATGCCGAACAGATACAGTTCGCCCGAACCGGGTATGGCCGGCAATGACGCGGTTGCAAAGTGCAGACCCCAGAATTCCTGCTTGAAGCTTTCCTTGTCGAGCTTGATTTCGTTATCGAGAAGCGCCTCGAGTCCGGCGGGCCGCCGGCGCAACGGCAGGCTGTAGAACGCCGTCAATTTCCGGCCGCCCGCGCCGCTCCAGCGGCTGAGCAGGCCATCGAAAGCGTTGGTCGTATTGCGAAAGCGGTTGCGCCCGACAAGACGCCGCGACCCCAAATCGAGCGTGAATCGTCCGATCTGGTTGTCGAAGGTATCGCCCGCGGCGAAAACGTCAGAGAACCGCGTCCCGATATAGGCTTGCACCGGTTCGACTGCGTTGACCTCGCCGGTGCCGATAAAGCTATCCCGATCGGCATCGAATGCGCGGGCGTCGATCAGCTCGGCACCGGCGCGAAACCAACCGGCATGCGCCTCGACCAGCAGAGTCGTGCGCAGCGAAATGAGCTGGTTACTGCCGCCGCCACCGGCCCTGAACTGACCGTCGAGCGACTCGTAGCGCGTCCGGTGGCTCCCGGAAACGGTCAACCAAGAAGGCAAACCAAGGGCGCTGGACAAACGCCAGGGTTGATCGTCTTCAGCCTGCACACCGGCGGCCAACGCAATCAACAACAACGAGGTGACACCGCGCCCGGCGCGGCAAGCGTCAAAACGGGGATATTTACCTAAACAGGCAGTCGCCAATCGGCGATAACGCCGGGCCATACAGGGAGATCGCAAGATCATGATATTCTCCTCTCATCGATCGTTGCGCCTCCAAGTTGTCTGGTCGGCGTGATAGTGCACGAGTATTCTTTATTTAGCTACCGATGGCACATCGAAACGGTGCTTCTCGGCGACCTCGATCTGCACGATGTGCGACTGGTGGACAGTCAAGGTAATCGTTCCGAAGTGCAGCCGGCCGAGCGCCGTGGCGAGGCGGGCGAGCGCCGCTTCATTGCCGGCTTGTTCGCCGGCCGGGCGGGCGGCCGGACGGCCCCGCCACCCAGGGTCATCGTGGCGAGCCGCGCTTTTCATGTCCGGCCCTCTTCGGCCTGCCGGGGAAAAATCTTCCAATACTCCGGAACGAAAGCGAGCGGTTGATCGGTCCGCACGATGGCCTCGAGCGGCAGTTCGATATCCAGTTTGCGCTGTGCACCGGCGATGACGACTTCGGCCCGCCGAACGCCAGCCTGGCGGCGCAGCGCGGTCAGGCGGCCGCGAATCGCCGGGACGTCTTTTTCGACCAGCCGGCAATCGTGCAGGCGGAAATACAAGTGTCCCGGTCCGCTGTTCTCCGGCGCCGGAAACGGTAGGCGCTCGCCGTCGAGCCATACCGCGCCGTCCCGAATCTCGACCGGCAGGCAACCGGATTCGCCGATAAAGCGATAAACGAACGGCGAATCGGGGCGATCGTAGATCTCGTCAGGCACGCCGCATTGCTCGATGCGGCCATTGTTCATCACCACGACGCGGTCGGCGAGTTCGAGCGCTTCTTCCTGGTCGTGCGTCACGAACACCGTGGTATGTCCGGTACGATCGTGCAACTCGCGCAGCCAGCGGCGTAGATCCTTGCGTACCCGGGCATCGAGCGCTCCGAACGGTTCGTCGAGCAACAGGACGCGCGGCTCGATCGCCAACGCCCGAGCCAGCGCCACCCGCTGCCGCTGGCCGCCCGACAACTGCGCCGGAAAGCGGCCACCGTAACCGTCGAGTTGGACCAATTGCAGTAATTCCTCGGCCCGGCGGCGAATTTCGGCGGCTGGCGGCCGGCGCCGGCGCGGCCTGACGCGCAGGCCGAAGGCAATATTGTCGAGAACGGTCAGATGCCTGAACAGTGCGTAGTGCTGGAAAACGAAGCCGATGTTCCGCTCCTGCACCGTCAGTGCCGAGGCCTCTTCGGAGCCGAAGTAAATCCGGCCCTGATCGGGAATTTCAAGTCCGGCGATCAAGCGCAACAGCGTAGTCTTACCAGAGCCCGACGGCCCGAGCAGCGCGATCAACTCGCCCGAAGCAATGGTCAGCGATACCTCATCCAACGCGGCGAGCTGCTGGTAATGCTTGCTCAATTGTTCGATCCGGACTTCCATCACTTCCCCGTTTTGTCGTTCATTGATGGCGCAGCACCGCCAGTTCCCCGGCGTGGCGGCTTTCGAGTAGGCGCTTGAGGACCAGCGTCAAGAGGGCAAGCAACGCCAACACCGAAGCCACGGCGAAGGCGGCGACGAAGTTGTACTCGTTATAAAGGATCTCGACGTGCAAGGGCATCGTATTCGTCAAGCCGCGGATATGCCCCGAGACCACCGACACGGCGCCGAACTCGCCCATCGCCCGGGCGTTGCACAGCAGCACCCCGTAGAGCAACCCCCAGCGGATATTCGGCAGCGTGACCCGCCAGAAAGTCTGCCACGGCGCAGCGCCGAGCGACAACGCCGCTTCCTCTTCGGCTGTGCCCTGCTCTTGCATCAGTGGAATCAACTCGCGGGCGACGAACGGGAAGGTGACGAAAATCGTCGCCAGCACAATACCCGGCAAGGCGAAAATAATCTCGATATCGTGGGCGTGCAGCCACGGACCGAGCCAGCCGCCGGCCCCGAAAAGCAGCACATAGATCAAGCCGGCGACCACCGGTGAAACAGAAAAAGGCAAATCGATCAGGGTGGTCAAAAAGGCTTTGCCATAAAAATCGAATTTGGCGATCGCCCAGGCGGCGGCGATGCCGAAAATCACGTTGAGCGGCACGGCGATCGCAGCGACCGCGATCGTCAGGCGGATCGCGGCCAGCGCGTCGGGTTCGACCAGCGCCGCGAGATAAGCGCCCAAACCCTTGGCCAGCGCCTCGCTGAACACGGCGATCAGCGGGAGGAGCAAAAAGAGCAACAAAAAGCCGATCGCCAGCCCGATCAGCACGGCGCGGGCGACATTGCTTTCGCTCGTCGGTCCGGCTCGGTACGGCGGCCGGACGGCAACGCTTTCAGAAGCCATAACCGAATCTCCGGCGACTCCACAATTGGATCAGATTGATGACCAGCAGCATCGCAAACGAAATCACCAGCATGATCGCCGCCACCACTGTCGCCTGTGCGTAAGCGAATTCTTCTAACCGGATAACAATCAAAAGCGGCGCGATTTCAGAAACATACGGGATATTGCCGGCGATGAAAATCACAGAACCGTATTCGCCGATCGCCCGTGCCAAGGCCAGCGCGAACCCGGTCAGGACCGCCGGGGTGAGCACCGGCAAGATGACACGACCCAGTGTCTGGCGACGACCGGCGCCGAGCGTCGCCGCCGCTTCCTCGAGTTCGCGGTCGAGATCCTCGATGACCGGTTGCACGGTGCGAACGACAAACGGCAGGCCGATGAAGACCAGCGCGATGACAATGCCGAGCGGCGTGAATGCAGCTTTGATTCCGAACCCGATGAGTACGCGGCCCAGCCAACCATTCGGCGCGTATAACGCGGTCAGGGCGATGCCGGCCACCGCGGTCGGCAAGGCAAAAGGCAGATCGACCACCGCATCGAAAAAACGCCGGCCCGGAAAGCGGTAGCGGGTCAGAACCCAGGCGGTGACGATGCCGAACGGGACATTGATCAGTGCCGCGACCAGCGCCGTACCGAAACTCAACTTGAGCGCCGCGAGCGTTCGCGGATCGCCGGCGATCGCCAGTACCGGAGCGGCGCCGAGACTGGCCGCCTTGAGCGCCAGCGCGGCCAGCGGAATCAAGACGATCAGCGCCAGATAGGTCAGCGTGAAACCCAGCGTGATCCCGAACCCCGGGATCACACTCGGTTTGACCCAGCGGGCGGTGAGCCCCAGCGCGGTCATCGGCGGCAAGCCCTCAACGCGGCGGCTGATAGAGTTGGTCGAACACCCCGCCGTCGGCGAAATGCTCTGCCTGGGCCTTGGGCCAACCGCCGAAGATCTCATCGACGCGGACCAGCCGCAACGGTTTGAAACGCGCCAGATCGGCGGGGTCGGCCAGCGCCGGCCGCACCGGGCGGTAGAAATGCCGGGTCGCGAGACGTTGGCCGGTGGGCGAGTACAGCCACTCCAGATAGGCTGTCGCCACCTCCAGCGTGCCGTGCGCCGCGGCATTGCCGTCGACCACCGCGACCACCGGTTCGGCGAGGATGCTCAAACTCGGGGTGACGATTTCGAACGCCTCCGCTCCCAGTTCCTGCAAGCTGAGATAAGCTTCGTTCTCCCAAGCCAGCAACACATCACCGATCCCGCGCTGGGCGAATGTCGTCGTCGCACCGCGGGCGCCGGTATCGAGTACCGGGACGTTTTGGTAAAGGGCCCGGATGAAATCCCGCACCCGGGTTTCATCGCCGCGGTAGTGTTCCAGCGCATACGCCCAGGCCGCGAGGTAATTCCACCGCGCGCCACCCGATGTCTTCGGGTTGGGCGTGATCACCTCGATCCCCGGCCGGACGAGATCGTCCCAGTCGCGGATGCCTTTGGGATTGCCGCCGCGGACCAGAAAAACGATCGTCGAGGTGTAAGGCGAACTGTGGTGCGGCAGGCGGCTTTGCCAATCCGCCGGGATTTTGCCGCTTAACGCCGCGATCTGATCGATATCGATCGACACGGCCAGCGTCACGACATCGGCCCCGAGCCCGTCGATCACCGAGCGGGCCTGCTTGCCCGAGCCGCCGTGCGACATGCGGACCGTCACCGCTTCGCCACCCTCAGCCTGCCAATAACGGGAGAACGCGGCGTTGTAATCGCGGTACAACTCGCGCGTCGGATCGTAGGACACGTTGAGCAGCGTCTGATCAGCGGCGGCCGCTGTAACGACGAAAAACGCGATAGC
The DNA here is from genome assembly GCA_036832975.1 of Pseudomonadota bacterium. GTDB lineage: Bacteria > Pseudomonadota > Gammaproteobacteria > Xanthomonadales > Wenzhouxiangellaceae > DAITQM01. The sequence continues at coordinate 46,794 of DAITQM010000005.1, read as the reverse complement.
GGCCGGCATCCGGGATTTCATGGCCGCCAAAAGCCGCCGCCCGCGGCCAGGCCGCACGTGGCTCGAGGCATAGTGATTTCGGTTGACAGAGTGCATGTTGTCCTCCTGTTCGGTTCTGAATCATTACTTAGTCTATCTATTAAGTATAGAATGTCAAGACCGAACCTGTCCCGGCTGTCAGTCCGGGTTACTTTACCGCGCATGCAGCCTGACCCGAGTCGTCTCTCCGGCGCTGGCCAGATCGGCGATCGTCCGGCGTTCGAGGATGGCGCGTGTGGCCTCGGCGACTTCGGCGAAAACCCGCCGGATTTCACACTGCTCGACATCCTGACAGTCGGTACACGGCCGGTACGCCATCTTGCTGAGGCAAGGCAGCGGCGCCAGCGGCCCGTCGATCAGGCGCAGCACCTCACCGACCGGCAACTCGGCGGCCGATCTGAGCAACAGGTAGCCACCGGCCTGGCCGCGGCGGCTGGCAACCAGTCCGTGGTGCTTGAGTTCGAGCAGGATCTGCTCGAGGAATTTGCGGGGAATCCGGTAGCGGCGGGCGATCTCGGCGATCATCAACGGCTGGTCCGGTGCCTGCCGGCTCAACGCCAGCAAGGCCCGCAAGGCGTATTTGGCTTTTTGTGAAATCATCTCGTTGGGCCCGCGAACTGCCGGTATTTTAACCGCCACCGGCCGCCGCCGGCACAGCCCAACGGCGCGGGGCGGAGGTCGTCTCGTTTATAATGTCGCCGTCCCCATAACCCCGAATCACTTTTCATCCGAGGCCGCATGTCGCGCGAAGACCATATCGAAATGGAAGGCAAGGTGCTTGAGACCCTGCCCAACACCATGTTCCGGGTGCAACTGGACAACGGCCACGTCGTCACCGCCCACATTTCAGGCCGGATGCGCAAGAACTACATCCGCATTCTGACCGGCGACCGGGTCAAGGTTGAACTGACGCCCTACGACCTGAGCAAGGGACGGATCACGTTCCGTATGAAATAAACCCTGGATTAAGGTCACTCTGATGAAATCAGAGTTTCCGCGCTTCCGACAGCCGTGCGATAATCGACCGCCCGGCCGTATGGACCTCACTTGCAACTGACCACCTACACCGATTACTGCCTGCGGGTGTTGATTTATCTGGGCGTGAACCCGGACCGGCGGGTGACGATCAGTGAAATAGCTGCCGCTTACGGCATTTCGCAGAACCACTTGATGAAAGTGGTCAATCGGCTGGCCCAAGGCGGTTACATCGACAGCCGGCGCGGCAAAAAAGGCGGCCTGAAACTGGCGCTCCCGGCAACCGAAATCGGCCTCGGCGGACTGATCCGCGAGAGCGAACCCGATTTCGCCCTGGTTGAATGTATGCAGGACAACAACGCCTGCCAAATCACGCCGGCCTGCCATTTGCAACGCCTGCTGCGCCAGGCGCTCAACGCCTTCCATCGTGAACTCGATCGCTACACCCTCAACGACATCCTCGGCACTGGGCGGCAGCTCGAACAACTGCTCGCCCGGCGGTCCGGTCCACCTGACCGCGCAGCAGGGAACCGGCAATGAACGGCAACGCCGTGGTCCGGCATCTGAAATTCTGGTCGGCCTGGCTGCGTGACCCGCGCCAGGTCGGCGCCTTGGTGCCCAGCAGCCCGGCGCTGGCCCGGGCGATGGCCGACGCGATTCCGACCGCCGCTCCAGGGATGGTCGTCGAACTCGGCGGCGGCACCGGCGCCATCTCGCGAGCCATCCTGGAACGGATACCGCCGGAACACTTGGCGATTGTCGAACGCGACCCTGAACTGGCTAATCTGCTGGCCCGGCGGTTCCCGGGCGTCCGAGTGATCCACGGCGACGCCACGCGCCTTTCGGAATGGCTGGCGGCCGCGGGAATCGATCGCGTCTGCTGCGTCATCTCGGCTCTGCCTCTGCTTTCTCTACCGGATGCGGACCGTGCCGCGGTGATTGCCGCTATACGCCGGGTATTGCCCCCCGGCGGGCGGCTGGTGCAATTCACTTACGGCTTCGGAAATCCGCTCAAAACGGTGCCCGGTGAAATCGGTCGATGGTGCGCCCGCCGGCTGAAATGGGTGCTGTTCAACCTGCCACCGGCATTCGTCTGGTGTTATGAAGCCTTACCGCCCGACTCCGAACCGCGGTAAATCAGCACCTTCACTTTCTCCATGGTCACCAACCCGTCGCCCATCATGGTCTCGATCGCCGGCAGAAATTCAGCGATGCGTTCCGGGCTGTCGACCAGTTCGATCACCACCGGAAGATCTTCCGAAAGGCGGAGAATTTTGCTGGTATGAATCCGACTGCGGGCCCCGAAACCCTGTACGCCGCGCAGCACCGTCGCCCCCGCCAGGCCGGATTCATGGGCCTTGGCGACGATGGCGTCGGCCAACGAAGCATGCCCGAATCGGTCCGACTCTCCAATAAAAATTCTTAATAAAACAGCATCTTGTTCGATTTTCATAGAATTAACTTCACTATACCGGCGGCCAGCACCACCGCCCCGATGCCGAGTGCGTTGTGCGCCAGAAAACCGCCGGCGGCAAGCCACCAGGCACCCTCGCGCAGTAACAGCCAGGTTTCGAGCGCCAAGGTCGAAAACGTCGTGAAAGCGCCGAAGAATCCGATCAGCAAAGCGCTGCGCGCCGCATCGCTGAGCACGCCATAGCGCTCGCCCAGAGCGAATAACAACCCGGCGCCGAAACAACCGGTGACGTTCACCGCCAGCGTGCCCCAGGCAAAACCGCTGCCGGCCAGCGACTGCACAAGCCCGGCCAGCAGGTAACGGCTAAGACTGCCGGCGGCACCGGCACCGGCGATCAGCAGATATTTCATGGAACCCAAACCTTATCCGATTCGCCCGGCTCGATTTGCCCGGCCAAGCTTACATTAGCAAGCTGTTGAAAAATAGCCTGCTGAGGCGGAACAGAGATGTTCCGCACGCGGATCAAGCGCGGCAGTGCTTGATCCGGCGAGAGCGAGTCCGGGCATGTACCGGACTCGCGACTTGAAAAAGGGCAGGAGAGCCCTTTTTCAACAGCCTGTTAGAATGTCCGTGCAGGAGAAAAAGCATCGCAGGGCCTATCATGCAGAGTCGCGAACCACTCCCCGGCGGCGCGGACCGCCTTTCCCCGCGCTACGAAGGCGTCCCGCGTTCCACCCGGCTTACCCGCCTCGGCGGCCGGCTGCTGGCGGCCATCGATCGGCTGGTCGCCCGCACCTCCCGGTACGGCGACGTGCCGATTTTCGACAATGCGCAATTCCCCTGGGCGAATGAAATCGAAGACGCCTGGCCGGCGATCCGCGCCGAACTCGATACCGTCATGCTCCGGCACAACGAACTACCGAACTTCCAGGATCTCACCCCGGAAGTCGGCAACATCAATTGCGATAACCAATGGAAGACCTATTTCTTCTACGGTTACGGCATCCGTTGCGACGCAAACTGCCAGCGCTGCCCCGAAACCACCCGGATGCTTGCCCGCATTCCGGGCATGAAAACCGCCTTTTTCTCGATTCTGGCGCCCGGCAAACAGATCCCCGCCCATACCGGACCGTACAAAGGCGTATTGCGCTACCACCTCGGCCTGATCGTGCCCGAGCCCAAGGAGCGTTGCCGCATTCGGGTCGCCGATCAGATCCGTCATTGGGAGGAAGGCCGAAGCCTGATCTTCGACGACACCTTCGAGCACGAAGTATGGAACGAGACGACCGGCCTGCGCGCCGTTCTGTTCGTCGATTTCGCCCGCCCCTGCCGCTTCCCGGGCAACCTCGTCAACCGCCTGTTCCTGGCCATCGCCGGCTGGCTGCCGCAACTTCGCCGCGCCAAACGCAACTACGAACGCTGGGAGGCGGTGTTTTACCATTGACTCATCCTCCACCACCCCCTGATTTTTCCTGACTCCCGCCCACCCGTCCCAGTGGGCTTGCGAAAGGCGCGACTTTCGCTGCGCTCCCGAAATCTGCCACTGAGCAGCGCCTGATTTCGCCGGGCCATCCGTGGCCCGGATTAGCAGGCTGTTTTTCAACAGCCTGCTAAACTATTGAGCTGCCCGGCGCCGCCGGCGGTGCAGTGCGTATCGGCCTTGCCGGCAATGCCAGTTTCATCAGCGCCGGGACGACGAGCAAGGTGAGCAGGGTCGAGACAGTCAGACCGGAGATCATGGTCCAGGCCATCGGCGGCCACAGCGTGCTCCGGGTCAAGGTCAACGGCATGAGGCCGGCAACGGTCGTGGCGGTGGTCAGCAGCACGGGCCGGATGCGGCGCTCGACGGCGGCGCTGAGCGCTTCGTCGACCGGCCGCCCGGCGGCGAGCGCGGCGTCGGTGACGTCGATCAGCACGATCGCGTTGTTGACGACGATGCCGACCAGCGCGATCAGGCCGAGCATGGCCATAAAACCGAACGGATAGCCGGACAGGATGAGTCCGGGCACGACGCCGGCGGCAGCCAGCGGCACGGTGCTGAGGATGATCGCGACGCGGCGGAAAGAGTTGAACTGCAAAAGCAGAAAGAACAACAGGAGCAAGATGCCGAGCGGCAACGTGTGGAACAGCGCCTGGTTGGCTTCGCCCGACGATTCCTGCGCCCCGCCTTCGACCAACTCGACGCCGGCCGGCAACGGCGTCACGGCCAACCGGCGGTATAACTCCTTGAATACCGCGGCGTAAGTCACGCCCTCTTCGAGTTCGCTGAAGACATTGACCGCCGGCTGCAAGTTGAAGTGATGGCGCACGGCCGGCTGCCAATATAAACGCTCATCGGCGACGGCAACGAGCGGGGTCGCCTCGCCGCCCTGCCCCCAGACGTGCACCGTGGCCAGTTCAGCCGGCGCCAGCCGTTCGCCGGCCGGTGAACGCAGGATGATCGGGGCCGGGTCGTCGCCGCCGCGATAAGTGCCGATTTCCACGCCCTGCGTCTGCCGCGCCAGCGCCTGGCCAACGGACCGCCGATCGGTGGCGAGCAAGTCGGCACGGGCGTCGTCGATGCGGTACTCGAGCATCGGTTGACCGATCCCGAGATCGTGCCGGACATTGGCGGTACCCGCAATCGCCCGCAGATGGGCCAGCAATGCTTCGGTCGCCGCGACGAGCTGTGGCCCGTCGCCGGCGACCAGCCGAATCTCGACCGGCGCCGGCTGTGGTGGGCCCTGGGCCAGCCGCCGCGGTACGACGTCGGCTGCGAGCCAGCGGCGCCCGGCCTGCTCGCGAATCCAGGCGAACAGCGGCGCGATATCGGCCAGCGTGGCGGTTTCCACCGCCAGACGCGCGATATGCGGGGCGCGCGGCGTCTCGTTCAGGTTGTAATAAAAACGCGGCCCGCTGTTGCCGATGAAAGTGAAGGTCCGGCGCACGCCGGGCCGCGCCGCGATCTGCGCCGCGATGCCGTGCGCCGCGGCGCTGGTGATCGCCAGCGGCGTACCTTCGGGAAAATAGACATCGACGACGAATTGGTTGCGGTCGGTTTCCGGGAAGAAGTTACGCTCGACGTAACGGGAGGCGGCAACGCTCAACAACACGGCGAGCAGTGCGCTGCCGGTGACGAGCCACGGCCGGCGGACAGCCAACCCGCCGAGGCGCCGCCCGACAGCGGCCAGGCGGGACGTCGCACGATCGGCCGCCGGGCGCAGCAATACTTCGCCGGCCAGCGGCGTGACCAGCACGGCGAACAGGTAGCTGACGACCAGCATCAAGATAATGACCACCGGCAGGGCGCGCGTGAAATCGGCGGTATCGCCGCTCGACGCCAGCATCGGCACGAAAACCGCCACGGTCGTCCCGGTCGCCGCGCCGAGCGGTCCGGCGAGTTCGCGCACCGAACACACCGCCGCTTCGCGCCGCGCCGCTCCGCGATTGAGATGCCAGTGGATGTTTTCGGCCATCACGATGGCGTTATCGACTAAAAGACCCAGGGCGATGACCATGCCGGCCACCGCCATCTGGTGCAGAACGCCGCCCCCCAGCGCATAGAGGGCGAGCGCCGCGAAGGTGACCAGCGGCACCAGCGAGGTAACGGTCAAGCCGAGGCGCCAACCCATGGCCAACAGCAGCAGGACGCCGACGATGGCCACCCCGAGGAGCAATGAGCGGCCGAGTTCGCTGAGCCGTTCGGCGACCCGCGCCGGCTGGTAGAACATCTCTTCGATGCGCAGCGGCGCGAAATCGCCGCGCCAGCCGTCGATGGCGTGACGCAAGCGTTGCCCGAAGGCCACGGCGTTGGTCCGATTGCGTTCGGCGATCACCGCCAGGACGACGGCGCGCTCGGTGCCGATCCACGCGGTCTCGGTCGGCGGATCGCGCACTTCGAGGCGCACGTCGGCCAGCGTCCCGAGGGAGACATTGCCGCCGCCGGGTAAATGGATCGGCGTGGCGGCGATTTCGTCGATGGATCTGAACTCGCTGTGCGGCCGGATTTGCAACTGGCGCCCGGCGGCGGTCAGATAACCGCCGGGAACGATTTCGTTGCGGCCTTGCAGCGTCGCGGCGAGCGTATCGGGCGCCAGGGCGAGCGTCGCCAGGCGGTGGTCATCGAGGGCGACCGTCACTTGTTCGCCGGCGTCACCGTAAATGCGGATGCGGGCGATCTCCTTGAGGCCGTACAGGCGCTGTCGCAAGTCGCGCGCCGCCTGTTGCAGCATCACCGGATCGTCGCTGCCGGTCAGCGCCAGCACCACGGTCGCGGCGTCGATCTGCCGGTCGTCGACGACCGGCGGCAACGTCCCGGGCGGAAAACGCCCGACAGCGCGATCGACGGCGACACGGATCCGGTCCCAGGCGGTGTCGGTGTCGTAAACCGTCTGCTTCAGCGCGACCAGGACGAACACGAATCCGGCGCGGATCGTGGTCCGCAGTTCATCGACTTGCTCGACTTCGGTCAACTCCTCCTCGAGCGGATCGGCAACCAGGCGCTCGGTCAGTTCGACGTCGGCGCCGGGGTACTGCACCATGACGAACCCGTAACGGTACGGAAACGCCGGATCCTCCTGGCGGATCATCGTCAGCCAGGCCGCGAGACCGGCGGCGGCGAGCAATGCCGCGGTACTGAGGATCAGCCGCCGCCGGCCGAGCAGCGCGGTCAGCATCGCTTACTCGGCGGCCACCACGGCGACGGCATCGCCGTCGCCCAGTGATTCGTGTCCGGCCACCGCGAGCAGGTCGCCGGGGGCGAGTGGCGCGTCGAACGCGACGCGCTCGCCGCTGAAACCGTTGATCGTCACCGCCACCCGGTCGAGCCGGCCATCGACCACTCTGAGCACATGCGCCCGATCGCCGGTGGCGTCGAGCACCGCGTCCAGCGGCGCCAGCAGCACCGGCGCCGCGCTGTGCCACGGTAACCAGGCATCGGCCCGCAGGCCGGGGATCAACGGCGGCTCTCCCGGCAACGCCAACACCAGCGGTATCAAGCCGCTGCTGTCGTCGCCGGCGACCGCTTTGCGATCGAGGCGCGCCGTGAGCCGCGCGCCGGCGCCCCCCGGTTCGACAAGCGACACTTCGATAGCAGCGCCGGGTTCGAGCGCCGCCAGCCAGGCCGGCACTTCGAGCGGCAATTCCAGTTCAGAGGGGTCGACAATTGTCAAGGCCGCCTCGCCAGCCGCCAGATATTCTCCCGGTTCGCGGTACACGGCGGTGACCAGGCCGGCGAACGGCGCCCGCAGCTCCGCCTCGGCGAGCACCCCGGAAAGGCTTTCGAGTTCCGCCCTGGCACGGGCCAGTGCCGCCTCGTCGGCTTCGAGTTCGGCCGCTTTCTGCTCCCGCGCCTCCTCGCCGACCGCGTCTTTCAAGCGCAGTTCGGCCAGCCGCTCGAGGTCACGGGCCGCCTGATCGCGGCGCGCCCTGGCTTCAACGAGCGCGGCGAGCGCCGCTTGCTGCTCGGGGTGCAAACGTGGGTTACGCAAAACCGCGAGCAATTGCCCGGCCGTGACGCGATGCCCAATCTCGACCAGCCGTTCGGCGATCACGCCGCTGGTCTGTGCCGCGACCCCGGCCCGCCGGCGGGCGCGCAACGTGCCGGAGACCCGGTACTCGCGATACAGCGGCTCGGCGCTCACCGCCGCCACTTTGACCGCCGGTGGCGGTGCCGCCGGTTCCGGCGCCCCCCGCCCGCAAGCCCCCAGCAGCAGGGGAATCGGCAGAAGAGCGATGGCCAGGCGGCACGGCAACAGATTGACGGGCGGCATCACCGCGCCGCGCCGCTGTCGAGCGTGCCGTAAAGCAGCACCTCGATGATGGTTTCAAGATAAGCCGGGTCGGCTGCGGTTTTCTCCGGCATCCCGGGCCAGTTGGCGAAATCATCGCGCGCCTCGAACCATTGCGTCACGGCGGCAATGATCAGGGCCAGCAGATACACCGGCTGGATACCTGGCCGCAACAGGCCGCGCGCCGCCGCCTCTTCCAGCCGGGCGATAAAAGGCCCGATCAACTCCGGATCGAAACGGGCACAGTTCAGGCCCGGCTCAAGCCCGGCGCGGGCACAGAGCTGGATGAATGCCGGGTCGTCGCGCAGCAAGTCGAAATAATCGCGGATCGCGGCGACCAGTTCCTCGACGGTCACCGGTCCGCGGCGAAACCCTTCGCGCTGGCGTGAAACGAACCCCTGCAAGCGCCGGAGTTTGACCGCTTCCCAAAGCGCCTGCTTGGTCGGAAAATAATGGAAAATCAAGCTCTTGGGAACATCGGCCCGCACCGCAACCCGGCTCAGCGCGGTCCGGCTGAAACCGTCGGACAAAAACAACGCTTCTGCCGCATCAAGAATGCGACCGCGGCTTTGCTCGGCATCGCGTGTTTTGGGCGATGAATCTGTTTCGCTCATGAGCCTTCACCGAATTCATTACTGACTGACCGGCCGGTCAATTAAAACCGAAGACGACACCCCTGTCAATCCGGATGCCGCTCCCCCACCCAAAAAAGTCTTTGCCTGGGGCTTGACAAGCGCTATGTGTGCTGGTATGGTAGTACACCAAGACATCAATACACGGCCCAGCGGGCCGGTACTGTCAGACAACCCAAGGTGAAACCGATCAGGTGACTCCGATGACAACCCGGTATTTCAATTTCGTCCATATTCCGAATACGCTGGCGATGATCGCGGCGTTGTTGGCGGCCGCCAGCTACTTCCTGGCCCCGGATTGGGACGCGCTCGCCGAAGCGCAGCAGGCCAAAACCGAGGCGGCGGCCGCCACCGTCCGTGAAACGGGCGGCGCCGTGCTCGATCTCGGCCTGTTGTTGTTGCTGCGCCCGAGCAGCGAATGATGACCGAACGCTGGGACGATACCCAGCCGATCTATCTGCAACTGCGCGAGCTGACGATCAAGCGCATCCTCGACGGCAGCCTGGCCGAAGGGGATGCCCTGCCCTCGGTGCGCTCTCTGGCGGTCGAACTCCAACTCAATCCGCTGACCGTTTCCCGGGCGTATCAGATGCTGGCCGATGAAGATCTGATCGAAAAAAGGCGCGGCGTCGGGATGTATGTCAGAAGCGGCGCCCGCACCATGCTGCTGGCCCGTGAACGCGAGCAGTTTCTGAGCCAGGAATGGCCGCGCATCGTGCGCCGCATCCGGCGCCTCGCTCTCGATCCACGCCACCTGCTCGCCCACCTCGATTCTCCTGCTACGGCCGATCCGGAGCCTTCCAATGACTGAGATTTTGCTGACCGCGCAAGGGCTGACCAAACGTTACGGCGCCAAACGAGCGCTGGACCACGTCGCTTTAAACATCCCCAAGGGGCGCATTGTCGGCCTGATCGGCCCGAACGGCGCCGGCAAGACGACTTGTCTGAAGGCCATCCTCGGTATGACGCCGTTCGAAGGCGAACTGCAAGTGCTCGGTCTGCACCCGCAACGGCAGCGCCGGCGGATGATGGAAGCGGTGTCGTTCATCGCCGACGTCGCAGTGCTGCCGCGTTGGATCCGAGTCGCGCAATTACTTGAACTTGTCGCCGGCCTGCACCCCCGTTTCGACCGCCGGCGCTGCGAACGATTTCTCGAAGCCACCGAGATCGACCGCGGCGCCCGAGTGAAAAGTCTGTCCAAGGGGATGATCGTCCAACTACACTTGGCCTTGATCATGGCCATCGACGCCCGCCTCTTGATCCTCGACGAACCGACGCTCGGCCTCGACATTCTGTATCGCAAACGCTTCTACAGCCAATTGCTGAACGATTATTTCGACGGCGAACGGACGATTCTGATCACCACGCACCAGGTCGAAGAGGTCGAACACATTCTCACCGACCTGCTTTTTATCCAGCACGGCAAAATCGTGCTGGACAGCACGATGGAAGCGCTGCACGCGCACTACTGCGAACTGCTCACCGGTCCCGAAAATCTGGCCGCGGCGCGCGCCCTCGAGCCGCGCGCCGAGCGCAGCCTGTTCGGCCGGCATGTGCTGCTCTACGCTGGCGTGCCGCGCGAACGCCTGGCCGCGCTCGGCGAAGTGCGCACGCCCGGCATCGCCGATTTATTCGTCGCCCTGATGAGTGATAGCGCCCCATGAACCACACCGCCACCTCACCCGCTTTGCCGCCGCCCAGCCGTCTGCTGTCTTCGTTGTGGATGCTGGTGCGCCGCGAGACGTGGGAAAACCGGATCAGCTTCATCTGGACACCGGTCGTCTTCGGCGCCATTATCCTGGCCATGCTGGTCATGGGGTTGATCTTTATCGAGCGCTTCGACACCTCTCACCTGGGCACGATGGACGCCATCCGCCAGTTCGCCGGTCACTCCGCCGCCGACAAGACCAAAGCCCTCGCGATGGGTCTGCTCGCCATCCAGGTGCCGTTCAATATCGTGCTTTTCTTCGTTACGGTGTTTTATCTGCTCGGCGCCCTGTACGACGACCGCAAGGACCGCAGCATCCTGTTCTGGAAATCGCTGCCGGTCAGCGACGCGCTGACGGTGGGCAGCAAGCTGGCGGCGGCGATGATCTGGCTGCCATTGCTCTTCCTGGCGGCCACCGCCGTCACCCAGCTCATCGTTCTGCTGGTCGCCGGCGGCTACGCTCTGGCCGCCGGGGCTGGCGTCTGGAGCACGGTGTTCGGCCCGACCCATCTTTTCACCCACTGGGGGCTCTACCTGGCGGCGCTGTTTTTGCAAGCGCTCTGGCTGTCGCCGATCTTTGCCTGGTTGCTGCTGGTCTCGTCCTTCGCACCCCGGTTACCGCTGCTTTTCGCGGTGGGCATACCGCTTGTGATCGGCTGGGTGCAAAGTTATCTGAATATCCTGCAGCGCTTCGATTTCAAAGGCGATACGGTGCTGACCTGGATCGGCGGGCGGCTGACCGAAGGCGTACTGCCTTTGACTCTCAGGGCCACCATCGACGGCAAGGAAGTGATGTTCGGAGTCCCCGGCAGCGGCGAAAGCCGGCCTCTCGAGGACGTGCTGCTCAACTTCGGTTATCTCGCCGACCACTTTCTCAACCCGCAACTATGGACCGGCGTGCTGATCGCCGCCATGCTGACCGCCGCCGCGATCGGCTTCCGCCGGCGGGCGACCGACCAGTGACAACCCCCAACAATCGCGGTAGTATTGCCCCGTGCCATCCGGCACATCGCCTATCAGGGGGCATTCATCATGAACTTCAAAGCGATCGTTATCGGGGGTCTCGTTTATTACATCGTGACCTTCCTGCTCGGCATGGCGAGCGGCATGATCATTCACGAGGGCGTGCTCGCCGAAACCTACAAAGCGACAGCGACATTCTGGCGGCCCGAACTGATGGCCGTGCCGCCGGACATGGCGGCGTTGATGCCGCTGTGGATCACCACCGGTCTGATCCTGTCGTTGATTTTCGCCGCCTTGTACAGCACGTTCGGCAAAGCGCTGGTCGGTCCCGGCTGGCAGCGCGGCTTGTGGTTCGGGGTGGCGTTCGGCATTTTCGTTGCCGCCCTCTACGCCACCATGTACGGCGTCTTCAACCTGCCGGGGCTCGTCTGGATTTATTGGGCGATCGAGGGCATCGTCCTGACTTCGCTCAGCGCCGCAGTGATGGGCTGGGCGACGGAGCGCTTCGCCGGAGTTTGAAACAACGAAAAACGACCCGGGCGCGGATCCTTTACGGATCCGCGCTTTCTCACGGCGCCGGCAGGCGCTGCAAATCCCCGCCGCGGTACCACTCCCCGGCCACCAACCCCGGCACCGCCGCGGCAACCCAAGCTGGCGAGATGCCGATATCGCCGAGCAGCACCCGGCCGGCGAGCCGCCGGCCATCCGGACCGAAGAGCCCGCATTTGGGCAGCACCAGCGTCAGCGTCATCACCGCTTCGATCGCCTCGCCACGCACCGTCCCGAGGTCCGGATCGAGTCCCGACGGCAGATCGACGGCAAGCACCGGGGCCGGATGGCGATTCGCGGCAGCAATCAGTTCGGCTGCCGCGCCGTGCGGTGCTCCTTGCAGGCTGTAGCCGAGCAGGCCGTCGATCATCAGCGCGGCGGCCGGCAGGCGGTGATGGCCGCCACCTTCCAATATCCCCCGAGAGTCCATGAACGGCTGGCCGGTCACCGCCGTGAACAACCGCCATTGGCGGCGAGTCGGCGTGATCAGTCGCGATTTCACCACACTGCTGATCGCGCTCACCTGAAAACCCTGGCCGGCGAGCCGGCGGCCTGCCGCCAGCGCCCCGCCACCGTTGCCACCGCCCCCGGCCAGAACGAGGATAGACGGGCGAGCGCTGGGCGAACGGCCTGTTACCTTCGTCTCGCCGAGGCACAGGCGAGCCGCCCGCGCCACCAGGCATCCGGCGTTTTCCATCATCAGCATCAGGGACAGGCCGCGCGCCATCGCCCGCTCATCGACCGTCGCCATCTGGGCGCCCGTCAGCGCAGGGAGCGGCGGTCCATGATAGGATGGTGCCCCGGTTTCGGGTGTCATCAAAACGTCAACAGAGTCCATCGATAATCCTCCCACAAGCGTCCTGTATCCGTCTTCCTGTGGAGCGCAGTTGCATGCTTGACATCGAAAAATCGCTCGCCAACCAATTTCCCGCGTGGTTCACCGGGCCCCACCAGCATATCACCCGGCCGCTCAGCCGCCGGCTCGGCCGCTGGATGGGTATCGCGCGGGCCAACGAATTTCTGGCCGAATACGGCCACCTGACCGGCCTGACGCTGGTCGAGGAGGCCCTGCGTTATTTCAACTGCCGTTATCTGGTGGACGATATCGAGCGCGAACATATCCCGAGCCGCGGCCGGGTCATGATCGCCGCCAACCACCCGCTCGGCGGCCTCGATTCGCTGGCCCTGTTAAAGCTGGTCGGCGAGATCCGGCCCGACGTGAAGATTCTGGCCAACGAATTCCTTTACGACATCGAGCAATTGCGCGAGGTTTTTCTACCAGTGCGTGTGCTGGGCAACGGCAAAACCTCCGCCGCCGGCTGCCGGGCAGTGATCCGCGCCCTGGAGAACGAACAGGCGGTGATCGTTTTCCCGGCCGGCGAGGTATCGCGCCTCGGGCCGCGCGGCATTCGCGACCGGCGCTGGCGGGAGGGCTTCGTGCGCTTCGCGGCGCGGACCGGGGCGCCGATCGTACCGGTGCATCTGAAAGCCAACAATTCGCCCTGGTTTTACGCCGCTTCGCTGTTTGCCCCGCCGCTTGGCACCGCGATGCTGCCGCGCCAGATGTTCCTGCGCCGCAAACTGCTGCGCCTGCCGGTGCGCATCGGGGCCCCGATCTGCCTGCCCAAAAGCTGCGGCGAAGACGAAATTCGCGGTCTGACCCGGCAGCTCAAAAAACGCGTCTACGCGCTCGGCCGCGGCCGCCTCCAGCCAGCCGACATGCAAACTGTCGCCACCGCCGAGCACCGGGCGCAACTGGTGCGCGAGTTGGCCTGCACCGAGCGCATTGGTCTGACGCAGGACGGTAAAGCGATCCATGTCACAAAACTGGCGCCGAATTCCTGCCTGATGCGGGAAATCGGCCGCTTGCGCGAGCAGACTTTCAGGGCGGTCGGCGAAGGTACCGGCAAGCGGCGCGATATTGATCGTTTCGACCTGTATTACGACCACCTGATCCTGTGGGACGACGACAACCTCGAAATCGCCGGCGCCTATCGCTTGGCGCACTGCACCGCCGTCCTCGCCGAACACGGTCTGGACGGCCTTTATACCGCCTCGCTATTCAACTATTCCCCCGAGATGCAGGCTTATCTCCGGCACGGGGTCGAACTCGGCCGCAGTTTCGTGCAGCCGCACTACTGGGGTTCGCGCAGCCTCGATTATTTGTGGTACGGCATCGGCGCCTTCCTCAAGCGCCATCCCGATATCCGTTACGTGCTCGGCCCGGTATCGATTTCGGGCGCCGAACCGCCGCAGGTCCGCGACTGGCTGGTCGCCTACTACGACCGTTTCTTCGGCGGCGACCCGAATCTCGCCGCGGCGCGCCAGCCGTTTTCCTACAACGTCGCCGCCCCGGATTTCGGCGAACTCGATGCCGAAACGAGCTTCAAGGTGCTGAAAGAAAATCTGGCCCGCCTGGGTTCGCGAGTGCCGACGCTGTACAAACAGTACACCGAACTGTGCGAACCGGGCGGCGCCCGCTTTCTCGCTTTCGGCGTCGATCCCGATTTCACCGACAGCGTCGATGGCCTGATCCTGATCGACCTGCACGCCTTGCGGCCGCACAAACGAAAACGCTACCTCGAACATGGCACGGCCTGAGCCGCCGTCCGCACCGCCGCCGGCCGGCTTTCCAGGGCATCCCTCTTGCCACCGGGATCTAAAGCGCCTGATTTCGCCGGGCCATCCGTGGCCCGGATTAGCAGGCTGTTTTTCAACAGCCTGCTAAGGCGGCGACCAGGCGATACAAGCGGCGTTGCTGGTGCAGATATTTGCCTTCGAACGGGCTGATCGGCACCGGCGGCTGCCAAAGATCGATCCGTATTTCGTACGGTCCTGCAAGGCGCAGGGCCCAGGCCATTTCCTGAGCGTATTCGAAGCGGTCGCAACGCAGCTCCAATTGACCGCCAAGGGCCAGCAACGCTGGCCAGACCGGGTGCTCCGCCCAACGCCGTTTCGCCTGTGAGGGTTTCGGCCACGGATTCGGGTACAACAGCCAGTGCGCCGCCAGCCGCCAACCCGCCGTCGCGGCCAGCCGCCAGAAATCGACCAGGTCGGCCCGCACCAGCATGACGTTGCCGTAAACGGCCGGCCGGTGATTGGCGCCATAGCGGGCCAGCCGCACCGCCGATTTGTCGATGCCGACCAGACGCCACGTAGGATGCGCCGCGCCCAGCGCCAGGGTACTTTGGCCTGTCCCGCAACCGCTGTCGAAAGCCAGCGGTCGGGACGAGTCGGCCAGCCACCGGGCGACAGCCGCGAAGGCCTCGCGATTGTGCTGCTGCACCGGTTTGCGATACGGCCGAGCGGCCCGGCGCGCCGCCCGGCGGGTCTGACGCCAGGCCGCAGCCGGCGCCCCGTCGATGCCCGCGCCCACTGCCGGCCGTGGAGAATCGTGCCATGTCATGGCCCCATTGTCGCGCTCTGCGACGGGCGGTGCCAGCCGTGGCGACCGAAAAATAAACCCGCCGGCAGTGACACGGGACGCCGCTTCCGGTATAAATGCCGACCTTGATCCCTGTGGAACGCCGAGACCGTGTCCGTCAGTCCCGCCACTTTGCTGCTCGAAATCGCCGAACCGTTCGTTTTTTACCGTGGCGGCGAGGTTGCGCCGCTGACCCTGGCCTACGAAACCTGGGGCCGGCTCGCCCCCAACCGCGATAACGCCGTGCTGGTCTTTACCGGACTGTCGCCAGGGGCGCACGCCGCGGCGTCGCCGGCCGATCCCCAGCCCGGCTGGTGGGAAGGGATGATCGGTCCCGGCCGGGCCATCGATACCGGCCGCTGGTTTGTCGTCTGCGTCAATTCCCTCGGCAGTTGCAAGGGATCGACCGGCCCGGCCTCACCGCATCCGGCTGACGGCCGCCCCTGGCGCCTGCGCTTTCCGGAACTGGCGATCGAGGACATCGCCGCCGCCACCCGCCGGGTGACCGACCACCTCGGCATCGAGCAACTCGATACCCTGGTCGGCCCCTCGATGGGCGGCATGAGCGCGCTGGCCTGGCTGCGTCTGTACCCCGGCCGCGCCCGGCGGTTGATCAGTCTGTCCTCGGCCCAGGCCGCCAGCCCATGGGCGATCGCCATCCGTTCGCTGCAGCGCGAAGCGATCGTCGGCGACCCGCAATGGCGGAACGGCGATTACGATCCCGCCGGCGGGCCAATCCATGGCATGCGCCTGGCCCGCAAGCTCGGCATGATCAGCTATCGCTCGGCGGCCGAATGGCAGGCGCGCTTCGGCCGGCAAGTGCAAGACGTTTATCCGCCCGGGCTGTTCGGCATGCACTATGCGGTCGAGTCCTATCTCGAAAAACACGCCCGGACCTTCGCCGCCGACTTCGACCCGGCCTGCTATCTTTATCTGTCACGGGCGATGGACCATTTCGAGGCCGCCGAAGGCCAGCCGTCACTGGCCGCGATGTTCGCCGCCAGCGGCCTCGAAGCGGCGCTGGTCATGGGCGCCGCGAGCGACAGCCTGTTTCCGTTGTGGCAACAGCGCGACATCGCCGCCGCCCTCGACGCCGCCGGCATCCCGTCCCGCTTCGTAGAGACGCCGTCGCTGCAGGGACACGATGCGTTTTTGCTAGACTTTGAACACTTCGCCCCCCCGATCGCCGAGTTTTTGCAATGAATACCACGTCCGCCACCGATGATTTTCCCGGCAAATCGCGACTGATCGACGCCGTCAAAAACGCCATCAGCGGCGACTGCCCGCACGCCATCACCGACTGCCTGCGCGAGACGCTGTGCCACCTGATCGACGACCAGGCGATCGAATTGCCGGCTGAAATCTTCGAACCGGTTAGCGATCATTACGCCCGGCGCGAGCTGTACCACGACCCCGAGCGCGGCTTCACGATCATGGCGATGACCTGGGGCCCGGGCCAGGGAACCCCGATCCACGACCACTCCGGCATGTGGTGCGTCGAGGGCGTCTGGCAAGGCATGATCGAAGTCACCCAATACGAACGAACCGCCGCCGAAGCCGACCGTTGCCGTTTCGAATCGGTCGGCGCCGTCCGCGCCGGTACCGGCAGCGCCGGCAGCCTGATTCCGCCGCACGAATACCACGCCATCCGCAACCCGAGCGGCCGCGAAGTCGCCGTCTCGATCCATATCTACCGCGGCGAGATGACCCAGTGCAGCGTCTTTCTTCCCGCCGGCGACGGCTGGTACCGGCGCCAGAACCGCCGCCTGCACTGCGACAACTGAACGAGGTGCCCCGCAGCCAGGGGAGACACCCAACCCCGGCCGGCCGAGGGTGTGATAGAATCGATCGCGTCCTGGCAAACCGGTACATAAAACTGAGGCGGCACCGCGACACGCGACAGCACCTCGATTAAATGCAATGAATGGGTAAACGCCCGGGCGATATTCGTCCCGGCCGAAAGGAGGGTTAACATGATCTCTCGCAGTCTGCTTGCCGGCGGCTTGCTGCTGGCCGCCTTTTCCACTCACGCCGGAGTGGTCGCCGATGTCGCTTATTTACGCGGTGCATCGGCACCTTGGGGTCAAACCACCAACGAAGCGGCGATGGATCTGGCTTTCGGCGCCGGCAACTGGGCCGATCTGCGGATGGCCGACGGACCGGCACCGTTTCAACCCGGTTCCGGGTTCCGCTTTATTTTCCTCGAAGGCGGGGATAGCACCGCGCTCGAACTCGACGCTTACCTCAACGCCAACCGCGCCGTCATCGAGGCGTTCGTTTCCGCCGGCGGCCGGTTGCTGCTCAACGCCGCGCCGAACCAAGGCGGCGATATCAATTTCGGTTTCGGTGGCCACCTGCTGAATTACAACGCCGGCGCAGGATTCTTTTCCGACACGGTGACCGCCGCCAATGCCGCCCACCCGGTGTTCGTCGGGCCGTTCACGCCAGTGGTCACCGATTACACCGGACACCACTTCGGGCACGCCATTATCGATGGACCGCTGGCGCCGATCATCCTCAGCAACGACGTCCCGCCGCCACCGGTCAATGGCCCGTCGCCAGCCAGCGCCGGTGCCATCCCACAGGGTGGTGGCGGTGTCCCGCCCTTCGGATCTGTGGTACTCGGCGAATTAACGTTCGGCTCGGGTTGTGTGCTGCTCGGCGGTATGACCACCGACAATTTTCACGATCCGCAACCCGAAGCGGCCAATCTGCGTGCCAATATTCTCGATTACACCGCCAACAACGCCAACTGCGTTGCGGGTGGCAATGGCACCCTGCCGCCACCCGCCGCCGTGCCGGCGATCGGTATCGGCGGACTTTTAGCTCTGTTCCTGCTCGTCGCCTTCGGTGCCGGTGTCGGCCTCAGCCGCCGCCCGGCCTGAACGGGCTGCCCATCGCCTGCTACAATTCTGCTCCCCGCCGGTGGCTGTTATGCCGCCGGCGGGGCTGTCGCTGGCCGGGATGGCGGAATTGGTAGACGCGCTGGATTTAGGTTCCAGTGGGGCGACCCGTGGAGGTTCGAGTCCTCTTCCCGGCACCACCTTCCAACGCCCGGCCCACCGTCGTTGATCCGTCACATTGCCGGCGCTTGCATTCCGCCCCCTCCGGGGCTACGATCAGGCACGAGGATCCCGGCATGGAGGAACGTCGGGTTAACAATGAACCACCGGCAGGTCGGCGGCCGGCGACGATAACAGGGCGGTTGTCGTAGCGGGACCCGGTCTGCACGGGAGTGCGCGCCATGAACATCCCGAATCTTTGCCAGCGACAGACCCCCCAGAACGGACGTTTTGTCCTTCTTGTCTCGTTTGCTCTGCTCTTGGCGGCGTGCGGCGAACAAAGCCAAACGACCGGCGGCGCTGCGACCGGGGGCGGTCAAGAGGCCCAGACCGGACCGCGTTCCTGCATCCTGGCCGTCGGTTGGACGGAACGCGAGCCTTTTCATTATCGCGGCCCGGATGGTTCGCCGTACGGCACCGATATCGAAATCATCACCCGCTTGGCGGAGTCGGCGCGCTGCGCGCTGCGTTACCGCCAAATCGACCGGGCGAGCGGCACGCAACAACTGGCTGACGGCAAGATCGACGTTCTGCTCGGCAGCCGGGCGCCGGGCGACAACGAACCAGGGGTCGCATCGCAGGCGTATCGCCAGGAGCATTATTTGTTGCACGTGCCGCGCGGCCGCACGCCCGCCCAGGAAGATCTGACCATGCTGGTCCAGACCGGCTTCACGCTCGGCGTGATTAACGGCATCGAATACAACGCGGCGATCAGGGAACTGCGCGACAACCCGCTGTATCGCGATCAGTTCAGCGAATCGCCAACATCGGAAGCAGCCGTCGACCGCCTGTTGCGCGGCGAGATCGACGGCATCCTCGACGATACCGTCGCGATCAAAGCCGTCGCCAAGCGCAAACTCCTCGACCAGCGTATCGACACCCTGTTCATCGCCGCCGGCGACGGTGAAGTCGTGCTGCGCTTCTCGCCGGACAAGGCGCAGAGCGGTTTGGTCGAACGTTTCAATCAGGCGATCGACCAGGCCCGTCAAAACGGCGAAATCAAGAAAATCACCGAACGGTTCGGCTGAGGGTCGAACTCAAAGCGCGGGCTGCACGACGTTATCGCGCCCGTAGTGCAGCGTGAAATCGTCCGGATCCAGGGGCCGGGCATCGAGGGCCAGCGCGGCGACCGCGGCGGCCCGCGGCCGGCAATCGGCATCGACCCCGGCGAGATGGGGGGCGAGCGCCGCGGCCAATTCGCCGTCGCGCGCGGCATAACCCGGTCCGGCCCCAAACCAGGCCGGCCCGGCCGGCACGATCTCCGCTGCACCCGCCAGTTGTTCGGCGCCGCACGGCTGCAAGCGGCCGCCGTTGGCGGCGAAACAGACAAAATAATACTGCCCGCGACGGGCATCGAAGGCCGCGGCGATGCGCCGGACACCGTGCTTTTCGGCGGCGCCGGCGGCCAGTGCCGCCAGCGAAGAGACCGGAATCAGCGGCACCTCCCAACCGAGCGCCAGGCCGAGGGCGACCGACGCGCCAAGGCGCAGACTGGTGAAGCTGCCCGGACCGCGGCTGACGGCGATCGCATCCAGCATCGTGCCGCCCACTCCACCGGCGGCGAGCAATTCGTCGATCCACGACAGCAACACCTCGCCGTGACGGCGTGGCAGGATGCACTCCCGTTCGCTGACCGCCCCGTCGATGGCCAGCGCCACGGAACAAGCCGATCCCGAGGTTTCGAGCGCCAGGAGCTTCATCGGCCTGCGGAGTCGAATCCGGCGACAAACGCCAGCACTTCGGCCGGGTCGCTGCTGAAAGTCATCGGCGGCAGGCTGTCCAGGATCCGCCGGCCGTAACTTTTTTCGACCAGGCGCCGATCGCCGATGACCACGACACCGTGGTCGGTCGCCCGCCGCAGGAGCCGGCCGATGCCCTGTTTCAAGGCGAGCACCGCATCCGGCAGGTGGATCGTGTTGAATGGCGAGCCGCCGGCGGCGCGCAACGCCGCGCTGCGCGCCCGGAGCACCGGGTCGTCGGGAGCGGCGAACGGCAATTTGTCGATCACAACCAGCGACAGAGCCGGCCCCGGCACATCCACCCCCTCCCAAAAACTGTGCGCCCCGAGCAGGATGCCGTTGCCGGCGGCGCGGAAGGCTTCGACCAGATGATTACGCGGCGCCGTCCCCTGCACAAACAACGGGTAGGGTGAGCGCCGTTCGAGCCAGGCCGCCGCCGCACTCAGGGCCCGGTGGGTGGTAAATAGCAAAAAGGTTCGCCCCTGGTTTTGTTCGATCAACGGCCAGACCGCAGCGAGCAGCGCCGTTGTATGCCCGGCCGTTCCCGGCTCCGGCAGCCCGGCCGGCAGCCAGCAGCGGGTCATCCGCGGGTAATCGAATGGGCTTGCCCACAATGCGGTCCGCGCCCCGTCAAGCCCGAGCCGCGAGGTGAAATGGTCGAAGCGGCCGCCGACACTCAACGTCGCCGAAGTGAACACCCAGGCCGCCGGATGGCCGCTGATGAAACGTTGTAGCGGCGCGGCGATATCGAGCGGCGTCCGGTGCAACACCAATCCCTGGCACCGGGTTTCGTACCAGTGCACCGCCTCGTCATCGGCAGCGGGATACGCCGCGAGCAGGGCCCGCGCTTTGTCGATCCGCTCGTGCGCCAATTGCAGGCTGCGCTCGGCGGCGAGCAGCGGCTCGAGTGTGCGATCCAAGACCGCCAGTTGCCGATCGAGTGCGGCCAGCCCCTGCGCCAGATCCGGCTCGCCGAGGACTTCACGGCCGTCGCCCCGTTCGGGCAGGGACGCGGCGGCGAGGATGATTTCACGGACCGTCTGCGTCAAGGCCCCGATCTCGTCAGCCACCGCATCCAAGCCGCCGGGAATGCCGCCCGCCGCCTGCCGGATATCGCGCAGCAGGTCATGGATCTGCCGGGTCGAGAGACTGTCGCTGAAAAAACGGGAGGCGGTCTGCGGCAATTGGTGCGCTTCATCGACGATGAAGGCCTCGACGCTCGGCAGCACTTCACCGTAACCGTGTTCCTTGAGTGCCAAATCGGCGCACAGTAGATGGTGATTGACCACTACGATATCGGCTTCGAGGGCACGGCGCCGGGCGCGGATCAGGAAGCAGTCCTGATAGTGCGGGCACTCGGCACCGAGGCATTGATCGATCGTCGCCGTCACCCGCGGCCAGACCGGGGCTGCCTCCGGCAACTCGGTCAGCTCGGCGATTTCGCCCGCCACAGTGCGCCGCGACCAGGCGCTGACGGCCTGCAACTCCGCGGCATCCCGCCGCTCGCCGGCGGCCAGGGCCTGTTCGAGCCTGAGCCGGCATAAATAATTGCTGCGCCCTTTGAGCAAGGCGGTTTTAGCGCGGCTGCCCAAAGCGGCGAGGGCGAGCGGCAGATCGCGCCGGAACAACTGATCCTGCAAGGTGCGGGTGCCGGTCGACAGCAACGTTTTCAGGCCGCTAGCCAGCACCGGGGCGAGATAAGCCAGAGTCTTGCCGATTCCGGTCGCCGCCTCGGCGACCAGAACCCCCCGGGCGGCCAGCGTTTCGGCGATCACCGCCGCCATCTGTTGTTGCCCCGGACGGGGCACGAAACCTTCGAGGCGCGCCGCGAACGGCCCAGTAGCGCCGAGCAGGGCGCCAGGATTTTCGGCCGGCGGCTCGTCCTCGGATCGCACCGGCGTGGCCCGCGGCGACCTGCTCACGCTGCCCGCCGCCGCCAATTAAAATCCCGGGGCCTTGTGCTCACCGCATTCGGCGGCCCGCGACTCGGCGATCACCGAACCGGCGCTGTTGCCGAGGTGTTCGCGCGCCAGACTGATCGTCCGCCAATTGCGGGCACACAATTCCCCGACTTTCGGGCCGTTGTCGTAGGATCGCGAAGCGAGACTGAGCGCCTGTTCATAGTCGCCGCGCGCCAGTTGCACTTCGGCCATATGCTGCATCAATTCGGAATCCAGCGGCGCCAGGCGCATCGCCCGTTCGAGCAGAACCGCGGCCTGTTCGAGATCGCCGTCGCGTTCGGCCGCCGCGGCCTGCTCGCGCAGTTCGCTGGCCCCCGGATTGCGCAGCGGATAAACCTGCACCCCGGCGCCCTCATCGCGCGCCGGTGCGCGCACCTGCTGCTCGACTTTCTCGATTTCCGAGCGATACACCGAGCGCTCATCGACCGGCACCGGCTCCTGGCTGCTGCACGCCGCGAGCAACACCGGCAACCATAGGGCATAACTTAGAAATTTTTCATAAAAGAACGTAATCGACCTACGCATTTTGACCATATCTTGGGTTCATGGCCGGGCGTGAACGGGACCGCGCGGCGCGCGGCGCAATGCTCATCGGCGAGTTCGGCGTTGGGCCAATCGACCCAGTACCACGCAATGCCGCCGGGTGTCGCGACCGGTAGATCGTCGAGCCCCAGCCGGCTGAACGCCGCCGCCCACAACGGCATCGCGGCGCTGCTGCCGGTAATACCGGCCGGCCGGCCGTCGTCACGCCCGGTCCAGACGACGCCCAGCCAATTGCCAGTATAGCCGACGAACCAGGCATCACGGCGCTCGTTGGTGGTCCCGGTTTTGGTCGCGATGCGGCGGGTCGCCCCCAGCATCTCCGGCAGACCGCGGGCCGTGCCGTCCGTCTGCCCCAAAGTCAGGGCGTAATTGATCTGGGCGCCGGCGGCGGCGCTGAACACGCTTTTGGCGCGCGCCGGATAACGGGCCAGGGGTACACCGCTGCTGTCGATCACCGCCCGCACCGCGCCGAGCGGCGTGTAATAACCGCCGGCGGCCAGCGGCTGGTACATCTGCGCCACCTGCACCGGCGTCAACTCGAGCGCCCCGAGGAGCACCGACGGGTGATGGGAAAGGCGCTGGCGCACGCCGAAGGACGGCAAGATGCCGGCCAGCTTGTCGATCCCGACCTGCAAGCCGAGGCGCACACTCGCCTGGTTGTAAGAACGGCTCAAGGCCAACGCCAGCGGCACCTGGCCGTGACTTCGGCGATCGAAATTCTCCGGTGACCAGACTCGGCCGCCGGCCAGCGGCACGGACACCGGCTGATCGTCGAGGGGCGTGAGCAAGGTCAAATCCGGGTCGCTTTGCAAAGCCTCGAGATAGACCAAAGGCTTGATCAACGACCCGATCTGCCGGCGCGCATCGAGGGCGCGGTTGAAGCCCCGCCGGGTCGCGTCCCGGTCGCCGGTCACCGCTAGGATATCGCCGCTGGCCGGCGCAACGATGAGCATCGCGGCCTGCAAATCGTCCCCGCCCGGCAGCCGCGCGGCACCGGCCATCGCCGCTTCGGCCGCCGCCTGGGCACGCGGCTCGAGGGTGGTCATGATGCGCAGGCCGCCGGCGGCGAGCTGCCGGTCGCTGTAATCGCGCCGCAGTTGCCGCCGGACGAGATCGATGAAGGCCGGGTGCCGACCGCGCCGCGACGGCGGTTCGAGCAACACGCCGAGCGGCCGGGTCAGTGCCGTGCGATATTCCGCCGCGGCGATAACGTGCGTGTCGCGCATCATTTTCAACACCTGGTCGCGCCGGCTGCGGGCCCGTTCCGGGTGGCGCCGCGGGTTGTACCACGAAGCGCCGCGCACCATCCCGACAAGCAGCGCGAGTTGGGCGTCGTCGAGGGTGTCAAGCGGCGCGGCAAAATAAAATTCCGCGGCGCGCGCGAAACCACGCACTGCATACGGCCCATCCTGGCCGAGATAGACTTCGTTCAGATACGCCTCGAGGATCTCGCCTTTGTCGAAGTGGCGTTCGAGGGCCAGCGCCATCAAGGCTTCGGGATATTTGCGCAACCAATCGCGCTGGCCGCCGAGATAAAGGTTCTTGACCAGTTGCTGGGTGATCGTGCTGCCGCCCTGCACGACGGCGCCGCGCCGAAGATTGATCCACAAGGCGCGCAGCAGACCGTTGGGATCGAGGCCGTGGTGGTGTTTGAAACGGCGGTCCTCGACTGCTTGTATGGCGGCGATCAGGCGCGGTGGAAAGGCACGCAGGGCGGTGCGCAGCCGATCGCTGTCGCCACTGGCGGCGATCATGCCGATCTCCGCCGGGTCGAGACGCGCCAGGCGCAGCGCCGACCCGCTCGGCGCGTCGTACACACTCTCGACAGCGGACCCACGACCGCCGCCGGCAGTCAACGTGACGAGCAATCGCTGCGCCGCCTGGCGGCCGTCAGCGAACTCGAAAGCCCGGCTGTGCAAGGCGAATTTCCTACCCTCACGAACATAGCGCCCCGGCTGCGGCGGCGCCGCTGGCAACGGCCCGGCGACGGCTTGATAACCGGCATAGTCGAGTTCGGCGATCAGGTCCTCGACGCTCAGCGGTAATCCGGGATAGAGGACCAGCGGCCGGGCATAAACCCGGCTCGGTTCGTTGTCGCTGCGCGCCGTAAAGCGGGCGACGACTTCGTGTTCGAGCAGCAGCCACGAAGGCACGGTCAGGCCGATGAACAACCCGGTGGCAAACAACGCCAGACGCAACATGGCCCGCCGCCCGCGGGAAAATCGTTGCACCGGCGCTCTTCTGGCCGAACGGCGGCGGCTCATCGGTGGTAGGGAATTCGACCTAATGTCGGGATCATGGAGCAGCCATTTCGAGTAACATGTCGCCTGCAGCGAGGCCCGGCCACCGAGGCGCCGGGTCGATGAGGGGTATTATCCCGGATAATCCCGGATGGCGGCAGCTATACCATCATGAGCGCAGTCAAAATCGCCGGCGACCTGCCGCATATCGTCCGCTGGCAGCCCGACAGCGGCGATCCGCTGCACGAAGTGCGCCGGGCGCAGGCCGGCCACCCGGGGCGAGTATTGCTGCTGCTGCGCAACGATTTACGGCTGCGCCTGCCGCAAATCCGTCGCTTGAGTGAATTACTCGCCGCCCAGGATCCCGAGTGCGACGGCTTGACCGTCCTCAGCAATGCCGATCCGCGGCTGAATCCGTTCGGCGAACACCCGGCGCCGCCGCTCATGCCCGAGCAGGCCGACCTCGACAGCCTGCTCGCCTGGTGCGGGCGCGGCGAGATGCACCCGTCGCCGGTATTCCCGCGCCACGTCCTCATGCTGACCGCCGCCGCCGCCTCGCGCCTGGCGGCACTGCCGGCGTGGCCGGGGCGCGAAGTGCCGGCCCTGCTCGGCTGGAACATCAAGGTACCGGACACGCTGTATGTACACGATCCGGATTGGCCCTTGTTCCTATCCCAGCCGGAACACGAATGTTATTTGCCGCCGGTCGAAAGCCATCAGGTGCTCGCTCCCCGGCTCCGAGCCCTGATCGAGGCCGGCACGTGGCGTCTGAACGACGCCTATAGCGAGCGGCCCATCGTGCTGCACATCACGCACAGTTGGGGCGGCGGGGTCACCCATTGGGTCCGCAACTGGTGCGATCACGACCAGCCGCACCGGCAATTGGTGCTGGTCAGTCGAGGTTATTGGCACACCGGCCAGTTCGGTAGTCATCTGGAACTGCACCTTGCCGCGCCTGACGGGCCGGTGATCGCGACGTTCACTCTGGCGCCGGCGATCACCGCCAGCCACCCGCAGCATCCGGGATACGCCGCCGTCATCGACCATCTGCTCGAGCGCTATCCGATTGCCCGGGTGGTCATCTCATCCCTGATCGGCCACGGTTTGGAAGCGCTGACCAGCGGCCGGCCGACGGTCCAGGTGATCCACGATTTTTATCCTCTTTGGCCGCTGCTGCGCACCTCGCCCGAACCTTATATCGACGCGCCGGGGACAGTGCGGCTGGAGGAAGCGCTGGCCACTGCGGGACACCACGATTTCGCGGAGCAAGACCCCGCCATCTGGCGCCATCTGGCCCGCACCTGGCGGCAGACCCTGTCGCGGGCGAAAGTCCGACTGGCCAGCCCGACGCAAGGAGCGGCAACGCTCCTCGGCAAGCTGATGCCGGTTTTGCACAACCGGATCAAGGTGATTCCTCACGGCCAGCCGCCCCTCGTTCCGGCCGCGACCGAGAGCCCCTCAGCCCGGCGCGCCGACCCCCGGCTGCACCTCGTGATCCTCGGCCACAGCGGCCCGCAAAAAGGCCGGGAATTACTACGCGCTGCCCTCCCCGCCCTCCGCCCCCACGCCAGAATCACGCTGCTCGGCTGCGGCCGGGAAGGAATGGCGCTGCTCGGCGAAAAAGACGTCGACGTGATCGCCGAATACGAGCACCGGAATCTGCCGGCCCTCCTCGCCCGGCTGCAACCCGACGCCGGCCTGTTGCTGTCGATGGTGCCGGAAACCTGGAGCTACACCTTGAGCGAGCTGTGGTCGGCCGGCATCGTGCCGATCGCCACCCGGCTCGGCAGTTTTGCTGAACGGATCGACGACGGCGTCAACGGCCTGCTGATCGACCCCGACGCCAGCGCCCTGACCGCCGCAGTCGCCCGCTTGTCCGGCGACCGGTCGTTGCTGGCCGGGATGCAGGCGGCGGCCGGCAAAACCCCGCTGCCGACGATGAACGAGATGCTGGCCGCCTACGAGCCGTTGTTCAAAGTCCCGGTCACCGGCCGCTCGCCCGGCAGCGCTCCGGACGGGCGGGCAGCAGCGGGAAACCCGCTCCTCTACCGCGCCGACCTGGCCGCCGCCGGCCGTCTCGGGCTGTGGCACCACGACCGCTGGCAGGCGGCCGAAACGCGAGTCAATGAACTGTACCTGGCGTTGCAAGAACGGACGAAATGGGCGCGCGCCCTGCAAGCCCAGCAGCAACGCCTGCAAGACTCTGTGCAGCAGCTCCGGGCGCAACTGGAAGAAGCCGTGGCCGCCCTGCACCAGGCGCACCGCGAACATCAAGACCACCTTGCCCGCCTGCATGCGAGGCACCGCGACGAACTCGGTCACGCCCAGAACGCCGCGGCCGATTGGCGTCGGGCGCACGATCGGCTGCACCAACAACTGGCGACCATCCTCGCCAGCCGCTCGTGGCGCTGGACCCGGCCGTCGCGCGTGCTGGCCCGGGTTCTGCGGAATCTACGGCACAAGGGCGCCTTGCGACCCTGGAAATGGCCGCGCCTCCTATACCACGGGGTCAAGGCCATCGCCCAGCAAGGTCTGGGTCCCGCGCTTTACCGCCTGCAACAACCGCCGGCGGCGACGCCCGCGGCCACAGCCACCGGCGAAACGCCGGCCGCCCCTCCCGCCAGCCTGCCGCTCAGCCGGCAGCCGCAGTGCGCGTTGATCGTGCAGTGCACCGCACCTTCGCCGATGCTCGACGCCCAACTGGCCGCCATCGCCGAGTTCGCCCAGGATCACACGATCGCGACGCTGCTCGCCGGCCAGGGTCCCGCTCTCGAGCAACCGCCCTGCACAGGTGTGATCCGGCTCGACGCCGGTCCCGCCGCGACCCGGCAAGCGCTGGAAGCGCTGGCCCGGCAAGCGCTGCACGATCACGAAGTCGAACCGCCGGAACACTGGCTACTGCTTGCCGCCGATTGCCGCCCGGCTACCGGCAGTCTCGCCGCGCTTGACAGCGCCCTGGCCGACGGTCGGAACCTGGTCTGCGCCAGCCGGATTGACGCCGCTGGCCGGCTTCTCGCACCGCCGGCGGCGTCCGGGCAGAGTACCGACGCGGGGCACCCCACACTGTCCTACGCCCGCTGGCTGGTACAGCCGATCGAAGGATTGACGGCCTGGCAAACGCCCCCGCCGCAGCCCGCAGACGAGAAGTGCAACGGCGGGTGGTGGCTGCCGGCGGCCCGGGTCATCGTCGATCCCGGCGCCGCTCAGCCGGCCGGAAATCCCATCCCGGAACTGGCCGCGCCGCCGGCGCCGGCGATCCTGATGATCGACGCCTGGATCCCGACGCCCGACCAGGACTCGGGTTCGATGCGCACGGTCGCGATGCTCGATCTGCTGCGCGAACTCGGCCACCACGTCGTGTTCATGGCGCACGACGGTGGTTATTTACCGGGCTATGTCGAGGCCTTGCAGCGGCGCGGCATCGAAGTCTGGCATACGCCATGGGTCGATCGCCCGGACAAACTGCTCACCGCTTTTCCCGAACGCTTCAACCGTATCATTCTATGCCGCTACAAAGTGGCGCTCGCCTGGCTGGACAAAATCCGCCGCCTGTGCCCCACGGCGTGCCTGATCTACGACACCGTCGATCTGCACTTCCTACGCGAGGAGCGGCAAGCCGAACTGACCGGCAGCGGCGGCCAGAAACGGCTCGCCGCCCACACCCGCAAACAGGAGCTGGCGCTGATCGAAAAAGCCGACGAAACGTGGGTGGTCAGCGAGGCCGAACAGGACCTACTGAACCAACTCTTGCCGGCTTCGCAAATCGAGGTCATCTCCAATATCCACGACGTCCACGGTTGCCTGACACCCTATGCCGAGCGGCGGCACGTGCTGTTTGTCGGCGGCTTCCAGCATCCGCCGAATATCGACGCCGTCCATTGGCTGGCGGACGAGATCTGGCCGCTCGTCGCACCGCACCTGCCCGGCGTTGAATTGTGTATTGCCGGCAGTAAGATGCCGCCCGCAATCCGCGATCTGCAAGCCCCGGGCTTGCGCATACTCGGCCATGTACCGGCGCTCGAACCCTGGCTCGACGGCTGCCGCCTCGCCGTCGCGCCGCTGCGCTTCGGCGCCGGGGTCAAAGGCAAGATCAACAGCAGCCTGAGCCGCGGCCAGCCGGTCGTCGCCACGACGCTGGCCGCTGAAGGCATGAAACTCACCCCCGGCGAAGACGTGCTGATCGCCGATGACGCTGTCTCATTCGCGGCGGCGATCGTCCGTTTATACCAGGATCCGTCGTTGTGGGAACGCTTGTCGGCCGGCGGACTCGAAAACACCCGCCGCCATTTCTCGCGCGCCGCCGCCCGCCGCCGGCTGGAGCGGGCCTTGGCTTGAATCCGATCTGCCATGACCGTCTAAAATTGTCCGGCAAAGCGCAGCGCCTCCCCCAACAGGAAATCACCGATGACCGTCAAAGACGTTCCGCCCCGCTTGTCCGGACCATTGCTGCTTTTGATCCTCGATGGCTGGGGGTGGCGTGACGACGGGTTCGACAACGCAATCTTTCAGGCGCCGACGCCGAGCTGGGATCGTTTGTGGTCCACTCATCCGCACGGCCTGCTCGCCACCTCGGGGTCCAGCGTCGGTCTACCCCGCGGGCAGATGGGCAATTCCGAAGTCGGGCATATGACGATCGGCGCCGGCCGGGTCATCGAACAGGAACTGACCCGGATCGGCCGCGCCCTGGCCGCCGGCGAACTGGCCCGCCACCCGGCGCTGGTCGAACTGGCCGCGCGGCTCGCTGCCGGCGGCGGCACTTTGCACCTGATCGGCCTTTTGTCACCCGGCGGGGTGCACAGCCATGAAGATCATCTCTACGGTCTGCTCGATGTCATGCGCGGCCTCGGCGTCAACCGCCTCACGGTGAACGCGATCGTCGATGGCCGCGACACGCCGCCGCGCAGCGCCGCGGCGTCGCTGGCCCGCCTGGAGACCTACTGCGCAGAGCATCACGGCGTTTCGGTTGCGTCGCTCAGCGGCCGCTTCTATGCAATGGATCGCGACCGGCGTTGGGAACGGACCGCGGCCGCCTGGCGGGCCATGGTCGAGTCGGCCGCCGAACAGCGGGCGGAAACGGCCACGCGCGCCCTGGCGGCGGCTTACGCGCGCGGTGAAGACGACGAATTCGTCGCCCCGACGGTGCTCGCCGGCGCCGCACCGATGGCCGACGGCGACGCGGTGTTGATGTTCAATTTCCGCGCCGACCGCGCCCGGCAGATGGCGCAAGCCTTTGCCTTGCCGGGCTTCGACGCATTTCCGGCGCGCCGCCCAAAGCTTGCCGGCGTCTTGACGATGAGCGAATACCAGGACGGCCTGACCGCCGTGCCTTTGTTCCGCGCCCAACCACCCGCCCACCTGCTGGCCGATGAAATCGCCGCGGCGGGCCTGGCCCAGTTGCGGTTAGCCGAAACCGAAAAATACGCTCACGTCACTTATTTTTTCAACGGCGGGCGCGAAGCTCCGGTACGCGGCGAAGAACGGCGCCTGATTCCATCGCCGAAAGTCAAGACCTACGATCTGCAACCGGAAATGAGCGCCCCCGAACTCGGTGCAGCGTTGGTGGCGGCGATCGGCGGCGGCCGCTACCCGGTGATCGTCGCCAATGTTGCCAATCCCGATATGGTCGGTCATACGGGCAGTTGGCCGGCGGCCCTCGCCGCCGTGCAAGCGGTCGATCGGTTGCTCGGCCAGGTGCTCGCGGCGCTCGCCGCGGCCGGCGGCGAACTGCTTATGACCGCCGACCACGGCAATATCGAACAGATGACCGACCCGTTAACCGGCCAGCCGCACACCGCGCACACGTTAGGCCCGGTCCCCTATGTTTATTTCGGCCGGCCAGCTACCGCGCGCCCCTCTGGCGCGCTGATCGATATCGCGCCAACCGTCCTTGACCTGCTCGGCCGGCCGGTACCGGCGGTGATGACCGGCCGTTCGCTGCTGCACCTGGAATGATCGGAGATTGCGTCTTGTTGCGCCCGTCGCTCAAAGCAGGTCGCCTGTTCTGGCTGCTGCTATTGCTTTTCAGCGGCGGCGACCTCCACCCGGCCAGCGACGACGAGAACGACATTCGCCGCCGTCTTGAGGCGGTGCAGCGCCAATTGGTCGAGGTCCAGGCGGCCCGCGACAGCGGTAACGCCCAACGCCGCGCCGTGCACCGGGAACTGCGTGATCTGGAAACGGCGATCGGCGGTTTGACCGCCGAAGTGCACGAACTCGACGCCACGATCGCCGCGCTTCGCCGGCGGCTGGCGGCGCTCGGCCAGCAAAAAGACGAGGCGGTCGCTCGTTTAGGTCAGTTACACGAATCCCTGGCGGCGCAGCTTTCGACCGCCTACCGGATGGGGCGCCAGTCGCGCTTGAAGATGCTGCTCAATATCGAGGATCCCGGGCTGTGGCAGCGAAACATGGCTTATCACGATTACTTCAGCCGCGCCTATCTGGCCGCGATCGGAGAGGTCGACGAAGAACGGCGGCGGCTGGCGGCGATCGAAAGCGAACAGCGCGACCAGGAGGCACGCCTCGGCAGCGAATTACAGCAACGCTCCACCCGGCTCGCGGCCCGCCGCGACGCCTACGATGAGCGCCGGCAGGTGTTGGCCCGCCTCGAGGCCGCGCTGGCCGGCATGGCGGCGCGCTTGACCGAACTGCACGCCAACCGTGCCGACCTCGAAAAACTGCTCAGCCGACTGCACGACATCCTCGCCGATATTCCGGACGACTTGGCGCGGCCGTTCGCTGCTCTGCGCGGTCAACTCGACTGGCCGGTCAGCGCCCAGGTCATGCGCCGCACCGGCAGCGACCTCGAACCCGGAATCCGGCTCGGCGCCGCGTCCGAACACGAAATCCGCGCCGTCGCCCACGGCCGGGTAGCCTACGCCGACTGGCTGCGCGGCTACGGCCTGCTGTTGATCATCGACCACGGTGAAGGATACCTCAGCTTGTACGGCCAGACTGAAGCCCTGCTCACGGCCACCGGTGACTGGGTCGATCGCGGGCAGCCGGTCGCCCTGACCGGCGGCGAAGGGAACGTCGGCGAACCTTTTTATTTCGAACTTCGGCACGACGGCGAGCCGATCGATCCGCTGACCTGGTTGAAGCCCCGTTAACCCCCGACCGCCCAAGCCGGACGCTTTCCCCCATCCTTATTCCCATGCCTCCTATTTTGTGATTTCCGCCCGCCTGGGCCCGCACGATAGGCTAGCGGGCGAGTCCGGAATGACGAGTAAGGGCAAGTGGGTCAACCGCGCAAGGGGCGACATCCACTATCATAGCCCGCCTCAGCGCACGGAAACGGTACATGCAACGGTTAACCGTCCTATTCGCTTTACGACTGCTCGGCGCGTCTTTTCTGCTGCCGTGGGGGGCCGCGCCAAGCACCGCTCAAGAAGGCGCGACCGCACCGGAACCGCCCGTGCCGCGGCCGATTGTCGAGCCGCAGGTCACGCTCGACGATCTGCGGGCCTTCGCCGATGCGTTGAGCGCCGTCAAACAGTATTACGTCAATGAAGTCGATGACCGCGATCTGCTGTACGCCGCCTTGCGCGGCATGCTCGCCGGCCTCGACCCGCACAGCGAGTGGTTGAGTGCCGAGGAATACGCCGCGATGGCCGAACAAACCAGCGGTCGTTACGGCGGCATCGGCATCGAATTTCAGATCGTCGATGGCTTTTTCACCGTCATCAGCGCCCTCGATGGCAGCCCGGCGGCACGCGCCGGGATCGCCAGCGGCGAACGGCTCATCGCCGTCGACGGCGCACCCCTCAAGGGCAGAACCGTCAGCGAGGTGGTCGGACTGATCCGCGGCCTGCCGGGCACCACGCTCACGCTCGGTCTCTACCGGCCGGCGGACAAGCAGGAACGGGAAGTGCGCCTCGAACGCGAAATCGTGCAGACCGCCAGCGTCCACGGCCGGCTGCTCGAACCCGGCTACGGCTACCTGCGTATCGCCACCTTCCAGGAAAACACCGCCGCGCAACTCGCCGCCGAACTGCACCGCCTCGAAAGTGACAACAGCGGCCCCTTGCGCGGCCTGCTGATCGATCTGCGCAACAACCCCGGCGGCATCCTCGAAGCGGCGGTGCTCAGCGCCGATCATTTTCTCCAGCACGGCCAGATCGTCAGCACCCGCGGCCGCAGCCCTGAAGCCTTCATGGAATTCAGCGCCGATCCGGCGACATTGATCGATTCGGCGACGCCGCTGGTCGTGATGGTCAATGAAGGATCGGCCTCGGCCGCCGAAATCATGGCCGGCGCCCTGCAAGATCACCACCGCGCCCTGATCGCCGGCCACCGCACCTTCGGCAAAGGATCGGTGCAGAACGTCTTCCCGCTGCGCAACGGCAGCGGCCTGCGCCTGACGACGGCACGCTATTACACACCGCGCGGCCGATCGATCCAACTCGAAGGCATCACCCCCGACGTTGAGACTCCCGACGTTCAAGTCATCGCCATGCCCCCGGCCTTCCGCGAAGCCGATCTCGAACGACCGCTGGCGGCCGAAGTCGAACCCGGTACCGCCCCGCCGGTACTGGAAACGACCGAAGGCGAGGACTACGCCCTGCGCCACGCTTTCGGCCTGCTCAAGGCGATGGTCATGGCCAACCGGACGCCGTCGTCCGGCTGACCGCCGGCGGCCCGCCCGCTCGTCCCCGGGGCTGGCCTATCTCGGACGAGCACTGCGACGACGCGGCTGCGTGATATGATGAAGAGCTTATGACAAGCGCCGCCCCGCCGGTCAAGCAGCCGGAAATCCCGTTCGCCAAAGTACACGGCCAACCCTGGACCCGGCTGCCGGACGACCTTTACATTCCGCCCGAAGCGCTCGAGGTATTTCTCGAAGCATTCGAGGGGCCGCTCGATCTTTTGCTCTATCTGATCCGCCGGCAGAATCTCGATATCCTCGACATCCCGGTGGCCGAGGTCACCCGCCAGTACACCGAGTACATCGAGCTGATGCAGGACCTCAAACTCGAACTGGCGGCGGAATATCTGGTGATGGCCGCGATCCTCGCCGAAATCAAATCGCGCATGCTGCTGCCCCGGCCGGAAATCGGCGGCGAGGACGAGAGCGACCCACGCGCCGAACTGATCCGCCGGCTGCAAGAGTACGAACGCTACAAGCAGGCGGCTGAGGATCTCGATACCCTGCCGCGCAGCGGCCGCGATTTCGCCCCGCTGGTCATTCCGCTCGACGACCGGCGGGCCGTCCGCCAGCCGCCGACGGTCGAACTGCGCGAATTGGTGCTGGCCTTCGCCCAGGTGATGAGGCGGGCCGAGCTGCATGCCCACCACCAAGTGCAGCGCGAAGCCCTGTCGGTCCGCGAGCGGATGACGCGGGTGTTGGCCCTGCTGAAAGGCCGGGAAAGTGTCGCGTTCGAGGAGTTGTTCAACGCCGAGGAAGGACGGATGGGGGCGGTCGTGTCGTTCATGGCCCTGCTCGAACTGCTGCGCGAACGCCTGATCGACGTCGTACAGCGCGAATTCCTCGGCCGGATTTATTTACGGGCGGCGCAGGGTACCCTGGCCGCCGAATCTTCATGAGCATCGTCATCGCATGAACGACGAGATAAACGAATCGAGTGCGGCCCCTGAAACCCGAAGCGCGGTACTGGAAGTGGCAACCGAACAGCCGGAGAGCGGGGATTTAGGCACGGTTGTCAGCCATGCGCCGGCGGCCTGGCGCCACGCTCAAGTGGCACCGAAAGCGATCGTCGAAGCGGCGCTGCTCGCCGCCGGCCAACCGCTGACCCTGAAACAACTGGCTGAGCTGTTTCCCGGCGAGGACGCGCCGCGGACCGAGGAATTGGCCGCGATGCTGGCAGAATTGATCGACGAGACCCGCGGCCGCGGCCTCGAACTTGTCGAAGTGGCCAGCGGCTGGCGTTATCAGATCCGACGCGCCGTCTATCCGGCGCTCGCCCCCCTGTGGCAGGAGCGCCCGCCGCGCTATTCCCGGGCCCTGCTCGAAACTCTTGCCCTGGTGGCCTACCGCCAACCGATCACGCGCGGCGAAATCGAAAACGTCCGCGGCGTCTCGGTCAGCACGCAGATCATCCGGACACTCGAGGAGCGCGACTGGATCCGCGTCGTCGGCCACCGCGACCTGCCCGGCAAACCGGCGCTCTATGGTACGACCCGGACGTTTCTCGACGACCTCAATATCAAGGCCTTGAGCGAACTGCCGCCGCTGGCCGAAATCGTGGAACTCGACGAGATCGAACCTGAACTCGATCTCGGCGAACCTGGTGCGGCACAACCGCCCGCGCGCGCCGCCAACGGTGATGACGATGACCCTGAAACTGAAAACCGAACGGCCGGCCAGGACGGCGAGCCGCAAGCCGCTGAATCCGAGTCGCCGGCCGCCGCCGAAAACTCCGGCGCCGGCGAAACCCGCGAAGACGACGATCGCTGTAGCGCCGGCCAAATCAGCGGCGAAGACAATGCAACAGAACGCAGCGAAACGGCGGGGGACGCAGGGGATGACGACCTCGACGGCACCGCCGAGAAGAACGCGCCACAGTCAAACGGAGACGGCGAACCGGGCGACGAAGGCCCGCCGCGCCGCTGAACCCGCGGCCGTCAACCTCCCCGCGCAGCGTTTGCAGAAAGTCATGGCCGCCGCCGGTCTCGGCGCCCGGCGCAAGCTCGATGAATGGATCGCCGCCGGCAACGTCCAGGTCAACGGCCGGCCGGCGGTGCCCGGCACGCGGGTCGGAAGCGGCGACCGGGTCCGGCTTTTCGACCGCGACTATCGTGTCACGGCGGCGCCGGCCGCGGCGCGCACGCTGGTTTACAACAAACCGGCCGGCGTCGTCACCAGCCGCGCCGATCCGCAGGGCAGACCAACCGTTTTCGATCGCCTGCCGCCAGCCGGCGACGGCCGCTGGATCAGCATCGGCCGGCTCGATATCAACACCACCGGTCTTTTGCTGCTGACCACCGACGGCGAACTGGCGAACGCCATGATGCACCCATCCGGCGGCGTCGATCGGGAATATGTGTGTCGAGTGCACGGCGACGTCCAGCCCGAGCATCTGGAACAGTTGAAAAGCGGCGTCATGCTCGACGACGGCCCGGCGCGGGTCAGTGACATCCAGCCGGGCGCTGGCGACGGCCGAAATCGCTGGTTTTACCTCGTGCTGTTCGAAGGGCGCAACCGCGAGGTCAGGCGGCTGTGGGAAGCACTCGGTTTCACCGTCAGCCGCCTGAAACGGGTGCGTTACGGCGCCGTGCACCTCGGCCGTCTACGGGCCGGCGAATACCGCGAATTGACGGCGAAAGACCACCGCGTGCTGCGCGAAGACGTCGGCCTGCCGCCGCTCCCGGCGGAATTGATCCTGACCGCCGAAAAATTCACTATAAAACCCTATCGTCGCTGAAACAACAAGCGCAACGATTGGCGGTCGAGATAACGAAAGCCATGGCGGCTGGCAATGCGGCGAATGCCGGACGCCGAGTTCCATTGCAGCAACGAGAAAAGCTGCT
The DNA here is from genome assembly GCA_036832975.1 of Pseudomonadota bacterium. Classification (GTDB taxonomy): domain Bacteria; phylum Pseudomonadota; class Gammaproteobacteria; order Xanthomonadales; family Wenzhouxiangellaceae; genus DAITQM01. Next base: position 10,293 of record DAITQM010000005.1, on the reverse strand, counting down.
GTGGGTTGTCCCGATAGAGAGCGGCGTGCTCGATAAACGAGCCGTCCAATCGTCCGCTCCGCCAGCGCGGGAACAAGCGGTCCATATCGGCAAAATCGAAACAAACCCGGCCACCCGGGCGAACGAGGCGAGCCAACTCGGCAAAATAACGGTCTATGTCATATAGGTTAAAGTGAATAAACACTGAAACCGCAACAACGACGTCGACCGCCGCCGGTGGAAAAGAAGTGAAATCACCGTTGGCGATCAACTCGAATCGCACATTGCCGAGGTCGCTGCATTCGCGCGCCGCATAAGCCAAGTAGGCGGGAGAAATGTCAGTGGCGACGATACTGTGTGCCGCCGATGAAAATGCCCGCGTTCCGAAACCCAGACCGGAACCGATCTCGAGCACCCGATCGCACCGCGTGACGCGCGCCATCCGGATGAAACGCCGCGCATAACCCATGCGGTCGGCTCGAATCTCGGCCAGGCGCGTCTCTGGAGATTGCCCAAAGCGATAGCCGATCGCGCCGATCAACAAGGCCCGTGTATCGCCGGCGGGCAAATCCCGCCACGCTGTACCCACCCGGCTACCCGGAGCGCAGCGCGCCGGTCAACGGCGCACGGGCGGCGCGCCAGGCCGGCAGCAAGCCGCCGAACAAGCCAATCGCCAAGGCGCCGACTGCTCCTTGCAGCAATGCGCCGGGCGTCACCCGGAAGGCAAAAGCGACCTGGGAGAAGGTCTGGAAATTAAGCGTCGAGACCGTCATGCCGTTGAACGCCAGCCAGGCCACGGCCATACCGGCCAGCGCTCCGAGCGCCGCCAGCAGCAGCGCTTCGAGCAGAACGCCGCCGGCCACCGCTCCGCCGCCGAAGCCGAGGGCCCGCAGCGTCGCGATTTCGACCCGGCGCGCCGCAACCGCGCTGTACATCGTATTGAGCGCCGCGAAAATCGCGCCGATCGCCATGATCGCGGTGATCGTGTATCCGAGACCTTTGATGAAGGCAGTGAGTGCCGCCGATTGGCCGGCGTAGTATTCGTTCTGCCTTTGCACCTTGACGGTCAGCCGCGGGTCGCTCGTCAGGCGGGCGGCGAAATCGTCGAAGTCGGTGGCCGAATCCAGCACCGCGGTAACCGAACTCACACCGCTGCGTTTGAGAATCGCCTGGACCAGCGGCGCATCGACCCACAGTTCTGATTCGTGCACGTCGCCGCCGGTCGAGAAGATCCCAACCACCTGCCAGTCGCCATCGCGAATCGGCAACCAATCGCCGAGCGCAGTCTGTTCGAATTGTCCGGCCGCGCCGCGGCCGATCATCACTTCCCGGGTGCCGGGCCGGAAACGCCGGCCTTCGACGAGACGCCATTCCGGGCGGACCGCAAACGCCAGATCGCTGACCGCCCGCACCGGCACATTCGAGGGATTGCGCTCGCCGCGTGTCCGCAGTTCGGCCAGGAAATACAACTCGGGCGAGGCCAGCGGCAGGCCTGCATCGTCCCGCCGCAGCCCCGCGGACTGGAGGACGATATCGGCCTGCTCGCGGCTCAAGCCGCTCGCCAGTTCGTTATCGCTGCCGCCGCGCACGACGATGATCCGCTCCGCATGGCCGGTGCGCGACAGTGTCTGGCGGAAACCATCGGCCATCGCCAGCATCGCGACCAGCATCGCCACCACACCGGCGATACCGACGACAATCACCAGCGACGTGCCGAGACGCTGCGGGATGGTCAACAGACTCAAGCGCGCCACGGCGAACATACGGGCCGGCAGGGTCAGGAGCATGGACATCAAACGATCTTCCGGCCCAGCGCCGCAACGATGGTCAAACGCGAAGCGGCGATCGCCGGCGGTAAACCGATCGCGGCGGCGAGCAACGCAGCGATCGCCAGACCCTCGATCCAGGTCGCCGCGGCGAGGCCGAGGCCCGGAAACCAGGTGGCCACCGCCGCCGCCAGGCCCGGCATGATCGCCGCCGTCAAGGCGAGCCCGGCGAGCGCCCCGAGCAGGCACAACAGCAGCGCCTCGCCGAGCACCATGCCGAGAATGCGCCCATTGCCGAAGCCGATGGTTTTCAAGATCGCCAGTTCCGCGGTGCGCTCGCGCACCGCCTGCGACATCGTGTTGGCGGTGAGCAACAGCAGCGTGAAAAACACCGCGCTGAGGACGATCGCAATCATCATCCCGATATCGCCGATCTGCTTGATGAACGATTGATTGAACGCCTTTTCCGGGCCGGTTTTCGTTTCGTTCGGCGAATTGCGAAAGCGCTTGTCGATCTCGGCGGCGACCTGATCGGCAAGTTCCGGGCGCGCGATTTTGGTGATGTAGATGCCGGTCGTGCCCTTGGCGAATTGCCGCGCTTCGTCGAAATAATCATGGTGGAAAAGGAGCATACCTTCCTGGCTGCGCGCCGTCTCGTCGCGGCCTTCGATCAAGCCGACCAACTGAAAACTCCAATCCAGCGCGCCGCCGGTACGCGGCCAGATCGTCGCCATAATCGGGATCCTCTCGCCGATCCGCCAGCCGAAACGGGCCGCCAGCGAGCGTCCGGCGATGGCCCCGTCGCGGGTCGCGATGAAGGCCGCGCGTTGGTCGGGGGCGATCAAGAATTCGGGATACATATCGAGATAACTTTCCGGAGCGACGGCGAAATTCGGAAAGAAGTTGCTCTGCTTCTGGTAATAGCCGCCGAACCATTGGGCGTGGGTCACGAGTTCGACGCCCGGTACGGCGGCGATCTGCGCCCGGTAACTGATCGGCAATATCTCGGTGAACGAATACCGTCCCTGGGTGATCAAGCGGTCGTCGCCGGAAAGATCGACGCCGCGCGCAAACGCCAATTGCACCGCTTGCAAAAGGCCGAACAACAAAAACCCGGCGGCCAGCGAGGCGAGCGTCAACAACGTGCGCGTCTTGCGCCGGAAAAGGTTGGCGACGACGAATGACGGCAGATTCATACCACGCTACCGGCGTCCTGCAGGACGCCTTTGTCGATGTGCAGGATGCGGCGGGCGAATTTCGCCGCCTGCGGATCGTGTGTCACCATAATGACGGTCTTGCCGTGGTCGCGGTTCAGAATCTGCAACAGGCCCAGGATTTCGTCGGCGGTGGCGCGGTCGAGGTCGCCGGTCGGTTCGTCGCAAACCAAAAGGTCGGGGTCGGCGACGATCGCCCGGGCGATCGCGACGCGCTGTTCCTGACCGCCGGAAAGTTCGCGCGGTTTGTGCTCAGCGCGCTCGGCCAGGCCGACAAGGTCGAGCGCGATCATCGCCCGCCGCCGCCGTTCGGCGCTCCCGAGACGGGTCAACAGCAGCGGCAGCTCGACGTTCCGGCGGGCGTTCAGCACCGGCATCAAATTGTAGAACTGAAAGATAAACCCGACGTGCGCGGCGCGCCAGCGGGTCAATTCGGCATTGCTCATGCCATCGAGGCGGGCGCCGCCGACCTCGATCGCGCCGCTGTCGGGGTGGTCGAGGCCACCGAGCAGATTGAGCAACGTGGTCTTACCGGAGCCCGACGGCCCCATCAGGGCAAGAAAATCGCCACGCTCGATATCGAGGTCGAGGTCGTTCAGCACCTCGATCACTTCCCGGCCGCGGCAGTATGATTTACGCACGCCGCGCAGGCGGATTAAAGGCGTATCGGCAGTATCGCTCATGGCGCCCCGTTCTCCAGAAATGAAACCCGCACGCCCATATCGGGCACGGCCCGCGGGTCGCGGGCGGCAAACGCGACGCGCACGCGGACCGTGGCTTTGCTGCGATCGGCGGCGGGAATGATGGCCAACACCCGGCCCGGCAGCGGCTCGTCGGGATAGGCGTTCAACACAATCTTCACGGGTTGCTCCGGCTCCACACGTTGGATGTAAGCTTCGTTGACCTCGACCTCGACCTCAAGCGAATCCATATCGACGATAGTGCCGATGCCGGTGCGAGTAAAGCCGCCGCCGGCTGACACCGGCGAAATCATTTCGCCGGGTTGGGCCGCCTTGGCGATCACGATGCCGCTGAACGGGGCGCGGATCACGGTATTATCGAGCTGCGTGCGGCTCACCGCGGCGGCCCGCGCCGCGACCTCGACCGCGGCCCGGGCGCTTCCCAGTTGCGCCTTGAGCGTCGCCACCTCGGTGGCCGCCGAATCGAGCACCGCGGCACTCGCCAGGTCACGTTTTTGCAATTCGCTTTGCCGCACTTTTTCCCGTTCGGCGAACGCCAACCGGGCTTCGAGTTCGGCCAGTCGGGCCACCGCCGCATGCTGCTCGGCAAGCGCCAACGACAACGCCGCCTCGGCGTCGGTCGGGTCGAGACGGGCCAGCACCTGGCCTTCCTCGACCGCCATGCCCTCTTCGATATACACCGCCATGACCTTGCCGGTCACTTTGGCCGACACCGTCGCGATGCGCCGCGCCGTCACATAACCGGTTGCTTCGAGCACCGCGCCACCGGCCGGCGGCACCGTTGCCGCGTTCGTTTCCACCGCCGGTGCGGCAGGCGATGCGGAACCGGCGGCAGGCGGCACCGGCTTCTCGGAGCGCCATAGCACGTAGACACCGAACAGGACGGCCGTGACGAAGGCGGCGGCCATGATCACCGGCCAGCGATGGAAGCCGCGCCGGGGTTGAGGGGCCGCTACGCTTTCGCGGTCGAGCGCCAGCGAACGCAACAGCGCCGACTTGTCCGCCGTGCTGCGCACCGCCAAAGACGGGTCGCTCATCGAATCCACTTCCTCATCCCGGCGGCCAGTGCATCCGCCGGCCGCCGAGCAGGTGCAAATGGATGTGAAACACCGACTGCCCGCCGTCGGCGTTGCAGTTCATCACCAACCGGTAGCCGTTATCGGCGATCCCCTCGGCCACGGCGATGTCGCGCGCTGCGAGCACCATCTCGCCGAGCAGCGCGGCGTGCTCCGCTTGCAGGTCGTTGATCGTCGCGAAGCGTGTCTTGGGAACGATCAGCACATGCACCGGCGCTTGCGGGTCGATATCGCGAAAAGCCAGCACGCGGTCGTTTTCATAAACAATCTCGGCCGGAATCTCGCGCCGGATGATGCGCAAAAACAAATCGTCGCTCATGGCCTCATCTCTCCTCAACCAAGATATTCGATGCCGGATTATCGCGGATTATGCTCTCCTGCGTCGCCGCTGACGCCCGGTAAAGTGCGGATCACGGTCGCCGGATCGAGCGGCGTGCCGAGTTCGCCGAGTACGGCACCGGCGACGGCCGCCGCCGCGGGCAGCGTCGCCGGCGGGTCGGCGGGCCGGACGGCGCTGTACAGGGGACTGTAAAACGGCCCGGTTTCGATACCGATCACCCGCACCCCGTGCCCGCGCCACTCGGCCGCTATCTGCCGGACCAGGGCGTGCAACGCCCACTGACCGATGCCGTAAACGCCGCGGTACGCACCGGCCATCGTGGCCAGCGATTCGAGCGGAAAGACCAGCCAGCCGCCAGTCAGCAACGGTAACAGGGTCCGTGACAGCCAATACGGGGCGTGCAAATGGAGCTGCCAGCCCGCCTGCCACTCGGCCGGCGAAATCTGCTCGTGCGGCACCAGTCCGCGCTGCGTCGCAGCGCAATGAATGATTCCGTTCAGTTTTGATAAATTAGATTCGATTGAATCTTTAAGTATTTGATATTCTTCTATTTTTGCTCCCAAAAGATCCATCGGCATCAGGAACGGCGCGACCCCGTGTGCGCTCTCGATCCGGTCGGCCAGCAGGTCCAGCCGCCGCCGTTCGCGGTCGAGCAGAATGGTCTTTGCCCCGCCGGCCGCCAAGGCAGTGGCCAAGGCCGAGCCGAGCGCCCCGGCGGCCCCGGTGATCAACCAGGTTTCGTCTTTGAACATCGGGCACCGTGACGCCTTTGTTGCAGTCAACGACAGGCCCGCCGCGGCGGGCCTGTTTGGTCGCTTAGCACGCCGCCGGGGCGGCGCCCCGGCGGCGCAACGGCCTCAAGCGGCTTTCGACTTTTTGCCTTCGATCACCCGCGACGCCTCGCCGCTGCCGATTTCGATGCGGCGCGGTTTAAGCGCTTCGGGGATCTCGCGTGCCAGGTCGATGTGCAGCAAACCGTTTTCCAGACTGGCGCTGCCCACCCGAACATGTTCGGCCAACTGGAAGCGGCGCTCGAACCCGCGCGTCGCAATGCCGCGGTGCAGGTAGCGACGCTCGGCCTTCTCGTCGTCAGTCTTCCGGCCGCTGATGACCAGCGTTTCCTGTTGGCTGACGATGTCGATCTCGTCCCGGCTGAAGCCGGCGACCGCCATCGTGATCCGGTAGTGGTTGTCGTCCACCGCCTCGATATTGTAAGGCGGGTAACCGTTGTCGTTCTGGGCTGCACCGCTCAGCAAATTGGCCAAGCGGTCGAAGCCGATCGCGCTGCGGTAAAGGGGGGTCAAATCAAATGTAGTCATGGCATATCCTCCAAAGAAGCAATATGACGATCGATCCGCCCCGGGAAGAGGCCCCAGGGCGCGCTCATCCGCTGCTGATAGCCGGCGGATACGGCTCCGAAACCGGCAGCCGCAGTTTGGAAATGAGGTTATCGCCGCCCTTTATCAAGACCCCGAGCATGACCTCCGGCAGGGGGCATGGCCGGCGATCCTGGTGTATCTTTGCTCGACTTGGTCCACATCCCGCTGCTGCGGGGCGCGACGAGCCCGGCCCGCCGCTTTTTTACCGCTCCCGGAGGAATCATTACAATGCACCACCCCATCCGCTTGCCACTGCTGGTGACCATGAGCGCCCTCACCCTGCTCGCCGCCTGTGAACCCGCCGCACCGCCCACCGGCGAAAGCACTCCGGCGGCGGCGCCAGCCAGCGGCATCGACACCACCGGCTTCGATACCACAGTCCGCCCGCAAGACGATTTTTACCAATACGTCAACGGCACCTGGCTGGCCACCACCGAGATCCCGGCCGACAAGTCGAATTACGGCGCCTTCAGCAAGCTGGCCGACGAGGCCGAAGCGCAACTGCGGGCCATCGTCGAGGAAACGGCGCAACTCGAAGCCGCGGCCCCCGGCAGCACCGAGCAGAAAATCCGCGATTTCTATACCAGTTACATGGACGAGAAACAAGCCGAGGCCCTCGGCCTGACACCGCTCGCCGAGCAACTGGCGATGATCGACGCGATCGACGGGCCGGCGGCGCTGTTTCACGCCTTCGGTGTACTCGACCGCGAAAACGTTCAAAGCCCGATCGGCGGCGGCATCTTCTCCGACCAGAAAAACCCCGATATCCACGCCGTCTATTTCGCGCAGAACGGCTTGACCCTGCCCGACCGCGATTACTACCTCAAAGACGATGAGCGCTTCGCAAAGGCCCGCGACCTGTACCTCGGCTACGCCACGGCCCTGCTCACCGCCGCCGGCCACCCGCAACCGGACAAGGCCGCTGCCGCACTGCTGGCGCTCGAGACCCGGATCGCCGAGGTCCAATGGAGCCGCGAAGAAAATCGCGATCCGAACAAACGCTACAACCCGATGCCACTGGCCCGGATGCTCGATCTGGCGCCCGCGATCGGCTGGCAGGCCGTGCTCGATGGCTACCGGATTCCGGCCCGCGACGAGTACATCGTCAGCCAGCCGAGCTACTTCGAGGGCCTGAATGGCATCGTCGCCGACACGCCGCTTGATCTATGGCAAGCCTATCTCGTCGTTCAACTCCTCGACAGTTACGCCCCAGCGCTTAATAACGAGCTGTTCAAGCTGTGGTTCGCTTTTCAGCGTCAGGGCTTGCAAGGCCAGGAAGAACCCCGGCCGCGCTGGAAGCGGGCGATCGCCGACATGGACGACTACGTCGGCGAGTTGCTCGGCCGGCTTTACGTGGCGCGCCACTTCAAGCCTGACGCCAAGGCGCGAATGACGCAACTGATCGACAATCTGATCGCCGCCTACCGCGAATCGATCGGCAACCTCGAGTGGATGAGCGAAGCGACGCGGCAAAAAGCGCTCGAAAAACTGGCGTCTTTCCGTCCCAAGATCGGCTATCCGGACGAGTGGAAGGACTACAGCGCGCTGGAAATCAAAGCCGGCGACCTGGCCGGCAACATTCGCCGCGCCCGCCTCTGGCAGACGCAGCGGCAGATCGACCGCCTCGACGAGCCGGTGGACAAAAACGAATGGTTCATGACGCCGCAGACGATCAACGCCTACTACAACCCGTTGTGGAACGAGATCGTTTTCCCGGCGGCGATCCTGCAGCCGCCGTTCTTCGACGTCGGAGCCGATGACGCGGTCAATTACGGCGGTATCGGCGCGGTCATCGGCCATGAAATCGGCCACGGTTTCGACGACCAGGGGCGCAAATTCGCCGCCGACGGCTCGCTGACTGACTGGTGGACGGAAGCCGACGCCGCCGAATTCGAACAACGCAAAAACAAGCTGGCGGCGCAGTACGACGCCTTCGTCGCGATCGACGATCTGACGGTCAACGGGCAGTTCACCTCCGGCGAGAACATCGGCGACCTGGGCGGTCTGAGCATCGCTCATCTGGCCTGGCAACTATCGCTCGCCGGGCGCGAACCGGCGACGATCGACGGTTTGAGCGGCGAGCAGCGCTTCTTCATGGGCTGGGCCCAGATCTGGCGCCGCCTGTACCGCGACGAAGAACTGCGCCGCCGTCTGGTCGTCGATCCGCACTCGCCGTCGAAGGCCAGAACCAACGTCGTGCTGCCCAATCTCCCGGCCTTCCACGAGGCTTTCGGCACCGCGCCCGGCGACGGCATGTACCTGGAACCGGAAGAGCGCGTCAAGATCTGGTGACGCCACCCCGCCCGCCGGCCTCCGCCGGCGGGCGCCCCGGCCGATGCGGATCGCCTCGCCCACCGGTGCAAACAGCCCCCATGAATAATTCCTATGAAAAAACCCTAAGAAAAAACCCTAAGAAAAAACATATAGATCATAGACTTATCGCACCGGATTTCGATTTTTTTGCGATATCATGATGATTTAATGACGGAATTTAAAATATTTTTTTTTAGCTATCGATAATCGCCTTTTTTCGCTTGACAACAGGGTTCAACCGGCGTAGAAAGGTAGTCGCGCGGAAGCCTTTCGGGAGTGAAAACTTTCGGGGGGTGAAGCGGGGTCTGAGACCCGGTTGAAGAGACTTGGAAATGGCAGCCCGCTGTTGTTGATCTTGAGCCGGTTAGCAGATCCTCAAATCTCAAATCTTATCCGCGAGCAAGCCCCAGGCTCCAAGACACCTGGGGCTTCGCTTATCCGCGCTTTGTTTTTACCGCCCTCCCCAACCGTCCTCGCTTGCGTCATTCCCGCCGGCCTGTAGCGACGCGACAGACAGGTAGATGCGGGAATCCCGTCTTACGGTCAGTACCAATGCCTCGACCTGCCCGGATCAGGCCAGGCTGGTAGGTTGCGGCATTACCGTAGACGGGGTCGTCAGCGACAGTGGCGAGTGGTCGATTGATGAGTTGATATCGTCCACTTATAGTGGGATAATCCCACCATGAGCGTGACCACCGCTGACCAAAAAAGGCGTGTTGTGCTGCCGGAAGCCACCCCGGGGGATGTCTTCGACGTGCAGCAGAGCGAGAACGGACGGTACATCCTGGTCAAACTGGTTCGTCCCCCAAGCACCGGACGCCGCACTGCCGCCGAGGTGATCACCGCGCTGGACAAAGCGCCGTTGCAGTCCCGGTTGCGCTGGGACGCGATCCGGCGCATGACCCGCGAGTCGTGATTTTCCTCGATACCAATGTGCTGATCTACGCTTTTGAGGTCGAAGCGCCTTTTTACGATTGGTCGCGTCAGCTCATCGCGACCGCGGTCACCGGCGAAGGGGCCATGATCAACCCGATCGTGGTGGCGGAGATCTGCGTCGGCGACGCCGACCCCGACAACGTCGCTGACCGGATTCGTTCTTGGGGCGTTGCTATCGTGGATTTGCCCGTCGCAGCCGCGCCGGTGTGCGCCGCGGCCTATGCCGATTATCGCCTCCGGCGCAAACGTAAAAGTGGCAAAGTCGCCGCCGTAATGCCCTTGCCGGACTTTTTCATCGGCGCTCATGCGCTCATTCTCAAAGCCCGTCTCGCAACCGCCGATCAAGACCGCTATCGCACTTGCTTTCCCGACCTGGAATTGGTCACGCCCGCACAATGAATGCTTTAAGATGAAAACGCCCCCCATCATTTGTTTTCGGTGGGTGACCATGTTTTCATAACCCACTCAGCCGCAAATCAATTTCAGCGCATCGGTTAGACGCACTACCCGGGGATGATGGCGATGCTTGTCGTATACTAAAACCTACGAAAATAAAGCCTCATAAAGCGGCATAGGCACATGTTGGTGT
>DAITQM010000004.1:0-121686 GCA_036832975.1 Pseudomonadota bacterium | reverse complement strand
CAATGGCGAATGTTATTTAATCTTCGGCAAGCCCGGCGCGGCGCCGTTTCCATCCATCTTCGACACCGGCCGCTTGCTGGTTCGCAACGGCGGAGACGGTTCCGAAGGCACGGTGATTATCGGCAGCCGTCAAGCTGAATGCCTCGGCAGCTCACAGATTGTATCGTTCCGGGAACTTGATGCCGTAGCCGGCGTGGGCGATTTTGATCGCGACGGCTTTAACGATTTATTGATCGGCGGCGCCGGTTGCAGCGGCAACGCACCCGGCCGGGCTTATCTGTTTTTCGGCCAACCCGACTTTCCGCCGGAATTGGATTTGCGCGATCCGGATTTTCCCGGACCCGGCGGGCCGCATCTGATGACGCTCCTGCCGGTGACGGAACAAACGTCATTATCCGGTTTCGGCCTGGCCGTCGGCGGCGTGGGCGATATCAACGGGGATGGCTTTCCCGATATCGCCGTGCACGATACCGAGGATAATCCCCCGGAGACCAACGGCGCCTGGGTGATCTTCGGCCGGCCCGATCCGCCTCAGATCTTTCACGTCGCCGATTTGTTGCCGGAAAACGGCGGCGACGGGCGGCGCGGCTTTCTGGTGCGGGAATTGCCGAATGAGGAATCGCTCGGTCAGGCGATCGCCGGCGGCGATTTCAATGGCGACGGCGTTTCTGACATGGCGTTCGGCGGCGGCGCGATGGACCCCGGAGACCGCTCCAACGCCGGCCGGGTGATAGTGTTGTTCGGCCGCCGGGCGCCGGTAGTCGCGGTGCCCGCGTTCAACTTCTGGAGTATGGCTTTGCTTGTATTGTGTATAACGATTATGGGATTATTCGCTTATTATCACACCCGTATTTCTCATCGCATAGAGTGAGAACGCGATTTGCCGGAAAAAACGATTCACTTAAGGTGACGCGCCCGGTTTCCCTGCCTGCCGGCAGGCAGGTCGCCCAAGCTGGCGGCACATCTTGTCCGCTTGACCGAGAATCCCGGGAGCTTATGCAACAATTGGGTTAAGTCTAAATATCAATCGCGTCTGAGATTGTCATCGACGGCGATCGGGGTTGGATAGTAGCGCACGATCCACAAGCTCGAAACAGCGAAAGCGAACAGCGTCGCCAGTTGGATCAGGTACGAGGTGGCGGGCTGGATCAGCGCCGCGTCGAGCGCGACGATGGCGATCAGCAAAGAGAACTCGCTGATCTGGCCGAGCCTGACGCCTATCTCGCGGCTCAGTTTCGGAGCTTCGCCCGAGCGCCTGAGCAACACATCGAACAGCAGGGGTTTGGCGATCAACACGATAGCGGCCAGGGCCAGCGCCGGGCCGAACACCTGACGCACGGCGTCGAGTTCGAAACGGGCCCCGAGGGTGAAAAAGAAAATCACCAGAAAAAAATCGCGCAACGGTTTCAAGCTTTCGGCGATGTAGCGGCTGATCGGGTGGCTGGCGAGCGCGACGCCGGCGATAAAAGCCCCGGATTCGTGCGGTAGGCCAAGGTATACCGCGCCTTCGGCCATCCCCAGGCACCAGCCGAGTGCGAGCAGAAAAAGGTATTCATGGAGGCGATCGAAGCGGGCGAGCAGCAGCGGCAGCACCCAACGGCCCATGACGTAGGCGATGGCGAGCAGCAGCGGCAGGCCGAGCGCCTGTAACCAGCCGCTCGCCGCTTCGCCGCCGGCGCTGCGCAGCGCCACCAAAACGACGATCGCGATAATGTCTTGCAGTAGCAGCACCGAGATAATGATTTCGCCGGCGTGGCGGTGGTGCAGGGCGGTGGTCGGTAACAGCTTCAGGCCGAGGATGGTGCTCGAGAACATCAAGGCCGCGGCCAGTACCAGGCGGTCGATCGCCGGCAGGCCGAAAAGCCAGCCGGCGGCATAACCGAGGGCCGCGGCGCCCAGGCTGCTGAGTCCGGTGACGGCCAGCGCCTGGCGTAGCATGAGCAACAGTTTTTGCGGATAGAGATTGAGCCCGAGTAGATAAAGCAGGAAGATAATGCCGATCTCGGCGATTTGCGAAGTCAGCACGGTGTCCGGGATCAGGCCGGTGACTGCCGGACCGGCCAGTGCGCCGAGCACGACGTAGGACAGGATCAGTGCCTGGCGGGCGTAAAGCGCCAGCGTCGCGAGCAGCGCCGCGCCGCTGAAAATCACAAACAGCACATAAAGGATCGATGTGCTCATTTGACGATTTTACCCTGTCTTGCCGATGCCGCCGGGCATGAATGATGATGGGCGCGAGGCACTGCGCTGGAGTGCAATCGTCAGGCGACCTCGCGCGCGGCGCGGCGGCGTTCGTGCTCTTTGAGGTGTTTTTTGCGCAGGCGCAGCGCTACCGGGGTCACTTCGAGCAGTTCGTCGTCGGCGATGAATTCCAGAGCCTGTTCCAGTGACAGGCGCAGCGCCGGGGTGAGCAGCACGTTGTCGTCTTTGCCGGCGGCGCGGACGTTGGTCAATTGCTTGCCTTTGAGCGGGTTGACCGTCAGGTCATTGTCGCGGCTGTGGATGCCGACGATCTGGCCTTCGTAAACCTCGTCGCCGGGGGCCGTGAACAACCGGCCGCGCTCTTGCAGGTTGAACAGCGCGTAGGGCAGGGCCTTGCCGGTGGCATTGCTGATCATCACCCCGCTCTGGCGCGCGGCGATTGCCCCGGCGCGGTGTGGCCCCCAATGATCGAAGACGTGGTGCATGATGCCGGCGCCCGAGGTCAGGGTGCGGAATTCGCTCTGGAAGCCGATCAGGCCGCGCGCCGGGATCAGATAATCGAGCCGGATCCGGCCCTTGCCGTCGCTCGCCATGTCGCGCAGCTCACCGCGCCGCGCGCCGAGCGCCTCCATCACCTTGCCCTGCGCCGCCTCGGGCAGATCGACGACCAGGCTTTCCCAGGGTTCCTGAGCGCCTTGTTCGCTTAGCCGCACGACCACTTCCGGGCGCGACACGGCCAGCTCGTAACCCTCGCGGCGCATCGTTTCGAGCAGCACCGAAAGGTGCAGTTCGCCGCGTCCGCAGACCCTGAACTTTTCGGCATCGGCGGTTTCCTCGACGCGCAGCGCGACATTGTGCGTCGCCTCGCGCCACAGCCGCTCGCGCAATTGGCGGCTGGTCAGAAAGCGCCCTTCGCGACCGGCGAACGGCGAATCGTTGACCCTGAAAATCATGCTGATCGTCGGTTCGTCGACGACGAGCGGCGGCAGCGCCTCAGGCCTTTCGCGGTTGCAGATCGTATCGGAGATATCGAGCGTATCGAGCCCGGTGAGCGCGACGATATCGCCGGCGGCGGCGGCCGCCACTTCGGTTCGCTTGAGGCCATGGAAGCCGAACAGTTGCAAGATTCGCCCCTGGCGCCGGCCGCCATTGCGGTCGATCACGGTGACCGGCATGTTGCCGCGGGCCGTGCCGCGCTGGATGCGGCCGATACCGATCAGCCCGACGTAATTCGAATAATCGAGGGCGCTGATCCGCATCTGGAACGGCCCGTCCCGATCCACCGTCGGCGGCGGCGTGTGCCGGACGATGGCGGTCAACAGCGGTGTCATGTCGCCGCTGCGGACCGCCGGATCCAGGCCGGCGTAGCCGTGCAGCGCCGAGGCGTAAAGCACCGGAAAATCGAGCTGTTCGTCGTTCGCCCCGAGGGCCGCGAACAGGTCGAACGTCTGGTTCAGCACCCACTCGGGCCGCGCTCCGTCGCGGTCGATCTTGTTGATCACGACGATGGGCCGGAAGCCGAGAGCGAAGGCTTTTTGCGTCACGAAACGGGTCTGCGGCATCGGGCCGTCCACCGCATCGACCAGCAGCAGCACCGAATCGACCATCGACAAAACGCGCTCGACCTCGCCGCCGAAATCGGCGTGGCCGGGGGTATCGACGATATTGATACGCCAAGCCTGCGCCCCGTCGTGCCAGGTGATCGCCGTGTTCTTGGCCAGAATCGTGATGCCGCGCTCTTTTTCCAACGCCCCCGTATCCATCAGCCGCTCGCCGTCCTCGGCCCTGAGATCCAGGGTGCCGGACTGGCGCAGCAGTTGATCGACCAGCGTCGTTTTGCCGTGATCGACGTGCGCGATAATCGCGATATTACGCAGGGTGGAGGGCATCGGGAATGACCTGCCGGGCGGGCGGCCTGAAGAATAACTACGTATTTTACCACGGCGGCTTTGGGCGGCCAGCGGGCGCCCCGCCTTGCCGGCTCTCCTGCCCGTCCCGCAGCGCCGCCGTTCCCTAGGCTGCTAGCCCCATCGTTATCGCTGAGCCGGCGGGTACCCGCCGGGCGTTGCGGTTATTCGGGCAGCGCCAAATCGTCGATCAGGGCGCGCAGGAAGCGGGCGGCTTCGCCGCCGGTGCAGGCGCGGTGGTCGAAAGTCAAAGACAGCGGGATCGTGCGGTGCACTTCGAAACCACCGAGCACCGGCACGACGTCGTGGCGCAGTTTGCCGGCGGCGAGGATCGCGACGCACGGCGGGGTGATCACCGGTGTGGCATAGCGGCCGGCGAAAACGCCGAAATTGGACAGCACGATGGTGTAGTCCTTGAGGTCGGCGGGCGGGATGCTGCGTTCTTTGATCTGCCGGCGCAACGTATCGATCGCGGTGCGCAGCTCGGCGGCGTTTTTCTGATGGATGCCGCGCAGCGCGGCGACGAACAGGCCGTCCGCGGTATCGACCGCGATGCCGGCGTCCATGCCCTTGTGCACCAGGCGCACGCCCTGCTCGCCGTCGAACCAGGCGTTGAGGCCGGGTTCGGCGCGCGCCCCGACCCACAGCGCGCGGAGCAGGCGGACGGTGATGTCCTGGCCGTCTTTCCAGCGGTGGATATCGGCGTCGTCCATCAGCGTCGTCGGGACGATTTTGGCGTGGGCTTCGCTCATCGTCCGGGCCATGATCCGCCGCGTGCCGCGCAGCGGTTCCCACTCGCCCGACGGCGCCGGTGCGGCAGGCTGCGGCTTGGCCTCGGCGGGCGGTGCTTTGGCCACCGGCGCGGGCGTGCGGGCCGGCTCGGCGGCCTCGGGTTCAACGGCGGGGGGTTCGACTTCCGGCGGCGGATGGGCGGCGAACTCACGCACGTCTTTGGCGCTGACAATTCCGTTTTTGCCGCTCGGCGTCACGCGGCTGAGATCGACCTTGAGTTTTTTGGCCAGCGCCCTGACCGCCGGGCTGACCTTGACGCCGCCGATGTCGCTGATCTGGGGTTGCAATACTTTACCGGCGGTGTCCATCACGCCGACGACGGTACCGGTATCGGGGCGATCTTCCGCTGCCGCCGGTTCGCCCTGCCCGGCCGTCTCGGCCGCCGCTTCAGGGACTTTCTCAAGGGCGGCTTCCGGCGTCGCCGCGGCGGACGGGGCTGCCTCGCTTTCGCCGGCGATGATAAATCCGATCAGCGGCTTGCCGACTTCGATCACCTCGCCGGCCTTGCCGTAGAGCTTGCCGACCTTGCCGCTGTACGGGCTCGGCACCTCGACCACCGCCTTGGCGGTTTCCATCGACACCATCGGTTGATCGACCTTGATGTCATCGCCTTCGGCGACCAGCCATTCGGCGATTTCGGCGTCGGGCAGACCTTCGCCGAGATCGGGCAGGTTGAAGATTTTCATGAGACCTCCATCACTTCGCGCACGGCGTTCAGAACGCGCTTGGTGCCGGGCATGTATTTCATTTCCATTTTGTAAAGCGGCATCACGGTGTCGTAGCCGGTCACCCGTTTGACCGGGGCGTGCAGCGACCACAGGCCGGCATCGGCCAACGCCGCGGCCACCTCGGCGCCCATGCCGCCGGTGCGTGCCGCCTCGTGGACGATCACGCAGCGCCCGGTTTTAGCCACCGATTCTAGGATGGTCTCGGTATCCAGCGGTTTGACGGTCGCGACATCGATCACTTCGGCGCTGATGCCTTCGGCGGCGAGTTGATCGGCGGCTTCCAATGTTTCCTTGATGCTCGCCCCCCAGGTCACCAGCGTCACGTCGCTGCCGTCGCGGACGACATAGCAGACGTCGAGCGGCAACTCTTCGCCGTTGTCGTCGACTTCCTCTTTCTGCCAGCGGTAGATGCGCTTGGGTTCGAGAAAGACCACCGGGTCGGGGTCGCGGATCGCGGCCAGCAGAAGACCGTAAGCGCGGGCCGGGGACGACGGAATCACGACGCGGACACCGGGGATGTGGGCGAACATCGCCTCGGTGCTTTCCGAATGATGTTCCGGGGCGTGGATGCCGCCGCCGAACGGGGCGCGCAGCACCAGCGGGCACGACATCCGGCCGCGCGTCCGGTGTCTTAAGCGGGCGGCGTGGCAGACGATGTGATCGATCATCGGATAGATGAAGCCCATGAACTGGGCTTCGGCAACCGGTTTCATGCCCTGGGCCGCGAGGCCGACGCTGAGGCCGGCGATCATCACTTCGGCCAATGGCGTATCGATCACGCGCTGCTCGCCGAAACGCTCCTGCAATCCGACGGTGGCGCGGAAGACGCCGCCGTTGATGCCGACGTCTTCGCCGAGGACGATCACCGAGGGATCTTCCTCCATGGCCCGCGCCAGGGCCAGGGTGACGGCTTCGACCAATGTGATTTCCGCCATTACTGCAACTCCTCCAGGGCCCGGCGCTTCTGCGCCGCGAGATCGTGCGGCAGCGTTTTGAACAGATAACTGAACATCGCGGCCAACGGCTGCGGCGGCGTGTTCTGGTACTCCTCGACCGCGGCGTCGACTTTTTTCGCGCACTCGTCGAGCATTTGCTGTTCCTTGACGTCGTCCCAGGCGCCTTCGGCGGTCAGGTACAGGTTCAGGCGCTTCAGCGGTTCGCGGCTCCAGGCTTCTTCGACTTCGGCGGCAGGGCGATAGCGGCGGGCGTCGTCGGCGGTGGTGTGGTCGCTGAGCCGGTAGGTCAGCATTTCGATCACCGACGCCCCTTTGCCGTGGCGCGCCCGTTCGATGGCTTTTTCCATTGCCCAGCAGCAGGCGACGAGGTCGTTGCCGTCAACCTGGATGCCGGGCAGGCCGCCGCCGAGCGCTTTTTGCGCCAGGGTTTGCGCTTTGTTTTGTTTCGCGCGCGGCACCGAAATCGCCCACTGATTGTTGACGATCACCAGGACCAGCGGCAGATCGAAGGCGCTGGCCGCATTGATCGCTTCGAGGAAATCGCCTTTCGAACTGCCGCCGTCGCCGACGACAGCGACGGCGACGCGCGGCTCGTTGCGCAGTTTGAAGGCCAACGCCGCGCCGGCGGCGTGCAGGCATTGCGTGGCGATCGGCACGCACCAGGCAAAATCGTGTTGCGGCGCGTGTTGGAAATGGTTGCCGCGCTCGTCGCCGCCCCAGTACAGCAGGATTTCCGACATCTTGACACCGCGGTACATCTGGGCGCCGTACTCGCGGTACATCGGCGCCAGGCAGTCCTCGGGGCGCATCGCCGAACCGATCGCGACGTGCGCCGCTTCGTGGCCGAGACACGAGGCATAGGTGCCGAGTTTGCCGGTGCGCTGCAGGGCCACCGCTTTCTTGTCGAAAGTGCGGACCAGGTTCATCAGGCGGTAAAGCTCGATCAGCTCGCGCGTATCGCGGGCGATGGCTGGGGATTGTTCGGGATTGAGGAGTTTGCCTTCGGGGTCGAGAAATTGGTGGTAGTCGATCTTGAAGCTGGCAACGGTTGTTGTCATAACGGATCTTCCTGATGGCCGGCGGAGCGACAAGCGGTGTCATCGCAGCCAAGTAGTATAGCTTCTATGGAAAGACCCGATCGGCGGGCTCGGCATAACAGCGGGGGCTCAATCGGCAGCGGGCTGACCTCTTGCCGCCCGCTCCGGCGGATACCACAGGCCGCCGAGGATTTGCGGGGCGTGGGCGCCGGTGATCGGCGGCGTGGAGCTTGGCCGGCGGGCGAGCCGTCGCCAGGCCAACCAGGCGATCAGCAGACCTTCGACCCAGTCGGGATCGAGCCCGGCGCGCGCGGTGGAATACACCGGGCGGGGCGCGAGGCGCGCGCCGAGGGCTTGCATCAGCAACGGGTTGTGCACCCCACCGCCGCAAACCAGCAACTCATCGAGGGCCGCGGCGCGCGCCGCGGCGGCAGTGGTTTCGATGGTCAACGCCAGCAAGGTGGCCTGGACATCGGCGGGCGAATACCGTTCGAGATCGCCGCCGCGCTGCGCGAGCCAGCCCAAATGGTAAGTTTCGCGCCCGGTGCTTTTCGGTGGCGGGCGGGCGAAATACGGCTCGGCGAGCAGCGCGGCGAGCAGCTCGGGCAGCACCCGGCCGCCGGCCGCGAGGCGGCCATCGCGGTCGAACGCCTCGCCGGTCTGCTTCTGGCACCAGGCGTCGAGCAGGGCGTTCGCCGGGCCGATATCGAAACCGATGGTGGCGCCGGCGGCGTCGATCACTGTGAGGTTGGCGATGCCGCCGAGGTTCAACACCCCGCGTCGGCGGCCGGGCAGAGCAAACAAAGCACGATGCAACAGTGGGGCGAGCGGCGCTCCCTGGCCACCGGCGGCGAGGTCGGCGCTGCGCAGATCACCGACCACCGGCAGGCCGAGTTCGACGGCCAGTTTCGCCGGTTCGCCGAGTTGCAGCGTCCACGGCGGTTCGGCCTCGGGGAAATGACACAACGTCTGACCGTGGAAGCCGACGGCGGCGACCGCCGCCGGTTCGAGGCGGGCGCCGGAGAGCAACGTGCGCGCCGCGGTGGCGAACAATAAGGTCACCTGGTGCTGTACTTCGTACAGGGCGCTGAGCGACAACGTCTCGGGGGCCTGCGCGGCAGCGAGCAGACGGCGGCGCAGCGCCGCCGGCCACGGGTGGCTGTGGGCGGCGGTCAGTTGCGGCCGGTCGTCGTCAATGCGGGCGGCGACGGCATCGATGGCATCCATGCTGGTGCCCGAAATCAGCCCGAGGTATAAGCCCGCCTTATTCACCACCCCTCCTACTGCGGCGCCGCCAGGCCACGCACCTGGGGCGTTTCACTCGGTCGCGCATCCTCAACGTACAGGCCAGTACGCTTCCGGTGCGCTCGGTCGCGAAACGCCCCATCTGCGCGGCCTGACAGCGCCTCGTGACGAACCGGTGGTGAATAAGGCGGGATAAGCATTGATGACCCACGGTTTTCACGATTCACGGTGCGGCGGCGGTCATCGCCGGCGGCGGATCCTGCAAGCTCGTCAAATGGGCGAGCAGCGGCCCGGCGTGGCCGCGGAAATCGGCGAGGCGGGTCGCCGGCACCGGATCGGCGGCCGGTAACTGGATGGTGCGTGGATTACGGTGTTGGCCGGCGACCAGAAACTCGTAGTGCAGATGCGGGCCGTTGGCCAGACCGGTGGCGCCGACCAGGCCGATGGTCTGGCCCTGCCGGACCCGTTCGCCGTTCTTGACGGTCCGCCGGGAAAGGTGCAAGTAACGGGTTTCGATCCGGTTGGGGTGCCGGATAAACACATAATTGCCGTTGGCGCTGCCGTAGGCCGCGGCGATCACTGTGCCGTCGCCGGCGGCATAGACCGGCGTGCCCACCGGGGCGCCGTAATCGACACCGTTGTGCGCCCGCACCCGCTTGAGCACCGGATGAAAGCGGCGCGGGTTGAAATTGGACGTGACACGCAGAAAATTCAGCGGCGCCCGCAGAAATGCCTTGCGCATCGGTTTGCCTTCCGGCGTGTAGTACTTCGGCCCTTCGCCGGCGTCGAAGCGCACCGCCTGGTACACCTTGCCGCGGTTGACGAAGATCGCGGCCAGCACTTCGCCGTCCTTGAGATAAGCGCCGTCGCGGCGGATTTCCTCGTAGAGCACGTAGAAGCGGTCGCCGTCGCGCAGGTCATAGACGAGATCGAGATCCCAGGCGAAAATATTCGCCATGTTGAGGATCAGCGCATCGCTGAGTCCCGCGTCCTTGCCGGCCTGGTAGAGCGATTGGTGGACGACGCCCGTGACCAGGCGCAGTTCGGGCAGCATGCTGCGCTCCTCTTGGCGGGCGGCCAGGCCCGAGGCGCCTTGCTCGACCGTCAACCAGTTCGAGCCGCGGTCGACGCGCAGAGCTTGAAAATCGCCGCCGGCGGTCAGCCGCACGCCGATCTCCTGGCCCGGCAGCAGGCGGGCCAGCTTGCGGGTTTCGGCGTCGAGCGTCACGATCTGGTGCAGCAAGCCGGCACCGAGGCCGAGCCGCCGGAAAATCGCTTCCAGCGTATCCCCGGCAGCGACCGTGTAGCGGATCCACTCGCCGGGTGCGCCGGCGGGCGGTGCCGCTTCCCGCTGTGTCCCGCCGGCCGGCCCGATGAGCTGCCCGCTGAGCGGCAACGTCGCGCTGCGCAGCGCCGCCGGGCGCGAAGCCCCGGCGCTGTCGTCCGGTACCGTCACGCCGAGGAGCAGCGAGGTGCCGATAAAAGCCAGGGCGAGAGCGCTGAGGCGCGGTTGGCGGCGCAGCGCATTCAGTATCATCATCGCATGGCGGCGGGCGGCTTCAGCCGCGCCTTTGGCTTTGAACTGGATCGCCTGCACGCAAGATCGCCCATGGGTCAGTGAATCATCAAAATGGATTTTAACGGAGCCTATCGTTGAGCGAAACCGCCCATCCCGCCCGCGGTGGATCGCCGTCATCCGGTGCGGCATGGCGGTCGTACCCGGACCTGGTGGACTGGGTGCAGGCTTACCGCCGGCACGCCGGCGCCGGCGCCGACCTGGTCGGCCGGGCGCTGGCCGCCGTTGTCGAGCGCGACCCGGGGTGTGGCGCGCGCCTCGGCGCGCTGTTGGAGATCGTCGCCCACCTGGCCGCCGATCCGGAAACAACAGCGGCGGCGATCCTCGAACTCGACCGCGTTCATCATGACGACTGCATCGCCGGCGGCGAGGGCGCTTGGCCGGAACGCATACAGGCGCAATTGAACGCCCTCGCCCAGGTCCGCCATTACACCGCCGAGGCCGAGGCTGCGACACGCGATCGGGCCGAAAACCTGCGCCGCCTGCTGCTGGCCTTGGCCGGCGACGTTCGGGTTGTGATGGTGGCGCTCGCCGTCCGCCTGCTGGCGCTGCGCGAGGCCGCGGACGGCGATGCCGAAAGCGCCCGGCGCTTGGCCGCCGAAACCATGCAGATCCACGCGCCGCTCGCCAACCGGCTCGGTATCTGGCAATTGAAATGGGAACTCGAGGATCTGTCGTTCCGTTACCTGCAGCCGGACGAATACGAGCGAGTGAGCGGCCTGGTCGCCGAACGGCGCGCCGACCGTGAAGCGTTTATCTCCTCGCTTATAAAACGCCTGGAGGCCGTGCTCGCCGCCGCCGGCGTCGCCGCCAAGGTCAGCGGCCGGCCGAAACATATCTACAGCATCTGGCGCAAAATGCAGCGCAAAGGGCTGGACTACCATGATTTGTACGATATCCGCGCGGTTCGCGTGCTGGTCGACGAGGTCGCCGATTGTTATCGCGCCCTCGGCGTCGTGCACATGCACTTCACACCGGTGCCCGGCGAGTTCGACGATTACATCACCCACCCCAAACCCAATGGCTATCAATCGCTGCACACCGCGGTGATCGGCGAGGCCGGGCAGGCGGTCGAAGTGCAAATTCGCACCCAGGCGATGCACGACGAGGCCGAACTCGGCGTCGCGGCGCACTGGCGCTACAAGGAAGGCGGCCCCGACGACGAGAAGTTCAACAACAAAATCAAGGCGCTGCGCCAACTGCTCGAAGCCGATCACGATTTGCAAGACGATGCCGGGTTGCTCGAACAGTTCGCCGGCCTGACCAGCGAGGAGCGCGTTTACGTCCTGACGCCACGCGGTGAGGTGATCGACCTGCCGGCCGGGGCGACAGCGCTCGATTTCGCTTATCAGATTCATACGCTGATCGGTCACCGCTGCCGCGGGGCCAAGGTCAACGGCCGCATCGTGCCGCTCAACCGGCCGCTTTTAACCGGCGAGCGGGTCGAAATTCTGACGGCGCGCGAACCGCGGCCGAGCCGCGACTGGCTCAACCCGCGCCTCGGCTACCTCAAAAGTGGCCGGGCCCGGAACAAGATCCGGCAATGGTTTCGGCAAGCCGACTGGAGCGCCCACCTGGCCGCCGGCCGGCAGTGGCTCGACGAGGAACTGAAACGGCTTAACCAGCGCGATCCCGATCTCGCCGCGCTCGCCGCGCAGTTCAATCTGCCGGGGGCCGATGAATTGTATGTCGCGCTCGGTGCCGGTGATCTGACGGTGCAGCAGGTCAGCGGCGCTGTGCTGCGCAGCGCGCAACCCCCGCCGCCGGCCACCCTACTCCCCCGCCCGCCAGCGCGCCCCCCGGCGTCGAAGGTCGCCGATGAAATCCAGGTCGCCGGTACCGGCGGCCTGCTGCACCACCTGGCGCGCTGCTGCCAGCCGGTGCCCGGCGATGCGATCTGCGGCTATATCACACGCGGCCGCGGCATCAGCGTGCACCGGGCCGATTGCGCGACGCTCGCCCGGCTGGCCGGCGCCGACCGCGCGCGCCTGCTCGATGTCGATTGGGGAGCCAAAACGCGATCCGACTATACCGTCGAGATCCGGGTCCGCGCCGAAGAGAGCGAGGCGGTGCTGAAGGAAATCAGCGGCGTGTTGCAGAACGCCGGCGCCGGGATCGCGGCACTGCCGCGGCAGCAAACCGCGGCCGGCATCCTCGATCTTCACCTCGCCATCCGCGTCGGTGGCCAGGACCAACTGCGCACTGTGCTGGACAAGTTACAAAGCCTGCCGGCCGTGATCGACGCCCGCCGCGCGGGTTAACCCCGAAACCGCTTTGTACTGCCGTAAAACGCAATGGCCAGCGCGACGGCGAAGGGCAACAGGCGCTCGGCGGCGTCGCCCGGCGCGTCCGGTAAAAGGCTCAAGACGACGGTCAACGCAAAACCGCTGGTCATGCTCCAGAAGCGGGCCCGGGCGGCAGGCGGGCCGCGCCACAACAGCACGATCAGCAGCGGCCCGAAGGCGTTGCCGAGCGCCTGCCAGGCAAACAACACGCGGCGAAACAGGGTGCTCGGGAAATACCAGGCGATGAGCACCGCCGCGATACCGAGCAGCAGCACGACGAGGCGATCGACGACGAGTGACGGGCGCCGGCGGCTGAAATCGTGGCTCACCGCGCTGCCGGCGACCAGCAATTGCGAATCGGCGGTGGACATGATCGCGGCGAGCACGCTGCCGGTGACGATGCCGCCGAGCACCGCCGGTAACAGCAGGGATGCCGCCTCGAACAACGCCGTTTCGCGGTCGGCCAGGCCCGGCGACAAGACCCGCATCGCCCAGCCGAGGACGATCATACCGCTGTAGATCACCGCCGCCCAGCCGAGCGCCAGCCACCGGGCGAGGCGGATCGAATCGGCTGAGGCGAGCGCCATGAAACGGTTGACGACGTGCGGCTGGCCGGGATAACCGAGGCCGATCCCGAGCAGGCCGGCGACAAACAGCGCCGCAGTGAGAAAACCGGGTTGCGCTGTCCACGAGAACGCCACGCCATCCGCCGCGAGATCCTGCCATACGCCGGGTATTCCGCCCGCCGCCGCGAGAGCGATTAGCGGCAGGATCAGCGCCACCAACGCCATCATCACGCCCTGCAAGGCATCGGTGACGCTCGCCGCCCAGAAGCCGCCGAGCAGTACGTATCCGACCACGATCAAGGCGCCATAAGCGATCGCCGCCCGCTCGCCGATCGGCAACGCCGCGCCGAGCGCTGTGCCGGCCGCCTGGAATTGCGAGGCGATATAAAACGTGAACGAAAAAAGAATGATCAAGGCGCCGCCGCGACGTAGTTGGCGGGCGTCACCGGCGGCAAGCCCGTGGCCGAGAAATTCGATCAGCGTCATGGCGTGGCACTCGTCATTGCGCCTTCTGAGGCGCGGCGCGACCCACGTCCAGTTGATCCAGAACCCGCTGAGCACCGCCGGCAGCAGCCAGATCGCCGGCAGACCCCAGGCGTAAGCCGCACCGCTGACCCCGAGCAGACTCCACGCCGAAGACGAACTGGCCGAGGCGCTGAGCGCCGCGACAAACGGCCCGAGCCGCCGTCCGCCGAGATGAAAATCGTCGCTGTCCGCCGTGCGCCGCGCCGCCCAGGCGCCGATCGCCAGCAACGCGGCGAGATAAAGCAGCAAAGTCAATGGCATACTCATCGCGGCATTATCCCGGATCGCGCCAGCGGCGGGAAACGTC
This sequence comes from Pseudomonadota bacterium, assembly GCA_036832975.1. Taxonomy (GTDB): domain Bacteria; phylum Pseudomonadota; class Gammaproteobacteria; order Xanthomonadales; family Wenzhouxiangellaceae; genus DAITQM01. The sequence continues at coordinate 107,560 of DAITQM010000004.1, read as the reverse complement.
ACCTGGAACAGCGGTCAACCACCGGCGGACAAGCCGGGCCGGGGCAATTGCGCGATAATCCGTCAGACATCAGTTCAGTACCTCGGCGTGTGCAGGAATGAACGACAGATCCATCATCCACGCGCTCGGTTGGCGCTGTTTGACCGGCATTTACGATCCGGTCGTCGCCCTCGCCGCGCGCGAGCGGGTGTTCAAGCGGCGGTTGATCGCGCAGGCGGCGATGCACGACGGCATGGCGGTGTTGGACTTGGGTTGCGGGACCGGGACGCTTGCCCTGGAGGTCGCGAAGCGCTATCCGCGGGCCGGCGTCACCGGGCTCGACGCCGATCCCGAGGTGCTCCGCCGGGCGCGGCGCAAGGCCACCGGCGCCCCCATTCATTTCGATCGGGGCACGGCGACCGCGCTGCCATACTCCGACCGGACGTTCGACCGCGTGCTATCGACGCTTTTTTTCCATCACTTGACGGCGGCACAGAAACATCGGGCGCTCGGTGAAGCCCGGCGCGTGCTGAAGCCCGGCGGTGAGTTGCACATTGCCGATTGGGATCGGCCGCGCCCGTGGCCGATGCACGCTTTGTTCTTTTTTGTCCGGCTGATGGACGGCTTTGCGGTCACTGCCGATCATGCGGCCGGCAGCATGCCGGCGCTGATTGCGGCGGCGAATTTTAGCAGCGTGGAACACTGCGGGCGGTTGAATACACCGGCCGGAACAATCGGCTTTTTCCGCGCCGTGCGGCGGGATGAGGCGGCTGTCGGTGGCCGCTACGAGCATTTCGAGCACGAAGCCGATATCGGCATCCGCGGCCGTGGGGCGACGCCGGAGGAGGCTTTCGCCCAGGCGGCGGTGGCCTTGACCGCGGTGATCTGCGACCCGGCGGTCGTCGCGCCGCGGGTCTGCGTCAAAGTCGCGTGCCGTGGTGAAAACCTGGATATGCTGTTCGTCAACTGGATCGACGCCATCGTCTTCGAGATGGCGACGCGCAGCATGTTGTTTTCCCGTTTCGTCGTCCATATCACTAACCTTGAACTCGACGCCGAACTGCACGGCGAGGCGATCGACGTCGCCCGCCACCAGCCGGCGGTCGAAGTCAAAGGCGCGACGCTGACCGAGCTTTATGCCGGCCGGGACGAAGGCGGTCCCGCCGCCGAATCGCCGTGGCGCGCGCAGTGCGTGATCGATGTGTGAGGCGCGGTCGTGGATCTCAATCTGCTGAACCGGCGATCGGCATATGAATGGCATATCGCGCCGCACGGGGCGATGCGCGTTCCGGGCGTGATCTATGCCGACGAAGCGCTGGTCCGCGCCATGGATCACAAAGTTTACGAACAGATCGCCAACGTCGCGATGTTGCCCGGCATCGTCGGCGCGTCCTACGCGATGCCCGACGCGCACTGGGGCTATGGCTTTCCGATCGGCTGCGTCGCGGCGTTCGACGCCGCCGAAGGTGAAGCCTTGTCGTGGTCTTCGGCCTGCCACGGTGCCGGCCGGGCGATGAGCCGGCGCCAGGCGACGAAGCGCTGGCAGGGCCGCAAAGTGGTGGACGATCTTGCCGGCCACGGGATTCTGATCCGCAGCCCCAGCTTGCGCGGCGTCGCCGAAGAAGCGCCGGGCGCCTACAAAGACGTTTCGGCGGTAGTCGGCGTTGCCGACCGCGCCGGGCTGGCGCGCAAAGTGGCCAGACTCAAGCCGGTGGTGTGTATAAAGGGGTAGATATTTTTAGGAGATTCGCCACATTCATGTGGGTAGATTCGGCGCCGGGTTCTCGGGCAGCAGGTTATCGAGGAAATTGACCGCGGCAAATTCCGATTTAGGCTGTTCCGCTGGCGGCAGCGAAACTGAGATCGGCGAACCTTCGTAATCTTTCGTGTATTCGAACCGGACCTGCCGCGCACCTGTTTCGATGAACTGCCCTATCGGCGTGCCGTCACACCACAACGCATGAAGCCTGCGGATCGTCATAACGGCCGTGCCTGCGCCTCGAGTTCGATGCCAAGTCCGGCCAGCACCTTGAGTGCCCGACCCAATTCGATGGTCTCCTTGCCGTGCTCGAGTTCGCGAAGAAAACGCTCACTCAACCACATACGACACGATCTTGAAACCTCCCAGCCGCCGGAAACGCCTGGCGGCCGGTCTTTGCAGACAATAGGCAGGTTTCAGATATTCAGGGTCTTACCAGCGCAGTGCCAGCGTCATGGGCCGGCTGTCGTCGGCCGGTTGCAATGCGAGTGTTGTACCGCCGCCCAGGGGTTTGCTGTAGCGGGTCAGCGTTGCCGCCAGCCAGCGGATGTCTTTTTCGCCGGCCTGGCGCAGCCGCATTTGGTGGATTTGCAGCGGGATCAACGTCAGGCGGCGCAACGCTCCGCTGGCGGTATCCAGGTCCGCCAGATACATCAGCGTCAGATCCGGGCGGTAAGACTCGCGGCCGGTAATGCCTTCGTAATCGTTCAGGAAATCGCCGCAGCCGTAAAGAATCAAGCGTTCGCGGAAAACTTCAATACCCTGCGGGTGGTGTGACGAATGACCATGGACGAGGTCCACACCCGTCTCTTCGATCAGTGCCCGGGCGAACGCCTGCCGCTCCGCGGATACCTCATAACCCCAGTTGCCGCCCCAGTGGATCGAAACGATCACCCGGTCGTCCGGCAACGCATGCTCGCCGATGATGCGGATTGTTTTTTTCAGGGACTTGGCGGTTAAATCCGGCAGAAAATTCACCCCGGGGCTATTCTCGCCGGCCGCCCAAGCCGGCGAAATACCGCTGGTAGCGATTCCGAACGCGAAGACCAGCAAACGGCACCCGGCACTCTCGATGATTGCCGGCCGTTCCGCCGCGCGCCGCGCACCGCCCGCGCCGGCGGTCTGCACGCCGGCAGCGTGCAGCGTCGCCAGCGTTTCTTGCAACCCGGCAGGCTGCCAGTCCAATACGTGGTTGTTGGCCAGGACGCAGACATCGACGCCGAGGGCGGTCAGGAGCGGGACATGCGCAGGGTCCATCCGGTAGTGAATGCCCTTACCGGGCCACGGTGCATCGTGCCCGGTCACGGCCGTTTCAAGATTCACGATCCGGGCATGGACGCCGACTTTGCGAAGCACCGGCAAGGCGTCACCCCACGGGTAGTCGAAAGCGACCGGCTTGTCCAGCGTCCCGTTCTTTCTTTCGGCTAAACGAACGTAGTCGCGGGCATCTTTGACGTACGGCTCATACAACTCCGGGCTTGCCGGATGGGGCAGGATCTGGTCGATGCCGCGCCCGGTCATAACGTCGCCGGCCAGGAACAATTTGAGATCGCCGGTAGCGGCCTGTCCGATTTTATCGCCGTGAACGGCGGTCATCGTCGATCCCGGCCGGGCGGGTGCGCGCCGCGGCAGCCACGCGCCACCGATCATGGCGCCTAAGCGGCCGAGAAAAGCGCGGCGCGAGTACACCGGGTTTCATCCGGCTAACGGTGCCGCGAATAGGTGCCGATCAGTTCCGCCTGCGCCAGCACATGCCCGCCCAATGCCGCTTCCAGGGCGCGCTTGTCCGGGGTGTTCAAATCGGGCAGTACGACATCGAGTGCATACAGCTTGTGGAAATACCGGTGCCGGCCGATCGGCGGGCAGGGCCCGCCGTAGCCTGGGCGTTTGAAATCGGACATCCCCTGGCGCGTACCCTCTGGCAGTTCGCCGGGGCGCGCGCCTTCCGGCAGACCGCGGCTGTCCGGGGGCAGGTTGTAAAGTAGCCAATGCACCCAGACCATTTTCGGCGCCGCCGGGTCGGGGGCATCCGGATCATCGACGATCAGCGCCAGGCTCTTGGCGCCGTCCGGAATCCCGGACCATTCGAGCGGCGGCGAAACATTGTCGCCGTCGCAAGTGTATTTGGCAGGGATCATGCCGTTGGCGGCGAAAGCGGAAGACGAAATACGCATGATGACACCTCCATCGGCGGCGCTCGCCAGGCCGGTTGCGAGAAGGGCGGCGAGTGCAGCGCGGCTTTCCATTCGGAATATCTTAACAGGCTGTTGAAAAACAGCCGGTTAAGGTGGAACAGGGATGTTCCGCACGCGGATCAAGCGCGGCAGTGCTTGATCCGGCGAGAGCGAGTCCGGGCATGTACCGGACTCGCGACTTGAAAAAGGGCAGGAGAGCCCATTTTCAACAACCTGTTAAACCCGGTAGGCTGCACAGGAACGCTTTTCAACGACCAGCCGGCGCGGATCGTGTAGAATCCGGGAATAGGGCGCGGTGGCATCTCCAGGTACCGCCGGTTCGGCCCACGGATTGGACAAGCGATGAAGCCACACTCTTTTATTGCCGCACTTCTGACCGGCGGTGCTTTGCTTGCCGCGCCGCCATCACCGGGACAGCCGGTGTCCGTCTATATCCTGGAAGTGGCCGATGCGATCGGTCCGGCGACGCGGGACTACGTGGTCCGCGGCATCGAGCGCGCCGAGAACGAAGGCGCCGGCCTGGTCGTGATCCGCCTCGACACCCCCGGCGGCCTCGATGCATCGATGCGTGACATCATCAATAAAATCCTCAACGCCCGGGTGCCGGTGGCGATCTGGGTCGGACCGGCCGGGGCGCGCGCCGCCAGCGCCGGCACCTACATGTTGTACGCCAGCCATATCGCGGCGATGGCGCCGTCGACGAATCTCGGCGCCGCCACGCCGGTGCCGATCGGCGGCATACCATTTCCTTCTAAACAACCGGCGGACGACGGCGACGAAGGAAAAGACCAGCAGAAAGACGGCCAGGGCGCCGCGCCGGCCGGCGACGCGATGAGCCGCAAAGTGTTGGAAGATGCCGCCGCTTATATCCGTGGCCTTGCCGAGCGCCACGGGCGTAATGCGCAATGGGCGGAAAAAGCGGTGCGCGAAGCGGTGAGCCTGACCGCCAGCGAAGCGCTGGCCGAAAACGTCATCGATCTTGTGGCGAACGATATCGACGATCTGCTGGCGCAGGTCGATGGCCGTGAAATAAAAACCGCAGCCGGGCTCGTTACCTTGCACACTGCCGGGGCCCGCCGCGAAACGCTGGTCCCCGATTGGCGCAGTGAACTCCTGGCCGTCATCACCAATCCGACGTTGGCATACATGCTGCTGCTCATCGGTATTTACGGGCTGGCGCTCGAAGGCTACCACCCCGGCACGCTGGTGCCGGGCGTGATCGGTGTCATCTGTCTGCTGCTGGCCTTTTACGCCTTTCAGATCCTGCCGGTCAACTGGGCCGGCGTCGCACTCGTCGCCGTCGGCGCGTTCCTATTGCTGGCCGAATTGTTCGTTCCCAGTTTCGGCATACTTGGTATCGGCGGCATTGTGGCCGTCGTCTTCGGCGGCATTATCCTGATGGATCGTGGTGTACCCGGATTCAGCATCCCCATCGGTTTCGTCACGGCGATCGGGGCCGGCGCTTCGTTGCTCTTTTTCGGCGTCATGTATCTCGCCGTCAGGGCACAGCGCGCGCCGCGCGTCAGCGGCGTGGAAACAATGCTCGGGCGGTTTGCCGAAGCCGTGGAGCCGTTCGTAGACGGCCACGGCCGCGTCCATCTGGAAGGCGAGGACTGGAGCGCCCGCTCGGCATTACCGATCGACCGCGGAGCGCGGGTCAAAGTATTGCGCGTTGACGGATTGGTGTTAGAGGTCGAACCGCTGGAAAACAGCGCAAGCGGAGGATCACGACATGTTTAATATCACGTTCTGGTTGACAATTGCGGTTTTCGTCATCACCTTGTTGCTCAACACTTTCAAAGTGCTCAGGGAATACGAGCGCGGTGTGATCTTTTTTCTCGGCAAATTTTACAAGGTCAAGGGGCCGGGCCTGATCATCGTCATTCCCGTCATCCAGCAGATAGTACGCGTCGATTTGCGCACCGTCGTGATGGACGTCCCAACCCAAGATGTGATTTCCCACGACAACGTCTCGGTCAAGGTCAACGCCGTGATCTACTACCGCGTGGTGGACCCGGAAAAAGCCATTATCGCCGTCGAACGTTTCATGGACGCCACCAGCCAACTGGCGCAAACCACGTTGCGCTCCGTGCTTGGCAAGCACGACCTCGACGAGATGCTGGCCGAGCGCGACAAGCTCAACGCCGACATCCAGGCCATTCTCGACCGCCAGACCGATGGCTGGGGCGTCAAAGTCAGCAACGTCGAAATCAAGCACGTCGATCTCGATGAATCGATGATCCGCGCCATCGCCAAACAAGCCGAAGCCGAACGCCAGCGCCGCGCCAAAGTCATCCACGCCGAAGGCGAACAACAAGCCGCCGATAAACTGGTCGAGGCGGCCGAGAAACTGGCCAAGGCCCGTGGCGCCCTGCAACTGCGTTACCTGCAAACCCTGGTCGAAGTCGGCGCCGAAAAAAACACCACCCTCGTCTTCCCGCTGCCGCTCGAATTCGTCGAGCCCTTCTTGAAAAAATACCAGGACGCGAAATAATCTGAGATGATTCCCATGCATGGCGCCCCTGGACGATCCGCGTTGCGCGGACCGCGGGTTGAGCGCTGGCCGACCGACCGTTCCGCTGGTCAGTGGCCGCATGAGTGGGTTTTGCAGGCTTTTGCATTGAAACGGGAATCAGCAAAGCCGCATTGAGGCTGGCATTGCGCCAGTTCGCTGCCGCCCGTCTCTGTGGACTTGCGCGGTTTTTTTCTTAATTTCCAGCGCCACTTGCCATTTGCCCAAAGTGGGCATTAGAATGCCCGAAATGGGTAATACTGCCGCCACCAGGAATTCACGACCGGCCCGCCGCAAGGCGGCGGCCGATCTTCAGGCCGCACCCACCAGCCTGGCCGATGCGCTGTTCACCACCACCCAGCAGCGGGTGCTGGCCCTGATCTTCGGCCAGCCCGGCCGCAGTTTCTACGCCTCCGAACTGATCGAGCGGACCGGCTCCGGTTCCGGCGCCGTCCAGCGCGAGCTCAAGCGGCTCACGTCCAGCGGCCTCGTCACGGTCAAGCGTATCGGCAACCAGAAGCACTACCAGGCAAATCCAGACTCGCCGGTCTTCGAGGAACTGCGCGGCCTGGTGAGAAAGACCGTGGCGCTGGCCGAGCCCATCCGCGCGGCGCTCGCCCCGTTGGAAGACCGCATCAACCTGGCCCTGCTGTATGGCTCCGTGGCGAAGGGCATGGATACCGCAACCAGCGACATCGACATCCTGATCGTCGCCGATAGCATCACACTCGAGGACATCTACGCGGCCCTGGCACTGGTGGAAGCGGACCTGGACCGCAAGATCAACCCCACCCTGTATACACCGCGGGAGTACGCGGATCGCAAGGCGTCCGGCAACCCCTTCCTCGCGCGCGTTCTGGCCGGCGATCACCTGGTCCTGATAGGGAACGAAAATGAGCCATCCGCAGCTTGATAACCTGGTGCGCATCGGCCAGCTCAAGGCCGAGCCACCGGCGGATGCCGAATGTCAGGGCCTGCTGCGTTCCGGTCTGCGCCGGCTGGAAGACGCCGGGCGGAAAGAACTCAGCCTGGAGAGCCGTTTCGACTTGGCCTACAACGCCGCCCATGCACTGGCTCTGGCGGCACTGCGCTTCCGGGGCTACCGGTCGGAATCCCGTTACCTGGTGTTCCAGTGCCTGCAACACAAGATCGACCTGCCCAACGAACAGTGGCGCGTGCTCGATCAGGCGCACCGCAAGCGCAATCTGGCCGAGTACGAGGGTGACATGGATGTGGATGAGCAACTGGTTGGCGCATTGCTGCGCGTGGCGAAGGAGATAGCTAATCGCGTCGATAAGCTGGTGAATTCGTTTTTCCAGCTAACAGCATCATAACTATATGATTCTATAGTGAATTTGATGAATTCGAGCAAAATTTATGCAACTATTGGGTTAAAGACCACGGCAAAGGCACTGTTGCGGTAGAAACAGAACAGCGCGGTAAGCCGTTCGCGCTGCGCGGGTTGGTTTTAATTGCTTCAGGTGCCAGTGTGGCATGTCTGGCGCCTTTATCAGATGGTGCCCAGATGGTGCCGAGGAGAGGACTTGAACCTCCACGACCTTGCGGCCACTGGCGTTTGCGGAGCTGCGCGCTCTCTTCTTACCGCTGCGCGGTAAGCCGTTCGCGCTGCGCGTGTTGGTTTTGATTGCTTCAGGTGCCAGTGTGGCATGTCTGGCGCCTGTATCAGATGGTGCCGAGGAGAGGACTTGAACCTCCACGACCTTGCGGCCACTGGCACCTGAAGCCAGCGCGTCTACCAATTCCGCCACCTCGGCAAGGCGTGGCTGGAACCCCAAGGGGTAGGGCTCCAGCCACTGTCCGGTGCGGCAAGGGGTTACCGCACCGGGCGTGAAGAAGGTATCCTGTACGCGCCCTCACGTCAAGGGGCTGCTGTGTTTGATCGCCCTCAACTGGACGATCGGCCATAATTATAGCGCAAATCACTGTTAAATCGTTCCACATGACCCAGCCTTCCAAGCGCCCCCACCGATCGGCCCGCCACCCGCTGCGGCGGCGTTCCGGTGCGCGGCAGCCACCGGCAGCGCCGGCGCCAAGCGACCATTACCTGATCGGCTGGTTGTATGTGCAGGGCAGGCCGCTCGGCGGCGACGAGATTGCGGCGGCGTTGCAGGTTACGGATCGGGCGGCGCTCGATCGGCTGCTCGCCGACCTGACGGCGGCGGGCCGAGTGGTGCGCAATCGGCGCGGTGCTTTCGGCTTGCCGGAGCGGATGGATTTGATCCACGGCCGGGTCCACGCCAGTGCCGAGGGGCATGGCCACGTGGTGCCCGACGAGGGCGAGCCTTGGCTGTATCTCAGTCCCCGGGAAATGCGCCAGGTAATGCACGGCGACCGGATTTTGTGCTGCATTACCGGGCTCGACCGGCGCGGCCGGCCGACGGCGCAGATTGTCGAGGTGCTGGAGCGGGCGGTTTCGAAGGTGGTCGGGCGTTATCTCGAGCGCGGCGGAGTGGCGTTTGTCGCGCCCGACGACCCGCGTTTGGGTTTCGATGTGGTGCTGCGCGCGAGCGAAGCGGCGCAGCCCTCGCCGGGGCAGATCGTGGTGGCGCGCATCGTCGAGCCGCCGCAGGACGGGGCGCCGCCGGTCGGCGTTTTGGAGCGCGTGCTGGGCGAGGCCGGAGCACCGGGGATGGCGGTGGAGATCGCGATTCACAGTCACGAGCTACCGCATGAATGGCCGCCGGAGGTGGCGGCTGAAATGGCCGGGTTGCCGGACGATCCGGCGGTGGACGATTTTGCCGGCCGCGACGATCTCCAGGCTCTGCCGCTGGTGACGATCGACGGTCCGGAGGCGCGCGATTTTGATGATGCGGTCTATTGCGCGCCCGCGGGCGGCGGCTGGCGGCTGATCGTTGCCATCGCCGATGTCGCGTACTATGTGCGCCCCGGCAGCGTGCTCGATGCCGCGGCGCGCGGGCGCGGCACCTCGGTGTATTTTCCGAACCGCGTGTTGCCGATGCTGCCGGAAGCGGTCTCCAACGGCTTGTGTTCGCTGAAGCCGGAGCGGCCGCGCCTGGCGCTGGTCTGCGATATGCACATCGATCGCCACGGCGAGGTCGAGGCGAGCCGCTTTTACCGGGCGGTGATCCGCTCACACGCGCGTTTGACCTACCAGCAGGTCGAACAGTCTGTCGCAGCGCCTGAGGCGCGGCAGGACATCAGCGCGTTGCCGGCGGGTGCCGAGGGCGCCGCGGTCGGCGATTCGCTGCGCGCGTTCTATCGGCTGTGGCAGGCGTTGGATCGGCGGCGCCGGCGGCGTGGGGCGCTGGATTTCGATAGCCGCGAGGCGAAAATCGTCTTCGCTGAAAACGGCGAGGTTGCCGACGTGGTGGTGGCGGAGCGGCTGACCGCACACCGGATGATCGAAGAGGCGATGATCACCGCCAACGTTTGCGCGGCGCGCACCCTGCTGGCCGCCGAGATTCCGGCTTTGTACCGCGTCCACCACCCGCCACCGCCGGTCAAACTCGAAACCCTGGTGCCGTTTCTGCGCGCTCAGGGGCTGAAACCCGACTGGAAAGAGCGGCCTGCGCCGGCCGATTTCGCGGCGCTGGCCGAGGCCGTGCGCGACCGGCCGAACCACGACCTGGTCCATGCGATGCTGCTCCGCGCCCAGGCGCTGGCGGTGTACTTGCCCGTGAACGAAGGGCATTTCGGTCTGGCGCTCGATGCCTATTGCCATTTCACCTCGCCGATCCGCCGCTATCCCGATCTGCTCGTTCACCGCGCGCTGCTCCGTCACCTCGGCGACGGTACAGCAGGCGGCGAACGCCCTACGGCGCTGGGCGATCTGGCCGAGCATTGCTCGTTTACCGAGCGCCGCGCCGAGGAGGCCGAGCGCCAGGTGAGGCAGCGGTTGATGTGCGTTTACCTCAAAGGTCGTGTCGGCGAAGTGTTCGCCGGCATGGTCAGCGGGGTCACTGGTTTCGGCTTGTTCGTCGAGCTGGCCGCGCCGCCGGTCAGCGGCCTGGTGCACATCAGCACGCTGCCCGGCGATTATTATCATTTCGACCCTCTCGCCCAGCACCTGCGAGGCGAACGCAGCGGCCGGCTTTACCGGTGGGGTGACGCGGTGCGCGTCCGGCTGGCCGCGGTGCGGTTGGAAGACGATAAAATCGATCTCGAACTTTTGGAACCGGTATGAAACACCAACTCGAACGGGCCGCGGGCATCCACGTCGCGGCCGCTTTGCTGCGCCATAAACCGGAGCGGATCGGCGATATCTGGTTCAAAGCCGGAACGCGAAACGCCCGGCTCGAAAAGCTGCGCCGGCAAGCCGCCGCCGCTGGCGTGCGCAGCCATGAACTGGATCAGGCCGGCCTCGATCGCCTGTTGCCCGCGGTCCGCCATCAAGGCGTGGTGGTCAGTTTCGAGGCTGATAACCTCCTCGACGAGGGGGATCTCGAGCCGTTGATCGCCGCCGCGGCCGAGCCGCTGGTCGTGGTGCTCGATGGGGTCACCGACCCGCACAACCTCGGCGCCTGTCTGCGCACGGCGGAAGCGGCCGGTGCGACCGCTGTCGTGATACCGCGCGACCGAGCCGCCGAGCTGACGCCCGCCGCCCGCCGGGCGGCGGCTGGCGCCGCGGAATTGTTGCCACTGGTCCGCGTGGTCAATCTGGCGCGGGCGCTGCGCCGTCTTAAACAGGGCGGCCTGTGGCTTGCCGGAACGGCCGGCGAGGCGGCGCAGACCCTCTACGAGCACGACCTCAACCGGCCGTTGGCCGTCGTTCTCGGCGCCGAGGAACACGGCATGCGCCGCCTGACTGCCGAATTGTGCGATTTCCAAATGCGTATTCCGCTCACCGGGCGGGTGGAGAGCCTCAATGTCTCGGTCGCCGCCGGCGTCGTGCTGTTCGAGGTTCGCCGCCAGCGCACCATGATCCGGGCGATGGCCCCACCCCAGTCCCCACTGGCGGGGGAAAGGGCGGGGGCGATTCGGGACATCAGTCAGTGACAACGAGCGGATTTGAACGGATGAACGAACGGGATAACGGCAAAGGGGACGAACGCGATGGCGGCGGCGAGCTGCGCGTTGTGCTGCCGGAATTGCTGCGGGCGGCTTTGGTGCCGCGTCGCTTCCGGGATCTGAACGAGGCGATGGGGGCGGCGATCGATCTCGGCCGGGACGGGGCGGCGGCGGGACTCGGCGGGCCGTTCGGGGCGCGGGTCGTCGTCTCGGCGACGCTGGAACAGGTCGCGGCCGGGGTCAATCTGGTGCTGGCTTCGAATCTTTCGGCCCTGCACGCCGAGGTCGTCGCCTTGACGCTGGCCCAACGCCGGCTCGGCGGCTGGGATTTATCGGCGGCCGATCTGACTTTGGTCACTTCGTGCGAGCCGTGCCTGATGTGTCTCGGCGCAACGCTGTGGTCGGGCGTCAGGCGGCTGGTGTGCGGAGCGCGGGGTGTGGACGCCGAAGCTGCGGGGTTCGATGAGGGGCCGAAACCGGACGACTGGCCGGGCGCGATGCGCCACCGCGGCATCGAGGTGGTGACCGGTGTGCAGCGCGAGCGGGCGCGGGCGGTGCTCGCCGCTTACGCCGCGGCCGGTGGCGTGATCTACAGTCCTGGCGCTTGAGGATCGGGAAAGTACGCCGGCCGGATCCAGTGGGCCATGGCCTGGTTCTCCCAGGCGCCGAGCACACGGCGCCAGGCGGTGACGCCGGGGGCGGGCGTTGTACGGTGCAGCGCCGGGCGATGGGTATGGCCGTGGATCATGTACTGCACAGCGTGGCGGGCCAGCCAGGCGCTGACCGTTGCCGGCTCGACGTCCATGATGGCCGCGGGTTTGCCGGCAGTGGCCAGTGAACTGGCGTCGCGGGCCCGGCGCGCCAGATCGCGTCTTTCGGCGGCTGGCCGGGTCAGAAAAGCGCGTTGCCAGGCCGGATCGCGGACTTCGGCGCGAAAAGCCTGGTAGGCGGTATCGCCGGTGCACAGTTCGTCGCCGTGCAGCGCAAGGACGCGCGCGGTACCGATCGTGATGACCGCCGGGCCGTCGAGCAGCGTCATGCCCGAGGCCGCGGCATAGCGTTCACCGAGCAAAAAATCACGATTGCCGTGCAGGAAAAAGACCGGCACGCCGCTCGCCGGCAGGGCGGCGAGCACCGGCGCCAGCCCTTCGCCCACCGCGCCCGGTGCGTCGTCGCCGATCCACGCCTCGAACAGGTCGCCGAGGATATAAACCGCCGCCGCCCGTTGGCGGGCGGCAGCGAGGGTCTCGCAAAGCCAGCCGAAGGCCGGCTGGTCGGGCGATTCCAGATGAACGTCGGAAAGAAAGAGCAGTTCGCCGCGCTTCACTCGCCGCCGGCCGGTTTGCGCACTTCGGCGTGCTCGATCGTGACGGTTTCGATGGGCACGTCCTGGAGCATGCCGCGGTTGCCGGTCGGCACGAAACGGATGTCGTCCACCACTTCCATGCCGGCGATCACTTTGCCGAACACCGCATAACCCCAGCCTTGCGGCGTCACCTTGTTGCGGTGGTTGAGGGCGCTGTTGTCCTGGACGTTGATGAAAAACTGCGCCGTGGCGCTGTGCGGGTCGCCGGTGCGGGCCATGGCGATGGTGCCGCGGGCGTTGGCCAGGCCGTTATCGGCTTCATTGGTGATCGGCGGGCGCGTCGGTTTTTGCTGCATATCGGCCGTGAAGCCGCCACCCTGGATCATGAAATGGCTGATCACGCGGTGGAATATCGTGCCGTCATAGAAGCCGGATTCGACGTATTTGAGAAAGTTGGCGACGGTTTCGGGCGCTTTGTCGGGGTAAAGCTCGATATCGATCACCCCTTTGGAAGTGGTCAGGCGTACGACGGGGTTGCCCTCGCCGGTGGTCGCTGCCGGGGCGTTTTCACTGGGCGCCGGTTGGGCGCCGGCCGCAGTGCTGAGCACCGCGCCGAACAACAAAGTCAGATGCTTGTACATGGTCGATCAATCCTGCTTGGTGAGCGAGACGGCGCCATGATACCCGGCTGTCGTCCGCAGTGCATCAGGCGCTGTATTCGAGCCTGCATGGCACCCCGAAAAACAAGGCTTCATGGTATAATGAACGATCTTTGTCCGGCCGGGTTCCTGTGGTTTTTTTATCAATAAAAACAGTGAGTTACGCCGGCCAGCGTTGTCTTGAAGAGACCCTTTCCGATGGCTGAATCCAGGCGCGAAATCATCCCCGTCAATCTCGAGGATGAAATGAAGCAGTCGTACCTCGATTACGCGATGAGCGTGATCGTCGGGCGTGCCCTGCCGGACGTCCGTGACGGCCTGAAACCGGTGCACCGCCGCGTGCTTTTCGCCATGCAGGTGCTGGGCAATGACTGGAACAAGGCGTACAAAAAATCGGCCCGCGTCGTCGGCGATGTGATCGGTAAGTACCACCCGCACGGCGATACCGCGGTCTACGACACCATCGTCCGCATGGCCCAGTCTTTTTCGATGCGCTACCCGCTGATCGACGGCCAGGGCAACTTCGGCTCAGTGGACGGCGACCCGCCGGCGGCGATGCGCTACACCGAAATCCGCCTGGCGCGCATCGCCCATGAAATGATGGCCGATCTCGACCAGGAAACGGTCGATTTCATCGCCAATTACGACGGCAACGAGCAGGAGCCGGTCGTCCTGCCGGCCGCTGTGCCGGGCCTTTTGGTCAACGGTTCGTCGGGTATCGCGGTGGGCATGGCGACCAACATCCCGCCGCACAACCTCGGCGAGGTCATCGACGCGACACTGGCCTTGCTCGCCGATCCAGAGCTCGATATCCATGGCGTCATGCGCCATCTGCCCGGACCGGATTTTCCCACCGCCGGCATCATCAATGGCGCCGAAGGCATCCGCGAAGCCTACACCACGGGCCGCGGCCGGATCTATCTGCGGGCCCGCAGCCACGTCGAGGACGTCGAGGGCGGCGTGCGCCAGGCGATTATCGTCACCGAACTGCCGTACCAGGTGAACAAAGCGCGCCTGTTCGAGAAAATCGCCGAGTTGGTCAAGGAGAAAAAAATCGACGGTATCGCCGGCGACGGCCTGCGCGACGAATCCGATAAGGACGGCATGCGCATGGTGATCGAGCTGCGGCGCGGCGAAGTGCCGGAAGTGGTGCTGAATAACCTGTATCAGCACACCCAGATGCAGAGCGTGTTCGGCATCAACATGGTGGCGTTGGTCGATGGCCGGCCGCAATTGCTCGATATCCGGACGGTGCTCGCCGCGTTTTTACGCCACCGTCGTGAAGTGGTCACCCGGCGGACGATTTACCAACTGGCTAAAGCACGCGAGCGCGCCCACCTCCTGGAAGGCTTGACCGTGGCGTTGGCCAACCTCGACGAAGTCATCGCCCTGATCAAGCGTTCGCGCAGTCCGGCCGAAGCGCGCGACGCATTGCTCGCCCGGTCCTGGGCGCCGGGCGAGGTGGCCGCGCTGCTCGCCCAGGCCGGCGCCGCTGCCTCGCGGCCGACCGATCTCGAAGCGCAGTACGGCCTGCGCGATGACGGCTATCATTTGTCTCCGGCGCAGGCCCAGGCGATCCTCGATCTACGCTTGCAGAAACTGACCGGTCTGGAGCAGGAAAAACTCGCCGCCGAATATCGCGAGATCCTGGCGCGCATCGCCGAGTTGTTGCTCATCCTTTCTGACCCGGACCGCTTGCAGGCGGTGATCAAAGCCGAACTCGAGGACATCCGCGAGCGCTACGGCGATCGGCGGCGGACCGCGATCATCGCCGACCGGCTGAGCATGAGCATGGAAGATCTGATCTCCGAGCAGGATGTCGTCGTCACCCTGTCGCATGCCGGCTATGCCAAGTGCCAGCCGCTCGATACCTGGCGCAGCCAGCGGCGCGGCGGCCGCGGCCGCAGCGCGACGCGGATGAAAGACGAGGACTTCATCGATCGCATGTGGGTGGTCAACACGCACGACACGCTGTTGTGTTTCACCAACGCCGGCAAAGTGCATTGGCTCAAGGTTTACGATCTGCCGCAAGCCGGTCCCGGCAGCCGCGGCAAGCCGATGGTCAACCTGCTGCCGCTGGAAGAGGGCGAGCGGGTCAACGCCGTGCTGCCGGTGCGCGACTATACACCCGACCATTTCGTGTTTTTCGCGACCCGTCAAGGTTACGTCAAAAAAACGCCGCTCACCGCCTATTCACGGCCGCTGGCGCCGGGCATCCGGGCGATCGATCTGGCGCCCGACGACGTTGTCGTCGACGTGGCATTGACCGCCGGCGAGGCTGAAATTCTGCTCTTTTCCAACGACGGCCGCGGCATCCACTTCAGCGAAAGCGAAGTCAGGCCGATGGGTCGTGTGGCGCGCGGTGTGATCGGCCTGCGCATGGACGAGGGACAGTATCTGGTCGCCATGCAGGTCGCGGCGCACGAGGACATGCTGATTGCCACCGCCAACGGCTACGGCAAGCGCACCCGGGTCGGCGAATTTCCGCTGCGCCACCGCGGCGGACACGGCGTGATCGCGATCCAGACCAGCGACCGCAACGGCGAGCTGGTCGCAGCGCTCAACGTCGCCCCCGCTCAACACCTGATGCTGATCAGCAACAACGGCACGCTGGTCCGGACACGGGCCGAAGAAGTATCGCGCTTCGGCCGCAATACTCAGGGTGTGATGCTGATCCGCCTCGACGAGGGCGATCAACTGGTCGGCATCGCGTGCGCCGCCGGCGACAGCGATGACGATGACAACGGCGACAGGCTTGAACCCGGCGACGAAGTATCCCCCGGTCCGGCGGGTGGCGCGGATGACGCCGGAGATTAAAATCTATCTGCTGCCTGGCGCCGGGCGCGACGAACTACGCCGGCTCAGACCGGCGCGCCCGGGGCGCGACTGGATGGACCGCACGCCGGAACGCTATGCCTACCGCTGCATCCCGCTCAGCGCCGCCAACACGATGGGTTGGGAAATTCTCAATCCGGTCACCGCCGAGTTCTACTGGAGCGGGATGAGCGATCTGGCGCATCTCAAGGTATGGACCGAGCGCCGCCACCGTTGGGGCCCGAAAACGCATTTCGGCAACGGCGTCCTCACCTGGGAGTTGCCTTACCTGTTCAGAACACCGCCGGAATACGGCATGGTCATCACCGGCCCGGCCAATCACGACAAAACCGGCATCGTGCCGCTCGACGGCTTCGTGCGCACCGATTGGCTGCCTTACCCGTTCACGATGAGTTGGCGTTTGACCGAACCCAATCGCGCCATCCGCTTCGAGGAAGGCGAACCGATCGGCCGGATTTTTCCCTATCCGCTCGGCGCCCTCGACGAGTTCGAACTGCGCCCCGCCGACTGGGACGGCGATCCGGAACTCAAGCGGCGCTTCACCGAATGGGCCGCGTCGCGGGATCAGGGTTACCGCGACCAACGGCAGAGCGTCGAACAAGGCGGCGGCACGATGGACGTCGAACGCGATAGGATTTGGCGCAAGCGTTATGCCCGCGGCCAGGGCGCCGGCGACGCGATCGTCGAACACCAGACCGTATTCCATTGCCGCGAACTGATCGACCCGGCGGCGGACGAGCCGGAAAATCCGAAGGCGAAATAACGCGCGCTTGCCGGTTGTCCCGATGAGCCTGGACAGCGTGCAGCAGATTTTCCTAAATCGCCCGGTAAGCCTGTTCCGAGACCGCCGTCCACGGGCGGACTTGGCGTTCGAAAGCCCGGTACGATTCGAGGACTTTTGCGGCGAGCGGGTCGCGCGTGGCGAGTTCGGCGAGCACTTCGCCGGCGGCTTTCTTCAGCGCCTCGATTACCGCCGGCGGAAATGATCTGAGTTCGACGCCGTGTTCTTCGGTCAGGGCGGTCAACGCCTGGGCGTTGCGCGATGCGAACTCGGCCTGCATGTCCTGGGTGATCGCCTGGCACGCGACGGAGACGATCATTTGCAAGTCGTCCGGCAGTTGCTCCAGCGCCTGACGGTTGACGATGCACTCGAGTATCGAGCCGGGTTCCTGCCAGCCCGGGTAGTAATAAAAACGGGCAGCCTGCTGCAAGCCGAACGACAGGTCGTTCCACGGGCCGACCCATTCCAGCGCGTCGATCGCCCCGGTCTGGATCGCGGTGTAAAGATCGCCGCCTGGGATGTTGACCGGCAGGCCGCCGACTTTTTGCAAGACTTCGCCGCCGAGTCCGGGAATGCGCATTTTTAAACCGATGAGATCCTCCGGCGTTTGGATTTCGCGCTTGAACCAGCCGCCCATCTGGGTGCCGGAGTTGCCGGCCGGGTAGGGGACGACGCCGAACGGCGCATAAACCTCGCGCCACAGATCCAAACCGCCGCCGTAGTAGAGCCAGCCGTTGACTTCGGTCGCGGTCATGCCGAACGGTACGCTGCCGAACAACTGCGCCGCCGGCGCCTTGCCTTTCCAATAATAGGCGGCGCCGTGGCCGAGTTCGGCAGTGCCGCTCGCCACCGCGTCGAACACTTCGAACGCCGGGACGAATTCGTTGGCGCCGTACACGGTCACGGTCAGCCGGCCGCCGCTCATCTGCGTGATGGCTTCGGCCAGGCGACGCGCACCGCCGCCCAGGCCGGGAAAATCCCGCGGCCAGGTGGTCACCATTTTCCAGCGCCGGGCATTCGCCGCCGCGTCCTGGGCGCAGTCGCCGTTTTGTCCGGTGCGCGGTGCGCAACCGGCGAGGGCGGCGCCGCCGAGGGCGACAGCGGTATGGTGGATGAATTTTCGGCGTTCGATCATGCCAGGGCTTCCTGTTCTTGAATTGCGGCCGTTTCACGGCCGGCGTTTACCCAATTGTTGCATAGATTCCCGGAATTCTCGGTCAAGCTAGCGAGTGCAGCGGAACGGTTCATCGCATCGGCGCGGTTAGATTGCATTATGATAGGGGCGGAGTTTAACCCAACCCGCAGTCATATCGAGTGCCGGCGAATACGCCATCGACCGAAGAAATCGCCGCCATGATCCGCCGCTTGCGCGTGGAGCACCGCGACTTGGATCTGGCGATTTCGACGCTGGCCGCCCACCCCGGCGGCGACCAGTTGGCCTTGACCCGGTTGAAAAAACGCAAGCTCAGGCTGCGCGATCAGCTCGCCTACTGGGAAAGCCGGTTGATTCCCGACCTCGACGCCTGAGACGATGCCGCCGGCGGCGGGTTTGCGCCAGCCGGCGCCGGCGGATTGGGCGCCGCCGCTTCCGGCCCTGTCGCTTGCGCCGCCCCACCGGCCGGGGGTTTGGGTCCCAGTGTCGGTGTGATGTGCAGGATGCTGTGGCGCAATTCCTTGCCGAGGATCAATTTCGCATCGACCGCGAACTGGG
Organism: Pseudomonadota bacterium; assembly: GCA_036832975.1. Classification (GTDB taxonomy): domain Bacteria; phylum Pseudomonadota; class Gammaproteobacteria; order Xanthomonadales; family Wenzhouxiangellaceae; genus DAITQM01. Next base: position 88,834 of record DAITQM010000004.1, on the reverse strand, counting down.
TCAGGCGCTGATCGAAGATCAGCCGGCCTTCGTCGTCGCGGCTGATGATGCCGCGACGGGTCAGGATATCGATGAACTGGCGAAACAGGGTCTGATCGGCGAACTCCGGCGTTTCGTATTCCAGCAAAAGTCCGATCCGTTCGGCGGTTTGGGCGCCGAGCTTTTCCAGTTCGGCGCGGCTCAGCGTGCCCGAGCCGTTCTTGTCCAAAATGGCGAACGTGATGTAATAGCGTTCGAGCGTCTGGATTAGGGTGCGGGCCATGTTGCGCAAATAAAATGCGCTGTCCGAACCGCCGGTGGCGCGCATCAGCATCGCTTGGTCGTCGCTGCGGTACAAAAGACCGTTGTCGATCATCGCTTGGATGTAGTGGTCGAGCACCGCCGGCAGATCCTCGACCAGCCACGGCAGGTAAAGTTCGTTTTTCAAAAAAGGATAAATCGCCGTCACTAGCTCGCGCAGCCGGTTTGTTCTGATCTCGGCGGCGTTCATGAAGCATGAGGCGATCAGCGACGGCAACGCCAGCAGGTGAGCGATGTTGTTGCGGTAGTAGGTCAACTGACTGGTGACCCGCGGCGGGATGCGGATGATGGCCCCCAGCGGGTGTTCGAGACGCTCAATGATTTCGAGGTCGAGGCCGTAGGCGATGATCCCGGCCGGTTCGATGGCGCTGACCGTGATGCGCGGGGCGTAAGCGAACAGGCTCAGCAGTTTTTGATACTTGGCCAGCACGTCGCACAGTACGACCTCGTCCATGGCCCGCAGGCGCGTGGCGAGCAGGGCGGCCGCCAGCAGGCTGACCGGATTGGCGTGCGTCGCTTGATTGATGCCGGTGGCGATCCGATTGGCCAGTTCATCGACCACTGCGGGCAGCCATGCCGGGCGCCCGGCGGCGGCCGAATCGCGCCATTCAGGGTCGCGGCGCTCGAGCATTTCGTCGAGCAGGATCGGTTCGCTGAAACTGACGTGCACCTGGCCGTGATTGCGGCGGATGATGCCGAACACGGTGCTCAGCAGATCCCACACCGTTTCTTTTTTCTTGCTCTGGCCGTAGAGTTCGCGGGTATAGGCGCCGCCTTCGACCAGGCGCTCGTATCCGATGTTTACCGGCTGATAGAGCAGCGGCCGGCGCGGTGCTTGCAGATGGCCGCGTACGGTGATAGCTAAAAGGCCGGCGCGCGGTGGCAGCAGGCGGCCGGTTCGACTGCGGGTGCCTTCCGGGAAAAACTCGATGTGTACGCCCTTGTTGAGCAGTAAAGCGGTGTATTCGCTGAAGACCGCCGCGTAAAGCGGTTGCGAGCGGAAACTGCGGCGCAGGAAGAAAGCCCCGCCGCGGCGTAAAAGCGGCCCGACGAACGGCATGTTGAGATTGACCCCGGCGGCGACGTGTGGCGGGACGAAGCCGCGTTGGTAAAGAATGTACGACAGTACAAGATAGTCGATGTGGCTGCGGTGGCACGGTACGTAAATCACTTCGTGCCCCGGCGCGGCGCGCTGGAAAAGATTGAAATGGTGCACTTCGACGCCGCGGTAAATCTTGTTCCAGAACCAGGTCAGCAGGATTTCCATCGCCCGCACGAAGGTGAACGAATAATCGGCGGCGATCTCCCAGGCAAATCGCCGGGCCTGCTCCTCGGCTTCGTCGCGGCTGATTTGATCGCGCTTGGCTTGCGCGGCGATCGCTTCCTGCACGCTGTCGGCTTTCAGCAGGCGTTCGATCAGCGTCCGCCGGTGCGAGCGGTCCGGTCCGATCGCCGCGGTTCGGGTGCGGCGGAACGTGGTGCGCAGGCTGCGCATGACACGGCGCAGCAATTGCTCGCCGCTGAATCCCTGGGCGGTGAGTTCGGAGACGACGAGCGGCGTGCCGAAATGGACGAATGTGGCGCGGCCGTTGACGATCAGGCTGAGCAGGCGGCGCAGGCGGCCGCCGAGTTCCCAGTTTTCCGAAAACAGCACCTTGGTCAGGCGCGATTCCTTGTCCGGGGCGCGGCCGATCAGCACGCTGACCGGCACGATTTGCGCATCGAGCGTAGGATCTTTGGCGTGCGCCGCGAGTAGATAGCGCACCGTGCGCGACGCGCGACGCGCTTGCAGTCGTTGCAGGAAGATTCCCCGGTAGCGTTTGACCGCGCCGTAGCTGCGCGGCAGAACGATTTTGTCGGCGCCGAGCGGCGCGCCGGGCAGCGGCAGCCCTTCGTCCCGGCAAGTCATTTCGAGGATCAGATAGGAGGCCAGACCGTGGGCTTCGAGGACATAGAGCACGGGCTTGGCCGGGTCGATGCCGAGTTCGCTGAGCGGCTGCGGTACGGAGCGGGCGCGGACCAGAAAACGGAGCAATCGCCGCCACAGCGGCATCGTCAGACGAACGGGCCACGACCAGTCGGCGCGGGGCAGGGTATCGGGCATCGATCGACCATCTCGAAACGGGCCGGTATTGTAGCAACCGCCGCCTGAGAAGGGTCGCCGGCGCGGTTTGCGGCCCGCCGTGCGGCGGTGTTATGCTAGCAGTCGGGGATAGGGAAATGTAAAATAAATGATTGATTCGATTCACTTTTTGTGGAGAAGAACAATGCGTTTCTCACGTTTTTTGCTGTTGATGTGGTGGCTGCCGATGGCCTGGCCGGTGGTCGCCGCCGCGTCCCAGCCGCTTGACTCGCTCGACGATTTTATCCGCGACGATGAATTTTTGAGCGTCGAAATTTCGCCCGACGGGGCTTATTTAGCCGTGCTTTTTTACCAGAAGAACAAACAAGTTCTCGGCTTTTTGCGCCGCCGTGACATGAAGCTGACCGGTGGCGCGCGAGCCATCGAAAACGGCCACGTTATCGATTTCACATGGGTCAACGACGAGCGCGTCGTTTACCAGATTGCCACCGACCTTGGCTACGAGGAACAGCCCGTCTCGACCGGCGAGTTGTTCGGCGTCAACCGCGACGGCAGCAAGCAGGCCTACCTCTACGGTTATCGTGCCCCGGAAAAAATCCGCCGGGCTGCCAACCACAGCATGGTCCATATTCTGCCCGAGCAGAAAGATTGGATCTTGATCGCCGAATATCCCTGGGTGGAGGGGGAGTCGGGGCTCAAAGCCGGCGTGCTGCCGGAAGTCAGTATGTTGAACGTCTATACCGGCCAGCGGCGCAGTCTCGGGCGGATCCCGCTGCCCAACAGCCTGCCGCTGGCCGACGCCGCCGGGAATGTGCGCTTTGCTGCCGGCGCCGGTGCCGACAATACCGGCAAGTACCTCTACCGCCCCGAAGCCGGTGCCGAATGGCAAGAGTTCACTCTTGCCGGTTTCAGTAACGTGGACGTCGAACCGCTGGCTTTGATCGAAGACGGCAATGCCGTGCTGCTTTCCGGGCCGCGTGGCGACAAGGCATTGCGCGGCATTTATCGCTACGAACGGGACGGCGGTGCCCTCACCGAGGTGGCGGCGAGTCCTAACGTCGATCTCGACTACAGATTTACCGACCCGTTCAGCAACACCCCGTTGGTGGCGGAAATCGACGACGGCAAAGTGAGTTATGCCTATATCGGTGCCGATGATCATCCGCTGGTGCGCAGCCACAAAATGCTGGTCCCGGCATTCGGCGGGCGGCGCGTTGCCATCACCAGCAGCACGCACGATTACCGCGAGATGATCGTCAAAGTCGACAGCGACATCCACCCGGCCGAGTATTATTTGTTCGATACCACAACCAATAAGGCCAGCTATTTGCTCGGCACCCGCTCGTGGATGGATGCTAAAACCATGCGTCCGATGCAGCCGATCGTGGTGACCGCCCGTGACGGCTTGACTCTCCATGGCTATCTGACCTTGCCGGCCGGCGAGGCCCGGCCGTTCCCGTTGCTGGTGATGCCGCATGGCGGGCCGCATCAAGTACGCGACCACTGGGGGTACGATAACGAAGTGCAGTTGTTCGCCCGCCACGGCTACGCCGTGTTGCAAATCAATTTCCGCGGCAGCGCCGGTTACGGCGATGCATTCGAGATCGCCGGTTACGGCGAGTGGGGGCGCAAGATCCAGGACGACATCACCGATGCAACACGTTGGGCGATCGCCGAGGGCTACGCCGATCCGGACAGGATCGGCATCTACGGCGGCAGTTTCGGTGGCTATGCGGCACTGATGGCCGCCGCCCGCGAACCGGAATTGTATCGCTGCGCGGTCGGCTTCGCCGGTGCTTACGATCTGGAATTGTTATACAAAAAAGGCAATATCCAAAGAGGCCGCGGTGGCGAGGCGTATTTGCGCCGCGTCCTGGGCGACGACCTGGCCGAATTACAAAACCGTTCGCCGCTCCACCTGGCGAGCGATATCAAAGTACCGGTGCTGCTCGCCCACGGCACGGCAGATGAACAGGTACCGTTCGCGCATTCGGAAGCGTTGCGCGACGCCCTGGCCGCCGCCGGCCATCCGCCCGAATGGCTGCCCCTGCCGCGCGAAGGCCACGGCATCTGGGACAACGATCACCGCCGGACGTATTACCGAACCCTGCTCGACTTCCTCGACCGAACGATGCCGGAAGCACCAACCGGCGGTTGACCGCCAGCGCTTGCCGCTCGGGAGCAGGCGTCGTGCGCAGCATAGCGCCCGTTCAGGTCGCGCCACGTGCCGGTGGCGGGCCACGCGACTGGCCGGTCAGGCATGATATCCCGATCGTTGCACACAGTAGTCGGGGACAGTCATGATTCCGCTTGTGGATGATGACTGTCCTCGATTGGCCGTTTCTTCATGCCGCAGATGGAGCCAGGAACAGCCCATCTAAACTCCAAGCTGCCAGTCAAGATCACTGACGGAAAAGAAGACATGGCAAAATGCTAGCATGCCGCGAACGCGGATTTGTTTCTCGTCATTCCGGATCGCGTACGCTCTGCAAACGCGATCCGGAATCCAGATAGGGGTTGTCTTTTGCAATCATCGCAAACTGGGCGTAAAATCAATCGAATTGTGAAACCTAAAATCGATTTTGCGGACAAAAAACCCATCGTCGCGTCCAGATGATGCTGGCGGCGCTTGGCGCGGACGATGCCAGTACAATCGCCAAGGGGGGCGTTCGAGAACCGCCTTGTAGAGAAAAACCAAGGCGTTGAGCGCTTAATTCTGTGTAGCCGGCGCCACCCACAGATGGACGGCGAGGTGGTTCAGAAACGCCGCCACGACGTAGATGTCAAGTCCGCAAATAGACGGCAATCTGCCGTCTATCACCCAGCCAAATACGGCTGGCGCGTTCTAATAGATGGTGATATGTTATTGAATCAAGGGCGCATATGTCACACCGGTTACGACAATGTCAGGACATGGTGCAAGCGGGATAGGCGGCAAAGTGCTGTATATAAACACAGCACTTTGCTGTCTACTTACTGTTGGGCGTTAATATCATGAACACCGAAATTCCATTTACCGAAAAAGTTGCTGCTATTGCTTATGCGCGCGCATGGAATCGTTTTGATTGCGCTGAGTTTTTGAAGTTGCTAACTCCTGACGCACACTACGCTTCACAGTGGGTCTTCGAGGAGCTTGAAAGCAAACAGGAAATTTCAGAATACCTCATCGGAAAGATGCGTACCGTTAAGATGCACTCCACGAACAACCCCGAGTCAAAAGTATTTGCAGAGCTCGGCAAAACAACTTTGGGATTATCTGGTCGTGATTGCGTTGTCATGGCGCAGGGGCGCAAGGAAAATGTTACGGCTGTAGTTATGTTTGAGGTTCAGGGAGACAAAGTCAGAAGATTTGATTTGTGTATCCCCCAATTGCTTGGAGCGGTGCGAAGTGGCGTCTATCCAATTTAATTCGCCCAACAAGCGCTTCGAGAGGGATGCTCCGCCAGCAAGCTTCGCTTGCTGTCTCCGCGCCCTTCAAGCTGCAAGTTATGCCTATCAAGCCTGAGCCTGCGCTAAAGCAAGACTTAGTCGCGTTTCTCGCCGACGACTTTGACATCATCCTTGAAGCGGAAGGACATTGGCCGCTCGACGGATCAAAGTGTCTCCTAGACTTTTTGCTTCGACCGAAACCTCATATCATCGAAATGGGATTCCGCGCAAACGCGTTTGGTATCGAAGTTAAGTCGCCCATTGCATCTGAGAGCGTAAAGAAGCTTCTGGATTGTATACTACAGTCCTACACCTACACACTGTGCGAATTTTCCGGGATACGACCCGATTTTGTCCTCATCTATCCCGAGGCCAAGTATTTCTTCGATCATGACTTCCAGAAGAAATACAAAGGCGACGAACGGAACAGGTACCACCCAGCAGAAGTTCGAATAGTCCGCCGCATCATGCAGCGGGCCAACGTGGGAGAACTCATTCTGTCGGAACGTAATCGCTACGAGATTCGATTTGCCGCCAGTCGATACTTCGACCCAATTCGCGGGCAAACGCGTATTGAAAACCTCGGGACAACTCGGCGTGTCGGTTCGCGTAAGCTATAGGTATAGCCTCTTGGTCAACCGGCCCGCCCGCAAGCTGCGCTTGCGGGTTCCCTCCGCGCTTCGCGCTCCGGCGGCCGGTTACCTCAAACGTTAGCCATCACTTGATCGTATCAGGAGGCGTTTGATGTCCATCATTGAGTCGACCGCTTCAACCGCAAAGAAGGCCGTGAAGTACGTCTTGGACAAAGGGATTTCTGGCGTACCCCCGCTTGTTGGGTCTGAGAAGCTAGCGCAAGAGTATCTTCTTGATGTCGGGTACCAACAGAACCATGATAGGGTGAAGTCGCTGATTCGCAGGGAGACTTCGAAGAACTTCACGAGTGGCTTCCTAACCGGACTTGGCGGTCTCATCACAATGCCAATCTCTGTTCCATCAGCGCTTGGTGCGTCGTGGATACTCCAAGCGAGGATGGCTGGGGCGATAGCTCGCATCTATGGCCATGACCTAGATGATGATCGCGTGCGAACCTTTGTGCTGCTCAGTCTCGCTGGAGACTCTGCAAGTTCCGTGGTAAAGGATGCAGGGATCCAGATCGGGCGTAAACTCACTGAGAAGGCCATCGCCGCCATCCCTGGGCGTGCGCTTATTGAGATAAACAAGGCTGTTGGGTTCAGGCTCATTACAAAGGCGGGCGAGAAGGGCGTCGTCAACCTGACGAAGGCGGTCCCAATTGCCGGTGGCATCGTCGGCGGTGGATTAGATGCGCTCTCGTGTAGGGTCGTCGGGCGAACCGCTCAAAAGCTATTCCGTCGATGATGGCTAACTATGCATTCAAGCGGACTGCGGGAAGAGAGTTCGATGTTTCCTCATATGTCGTCGGCCCGCGGCCGCTTAACGCGGAGATATTTCGGAGGAATCAGTGGAGAAATCGTGGAAAGAAGCTATCAAAAAAAGGTGCTCTTGGAATACGCCACGCCATTGCATTACACGGAAATCTCCGAACAAATCTTATCACGTGGCTATTACGAGACTGACCGCGCAACACCCGCAGCAACGGTAAATGCTCAACTGGTATCTTCCAAAAAACATAATGGTCAAAACCCTCGAGATGGCCGGCAAGCAGGTCTTCTCACTCGAAGACGGCGCGCTGCTCATCTCCCTGGAAAAGGAAGTCACGCCCGAGCTGATCGATGCCCTGGCCAACGCCGAACCCATGCAGGTGATCTGTCTGGACGCCGCCTTCAAAGGCAATGATAAATTGAAGGCCAACGCAGTGCAGACCATCAAGGCCCGCGCCCAGGCCGAGGAATCCGAAATTGTGTTCCGGACGGTATGAACCATGACTGTAAGAATTGATCTATAGATGGCCATTATGGATAGCGTGAATGAGTAATGACCGGACTACTTGCTGGATCATTGCTGGACCCAATGGTGCCGGCAAGACGACCTTTGCCCTAAAGTATCTGCCGTACATCGCCGATTGCCATTTTTTTGTCAATGCTGATTTGATTGCATCAGGCCTTTCGCCGTTGATGCCGGAAAACGAGTTATTGAAGGCAGGCCGCCTGTTTCTCAGCGAGATCGAGCGGCATATCGTGGCGCGTCATGATTTTGGTTTTGAAACAACGTTGGCTGGACGCGGTTACTTGCACTTGATCAAACGGCTGAAGACGGCTGGATGGCGGGTGGAGTTGATTTACCTGGCATTACCGAATGCCGAGATGGCGAAGATGCGCGTCATAGAGCGGGTGCGTCATGGCGGCCATGATATTCCGGTGCCGGATATTGAGAGGCGTTTCACAAGAAGTTTGGAAAATCTGTTCGGAACCTATATAACATTGGTAGATCGCACGCTCTGTTTCTTGAATAGCGGCGAACAACCGGAACTTGTTTTTACGCAGGAGGGTAAACGACGTGAAGTCAAGCAACCAGAGATCCTGGATTTATTGCAAACCTGGAAAAATCCATGACGCAAGCGCATGAGTACGAAACCAGGGCGCTGGATGCGCTCAAACAGGCTGTATCGGAAGCCCTTGAGCGCAAGCGGCGGTTGGGCCAGTATGCCGTGGTTTGGCGCAATGGCCGTGCAGTATGCATTGGCCCTGACGCGCCCCCCGTGGAGCACTATCGGTACGACAGTGAAACAGGTCGGGTTCCCGGTGGCGTCGCCGAGCCTGAAAGCGATGATTAACGCAGCGTTCAGGCATTGGGCTGACCATCGTCCGGATGCAGGATCTGGCATGCGATGCCGGCGGGAGGATCACCCGTTTTTTATTGGGCTAATGCCGCGACGATTTGTCGCTGGATTTCGGCGGCGGCGGCGGTGGGGTTGGCGGCGTGGATGATCGGCCGGCCGATGACCAGGTAGTCGGCGCCGTTGTCGAGCGCTTGTTTGATGTCGACGGTCCGTTTCTGATCGTCGGGGGCGGCCGCTTCGTCGTTGATCACCGGCCGGATTCCGGGGCACACGGCGATCAGGCGGTCGTCGATTTCGCGGCGCAGGGCGGCGACTTCGAGGCCGGATGAGACGACTCCGGCGCAGCCGGCGGCCAGCGCCCGGCGCGCTCGGGAGAGCACCAGGTCGGCGATGGCGCAGCGGAAACCGAGGTCATCGAGGTCGCCTTGGTCGAGGCTGGTCAGCGCCGTGACGGCTAAAACCCGGGTGGCGCTGTCGCGCGCCGCCTCGGCGGCCGCCGCCATCATCGCCTGGTTGCCGTGGACGGTGACGAATGCGACGCGGCGGCGGACAAGCTGGCGTACGGCGGCGGCGACGGTGTTCGGCACGTCGAACAGTTTGAGGTCGGCGAACACCTGTTTGCCGGTACCGTGCAGTTCGTCGAGCAACGTAAAAAAATCGCCGCTCAAAAACAGTTCGAGGCCGAGTTTGTAGATCGCCGCATCGGCCGCGGTGGCGGCGATCAGGCGCCGCGCCGCGGCACCGTCCGGGACATCGAGGGCGACGATCAATCGTTCGCGGGGTAAAATTGTCGCGCGCGCCATCATGCCTCCTTGTCCAGGAAGGCGGCCAGTTCACGGGCCAGGGCGGCCGCCTGTTCCATGTGCACGTGGTGGCTGCCTGGCAGGCTGACGATCCTGCCGTTGGCGAGCGCCGCGTAGCGCTGCTGCATAGCGGCGGCGGCGAGCAGCGGGGTCGGCGGGTCGGCGAGCACGACCAGCACCGGGCAGGCGATCGCGGCGATGAAGTGGCGGATCTGTTCTTCGGTGAAACGCTGTGGGTTAGTGATGTTGAGCCGGGGGTCGCTGCGCCACAGAAAATGTTCGCCATCCGCCCTGAGACCCCGTTCGATGATCAACCGCGCCGCGTCGAGCGGCATATCGAGCTTGGCGCGACGGGCGGTGACCGCTTCGTCGATCGACGTGTAACGGCGCAGCCGGGACGGATCGACTTTGGCCAGTTCGTGCCAGGCGGCGGCGAGGCGTTCGCCACCGCGCGCCGGTTTGCCGGCCAGCGGACCGAGCCCTTCGATCACTGCGAGTTTTTGTATCCGCTCCGGCGCCGCGGCGGCGGTCAGGGTCGAGACCGCGCCGCCCAGCGAGTGACCGAGCAGAAAGAATTCCGGCCAGCCGAGGGCATCGGCGGCGTGCAACAGATCGGCGACGTAGTCAATCAGGTGATACCAATGCCCGGCGGCGCGGTGGCCGGAATGGCCGTGGCCGGGCAGGTCGATCGCGACCAGGTCGAAAGCGCCGCCGCCGGCGGCCAGTTCGGCGGCGAGCGGCAGAAATGACGCGGCGTTGTCGAGCCAGCCGTGTACGGCGAGCAACGGCCGGCCACGACCGGCGCGCGCCGGATCGCGCAGTGCGGCCAGCCGGATGCCGGGCAGTTCGATTTGGATTTCTTCGAGACGGCCGATGGGTGGGTTATTTTTTTCGAGGTTGGGCATGACCGGTCAACGCACCGTTTGCAGATGGGCGTGCGACAGTACCAGCCATTTGGCACCGGCGTCGCGGAATTGGACGTGGACGCGGGTATGCTGGCCGGCGCCTTCGATTTGTAATACGGTGCCTTCGCCGAAGCGCTCGTGGACGACATCGGCGCCGAGCCGCAACGGCCAGTCGCCGGTGGTAGCTGCCGTGCCCCGCCGGGGTGCAGACGACGTCGGCGCATCGCCGTCACGGTGGGCGCTCCGGACACCGGCGAGCAGGGATTCGGGAATTTCGTCGATAAAACGCGACGGCCGGCAGTAGCGGATTTCGTTGCCGTAAAGGCGGCGTGTTTCGGCCGAGGTCAGATACAGGCATTCGCGGGCCCGGGTCATCCCGACGTAGCACAAGCGCCGTTCCTCTTCCAGCTTGTGGACTTCTTCGGCCGATTTTTGGTGCGGGAACAATCCTTCTTCCATGCCGGCGATGAAAACCAGCGGAAATTCCAGCCCTTTGGCGCTGTGCAGGGTCATCAACTGGACGCCGTCGCTGTCGCCACCGGTTTGCGTTTCTCCGGCTTCGAGTGCCGCCTGGGCTAAAAATGCGGCGCGCGGCGTCAACCCGGCGGCGGCGTCCTCGTCGGCCAGCGTGTACAAGCCCGCCGCCCGTTCCAGCTCGCGCAGGTTCTCGCGGCGCGCTTCGAGACGTTCTTCGCCTTCTTTGGCGTAATGCGCTTCGAGGCCGCTCCCGGCGATGATGCGGCTCATCTGGGCGCCGAGCGGCAGGGCTTCGACTTCGGCCTGGAGTTGTTCGATCAGGGCGACGAACGCGGCCAGTGCCTGGCGGTGGCGCGGTGCCAGGCCGCCGCCGTCGATCGCCTGTTTGGATGCCAGCCACAGCGGCAGGCGGCCGGCGGCGGCCAGAGACCGCAGTTCGGCGAGCGTGCGTTCGCCGATGCCACGCAGCGGCGTGTTGACGACGCGCTCGAACGCTGCGTCGTCGGTCGGGTTGTTGACCAATCTGAGATAGGCCAGCGCGTCCTTGATCTCGGCGCGCTCGAAAAAACGCAGGCCGCCGTAAACCCGATAGGGAATCGCTTCGCGGGCCAGCACCTGTTCGAACACCCGCGATTGAGCGTTGGAACGGTACAGCAGGGCGCACTCGCCGTAACGACGCCCTTCGTGCCGCCAGCGCTCGATCCGGGCAGTGACGAATTCGGCTTCCTCGAGATCGTCGCGGGCGGTGAAGTGCTGGACGGGGGATCCTTTAGGTCCAGATGTCCAAAGCTCTTTGCCGAGGCGCGAACTGTTGTGGGCGATGACGGCGTTGGCGGCGGCGAGGATGCTGCCGGTCGAGCGGTAGTTCTGCTCCAGGCGCAGCACTTCCGGCTGGTACGCCTTGACGAAATCGTCGAGGTTGGCGACCCGCGCGCCGCGCCAGCCGTAGATCGACTGATCATCGTCGCCGACGACGAACAACGAGCCTCGATCGCCGGCGATCAGGCGCAGCCATGCGAACTGGATCGCATTGGTGTCCTGGAACTCGTCAACCAGGATACGGCTGAAACGTTGCCGGTAATGGGCGAGCAGTTCGGGGTGCAGGCGCAGGGTTTCGAGAGCGCGGAGTAAAAGTTCGGCGAAATCGACGAGCGCGCCGCGTTGACAATGCGCTTCGTAGGTCTCGTAAATCCGCCGCCAGCCGGCGAGCTGCGGGTGGCCTTCGACCTCGATATCCGGCGGTCTGAGACCTTCGTCCTTCCAGGCGTTGATGCGCCATTGCGCGTCGCGCGCCGGCCATTGTTTTTCGTCGGCGCCGATATCGCGCAGGACGCGGCGCAGGACGCGCAACTGGTCCTCGCTGTCGAGAATCTGAAATTCGGCGGGCAGGCCGGCCTGCTCGTGATGGGCGCGCAGCAGGCGGTGGGCGAGGCCGTGAAAGGTGCCGATCCACATGCCGCGCAGCGGGGCGTTGAGCATTCTCTCGGTGCGGCCGCGCATTTCGCCGGCCGCCTTGTTGGTGAAGGTCACCGCCAGGATGCCCAAAGCGTGGACGTGTTCGACCTGGATCAGCCAGGCGAGACGATGGACCAGCACCCGGGTCTTGCCGCTGCCGGCGCCGGCGAGAACCAGGCTGTGGCGGGCCCGGGTCGTCACCGCGGCGCGTTGCGCTTCGTTCAGTTCGGCCAGCAGGTGCGAGACATCCATTGCCGGTTAAAGGCCGATATCGCGGCGCAGATGGCAGTGGTCGAACGCGATCTGGCTGGCGGCGGCATAAGCATGTTCGCGGGCTTCTGCGGGCTTTTGGCCCAGCGCCGTGACGCACAGCACGCGGCCGCCGGTGGTGACCACCTCGCCGCGTTCGTTCAGGCGGGTTGCGGCGTGAAAGACCTTGACGGCCGGGTCGTCGATCGCATCCAGTCCACGGATCGCCATGCCGCGTGGGTGATCGCCGGGATAACCGGCGGCGGCGAGCACGACGCCGGCGGCGGCGCGCTCGTCGCTGTCAAGCGTGACTGCATCCAGTACGCCGTCGAGCGCCGCCTCGATGGCGGCGATCAGGTCCGATTGCAGGCGCAACACGACGGGTTGGGTTTCCGGATCGCCGAGCCGGCAGTTGAATTCGAGGACGCGTGGTTCGCCGTCGCTGTCGATCATGAGCCCGGCGTACAGGAAGCCCAGGTACGGGATCCCTTCGGCGGCCAGACCGGCGAGCGCCGGTTCGATGATGCGCCGGCGGACCCGGTCGCGGATCCGGGAATTGAGCGCCGGGGCCGGCGAGATTGCGCCCATGCCGCCGGTGTTCGGCCCGCGGTCGCCGTCGAGCGCCCGCTTGTAGTCGCGACTGGTCGGCAGTTCGAGGTATTGCTCGCCGGCGGCGATGACCATGAAACTCGCTTCCGTGCCGGCCAGGAATTCCTCGATCACGACCGTGGCGCCGGCTTGTCCGAAACGCCGTGCGGCGAGCATCTCGTGCAGCGCGTCGTGCGCTTCCTCGCGGCTCGAAGCGACGATGACGCCCTTGCCGGCCGCCAGGCCGTCGGCCTTGACGACGACCGGCAGTGGGTGGCCGGCGAGATAGTCCAGGGCGGCGGTCAGTTCGGTGAATTTCGCGTAGCGCGCGGTCGGAATTCCGTGGCGCTGCATGAACGCTTTGGCGAAGGCTTTCGATCCTTCGAGCCGCGCCGCCGCCGCCGGCGGGCCGAAGCAGCGGATGCCGGCGGCCGTCAGGCGGTCGGCCAGGCCGGCGACCAGCGGTGCTTCCGGACCGACGATGACCAGATCGACCCGGGCGCTGCGGGCCAGTTCGAGCAGTGCCCCCGGGTCGCCGGGGTCGGCCGCGACGTTGCGCGTTTTCGGTTCGCCCGCGGTCCCGGCGTTGCCCGGTGCGACCAGGACTTCACGCACCCGCGGCGAACGCGCGGCGGCGTAAGCCAGCGCGTGTTCGCGACCGCCGCTACCGACAATCAGGACTTTCATCGACCGGCAGCGATGGTGAATGCGCCGCCGGGGGCGCTGCGGGAAACGAATTTCATAGCGTCATTCTACCGGTTGCTTTTCGGGGCTTGCGTCCGTCTTTGCCATCCAAGCCTCCGGCGGCGGGCATGAGCAGACCAGGTGGCGATCGCCGTAGACGTTGTCGATACGGGCTGTCGCCGGCCAGTATTTATCGGCGGCCGCCTCGCCGCCGGCGGGGAACGCCGCGATCTGCCGCGCATAAGGATGCGGCCAATCGTCGCTGGCGCATTCGCCGGCGGTGTGCGGCGCCATGACCAGCGGGTTGTCGTCGCGCGGCCACGCGCCCGATTCGATGCGCCGGATCTCGTCGCGGATGGCGATCAGCGCGTCGCAGAAGCGGTCGAGTTCGGCCCGCGGTTCGCTTTCGGTCGGTTCGATCATCAACGTGCCGGGCACCGGCCAGGACATCGTCGGGGCGTGAAAACCGTAATCCATCAGGCGCTTGGCGATGTCTTCTTCGCTGATCCCGGCGCTCTGCTTGAAGCCGCGGGCGTCGATGATGCACTCGTGGGCGACCCACCCGTCCTTGCCGCTGTACAGCACCGGATAATGCGGCGCCAGACGGCGGGCGATGTAGTTGGCGTTCAGAATGGCCACGGCGGTGGCGCGTGCCAGGCCGTCGCGGCCCATCATGGCGATATAAGCCCATGAAATCGGCAGTATCCCGGCGCTGCCCCACGGCGCGCCGGCGACCGGCCCGGTAGCCGACCTTTCGGCGGCCAGCGGGGCGCCGGGCAGAAACGGCGCGAGGTGGGCGCGAACGCACACCGGGCCGACGCCCGGCCCGCCGCCGCCGTGCGGAATGCAGAACGTTTTGTGCAGGTTCAGATGCGAGACATCGGCGCCGAAGCGGCCGGGTGCGGCCCAGCCGACCAGGGCGTTGAGGTTGGCGCCGTCGAGATAGACCTGGCCGCCGTGGTCGTGGATGGTGGCGCAGACGTCGCGAATATGGTGCTCGAACACGCCGTGCGTCGAGGGGTAGGTGATCATCAACGCCGCGAGCCGCGCGCGGTGTTCGACGGCCAGGGCGCGGAGTTCTTCGAGATCGATATTGCCGTGCCGATCGCAGCCGACGACGACGATTTCGAGCCCGGCCAGGTGCGCGCTCGCCGGGTTCGTGCCATGCGCCGATTGCGGGATCAGGCAGAGGTCGCGCTGGCCCTCGCCGCGGCTTTCGTGGTACTTGCGGATCGCCAAAAGCCCGGCGTATTCGCCTTGCGAGCCGGCGTTCGGCTGCAGCGAAACGGCGTCGTAGCCGGTACAGGCGGCCAGCATCTGCTCCAGTTCGGTGACCAGTTCGGCGTAGCCGGCCTGCTGTGCCGCCGGGGTATAGGGGTGGATCGCGGCGAAACCGGGCCAGGTGATGGCTTCCATTTCGGCGGCGGCGTTCAGTTTCATCGTGCACGAGCCGAGCGGGATCATCGCCCGGGTCAGCGACAGATCCCGATTTTCCAGGCGTTTCAGATAACGCATCAATTCGGTTTCGCTGCGATAGCGGTGGAAGACCGGGTGGGTCAGAAAAGCGCTGCGGCGGCGGAGCGGAGCGGGGATCGGTGTCGCATCCGCCGGGAGATCCCGGTCCAGATCGTCGAGCGGGGTCGGGCAGGCGAACGCTTCGAGCAGGGCGGCGATGTGCTCGCGCCGCGTCGCTTCGTTCACCGCGATGCCGATGCCGCGTGCATCGTCGCGGCGCAGATTGATGCCGCGCGCTTCGGCGGCGGCGAGCAATGAGGCGCGGGCCGTTCCCGCCACTTCGACGAACAGTGTGTCGAAGAAGGCCTGGTGGCGCAGGTGATGGCCGGCAGACGTGAGCCCGGCGGCCAGCAATTGGGCCAGGCGATGGAGGCGCCTGGCTTGGCGGGAAAGGCCCTCCGGGCCGTGGTGGATCGCATAAAAACCGGCGGCGATGGCGAGCAGGGCCTGGGCCGTACAGATATTGCTCATCGCCTTGTCGCGACGGATGTGCTGTTCGCGCGTCTGCAGCGCCATGCGCAGCGCCAGCCGGCCGTGACGATCGCGCGAGACGCCGATCATGCGACCGGGCACCTGGCGCTTGTGTTCGTCGCGGGTGGCGAAAAATGCGGCGTGCGGCCCGCCGCACCACAGCGGCACACCGAAGCGTTGAGCGCTGCCGAAAGCGATGTCGGCGCCGAGTTCGCCGGGCGGGGTCAATAAAGCGAGGGCCAGAAGGTCGGTCGCCACCGCCACCTTGAGATCATGTTCGCGCGCCAGGGCGAGCGCGGCGGCGGGATCGCCCAGGGCCCCGTCGACTGCGGGGTAGGAGAGCAACACGCCGAAGGCCGGTACCGGATCGCGGATGGCGTCGGCCAGCGGCCGGTGGTCGATTTCGATACCGAGGTATTCGGCGCGGGTGGTGAGGACGGCCAGCGTCTGGGGCAGGACGCCGCGATCGACGATAAAACGCCGGCGCCGGTGTTTGTCGAGGCGGTGCAGCATCGCCATTGCCTCGGCGGCGGCGGTCGGTTCATCGAGCAGTGAAGCGTTGGCCAGCGGCAGGGCGGTCAAGTCGATCACCATTTGCTGGTAATTGAGCAGCGCTTCGAGCCGGCCTTGCGAGATTTCGGCCTGGTAAGGCGTGTAGGCCGTGTACCAGCCGGGATTGGCGAGCAGGTTGCGGCGCAGCACCGCCGGCGTTAGCGTATCGTGATAACCAAGGCCGATCATGCTGTGCAGCACTTGGTTGCGCTCGGCAAGTTGCGCCAGGCGGGCCAGCGTTTCGTCTTCGTTGCGGGCGCGCGGCAGATCGAGCGGCGCCGCTTCGCGGATCGCCGCCGGCATCGCCGCATCGATCAATTCGGCGAGCGAGCCGCGGCCGAGGCAATCCAGCATCGAGGCGATTTCGGCTGGGCTGGGGCCGATATGGCGGGCGATGAAATCGTCGTGCGCCTCGTGCGCCGTCAGGGGGGTCGCCGGCAGCGGCGGGGTGGCAATTGCCTCGCGGCGGGTCATGAAAGCACTCCGGTTAAGCGGGCGCCGTAAGGCAGCGTCAAAGGCTGATTCCAGGCGGCCGGCAGGTAATGGTCGAGTAGCATGAAACTAAATAGCATAAAAAGATAAATTACGGAAAAACCGAATACCCGCAGCGCCCGGCCGTCGTCCCGGCTTTTGAACAGCAGGATGGCGTGGATCAGAAACCCCGCGTCGAGTACGGCGGTGCCGCCGAGATAGAACAGGCCGCTCATTCCGGTCAGCCACGGCAGCAGCGAGGCGATAACGAGGAGTACGGTATAAAACAGGATCTGCCAGCGGGTGAACGGTACGCCGTGGGTGACCGGCAGCATCGGCACGCCGGCGGCGGCGTAATCGCCGCGGCGGTGGATGGCGAGCGCCCAGAAATGCGGCGGCGTCCAGACGAAAACGATCAAGACGAGCAGCAGGGCGTGGGGTTCGATCGTACCGCTCATCGCGCTCCAGCCGAGCAGCGGCGGCGCGGCGCCGGCCAGGCCGCCGATGACGATATTCTGCGGCGTGGCATGCTTGAGATAAATGGTGTAAACGAAGGCATAACCGATCAAGCTGGCGAAGGTCAGCGCCGCGGTCAGCGGGTTGACTCGGAAATAAAGCAACGCCATCGAGAGCAGGGCCAGGGCGGCAGCGAACAACGCCACCGCCGGCGGGCTCACCTCGCCGCGCGGCAGCGGCCGGCCGCGGGTGCGCGCCATGCGCCGGTCGATATTAAAGTCGATCAGATGATTCAAAGCGCTCGCCGCGGCGGCGGCCAGCGCGATCCCAATGACGGCCGCCGCGACGCGCCGCCACGGTGGCGGTCCGCTGACGGCGAGCAGCATGCCGGCGAAGGCGGTAAAGACGATCAGCGCCACGACGCGCGGCTTGCACAGCGCGAAGTAGCGGGCCGCGAGGCCACGGCGGCTCACGGCGCCGCCGGCCGGGTACGGTACAGACACAACGTCAGCCAGCCGAGCAACAAGGCGGCACCGGCGGTATGGGCAACGGCCGTCGCCAGCGGCAACACCCAGGCGACGTTGAGGATGCCGAGCACGATCTGGCCGCCGACCAGCGCCAGCAACACGGCTCCCGCGGCGCGCAGCCGCTCCTTCCGGATCAGCCGCCAAGCGGCCGCCGCCGAGACGAGTAGAACGATGAGTGCCCCGAGGCGGTGGCTGACGTGGATCGCGGTGCGCGCCGCCGGGTCGAGGACGCCGCCCTGGTAATCGACACCCAGGCCGCGCCACAGCACGAATGCCTGGTGAAAATCCATGGGCGGCCAGAAGCTTTGCTGGCAGGTCGGAAAATCGGGGCAGGCGAGGGCGGCGTAATTGGTGCTGGTCCAGCCGCCGAGCAGAATCTGCGCGCCGACCGCTAATAACGCCCACCACAACCAATGCCGGGTCCGAGCGGTCACCGGCCAGCGCGTCCGCCGGCCGTTGGCCAGGACGATGAGCAGCAGAAGCCCCCAGGTCGCGAGGCCGCCCGCCAGGTGCAGCGTGACCACCGCGGGTTTGACCAGCCAGGTGACGGTCAGCATGCCAAGGACGATCTGGGCGGCGAGCAACGGCAGCAGCGCCGTTGCCAGCCAGACCGGCGACGCCGGGTCGCGGCGGCGGCGCCGCCAGGCCCAAGCGGCGAGCGCCAGGCTGCCGAGCGCCACCAGCGGAGCGACGTAGCGGTGGATCATTTCGCGGCTGGCGCGGGCCGGATCGACCTGCGCCTCGGGCCATTGTTCAGCGGCGCTGGCGATGGCTTCGGCGCTGGCCGGCCAGGTCATTTGTCCGTAGCAACCCGGCCAGTCAGGGCAACCCAGGCCTGCATCGGTCAAGCGCACCCAGGCGCCGAGCACGATCAGTAGGAGGGTCAGCGCCGCGGTTGCGGCGGCCAGGCGCTGGTAAGAGTCGAAAAACATCTGTTCGGGTTCGGTCGGGTGCGAAACGGCGCGCGCCGGGGTTTATTCGCGGCGCGACCAGGTCAGAAGACGGGTCAAGTCCCGCCCGGGATCGGCAGGATCCGGGCTGGCCGCATAGCGCAATATTATATTGCCTTCGGGATCGACCAGATAAATCGCCGGGACCGCCGGCAGCGCTTGCTCGAGTGCCGCCATGCCGTCCGGCGGCAAAGTCACGATTCGTAAAAATCCGGGGCTCGCCGCTCCCGTGGCGGGCGGCGGCAGGGAGACGGGTGTCAGGATCACGATCCCGACCGCGGCCCGCCGCCGGCCCTGGGCTTGGCGGATGCGCGTCAATAAATCGATCCATTCAGGGCAGTGGGCGGCGCACTCCCGATCGCCGGCGCCGAGCAGCGTCCAGCGGCCGCTCAGGTCGGCCGCCGTCCAGGGCTGTCCGGCCGGATCGGTGCCGGCCAGCATCGGCAAGCGCACCGGCGGGGCGAGCAGCACACCGTGATTGCGCGTCCCCGCCGGGTGATGGTGCCACCAGATGCTGTGCATCGCGACCGCCAGCAGCACCGGCAGCAGAAACAGCAAAAAAAGCGCTAGGAGCACAAGACGCGGGCGGCGAGCGGCGTTCATTGTTCGCGGGTGCCGCTGATTGCCGATCGCCACTGGCGCCAGCCGAGGCCGGCACTGACGGCAAGTACAGTCATCGCCAGCGTGAACCAGGTCAGCGCATAGGCCAGGTGGCGCTGGGGACCGAAGTTGACGACCGGCCAGGCATCGCGCCCGGCAAAGCCGCCGGGGGCGGCGGCTTCGAGTTGCAGCAGCCAGTCCGGAAGGGCGGCACTGTAAGCAGCGGTGACGGCGCCGGGCTCGAGGTAGGTCACTCGTTGCGGCCAGCGATCGGGACGCAAGCGGTCGGCCGGGCCGAGCTGGATACCGACCGTGGGCCAGTGATTCACACGCCCCGTGATGGTTATTTCACCGGCCGGTGTCGATATCGCCGGGAGGCGGCGGTCGGCGTGGAGCGGCAGCCAGCCGCGGTTGACCAGAATGAGCCGGCCGCCGGGCGTGATCAATGGGGTCAACACATGGACCCCATGGCGGCCGCCGAGAACTTGGTTGTCGAGTAAAAGGTGCCGTTCGGGGTCGAAGCGGCCGGTGATCCGCAAGTGGGCGAAACGCGGCGGTTGGCCGCTGCCGATCGGCCAGCGCAGTTCGGGGGCCGCGGCGGCGGTCGCGATGATCGCTCGTTTCTCGGCCGCCCGATCGAGTTGCCAGAGGCCGAGCCGGACAAAAAACGCGATCAGCAAAACGGCGGCGGCCCACGGCACGGCGGAGCGCCATCTCGAACGGTGCGGCCCGGGCGGCCGGTCACGGTAAACTGTCACCTTCTTTCCGTCGCTGCCTTATCGATGATCGGCAAAATCATTATTGTCTTGTTCCTGGCTGCCATTGGCTACACGCTGGGGTCGAGTTTCTATTTCCTGGTCCGCGATAAAGGGGCCGGCGAACGGGTCGTCGATCGCCTTAGCTGGCGGGTCGGCTTATCGCTGCTCTTGTTCGGGCTGTTCGTCCTGGCCTTGAAACTCGGCTGGATCGAGGCCCACGGCCTGTTGCCCAGGCATGGGGGATGAGCCCCTGAGGTCGTTCACCGCCGGCGGATGAAGCGGCCGAGACTGTACAGGCTGAGGAGCAGCCAGGCCAGTTCGAGCAGGAAGGCGGCCAAGTTGAACGCCTGGAGCAGAGAATGCAGCACCAGCAACGCGCCGCCGGCGTTCAACAGCGGGTAGGGCAATTGCTCGGCTTTGAGGCGGCCGGTCTGTAGCAGGCCGTAGGCCAAAAGCATCAGCGCGGCGCCGAGCGTGCCGCTCAAGTCGTGCCAGCCCATGACGCGAGGTCAGGCGGCGGTTTCGAGGGCGCGGATCACCGCTTCGGCGCTACTCGCCTCGAACGTGCCGGGTGGATCGATCCACAATTGACGGACCACGCCGTCTTCGATCAGCATCGCGTAGCGTTGGCTCCGGCGGCCCATACCGTGGGCGCTGGCGTCGAGTTCCAGGCCGAGCGCGGCGGCCAGTTCACCATTGCCGTCAGCCAGCATCCGAATCTGCTCGCCGCAGCCCGATTGTTGGGCCCAGGCGGCCATCACGAACGGGTCGTTGACCGCGACGCAGGCCAGTTCGATGCCGAGTTCGGCAAAACGTGCGGCGTGGTCGATGAAGCCGGGCAGATGACGCGCCGAGCAGGTCGGGGTGAAAGCCCCCGGCACCGCGAACAACACGAATCGGCCGCGGCTGAACAGTTCGGCGCTGTCGACCGTTTGCGGACCTTCGGGGCGGACGAGAGTCAGGCGAACGCCCGGCAGGCGTTCGCCGGCGGCGATCGGCACGCGCTCAGGCCTCGCCGAGGGCCTGGTGGATCGCGCTCATCAATTCTTTGCGATCGACCGGCTTTGTGACATAGCCGGCGGCACCCTGCCGCATTCCCCAGATGCGGTCGGTTTCCTGGTTTTTGGTGGTGACGAAAATCACCGGAATATCGCGGGTGCGGTCTTCCTTCGACAGAGCGCGGGTCGCCTGGAAACCGCTCATGCCGGGCATGACGATATCCATCAGAATCAGGTCGGGTGGCGAGGCCTTGGCCGCCGCGACACCATCCTCGCCGTTCAGCGCGGTCGCGACGTTGTACCCCTCGCTTTCGACGATTTTGGCCAGGGCGTAGAGCTGGGCCTCGGAATCGTCTACGATCAAAATGTCAGCCATTCGCGTGTCCTCACGGCTAGGGCGCCCCCACCTTCGAAATGCGGCGGCGGGCGCGGTCGCACGTCCATGCTCGAAGTCGCGGCCCCATCCCAGCGGCCGGGCTACGGGCCTTGCGGTACACCTCGCAGGGCCGGATCCATGATGCCTGCCTGCTGCGGTAGGCGGCAACAATATACCACCCCGGCCGGCACTTTTTCCACCCCCGATGCGAATCGTCAGGCATTTTTCACGCTCCCGGCGGGCCACTCGAGCGTACGGCGCCGCCGCTCCGTTCAGTCGATGCGGACGACGGTGCGGCCGGTAATCTGACCGGCCAGATGGGCTTCGAATTGCGCCGGCAGCTCGTCGAGCCTGATTTCACGCTCGACGATGCGATCGAGGGCCGGGGGTTTCCAGCGCCCGGCCAGGCGTTGCCAGATTTCGAGTCGGATCGGCCGCGGGCAGCCGGCGGAATTGATGCCGATGAGGCTGATGCCGCGGATGATGAACGGCATCACCGTCGTGCGCAGCGTGTCGCCGGCGGTCAGACCGCAACTGGCGATCATGCCCCACGGCTTGATGACCCGGGTCAGGCCGGCGAGCATCTCGCCGCCGGCATTGTCGATGGCCGCCGCCCAGCGGGCGCTTTCCAGCGGCCCATCGCCGAGCCACAGGCCGTGGCGGTCGATGCACTGGGCGGCGCCGAGATCGGCGAGCCAGTCGAAACGCTCGATCTTGCCGGTAATGGCGTGGACCTCGTAGCCGGCGTGGTGCAGCAGATTGACCGCCAGCGAACCGACACCGCCGCTGGCGCCGGTAACGACCACCGGCCCGGCTTCCGGTTCGAGACCCAATTGTTCCATCCGGAAGAGCGCCAGCGCCGCGGTAAAGCCGGCGGTGCCGAGGCCCATCGCCTGGCGCAGGGTCAGGCCCGGCGGCAGCGGGATCGTGTCTTCGGCGGCCGCTTTGAGGTACTCGCTGTAACCGCCGTCCCGGGTCTCGCTGAGCCCCGAGCCGGTGACCAGCACTTCGTCGCCAGGGGAAAAGTCGGGGTGTTCGCTGGCGATCACCAGGCCGCCGGCGTCGATCCCGCCGTTCAGCGGAAAGCGCCGCAGAATCTTGCCCCGGCCGCTGGCCGCCAGGGCGTCTTTGTAATTGACGCTCGAATACTGGACGCGGATCGTCACTTCGCCTGGGGTCAGATCCTCGGGCGCCAGGTCTTCGAGCGCGGCGCGGTAGCCGGCGTCGTCGTTGCGGATGCGGAAGGCGCGGCAGCGGGTGGGCAGCGGGGTGTTCATCGGTTGACGCGGTGGATGGCCCGGCGGTCGAGGTTGAGGGCCGCCTCGTGGATCGCCTCCGACAGCGTCGGATGGGCGTGGACGATGCGCGCCAGATCCTCGGCGCTGGCGGCGAATTCGAGCGCCACGACGCATTCGCCGATCAATTCCGAGGCCGACGGGCCGATGATATGAACGCCGAGCAGCCGGTCGCTCGCCGCGTCGGCCAACACCTTGACCGCCCCGGCCGCTTCGCCCAGCGCCAGGCCGCGGCCGGTCGCGGCGAACGGGAACGAGCCGCTGCGGTATTCGGCGCCGGCGGCTTTCAGTTCTTCTTCGGTTTTACCGACCCAGGCGATTTCCGGATCGGTGTAAATCACCCACGGGATGGTTTCGAGGTTCACGTGCCCGGCCTGGCCGGCGATGATTTCGGCCACCGCGATGCCTTCCTCGGAGGCCTTGTGGGCGAGCATCGGGCCGCGCACCAGATCGCCGATCCCGAACACCCCGGGCGCCGTCGTCCGGCATTCATCGTCAACGATCACCCGGCCGCGGTCGTCGGTTTCGACGCCGCTGCCGTCTTCCAGCAACCCGTCACTCGCCGCCCGGCGGCCGACCGCCACCAGCAGCCGGTCGACGGTGGTTTCTTCGCTGCCCTTGGCGCCGCTGAAGCGGATGCGGACCTGGTCGTCCTCGACCGTTGCGCCATCGACTTTGGTGCCGAGGCGGATTTCGAGGCCCTGCTTTTTGAATTCGTGGGCCGCGAGCTTGGCGATGTCGCGGTCGGCGGCGGCGAGAAAGTCATCGAGCGCCTCGAACAGCACCACCTCTGAACCGAGGCGGCGCCAGACGCTGCCGAGTTCGAGGCCGATGACCCCGGCACCGATCACGCCGAGCCGGCCGGGCACCTGGTCGAGGACCAGCGCGCCTTCGTTGTCGAGGATGTGGACGTCATCGACGGTGACGTTCGGAATGGCCAGTGGCAGCGAACCGGAGGCCAGGATCACGTGGCGGCCGGTGACCTCGCGCTCGGCACCGTCTTCGGCGGTGATCGTCACCCGCCGCTCGGCGCCGAGCCGGCCGCGGCCGAGGGCGAATTCCACGCCGTTGGCCTTCAGCAACTGGCCGACCCCGGAGTTCAACTGGGCGACGATTTTCGCTTTTCGCCGCTGCATCACCTCGACGTCGAACGACAATGCTCCGGCGCGGATGCCGTGCGCCGCATACTGATGTTGGAGATGGTGGTAGTGCTTGGTCGAATCGAGCAGCGCCTTGGACGGGATGCAGCCGACGTTCAGGCAAGTGCCGCCCGGCGCCGGTTTGCCGTCCGCTCCGCGGCGGTCGTCGAGGCATAGCGTTTTCAGGCCGAGTTGCGCGGCGCGGATCGCCGCGACGTAGCCGCCGGGACCGGCGCCGATCACGACGACATCGTAGACGTTTGTTTCACTCATGGTTCACAACCCCAGAAGCAGGCGGGCTGGGTCTTCCAGCGCTTCTTTGACGGCCACCAAAAAGAGCACCGCCTCTTTGCCGTCGATGATCCGATGGTCGTAACTCAAGGCGGTGTACATCATCGGCCGGGCGACGATTTCGCCGGCTTCGACCACCGGCCGCTGCTTGATGGCGTGCATCCCTAAAATGGCGCTCTGTGGCGGATTGAGCAACGGCGTCGAGAGCAGCGAACCGAACGTTCCGCCGTTGGTGATCGTGAACGTGCCGCCTTGTAGATCCTCCAGTTGCAGGGCGTTGTTGCGCGCCTTTTCGGCGTATTGGCGGATCGCGGTTTCGATGGCGGCGAGCGACATCTGCTCGGCGTGGCGCAACACCGGGACGACCAGGCCGCGTTCGGTGGCCACCGCGATGCCGATATCCATGTAACCGTGATAGACGATTTCGTCGCCTTCGCTCGAGGCGTTGACCACCGGGTAGCGGGCGAGGGCTTCGCAGCAGGCTTTGACGAAGAACGACATCAGGCCGAGTTTGACGCCGTGCCGGCGGGTGAATTCATCCTGGTAACGGGCGCGTAGGTCCATCACTGCTTGCAAATTCACTTCGTTGAACGAAGTCAGGATCGCCGCGGTGTTTTGCGCCTCCTTCATGCGCTCGGCGATCTTTTGCCGCAGGCGGCTCATCTTGACGCGCTCTTCAGCCCGTCCCGGCGCGCCGGCCAAATAGTGGAGGACGTCGCCTTTGGTCACCCGCCCGCGACGGCCGCTGCCGGGGATTTCGTTGGGTTCGAGGCCGTGTTCGGCGGCGAGTTTGCGCGCCGCCGGCGGCAATTCGCCCGCCGCCGGGTGAGGCACGGCGGCTACCGGTGTCACCGGCGGCTCGGGGCTGGTCTTGGTTGGAGGTTCGGGGGGTGGGGTGACGGCCTCCGCCGCCGCGGCCACCGCTCCTTCCTCGATGAGGGCCAACACGTCGCCCGACTGCACCGTGGCACCCTGCGCGGCGCGAATATCGCGCAGCGTCCCGGTGACCGGAGCCGGCACTTCCAACACGACTTTATCGGTTTCCAGATCGACCAGGTTCTGATCGCGGCGCACGGTGTCGCCCGCCTTGGCATGCCAGGCGGCGACGGTCGCATCGCTCACCGATTCGGGCAGGACCGGGACTTTGACTTCGCTGTTCATCGGGCAATGAAACTCCAGAGTCTGCAGGTTTTATGTCGGAGAAACTCTAAACTCAGTCAGAGTTTCCGCAAGCCAGGGATTGAGCGGGGGCGGTCAGGCCGAGTGCGTCACGCACGAGCGCTTGCTGTTCTGCGAGGTGGATCGCATGATAACCGACCGCCGGCGAGGCCGCCGGCGGCCGCCCCGCGGCGCGCAGCCGCCGGCCGGCCGGCAGCGCTGCAGCCAGCCAGTCGCGGATCTGCCGGTAGGCGCCTTGATTGAGCGGTTCTTCCTGGCACCACACGATGTCTTCGGCCGCGGCATAGCGGCGGACCGCCGCCGCCAGTTCGTCGTGCGGAAACGGATACAACTGTTCGATGCGGACCAGCGCCGTATCAACCGGCTGCTGCGCGCCGCGGCTTTTGGCCAAATCGAAATAAACTTTTCCGGCACAGAAAACCAGACGCCTGACGGCCGCCGGATCGGGGGCGGCAGGATCGTCGAGCAGCGGCTGGAAGGCCCCGGTGCTCAAGTCGGCGAGGCTGGAAGTGGAATCTTTATGGCGCAGCAGACTTTTCGGGGTCATCACGATCAGCGGCTTGCGATACAGGCGCAGCATCTGGCGGCGGATCAAATGAAACCACTGCGCCGGCAGCGACGGCACGCAGACCTGCATGTTGTCGCCGGCGCAAAGCTGCATGAAGCGTTCGAGGCGGGCCGAGGAGTGTTCCGGCCCCTGGCCTTCATAACCGTGCGGTAGATACAGCGTCAGGGCGCACAGGCGGCCCCATTTGGCTTCGCCCGAGCTGATGAACTGGTCGATCACGACCTGCGCACCGTTGGCGAAATCGCCGAACTGCGCTTCCCAGATCACCAGGGTTTCCGGGTCGGCGCTGGCGTAGCCGTACTCGAAGCCGAGGACCGCTTCCTCGGAGAGCAGCGAATCGATCACCGTCACCGGATTGGTCGGCCCGGCGAAGCGCTCGAGCGGGACCAGCGTCTGGCCGGTTTGCTGCTCGTGCAAGATCGCGTGGCGGTGGAAAAAAGTGCCGCGCCCGGAATCCTGGCCGACCAGGCGCAGCGCGTAGCCGTCTTCAATCAGGCCGGCGTAGGCCATCGTTTCGGCGAAGCCCCAGTCGATCGGCATTTCACCGGCCGCCATTTTCCGCCGGTCGTCGATGATGCGCCGGACCCGGTCGTGCAGGACGAACCCAGCGGGCAGGCGATGGAGTTCGGCGGCCAACCGGGCGATCGTCTCCGGTGCCATCCGGGTGTCGGCCGTCATGCGCCAATCGTTGCCCTGGAATGGCGACCAATCGGCATTGTGAGCGTGGTGGACGCCGGCCTGCTGGACGTCGGCGACTTGCCGGCCGTCGTCGAGCGCGGCGCGGTATTCGTCGCTGAGCGTGGCGATGGCGGCTGCCTCGACGACCCCGTCGGCGGCCAGCCGGGCGGCGTATTTTTCGCGGGTCGTCGGCAATTCATGGATCGTCCGATACATCAGCGGCTGGGTGGCGGCCGGTTCGTCGGCTTCGTTGTGGCCGTGGCGCCGGTAACACACCAGGTCGAGTACCACGTCCTTGCCGAAGCGGGCGCGGAAGTCGTGTGCCAGCCGGGCGCAGAAGACCACGGCTTCCGGGTCGTCGCCGTTGACGTGCAGGATCGGCGCCTGCACCAGCTTGGCCACCTCGGTGCAGTACAACGTCGAACGGGCGTCGAGCGGGTTGCTGGTGGTGAAGCCGATCTGGTTGTTGACCACGATGTGTACCGTGCCGCCGACCTTGAAGCCGCGCGCTTGCGACATATTGAACAACTCCATCACCACGCCCTGTCCGGCGAATGCCGCGTCGCCGTGGATCAGCACCGGCAGGACGAGCCGGTGCTCGCGATCTCGGTGGCGGGTCTGACGGGCACGGGCAAAACCGACGACCACCGGGTCGACGATTTCGAGGTGGGAAGGATTGAAGGCCAGGGCAAGGTGGATCGGCTCGCCGTCGACCAACATGTCCGAGCTGTAGCCGAGGTGGTACTTCACGTCGCCCGAGCGGCTGATATTGTCCGGCCGGACCTTGCCCTCGAACTCCTCGAACAAATCGGCCGGCTGCTTGCCGAGGATGTTGACCAGGACGTTGAGCCGGCCGCGGTGGGCCATGCCGATCACGACCTCGCGCACCGCCTGCCGGCCGGCGTGGTGGATCATTTCATAGAGCAGCGGAATCAGGCTTTCGGCGCCTTCCAACGAGAAGCGCTTCTGCCCGACGTAGCGGGTGTGCAGGTAGCGTTCGAGGCCTTCGGCGGCGGTCAGTTTGGCGAGAAAACGGCGCCGTTCGTCGGCGTTGAAGGCGAAATTTCCGCCGCTGCCCTCGAGCCGCTCTTGCAGCCAGCGGCGCTGCGTCGTATCGACGATGTGCATGTACTCGGCGCCGATCGATCCGCAATAGACCCGATCGAGCAGTGTGACAATGGCTTGCAGGCTCAGGCGGTCGGGGGCGTGCAACGAACCGGTGTCGAATTCGCGATCGAGGTCGCCGTCGTCCAGGTCGTGAAACGACAGGTCGAGGTCGGGCACCGGCGGCCGGGCGCTGAGCCTGAGCGGATCCAGGTCCGCCTTCTGATGGCCGCGTACCCGGTAGGCGTTGATCAGCTTCAGGACGCCGGCCTGTTTGTGGTCGAGCACGGCGCTCGAGGTTGCCGCTGGCGCCGGATGGCGGGCCAACACGCGGAAACGCTCGGCGATGTCGCGGTGGCGGCTGTCCGGACCCGGACCCAAGGCGGCGAACACCCCGCTCCATTCCGCCGGCACGGTGGCTGGTTCGGTGAGCCATTGTTCGTACAGCGCCTCGATCCAGGCGCGGTTCGCGCCGGATAAGTGCGAAAGCTGCACGCGCTCGGCGATCGTCAAGGCGGGTGAAGAGTGAATCACGGGTCGGTCCATGGTGCAGGCAGTCAATCGCGGCTGGCCGGGTTTGCAGAGTCGCGCCGGTGGGACTTCCGCCGCGGATGACAGCAGACCGCCGGGGCGGAAGGAAAACGTCACGATTATTATACCCGTGCCCGAAACAGGCCCACAAACGAAAAAGGCCGGCGACGGGCCGCCGGCCTCTGTACCGCTCGCCCGGTGGGCTCAATCCTCGCCGAGCCCGAAACCGAGCAGGTGCAAAAGGCTGCTGAACAGGTTGTAGATGGTCACATACAGCGTGACCGTGGCCATGATGTAATTGGTTTCGCCGCCGCGGGCGATCTGCTGGGTTTCATAGACGATCAAGCCGCCCATCAGCAGCATGAACATAGACGAGACGGCCAGCGCCAGCGCCGACAGGCCGAAGAGAACAGATGCAATCCCGGCAACGAACGCAACCAGGATGCCGACCAGCAGAAACTGGCCGAGAAAACTGAAATCGCGGCGCGTCGTCAAAGCGAACGCCGACAGGCCGAGAAAAATCACGCCGGTACCGCCGAGCGCCAGAATCACCAACTCGTCGCCATTGACGAAGCGCGCGAGATAGGCGTTGATGACCGGCCCGAGCGTCAGGCCCATAAAGCCGGTCAAGGCGAACACTGCGAGTATGCCCCAGGCGCTGTTGCGCAGCCGGGTGGTCACGAACAGCAGCCCGAAATACCCGATCAGCGTCAGCGCCAACCCCGGGTGCGGCCACTGGTTGACCATCGACAACAGGGCGGTCAAGGCGCTGAACAGCAGCGTCATCGCCAGCAGCGCGTAAGTGTTGCGCAGCACCCGGTTGATTTCCAGGGTCTGGGCGATGGGGCGGGCAATCGTCTGATTCATTGTGTTCTCCAGTCGGGTTTCGGCAGGTCCATTAAACCATAATCCCACCCTTTGTCTATCCCACCCCTCTTCTGCCATAAAATATTCGTTATGGAAGGGTGGCAGAGTGGTCGATTGCACCGGTCTTGAAAACCGGCGGCGGGTAACCGCCCGTGGGTTCGAATCCCACCCCTTCCGCCATAACCCATCTCCAATTCACTCCCGCTCCCCACCCCCGTCCCGATATTTACGCCAGATCCCCCGGAACTGGTCGTAGGTCAGGCCAAGCAGTTCGGCCGCTTTGCGCTGGTTGTGGCGCGCCTGGTCGAGGGCCCGCTCGAGCAGGCGGCTTTCGCGCGCCGCCAGGTCGGATTTGAGATCGATGGGCAGGGGCGGCAGGGCTGCTGGCGCCGGGTTGCCGGCCGAGGACTCTGGCGCCGGCCGCCACGGGGAAGCGAACGGGTCGAAGTCGATTTCGGCGATCGGCCGTTTGCTGTCCGATTGGTGAAAGACGGCACGCTCGACGGTGTTTTTCAGTTCACGGACGTTGCCGGGCCACGGATGGTCGTGCAACTGGCTGCGGGCCTGGGCGCTGAAGCCGGCGAACCATTCGCGCCCCAATTCGCTTGTCAAGCGCATCGCGAAGTGTTCGGCGAGCGGCAGGATGTCTTCGCGCCGGGCACGCAGCGGCGGCAGCGTGACGACATCGAAGGCCAGGCGATCGAGCAGGTCGGCGCGGAAGCGCCCGGCGGCGGCGCGCGACGGCAGATCGACGTTGGTCGCGCCGATCACCCGGACGTCGATTTCGACCGTCTGCTGCCCGCCGACGCGCTCGAAACGCCCATATTCGATGACGCCGAGCAGCTTTTCCTGCACGGCGCTCGTCGTGTTCGCCAACTCGTCGAGGAACAAGCTGCCGTGGTCGGCCAGTTCGAAGCGTCCATGACGGCGGCGGACGGCGCCCGTGAAGGCGCCGGCTTCGTGACCGAACAGCTCGCTTTCGAGCAGGCTTTCGGCGAGCGAGGCGCAATCGAGCCGGACGAACGGTTTTTCCCAGCGCGGCGAAAGATAGTGCAGACGGCGGGCGATCAGTTCCTTGCCGGTGCCGCGCTCACCGATCAACAGCACTGGGCGGTTGACCTGGGCGAGCTGGGAGACGCGCTCCAGCATTTCGACGAATACCGGTGATTCGCCGATCAGGGTTTGCTCGACGGGAGGAGTCATGATCGGATTTTATCCCGACTGGCGGGCCAGGAATCATCCGGGCTCAGTCCGGATTACGGTCGGCACGCAGCCAGCAGACCAGGGCCAGGCGTTCGGCGGTGACGTAATCAGCGACCGGCGAAACACAGTGCGGAGCCGGGATCTTGAACATGTTGATCGAGTTGAATTTCGGCGTCAGCGTCAGCTTGACGTCGCCTTTGTCGTCCAGCGCCTGAAACAATCCGCCCCAGTGCACCTCCCAGTCGCGGCTGAGATTGATGACCACCGCGAAGCGCCGCTCTTGGCCCGCCTGGTAGTCGTTGTGGTTTTTCAGATAGTAGCCGGCGATATAGCGGCTGGCCTGGACATAGGTCTTGATGATCTCGCGGTCGCCGGTGACGGTGCGCCAGAATTCGAGCCACGGCCGGCTGTTGACCTGTTCGACGATGCGGTTGAGGAACAGATCGGGATGGCGCTTTTGCAGGTAGGCGCTGATCATCATGTACGTGTCGTAGACGAACTGGTAGCCGGTTTCGGCGAGGGCCGCGGTCTGTGCCCAGAAGGCATCCTGGGCGGCGGGCGACAGCCGTTCGAAATCGGTGCGGGCGATCGTTTTCGGGCCGTCCTCGTCACGGTAGGCGATCGACCACGGCACTTCCTCGGCCAGGCAGCGGTGCAAGCGCGTCGCCACTTCGGGGCGCAGGCCGTTTTCGATCTGTAAATAACCCTGCGCGGCAAACCTTGTATGGAGACGCTCGGCATCGAGCGCTGGATCCAGTAATCCCCTGTGCAGCAGCGTGAAATCCGAAGTGTGGGGTACAGCCGACATGACCGCGTTCCGTGTAGGTTGAGCGCGCCGGCGGGGCCGGCGGGTGGAAGCTGACGATAGCGGTTTTCCGCGGCGCCGATTTGATCGAAATCAAATAGTGTTGGGTGCAGGTTCACTGCTCGGCGGCGAGCGCCAATGCTTCGCTCAGACGGGCGGCGGGGAGGAGCGTGACCCCGGGCGGGGGTTTGAGTCCGCGGGTGTTGGCTTTGGGCAGCACAATGCGGCTCAATCCCTGACCGGCGGCGGCGCGGATGCGGGCTTCGCCGTCGGGCACCGGCCGCAGTTCGCCGGCCAGCCCGATTTCGCCGAAACTCGCCATCCCAGCCGGCAGCGGCCGGCCGCGCAGGCTGGACCAGACGGCGAGCGCCAATGCCAGGTCGGCGGCGGTTTCCTGGACGCGCAGGCCGCCGACGATATTGACGAACACGTCCTGGTCGTGGATCGCCAGGCCGCCGTGGCGGTGCATGACGGCGAGGAGCAGCAGCAGGCGGTTGGTTTCGATGCCGAGCGCGACGCGGCGCGGCGTACCGTGGCGGTTTTCATCGACCAGGGCCTGGACTTCGACGAGCAATGGCCGTGTCCCTTCGCGGCTGACCAGCACGGCGCTGCCCGGTACCGGTGCATCGCGTTCGGACAGAAAGATGGCCGACGGATTCGGCACTTCGCGCAGCCCCTGGTCGCTCATCGCGAAGACGCCGAGTTCATTGACTGCGCCGAAGCGGTTCTTGACGGCGCGCAACAGCCGAAAGCGGCTGCCGCTGTCGCTTTCGAAATAGAGCACGGTATCGACCATGTGTTCGAGAACGCGCGGCCCGGCAAGTTGTCCCTCCTTGGTCACATGGCCGATCAAAAAGAGCACGCAGCCGGTTTGTTTGGCATAGCGGGTGAGAGCCAGCGCCGAGTCGCGCACCTGGCTCACCGAGCCGGGGGCCGACGGCGAATCGTCGCCGGCGATCGTCTGGATCGAGTCGATAACCAGGACCGTCGGCCCGGCGCTTTGGGCGGCGGCCAGAATCGCTTCCAGCCGGGTCTCGGTCATGCACTCGATGCCGCCGGCGGCGAGGTTCAGGCGGCGGGCGCGGAGGGCCAGTTGGGCGAGCGACTCCTCGCCGCTGACATAGAGCGCCGGGTGGGCGCCGGCGATGCCGGCCAGGACTTGCAGCAGCAGCGTGGACTTGCCGATCCCCGGTTCGCCGCCGATCAGGATCGCCGAGCCGGGGACGATGCCGCCGCCGAGCACACGGTCGAGTTCGGCGATAGCGGTTTTGAGGCGCGGGGCTTTGGCGATATCGACGCGCTCCAGGGCCGTGCGCTCGCCGCCGGCGCCGGCGTAGCCACGGGCGCGGACGGCCGGGGCCGCGGCCTGTTCGAGCGTGTTCCAGGCGCCGCAATCGTTGCACTGGCCGGCCCATTTCGGGTGGGCGGCGCCGCATTCACGGCATAAAAACACCGTGCGCATTTTGGGATTGCTTTTCATGGGATGAGATAGCCGGCGCGGCGCAACAGCTTAGCGAGGGCGATCAGCGGCAGGCCGATCAGGGCGCTCGGGTCGGTGCTGCGAATGTGCCGGCAAAGCGTGATGCCGAGGCCCTCGGATTTGAAACCCGCGGCGCAATCGAGCGCCATTTCGCGCGCCAGGTAGCGGGCGATCGTCGCCGCGTCGAGGGTCCGGAATTCGACTTCGGTCGGGATAGTTTCGCCTTCGTCGAGACCGGCACCGATGACGTGGACGGCGCTCAGAAACATCACCCGCCGGCCGGCGAGCGCGGCGAGTTGGGCGCGGGCGGTGGCGAGGTCGCCAGGTTTGCCGATGATCCGCTTTTCCAGCACTGCGGCCTGATCGGCGCCGATGACCACCGCCTCGGGTTCCGCCCCGGCGACCGCCGCGGCCTTGGCTTGGGCCAGCCGGGCGACGTAGGCGGCTGGATCTTCGCCGGGCAGCGGCGTCTCGTCGATGCCGGGCGCCCGGGTCTGGAAAGAAAGTTGCAAGACCTGCATCTGGCGGCGGCGGTGCGGCGACGTCGAGGCCAGGATCAGCGGTGGCGGATTCATCTCGGGACGGGTGTCGGTTAGAATAACTGGGATTACAGAATACCGGAACCGGGGCGGTTGGATTCGGGCCGGCCGCCCCTCCCGAACTTCCGCTTCACACCCGGCGCGAGCCGTTGCGGCTCCGGTCGGACGGTATAGGGCGGGCAGAAACAGGCGAATGGGTATGCAGGCTGTCCTTGCACTGGCGGATGGCGCACTGTTTTACGGGCGCGCGCTCGGCCATTCTGGCATCGCCACCGGTGAAGTGGTGTTCAACACGGCGCTTTCCGGTTACCAGGAAATCCTCAGCGATCCCTCGTACGCCGGTCAGTTGGTGACGCTGACCCTGGCCGAGGTCGGCAATGTCGGCTGCAACCCCGGCGATATGGAGCACGCCCGGCCGCTGGCCGCCGGCCTGATCGTCCGCAACGCCGCGCCCGACTGGTCTAACTGGCGCGGCAAAACCAGTCTCGATCATTTCCTGAAAGAACATCGGGTGGTGGCGATCAGTGGCGTCGACACGCGCCGCTTGACACGCTATTTGCGCGATCGCGGGGCGATGCCGGGGTGCATCGTCAGCGGCGAGGTGCCGGAGCAGGCCGCGGCGGTGGCGCTGCATCGGGCGCGCGGCTTGCCGGAGATGGCTGGGCAGAACCTGGCGCGCGAAGTCACGACCCGGCAGGCGTACCGCTGGCATGAAAGCGTCTGGGATCTCAATGCCGGAAAGGCGGCCGCTGCGCCGGCGGCACGCCGCCACGTCGTCGCATACGATTTCGGCATCAAGCGCAACATCCTGCGCCTTTTTGCCGCCGGCGGTTGTGACGTGACCGTGGTGCCGGCTGAGACACCGGCCGACGACGTACTGGCTATCAAACCCGACGGCGTCTTCCTCAGCAACGGCCCCGGCGACCCGGCGGCCTGCGATGAGGCGATCGCCGCGATCGGCGCGCTCATCGAGCAGCGCCTGCCGATTTTCGGTATCTGCTTGGGTCACCAGTTGCTGGCCCTCGCTTCCGGGGCGCGGACCGTCAAAATGCACTTCGGCCATCACGGCGCCAACCACCCGGTGCGTGAGTTGGCCACCGGCCGGGTGTGGATCACGAGCCAGAACCACGGCTTTGCGGTCGCCGACGACGAGTTGCCGGCGACGCTGGAGGTGACGCACCGCTCGCTGTTCGACGGCACGATCCAGGGCATCCGCCGCCTCGATTGCCCGGCCTTCGGTTTCCAGGGGCATCCCGAAGCGAGCCCCGGGCCGCACGACGCGCAAGGGTTGTTCGGCCGGTTCATCGAGCTGATGGACGGAGTAAGCCATCATGCCTAAACGGGCCGACATCGATTCCGTGCTGCTGATCGGCGCCGGCCCGATCGTCATCGGCCAGGCTTGCGAATTCGATTATTCCGGCTCGCAGGCGTGCCGAGCCCTGCGCGAAGAGGGCATTCGGGTCATTCTCGTCAATTCCAATCCGGCGACGATCATGACCGATCCGGAGATGGCCGACGCGGTGTATATCGAGCCGCTCCGCTGGGACGTCGTCGCCCGCATCATCGAGCGCGAACGGCCGGCGGCGCTGTTACCGACGATGGGCGGCCAGACGGCGCTCAACTGCGCCCTGGACCTGGCGCGCGAAGGCGTGCTCGAACGGTTTGGCGTCGAAATGATCGGCGCCGATCGCCGGGCGATCGATATGGCCGAGGACCGCGAACGGTTCCGCACGGCGATGGCCGAAATCGGCCTCGCCACGCCGCGCGCTGCGCTCGCCCACAGCCTGGAAGAAGCCCTGCAGGTGCAGGCGGCGATCGGTTTTCCGACCATCATCCGGCCGTCGTTCACGATGGGCGGCCTGGGCGGCGGCATCGCTTACAACCGCGAGGAACTGATCGACATCGTCAACAATGGCCTCGACAACTCGCCGACCCACGAAGTGCTGCTCGAAGAATCGGTGCTCGGCTGGAAAGAATTCGAACTCGAAGTCGTGCGCGACCGCAACGACAACTGCATCATCGTTTGCTCGATCGAGAACCTCGATCCGATGGGCGTCCACACCGGCGACTCGATCACCGTCGCCCCGGCGCTGACGCTGACCGACAAGGAGTACCAGCGGCTGCGCGACGCGGCGCTCGCCGTATTGCGCAGGATCGGCGTCGATACCGGCGGTTCCAACGTGCAGTTCGCCGTCAACCCGGAGAACGGCCGGGTGGTGGTGATCGAGATGAACCCGCGCGTCTCGCGGTCGTCGGCGCTGGCTTCCAAGGCCACCGGCTTCCCGATCGCGCGGATCGCCGCCAAACTCGCCATCGGTTACACGCTCGACGAGTTAGCCAACGAAATCACCGGCGGCCGGACGCCGGCGTCGTTCGAACCGGCGATCGATTACATCGTCACCAAAATTCCACGCTTCGCCTTCGAAAAGTTCCCGGCCGCCGATCCGCGCCTGACGACGCAGATGAAATCGGTCGGCGAAGTGATGGCCATCGGCCGCAGTTTCAAGGAGTCGCTGCACAAGGCGCTGCGTTCGCTGGAAACCGGACTGACCGGCCTCGATCCGGTACTCGACGCCGCACTCGGCGAGGCCGAGCGCGATATCGTGCTGCGCCGCGAACTGTCGGTGCCCGGCGCCGACCGCCTGCGTTATATCGCCGATGCTTACCGCAGCGGCATGGAGCGCGCCGAAATCGCGCAGCAGACGCGCATCGACCCCTGGTTTCTGGCCCAGATAGAAGAATTAGTTGAAATCGAGAATAAGACGATCGAACGCGGCATCGACGGCCTGGATGCCGCCGCGCTGCGCGAATTGAAGCGCGCCGGCTTCGCCGACGCCCGGCTGGCCGAGTTGACCGCGACCAGCGAATCGAGTATCCGCCACCTGCGGCACACACTGGGCATCCGGCCGGTGTACAAGCGCGTCGATTCGTGCGCCGGCGAGTTCGCCTCCGATACCGCTTACCTTTATTCGTGTTACGACGAAGAATGCGAGGCCGAACCCAGCGAGCGGCGCAAAATCATGATTCTCGGCGGCGGCCCGAACCGCATCGGCCAGGGTATCGAATTCGATTACTGCTGCGTGCACGCCGCGCTGGCCCTCGGCGCTGACGGTTTCGAGACCATCATGGTCAACTGCAATCCGGAAACCGTATCGACCGATTACGACGTCTCCGACCGGCTTTATTTCGAACCGCTAACGCTGGAAGACGTCCTCGAAATCGTCCACCGCGAACAACCGGCCGGGGTCATCGTCCAGTTCGGCGGCCAGACGCCGCTCAAGCTGGCGCGCGACCTCGAAGCTGCCGGCGTGGCGGTGGTCGGCACCACGCCCGAGGCGATCGACCTGGCCGAGGATCGCGAACGCTTCCAGCAGCTTCTCGCGCGTTTGAAACTGAAACAACCGCAGAACCGGACGGCACGCAGTCTCGACGAGGCGCTGGCCGAAGCCCGCGCGATCGGCTACCCGCTGGTCGTCAGACCGTCCTACGTGCTGGGCGGGCGGGCGATGGAAATCGTACACAGCGACGCCGAACTCAAGCGCTATATCACCGAAGCGGTCAAAGTGACGCACACCGCGCCGGTCCTGCTCGACCGTTTTCTCGATTATGCGATCGAGGTCGATGTCGATGCGATCGGCGACGGCGAGACCGTGTTGATCGGCGGTATCATGGAGCACATCGAAGAGGCCGGCGTGCATTCGGGCGATTCAACCTGCTCGTTGCCGCCCTTCTCGCTTTCCGCCGCGCTTCAGGATCAACTGCGCGAACAGACGCGCGAGCTGGCCCAGGCGCTCGGCGTCGTCGGTCTGATGAACGTCCAGTTCGCGATCCAGGGCGAAACGGTTTATCTGCTCGAAGTCAATCCGCGCGCCTCGCGCACCGTGCCGTTTGTCTCGAAAGCGACCGGTGTGCCGCTCGCCAAGGTCGCGGCGCGCTGCATGCTCGGTCGGACGCTCGCCGAGCAGGGTATCGTCTGCGAGGTGATTCCGCAGTTTTATTCGGTCAAGGAGCCGGTCTTCCCGTTCGCCCGCTTGGCCGGCGTCGATCCGATCCTCGGTCCGGAAATGCGCTCGACCGGCGAAGTGATGGGCGTCGGGCGCAGCTTTCCGGCCGCCGTGGCGCGCGCCCAGGCGGCCGCCGGGATCCACCCGCCGCGTCCCGGACGGGCGTTTCTCAGCGTCCGCGACGCCGATAAGGAACGGCTGGTACCGGTGGCCGAGGATTTGCTCGCCCGCGGTTATACGCTGACCGCCACCGATGGCACCTGCCGTTTTCTCGAAGCCCTCGGCATTCCCTGCACCCGGATCAACAAAGTGATCGAAGGCCGGCCGCACATCGTCGATTTGATCAAGAACGGCGAGATCGCTTACATTATCAATACCACCGAAGGCCGCCAGGCCATCGCCGACTCCTATTCGATCCGCCGCGAGGCATTGCAGCACAAGGTCACCTATTCGACGACGATCGCCAACGCCCGCGCCACGTTGAGTGCCACCGATCACCTCGCCGCCGATGAAGTCCACAGCCTGCAACAACTGCACGAGGAACTGACGATATGCAAAGAACCCCGCTGACCGCCGGCGGCGCCGAACGTTTGCGCACCGAACTCGACCACCTGAAAAAAATCGTGCGGCCGCGGATCATCGAAGCCATCGCCGAGGCCCGGGCGCACGGCGACCTGCGCGAAAACGCCGAATACCACGCGGCGCGCGAACAGCAAAGCTTCACCGAGGGGCGGATCAAAGAGCTGGAGCACGCCCTGGCCGGGGCGCAGATCATCGACGTCACCAAACTGCCACCCGCCGAGCGCGTCGTCTTCGGCGCGACGGTGACGCTGGCCGATACGGCCTCGGGCGAGGAAACGGTTTATCAGATCGTCGGCGATTTGGAAGCCGAAATCAAATGTGGCCGGATCTCGGTCTCGTCGCCGCTTGGCCGCGCGATCATCGGCAAACAGACCGGCGACGAGGCCGTCGTCCAGGCACCCGGCGGCGATCGCCATTACGAAATCGTGGCGGTCGAATATCGCTGAGCAGGCCGCCGCCGGACCATGGAACGGCGCAGTGAAATGAAGGGGGCACTCGGTATACTACTGGTCGAAGGCTGGCCGGCACTCGCCGCGGCACTGGGAACCGGCGGTCTTTCGGCGGCATCGGCGCCTAACCTTAGCTTGTTGTTCGGGCGCGGCACAGCGCTGCCGATCGGCCGCTTGCCGGGTCTGGCCGGCGCGCCATCGCCGGCCGCTCCCGCCGCCGGTTTAGAGTACATCCTGACTGTCCTGCACGGCCTGCCTTATCGTGCCGGCGCGGGGTTGGCGAGTCTGCTCAAGCAAGTCGACCTGCCGGCACTGGGCGGTAACGATGCGTGGCGCGTCGATCCGGTGATCCTGCGCGATGCGCCGGGCCGCATCTATCTCACCGATCCCGAACCGCGCCTGCCGGGAGCGCTCGCCGCCGCGCTCGCCGCCGAGATCGAGGCGTGGTTCGGCGAGCATGGACTGGAGTTGCACACGGTGCTTGACGATGGCTCGATCCGAGGTTATCTCAGCGCGCCGGCCGCCGCCTGGAATCTGCCGCCGCCGGGCAGCATGCTCGGCGCCGATCTCGGCGACGTCTGGCCGGAAGAACCGGCCGCCCGCCGCTGGCGCACTTTGTTCAACGAAATGCAGATGCGCCTGCACCAGCACCCGGCGCTCGCCGCCCGCCGCGCGGCGGGCAAACCGGTGCCCAATGCGCTGTGGTGGTGGGGTGGCGGCGCCCTCCCGTCGCCACCGCGCCGGGCCTATCGCCTGTCCGGCACCGTGCCGCCGCTCGCCCGCGCCCTCAGTGATGCGGCGCTAAAAACAGGCGGGGTGTTGCACGGCGTACTGACGTGCTGGCGGCCTGTTCCAGACACGCCGCCCGCAGCCCAACTTGCCGAACTCGACAAGCGGGCCGCCTGCACTCTGGCCGAACTCAAACGGCGGCGGGTCGGTGGTATCGCGCTGGTGCTGGACGACGGGCGCTGTTGGCATTACACACCGTTTAGCCGGTGGCGTCTTTTCCGGCCGGCGCGCCTGGCGCTACGCTGAACGATGTTGACCCACGCCCCATCACGCCCGCGGCGCCGCCAGTTGTCGCCGGCGATCGATTTCGGCCCCGGCACACACCCGGTGTTGCAACGGGTGTACGCGGCGCGCGGCGTCCATGATGAACGCGAGATCGCCAATGACTTGGTTCATTTGCCGCCGCCGGCGGCGCTGCTGAACTGCACCGCGGCCGGCGATCGTCTGGCCGCGGCGGTGCAGCGTGGCGAGCGTTTGCTCGTCGTCGGCGATTTCGACACCGACGGCGCGACCGGCGCGGCGCTCGCTGTTTCGGTCTTGCGGGCGATGGGCGCGGCGGTGACGTACCGCGTTCCCGATCGCCAACGCCACGGGTACGGCTTGAGCCCGGCGCTGATCGGCGAAATCGTGCCCGCCAAGCCGGACGTGTTGATCACCGTCGATCACGGCATTGCCTGCCATGACGGCATCGCCGCGGCGCGCGCCGCCGGCATCGAAGTCATCGTCACCGACCACCATCTGCCGGGCACCGAGTTGCCGCCGGCGTCGCTGATCGTCAACCCCCGGCAGAGCGGCGATAAATTTCCCGGCAAGGCCCTGGCCGGGGTCGGGGTGATGTTTTACGTGCTGGCCGCGACGCGCCGCGCCCTGGACGAGAGGGGTTGGTTCAACGCCTCGCGGCCGGCGCCGCGTCTGGCCGACTGGCTCGATTTGGTGGCGCTCGGCACCGTCGCCGATATGGTGCCGTTCGACCATCTCAACCGCATCCTGGTGGCGCATGGTTTGCGGCGCATCCGCGCCGGCCGTTGCCGGCCCGGAATCCGTGCCCTGTTCGACGTCGCCGGGCGCGATATCGCCCAGTGCCGGGCCGCAGCGCTGGGTTGGAGTATTGCGCCGCGCCTCAACGCCGCCGGCCGCCTTGATGACATGGCGCTCGGCGTCGAATGTCTGCTCGCCGCCGAAGGCGCCGCCGACGAATTGGCGGTGGTGCTCGATGGCATCAACCGCGACCGCCGTGAACGGCAAGCGGCGATGCAGGACGAGGCGTGGAAAAAAATCGAGGCCGATATCGAAGCGCGCTCGGCGGCCGCGGAGAGCGGCCTGCCGCCGGTCATCTGCGTCAACGATCCCGGCTGGCATCCCGGTCTGATCGGCCTGATCGCCGGCCGGCTGAAAGACCGCCTCGGCCGCCCGGTTATCGCGCTCGCCCCCGCTGCCCCCGGCAGCGGCGAATACCGCGGCTCAGCCCGCTCGGTGCCCGGCTTGCATATCCGCGACTTCCTGGTTGAAGTCGCCCGCCTGGCGCCAGGTGTGATGTCGCGTTACGGCGGGCACGCGATGGCCGCCGGCCTGACCCTGGCGGCCGGCGACCTCGAACGCTTTATCCAGGCCATTGCCGCCGCGGCGCAAGGCACCGAGATTCCGGCCGACATCCTATGGAGCGATGGGCCGCTCACGGCCGGCGAAATCGACCTCGACCTGGCCCACGCGCTCGATGCCGCCGGCCCCTGGGGCCAACACTTCGAAGAGCCGCTGTTCGACAATCCGTTCTCGATCAGCCGGCGGCGCGCCGTCAACGGCGGCCATTTGCAACTGTGGCTGCAACACAACCCGGGCGGTCCCGAATACCCGGCCATCGCCTTCGGCGCCGCCGGTGATCCCATCCTCGCGGCGGCCGAGCGTGCCCATCTTGCCTACCACGTCAAGCTCGACCGCTGGCAGGGCGAGGCACGCCTCAAGCTGCATATCGAAGGCGTATGGGAAGCCGCATCGCTGTGAAGCCGGAGAGCCCGTGCCGCGCGTCGCGGCTCGCCATCGCCTATGATTTGTCGATCATTTGCCTGTGATTTGGGTCAGTGCCTGTGCCTTGAAATGAGGATCCCACTCGATGATCACCGTCCACCACCTCAATTTGATCTAAGTTTGTCGAATTTGACCATGCCGGAATCGGAATCGGTTTACCACCGCTTCATCCTCGAACACAATCGCGCCCCGCGGCATTACGGCTGTCCCGCACACCACGATGCCCGGGTCAGGGTGTACAACCCGCTGTGCGGCGACGAGATGGAAGTTTTTCTAAGCTGGCGGCCGCCGGGCGTGGTTGGGCGCGTCGATTTTGCCGGGGAATCCTGTGCCATCGCCACCGCTTCGGCGTCGCTTTTGACACAGGCGGTGGAAACGCTCGATCGGGAGCGGGCGCGGGAATTATGCCGGCGGTTTCTGGCGGCGCTCGCCGACCCGGCGGCGGCGACCGATCTGCCGGCAGCGCTGGCCCCGCTGCTCGAAGTGCGCCGCTTCCCGGGCCGTCTCGACTGCGCCCGTCTGGCTTGGCGGGCGCTGGCCAAAATCCTGGACGGGTGTGATACTTCCCGCCCGTAATCGCGGCAGCGCTGGCGATCACTCTCCGGGGCCGAGCTGGGGTTCTCCCAGGTATCAATAGGCCCGGTGGCTGAATTAACTTTCCACCACCCGCGTGCAGCGATGGGGACGGGAATGAACAACAATGTCTTCAGTACAATACCCGGCAGCGGATGGTCTCGGGAATGGCGCGTAACTTTTCGAGCAGTCCTGAGGTGTCACCGGTTTCGATGTCCATGACGACATAACCGGTTGCGCCGCGGGTTTGCAGGTATTGCGCTGCGATATTGGCCCCACTGTCGGCGAAGACGTGGTTGATCTGTTGCAGCACGCCGGCTTCGTTGCGGTGGATGTGCAAGATGCGGTGTGTGCCGGCGTGGTCCGGCATGGCCACTTCCGGCAGGTTGACAACGCCGATCGTCGAGCCATTGTCGCTGTAACGCACTAGTTTTTCGGCGACTTCGACCGCGATGTTGGCCTGTGCTTCGAGCGTGCTGCCGCCGATGTGCGGCGTCAGCAGCACCTGGTCAAGATGGCACAGCGGCGATTCGAACGGGCTGTGCCGGTCTTTCGGCTCGCTCGGGAACACGTCGAGAGCGGCGCCGGCCAGGCGGTCGTTCAGCAGCGCTGCGTTCAGGGCGTCGAGATCGACGACCGTGCCGCGCGAGGCGTTGATCAGCACGCTATCCTCGTTCATCTTCCCGAGTTCGCGCTCGCCGATCATGTTGCGGGTCGCCGCGGTGTCTGGGACGTGCAGGGTCAGCACGTCGCAGAAAGCGAGGATTTCATCGAGGTCCGCGGCCGGGCGGGCGTTGCCGAGCGGCAGCTTGGGCAGGATATCGAAATACCGGACTTCCATGCCGAACGCCTCGGCGAGCAGGCCGGTCTGCGTGCCGATATGGCCGTAGCCGACGATGCCCAGTTTTTTGCCGCGGATTTCGTGGCAGCCGGCGGCCGATTTCAGCCATTCGCCGCGTTTCAAGGCGGCGAGCTTGCGCGGGATGTCGCGCAGCAACATGATTGCCTCGCCGATCACCAGTTCGGCGACCGACCGGGTGTTGGCATAGGGGGCGTTGAACACCGCGATGCCGCGCGCTTCGGCGGCGTTCAGATCGACCTGGTCGGTACCGATGCAGAAACAGCCGATCGCCGTCAAGCGCGGCGCGGCGTTGAGCAGCGCGGCGTCGATTTGCGTCCGCGAACGAATCCCGAGAAAATGCGTCTCGGCCAGTTCCCGGGCCAATGTCGCACGCGCCAGCGTGGCGGGGTGCTCGGCAACCTGGGTGTAACCGGCGTGCTGCAACCGCTCCCGGGCCCGTGGGTGGATACCTTCGAGGAGCAGGAATTTGATTTTTTCTTTGGCCAGCGAATGATGGGGATGGTTCGGATGAAGATTCATCTCGACTCGGTCGGCGGGTGTCAGGGGAATCCGGCATTGTCATGAGTAGGGCGGATAAAAGCAAGCGCGCCGCCCGGCTGGCGGATCTCAGGCGCCGCCTGCCCGATTTACCGCTGGCGACTGCCGCGGGCGATCTCGAACATTACGGCCGCGACTGGACGCGCTTTCATACGCCCGATCCGTTAGCCGTGGCCTTCGTTCGCGAGATCGAGGAAATCCAGGAAGTGGTGCGCTGGGCGGCCGATTGCGGGCAGCCGCTTGTCCCCTCCGGCGGGCGCACCGGTTTGAGCGGTGGAGCGGTCGCCGCCGCCGGCGAACTGGTTGTGTCGCTGGAGCGGCTGCGCGCCGAAACCGGGTTCGACGCCGCCGGACGCATCCTGCACGTCGAAGGCGGCATGGTCACCGCCGAAGTTCAGCGGCGGGCGCGGCAGCGTGGTCTGTACTACCCGGTCGACTTCGCCGCCGCCGGCGGCAGCCAGATCGGCGGCAACGTCGCGACCAACGCCGGCGGCATCCGCGTTTTGCGGTACGGGCTGACCCGCGACCAGGTCGCCGGCCTGACTGTCATCGACGGCCGCGGCGAGCGCTTGG
The DNA here is from genome assembly GCA_036832975.1 of Pseudomonadota bacterium. Lineage (GTDB taxonomy): Bacteria > Pseudomonadota > Gammaproteobacteria > Xanthomonadales > Wenzhouxiangellaceae > DAITQM01. The sequence continues at coordinate 45,359 of DAITQM010000004.1, read as the reverse complement.
AGTTGAACCGCAGTCTTGTCAAGAACGCCACCGGTTACGATCTACGGCATCTGCTGATCGGCAGCGAAGGGACGCTCGGCATCGTCGCCGGCGTACAGTTGACGCTCCGCCCGCCGCCGCCGCCGGCCGGTGTCATGTTGTTGGCGCTCGCCGATATTGCCGGCTTGATGGCGGTGTTCGAAACAGCCAGAGCGCAGCTTGATCTGAGCGCCTTCGAGTTCTTCACCCAGCCGTGCACCGCCGCCGTGTGCGCGGCGCAAGGTTTGCCGCCGCCGTTCGAACCGGCGGCACCGGCCTACGCCCTGCTCGAATTCGATCAGATGCCGGGCGATGAGTCAAGGGCGCTCGGCTTGTTCGAGCACCTGTTGGCGGCCGGGCTGGCCGCCGACGGCGTGCTGGCCCAGTCGGCGGCGCAGGCCGCCCGTCTGTGGCGTTATCGCGAAGCGATCAGCGAGAGCATCGCCCCCCGCACCCCGTACAAAAACGACATCGCCGTGACGATCGATCAGGTTCCGGCGTTTCTGGCGCAGCTCGATGAGTTAGTTAGGATGCACTATCCCGATTACGAGGTGCTGTGGTACGGCCACCTCGGCGACGGCAACCTGCACATGAACGTGCTCCGCCCGGCGGCCATGGCCATCTCTACGTTCCAGGCGCTCGCCGACCGCCTGAGCGAATTGGTCTACGAGAAGGTCGGCGATTTCCACGGCAGCATTTCCGCCGAACACGGTATCGGCCTGTTGAAAAAAGACGGGCTGCACTTCAGCCGCGCGGCGGGCGAGATCGACGCCATGCGCGCTATCAAGCGCATTTTCGACCCGGCCGGCATCCTGAATCCCGGTAAGGTCTTTTAACGCCTATCTTTCGGCGGATGCCGCCGGTTGGCGGCGGTTGCCAACTCGCCGCATTCGTCTTATGCTATGGCCGTCTGTCGAGCTTTGACAGTGAACATCTGGATATATTGGGGTAAATCATGAATAAAATCAGAGGTTTGTATATTGTCATTGGAGGTTTCCTGATGGCCGGAGCGGCTTGGGCGCAAACGGGTGCCCGATTCGCTGTACCCGACGCCACGCCGCCTGCGGGACCTGGGAACACAATTCAGGGCGTCGTCCTCGCCGAGGATTTCGCCGATATCACGACTCTGGCGGGAGCCGGCTGGTCGTTACAGAACCTCAGCAACCCGCTGGGCACGACCGATTGGTTTCAGGGTAACGATACGGTGTTTCCTGCCCAGGCCGGGGCTCCGACCGCTTATATCGGCGCCAATTTCAACAACACGGCGGGTGGAACCGGGGTGATCAGTAACTGGTTGCTGACCCCCCAGGTCAATTTTGGTACCGGCGCCGAGCTGCGTTTCTGGACCCGGGTGCCCACCGGCGGTTCCACATTCCCGGATCGCCTGGAGGTGCGGCTGAGCGCTAACGGCGCCAGCACTGACGTCGGGGCGAGCGAAACCAGCGTCGGCGATTTCACCGTCTTGCTGACCACCATCAATCCCAGCCTGATCGCCAGTGCCGGCACCTGTCCGCCCGGCGCCGGTGGCTACCCGGAAGTCTGGTGCGAGATCGTCCTCGGCAATGCCGACGGTATTCCGGCCGCGGGCTCAGGCCGCCTCGCTTTCCGCTACTTTGTGACTGATGCCGGTCCGAGCGGGGCAAACTCGAATTTTATCGGCATCGATACCGTCAGCTTCGACGAAGGCACCACGGGCGTCCAGTTGCCTCCGCCGCCCTCGATTCCGACGCTGAATACGATCGGCCTGGCGCTGCTGGTGATGGTCTTACTGGCCACCGTGTTTATAGTACGCCGCCGCCGTCACGTCTGAGCAAGCACGGAATCGGTCATCGCGAAAAGAGCGGCTTCGGTCGCTCTTTTCGTTAACTGACCAGCGTGCCGATTTCCTCGCCGCGCACCAGGCGCATCAGGTCGCCGTTGTTGAAGAGGTTGAAGATGCGGATCGGCATCGCCTGGTCGCGGCATAGGACAATGGCGTTGGTGTCCATCACCGCCAGCTTGCGTTCGATCACTTCGTCGTAACCGATGTGGGTATAGCGCTTGGCGGTGGGATCTTTGAGGGGATCGCCGCTGTAGATGCCGTCGACTTTGGTTGCTTTGATCATCACGTCGGCGCCGATTTCGATGGCCCGCAGGCTGGCTGTCGAGTCGGTCGTGAAAAACGGATTGCCGATGCCGGCGACGAAGATCACGGCGCGGCCCTTTTGCAGGTGACGGATGGCGCGGCGGCGGATGTAATCCTCGCAGATCTCGCGCATCGAAATCGCCGACATCAGGCGGGTAGTGACGCCCTGGCTTTCCAGCGCGTCCTGCAGCGCCAGGCCGTTGATGACCGTGGCCAGCATGCCCATGTGATCGCCGGCGACACGGTCGATGCCGGAAGCGGCAAGCCCGGCGCCGCGAAAGATATTGCCGCCGCCGATCACCACGCCGACTTCGACCCCGGCGTGGATCACCTCGCCGATCTCACGGGCGATGCGGCTGATCATGTTGGGATCGATGCCGTAATCTTCATCGCCGAGCAGCGCTTCGCCGCTCAGTTTCAGCAGGATGCGTTGGTATACCGGCGCGGGCTGGTCCATTTGTGGTCCGGTGGGGCTCTTTGCAATGGCCGGTTATTCGCCGTCCCGGCGGACTTGCGACATCACTTCGGCGGCAAAATCGCTGGTTTCTTTCTCGATACCTTCGCCGACCACCAGGCGAACGAAGTCCAATACTTTGGCGCCGCGCGCGGCGAGCAGCTTGCCGACTTTGGTGTCGTTATCCTTGACAAACGGCTGGCCCGCCAGCGTGGTCTCGTCCAGTTGCTTGGCGAGACGGCCTTCGACCATCTTGGCGACGATTTCGGGCGGTTTGCCGCTGCCTTCGGCCTGGGCGAGCAGAATTTCTTTTTCTTTGGCGATCACCTCCGGCGGCACCGCGCTATGGTCGATCCATTGCGGCGCGAAAGCGGCGATGTGCATCGCCAGATCGTCGGCCAATTCCTGGTCGCCGCCTTGCACCGTGACCAGTACGCCGATGCGGCCGCCGTGAATATAAGCACCGAGTGCACCGCCGCCGGTCAGGCGCGCCAGCCGGCGGACCTGAACGTTCTCGCCGATGCGCGCGATCAGCGCCTGGCGTGCCGTCTCGACTGTTTCCCCGCCGGGCAGGGCGGCGGCAGTCAGTTCAGCGGCGTCACCGGCATGGGTGTGCAGGGCGGCGTCAGCCGTTTGCCCGGCGAATTCGAGGAACGAGGCGTCGCGCGCGACGAAATCGGTTTCGCTGTTGATTTCGACGAGCACCGCCTCGCTCGCGTTGCGGGCCAGCGCGATCACGCCTTCGGCCGCGACCCGCCCGGCTTTTTTGCCGGCCTTGGCGAGACCCGCCTTGCGCAGATGATCGATCGCCGCTTCCAGGTCGCCGCTGGTCTCGACCAGCGCTTTTTTGCACTCCATCATTCCGGCGCCGGTTCGGTCGCGCAGTTCTTTGACCTGTTGGGCGGTGATCGTCATTTCATTTCCTCATTTGTCAGAAAGCTTTGAGTTTTACGGTGTGCCGCGGCCATTGCCGCGTTGCCGCCGGGCGGGCGGCGGCCGATCGTTTGGCGACCGCTCACGCTTTGCTTGCGGTCTTCTTGGCTGTTTTCTTCGCCGTCTTTTTCGTTGTCTTCTTGGCGACCTTCTTAGCGACTTTCTTAGCTACCTTCTTGGCCGGTTTCGCGGCCGCGGCCTCGGGCGCTTCCGCGCTGCCTTTGTCGCCGGCGGGGATATCCGCGGTCTGCTCAACGTTCTCGGCCGCGCTTACGGTCACGGCTGCGGTGACCGTTTCCGGCACCGCCGCTTCGCCGGCAACAGCCGCCGCCTCGGATTCGGGAACGGCAGCCGCGGGTTTATGGCGCCGGCCGCGGGCCGACGGCGGTGCTTCATCGACATCCGCCGCGACATAAGCGGTGCGCCGCGGCGGGGTGCGGGTGCCGCGCCGGCGTTCGGGCTTGGTTTCGGTGGCCGGCGGGAGCGGGTTCCCTTGCTCGTCCAATTCGATGTATTCCTCGTCGCCGCGCATCGGCGCCGGGGCGCTGGCTTTGCCTTCGAGGATCGCCTCGGCCGCGGCACGGACATAAAGGTCGATCGAGCGGATCGCATCGTCGTTGCCCGGAATCGGGTAGTCGATGGTTTCTGGTGAATAATTGGTGTCGACGATCGCGACGACCGGAATACCCAGCTTTTGCGCCTCTTTGATCGCAATCTGTTCGTGCCCGATGTCGATCACGAACAGCGCGTCAGGCGGGCTGCGCATCTCCTTGATGCCGCCCAGGCTGCGCTCCAGCTTGAGGCGTTCGCGCTCGCGTTCCAGCGCTTCTTTTTTGGTCAGGCGTTCGAATGCGCCACTGGCCGCCATTTCTTCGAGGTCCTTGAGGCGCTTGACCGATTGCTTGATCGTTCTGAAGTTGGTCAGCGTGCCGCCCAACCAGCGGTGCGAGACATAAGGGCACTTGCAGCGCCGGGCCTCTTCCTCGATGACTCGGCTGGCGGCGCGCTTGGTGCCGACGAACAGCACGGTACCGCGCCGGGCGGCCATACCGCTCAGGTAGCTCATCGCGTCGTTGAACAACGGCAGGGTTTTTTCGAGGTTGATGATATGGATTTTGCCGCGGGCGCCGAAAATATAAGGCGCCATGCGGGGATTCCAGAAACGGGTCTGATGGCCGAAGTGAACGCCGGCGTCAAGCATCTGGCGCATGGTGATATTGGGCATGTGATGCTCCTGTAACGGCTCGCCGCAGCCGCCTGCGGCCCCGCCGGCGACAAACCGGCGGTGGAGAGCCTGGGTTAAGCCTCCGCTTGCCCCGATCCGCAACCCGAAAACCGGTTCCGGGCACCCGGCGGATCGTGCCGGCAAGCGTGTGGATTGACAAAAACCGCGGCGGATTCGCCGCCGTGATCGTCGACTCGCGCCGGGCGGGTGGCGCACAGCGCCATCACCCGGAGCGACCGAGCATTCTACGCCACCGGAGGGCGACAAAGCAAGGACTGGACTCACCTCGCTGGAGCGGACACGTGAAAGTGCCAAGCTCAAACGTCGGCGTGCGCGCCGCTCAGGTCAACCGGAGGCGGCCAGACTCCGGGCGAGTGTCATCGGTAGACGTCGCGCCGATTGCCGATTTTGATGACGGTGACGATGAATTCGTGGTCGACGATCTCGTAGAGGACGCGGTAGTCGCCTTGGCGGAGGCGGTACTTCTCCTCGCCACTCAGCTTCTCGCACCCGGGAGGGCGCGGTTCGGCAGCCAGGGCCTCGATCCGTTTGACGATGCGTTTGCGGTCCTTGAGGGAAATGGCCTCCAGTTCCATGGCGGCCGACCGCTTGATGCGGATGTTATAGCTTGCCACGCCGCTTCAGGTCGCGGAGAAGATCCTCGAAGGCAAGGGTGGGCTCGTTGGCCCGGTCATGGGACGCGGCAAGGTCGTCGGCATCTTCGGCCAGCGTGTTGCGGACCGCGGTATTGACCAGATCGGAGATGCTCTGGTCCGTCTCGGCCGCCTTGAGCCGGAGGGCCTTGTGGACGGTCGCGTCGAAGTACACGGTGGCACGCTTGGCGGTCGGCATGATTGCAGAATAGCGCTATGACGTCAAAGCGTCAAGGACAAGCTGTCGGTCGCTCGGAGTCAGGCTGCGAGTTCGGCAAACACCTCGCGCGCGTCGTCGATGGTCTGCTCGACGTCGCCGGCTGTGTGCGCCTGCGAAACGAACCCCGCCTCGTAGGCAGACGGGGCGAGGTACACGCCGCGCTGGAGCAGGGCATGGAAAAACCGCTTGAAGCGTTCGAGATCGCAGGCCATGACCTGGTCGTAGGTGGCGACGGTTTTTTCGGCGGTGAAAAACAGGCCGAACATGCCGCCGGCGGTGGCGGTGGCGAACGGCACGCCGGCGGTATCGGCTGCCGCCTTGAGGCCGCTGGTGAGGCGCTGGGTTTTGGCGCCGAGTTCGGCGTAAAAACCCGGTGCGGTGAGCAGATCGAGCGTGGCATGACCGGCGGCCATCGCCAGCGGGTTGCCGGACAGCGTGCCGGCCTGATAAACAGGACCGGATGGTGCGATTTCGCGCATAAGCTCGGCCCGGCCGCCGAAGGCGCCGACCGGCAGGCCGCCACCGATCACTTTGCCGTAGGTCACCAGATCGGGCACAACGCCGTATTCGCCCCAGGCGCCGGTCAGCCCGATTCTGAAGCCGGTCATCACTTCATCGAAGATCAACAGCACGCCGTGCCGGGTGCAAAGCGCGCGCAGTGTTTCGAGAAAACCCGGCACCGGCAGAATCAGATTCATATTGCCGGCCACCGGTTCGACGATCAACGCGGCGAGCGAATCGCCGTCGCGGGCGAACAGCGCTTCGGCGGCGGCGCTGTCGTTGTAGGGCAAAACCAGCGTCAATTCCGACAGGGCGCGCGGTACGCCGGGCGAACTCGGTACGCCGAGCGTCAATGCACCGCTGCCGGCTTGGACCAGAAAGCTATCGGCGTGACCGTGATAGCAGCCGGCGAATTTGACGATTTTGTCCCGCCCGGTTACGGCCCGCGCCAGGCGGATGGCGCTCATCGTCGCCTCGGTTCCGGAGTTGACCAGGCGCAGCATTTCGAGCCCCGGCACGATGTCGCACAGGCGCTCGGCGAGCGTCACTTCGGCGGTTGTCGGGGCGCCGTAACTCAAGCCGCCCGCTGCCGCTTTCTGCACTGCCTCGACGACATGTGGGTGGGCGTGGCCGGCGATCATCGGTCCCCACGAGCCGACGTAGTCGAGATAAGAACGGCCCTCGATGTCGTACAAACGGGCGCCGGCGGCACGGGCGATGAACAACGGCTCGCCGCCGACGCCCTTGAAGGCGCGAACCGGCGAGTTGACGCCGCCCGGAAGGCGTTTGCCGGCTCGCGCCAGCCAGGCACTATTGCTCTGTTGCATGAGTTGTCGCTGCGATCAGTTGATGGAAGGCCGCCGCCCGCCCGGCGATCGCCGCCGGTGGCGTGCCGGACGGACCGAACAAGCCGCCGGCGACGGCGAGCCAGTCGGCTCCGGCGGCGATGAGTGCGGCGCCATTGTCCGGGGTGATGCCGCCGATTGCAACGACCACGAGCCCGCTCCGGCGGCCGGCGGCGAGGTCGGCAGGTCGGGCGCGGCGTGCTCCGGGTTTGGTGGTTGAAGGAAAAAACGCGCCGAGCGCGACATAATCGACACCGGCGTCGCGGGCCCGGGCCAGCCGGTCACGATCGTTGTAACACGACCAGCCGATGATGGCTTGGGGGCCGAGCAGGCGCCGGGCCGCCGCCGGTTCGGGGTCGTCGATACCGAGATGGACGCCGGCGGCGCCGACCTCGGCGGCCAGCCGGGGGTCGTCGTTGACGATCAACGGCACGCGGTGAGCGGCGCAGAGCCGCTGGATCCATTCCGCCTGGCGGCAGCGGATGTCCGGGGTAGCGGTCTTGGTCCGGTACTGCACCAGCCGGGCGCCGCCGGACAGCGCCGCCTCGAGCGCTTCGAACAGGGCCTTTTCCGGCCAGCCGTCGGGTGTGATGGCGTACAATCCGCCGCGCCGCAAGGTCGAAAAATGATCGGCTGTACAGTTGATCACGGGGATGAATTCTATTGAAAATAGCCGGCCATCGCCCGATCTTGTTGACTGTCCCGTCTTTGGAAGCCGAGGATGACTGAAACCGAAACGAAATACCGGACCTGGATGTGCGTCGTCTGCGGCTGGATCTACGACGAACGCAAGGGGGCGCCGGATGAGGGCATTGCCCCGGGGACGCGCTGGGAGGATATTCCCGAGTACTGGACCTGTCCCGATTGCGGCGCCGGCAAGGAAGATTTCGAGATGATCGAAATTTAACCCTAGAGTTTCCTTAACCCGATCCACCCCCAGTCGCACGGCTCTTTGCCGGGCATTCCCGCAGGCACCAGTTCAGACGTTCGCCGGCGCCGAGCGGGATGATTTCGTCATCGCCGAAAAAGTATCGTTCCGGCACGGTCCACGGCCGGCGTTCCAATTCCAGTTTTTCCTCATTGCGTTCGAGACGGTAAAAGTCGGCGCCGAAATGCGCCGCAAAGCCTGCCAAGCGGTCGAGAATGCCGAGGGCTTCGAAGGTATCGGCGTACAGGGCCAGGGCGGTCGGCGCCGAATAACAGCCGGCGCAGCCGCAAGCCGATTCCTTTTCCCGGCGCGGATGCGGGGCCGAATCGGTGCCGAGAAAAAAGCGCCGATGGCCGGCGGCGACGATCTCCTGCAAGGCGTTGCGGTGCGCCGCGCGCTTGAGGATCGGTGCGCAGTAAAAATGCGGCCGCAAGCCGCCGGCCAGCAGGTCATTGCGGGTATAACGCAAGTGCTGCGGGGTGATCGTTGCGGCGAGGTGCGGGCCGTGATCGCGGACAAACGCCACCGCCTCACGCGTCGTGATGTGTTCGACGACGACCCGGAGTTTCGGATGGCGCTCGACGATGCCTCTTAAGTGGCGGTCGATAAAGCGCTGCTCGCGGTCGTAGATATCGGTTTCGGGATCGACGGTTTCGCCGTGGACCAGCAACGGCAAATCGAGCCGGGTGAGTTCTTCCAGCACCGGATCCAACGCTTCGATGTGTCGGACGCCGGCGGCGGCGTGGGTCGTGGCGCCGGCAGGGTAGAGTTTGACGCCGCAAATGAGATCGGCCGCGGCGCGGATGTCCTGCGGCGCCGTCTTGTCGGTCAGGTACAGCGTCATCAGCGGCGTAAAATCGCTGTTTGCCGGCCGGGCGGCAAGGATCCGCCGGCGATAAGCCTCGACTTCCTCTTTGCCGGTCACCGGCGGCGACAGATTGGGCATCACGACGGCGCGCCCGCACCAGGCGGCGCTCGCCGCGACAGTGTGTGCCAGCCAGGCGCCGTCGCGCAGGTGCAGGTGGCAGTCGTCGGGGCGGGCGATCGTGAGCATCGGGGCTTCGAGAGCGGCGGGCGGGGGTCATTTTAACGTGCTCCCTGGGGCGGTTTGCGCTGCGTCGCCGAACGGAGTAATATCGGGCTTATCTACGATCTCGTTCGTTGTTACACGGACTTTGACAGGAGCGCATACGATGTCACCACGCCCACCGCAGACCGAGCACCGTCCGACAGTCGCCGAACTGGCCATCCTCGATGTGCTTTGGGAAGAGGGGCCGTCCACAGTCCGCCAGGTCCACGAAATTTTGCACCCCGACCACAAAAACACCTATACAACCACCCTCAAGCTGATGCAGATCATGCACGCCAAGGGGCTGGTCACCCGGGATGAGGATCAGAGGGCGCATGTCTACTGCCCGGCGATCAGCCGGGATGAGGCCCAGGATCTGTTCGTCGGCGATCTGGTCCACCGTCTGTTCCGCGGTTCGGCAACCCGCCTGGCGTTGCGTGCCCTCGGCCACGCGCCGGCGGTGGATGCTGAGGAGTTGGCCGAGATCCGCCGGCTGATCCGCGATTTCGAACGCGACGGGGAAGTGCAGTAAGCGGCGGTCACCGGCCGCAGGAGTCCAAAACGATGTTGATCGATTCCGCCTGGAGCCAGGTACTGGCAACCGCCCTGTTCCATTTTATGTGGCAGGGCTTGGTGATCGGCGCCGTTGTGGCGCTCGCCCTGCGACTCGCGGCCGGCGGCACATCGCAAACGCGTTATCTGATCGCCTTGATCGGGCTCGCCGCCTGTGTCGTCGTACCCGGCGTGACTGCGGCTTATCTCGCCATGGATCCGGTCGCGACTCGGGCCACCGAGCTTCCGGTTTCGCTGCTCGGCGGGGCGGTTCTATGGACTCAATCCATGCTGGTCGACCGCCAAGGCGGGTGGCCGGCAGTGGCCGGGGTGCGGCTCGAAGACATTGCGCTGTATCTGTGGTTGGCAGGGCTGGCGGCGGGCAGTCTCAGATTGCTGATGCAATATGCCGGCTATCAGTGGCTCAAGCGCGGCGGCCTCGATTCGCCGCCACTGCCGCTCAAGGGTCTGGTCAGGTCGCTGGCCGTGGATCTCGGGATCACGCGACGGGTGCAGGTCGTGCTGTCCCGCCGGGTCGATTCGCCGCTGACGCTGGGTTGGGTCCGGCCGCTGATTCTGCTGCCGATGGCGGCTTGGGTCGGCCTGCCGCCGGCCGAGCTTCGTCTCTTGCTGGTCCATGAACTGGCGCATATCCGCCGTTTCGATTTTTTGATCAATCTGCTGCAACAGGCGGTGGTCACCGTCCTGTTTTATCACCCGGTGGTGCACTGGCTGGCACGGCGCATCGACGAGGAGCGCGAAGCCTGCTGCGACGAAGTCGTGCTGGCGCATGACACCGGTGCCGGGATCGACTATGCCCGCGCGCTGCTGCGCTTGCAGGAGCAGTATCAGGCCGCTGCCCGCCGCGCCCCAAGCGGGGCGAGCCTGGCGATGGCCGCCCGCGGCGGCAATTTGCTGCGCCGCATCCGGCGCGTCCTGCTGGTGCAACCCGTGGCGCATGCCGGCTATACGTTGCCAGGCCCGGCGCTCGTCTTGCTTGGCGGCCTGTTGCTCGTCGGTTCTCTGTCGCACGCGACGCTGGCCCGGGCGTTGTGGGCGCCGCGAGCGGCCGGGGATTCGGTGGCCGGTCAGCAGCAGGATGGAATATCGGCGGCCCGGCAGCAGGTCCATTATCTGCTCGATCGCGTACTGCGCGAAGTCGATGCCGCCAACCGCGAGGCGAAATCGCGTTTGCAGCAAGACCGGACGAAATCGCCGGTCGAACGGTCGGATAGCGCGCCGCGCCGGCAAGCCGATGCAGTGCCGGCGTCCGGCGAGGGGATTGATGACGTAGCTGAATCCGGCTCGCTTGGCGGTGACACCGACGCGGCGAGCGGGCCGGCAACCCCGGTGCTGATCAGCGCCGCGATCCACCAGTTTGCCAGCATCGCCCGGGCGTCCGACCCGCTGTTCCAGATCGGTATCGAATCGACAATGGATCGGGAAACAACGGAACAAACGCCAGCGGGGCCGATCGGGGAGTCGGGTGGAGCAACGGACAGCGCAGCCGTAGTCACTCGCACCACGATGGCCGAAGCCGCACCGTTGCCGGCCGGCGGATCGCAGTCCCAGACGGTGACGAGCTTGCCGCCTCTCGACTCCGTCGCGACGCTTCGTGCCCCGCGGTTATTGTCTTCGGAAGCGCCGCGCTATCCCGTTGATATCACCCACCGGGGGCGTGTCATCCGCGTACGATTGCTCTACCAGGTCCTCGCTGATGGCTCGGTTGGCCGCATTGAGCCGGATGAAGCCTCCCTGGAACATACGCGCTACGTCAACGCCGCCAGCGACGCGTTGCGCAAGTGGCGTTACGAAGCCGGAGACCGTGGGCCGCGGCCGCTGGTCATGGCCCAGACATTCGAGTTCCAACCATTCAATAATGAAAATCGCTTCCAGTTGGGCAGTTGTTTCAGCCGGATCGCCTCGCGCTGCCAGTCCGGAGCGGCATCGGGTCAAGTCATTTATGTCAACACGGATCCGGTGCCCAAAGAACAAGAACTGGTGACATTGGAGGGGTGAAGCGCTTGCAGCCTGTCGGGCTTTTCCGGTCGCGGCAAAGCCCGACAGGCTGCTAGCCCGAGGGGCGGATTTGTCCTGGGAATAGCAGACTTCAGATCAGTTTTCTCTTTGAACTGATTGATATTCATCTACCCAATTGTTGCATAGATTCCCGGAATTCTCGGTCAAGCTGGCGAGTGCAGCTTGTCCGATTCTCCGAAGAACCGTAGTAATTCTACGGTTCGAGGGGAAGCGGACAAGATGTGCCGCCAGCTTGGGCGAGAAACCGGGCGCGTCACTTTAAGTGAATTCGATTTTCCTGCTAATAGAGACATAACTATATGATTTCCCAGTGAATTTGATTAAATCGAGCAAAATTTATGCAACTATTGGGTCTACTTATCTGTCGTCTCATGACGCGATGCGTTCACCGGAACACCGCACCGTCGCCGTGGGACAAAAATAACTGGTGAAAAGAGTTAAATTTCTGTAACATTTGCGCGATAATATGCCCGCTTGAAGAGGTTGGCTGGTTCCTGCTTGGGGGGATCCGATCGCGCTTCCGCGCCCCGCGGCATGCCTGGCCATTGCTGTTATCCACTCGATCAGCGAAGGGGAAAATCCATTGAAATCAATCAGATCCGTTTATCTGGCGGCGTTCGCCGCTGTTTGTCTCGGGGTTGTACCGGCGGCGTTCGCGCAGCAGGTGGCCAACTCGATCAACGGCAATGTGGTCAACGCCCAGGGCGAGCCGGTGGTCGGTGCCGAGGTCGAAATCCTGCACGTGCCGTCCGGTACCCGCCGCACCGTCGTCAGCCGCGCCGGCGGTCGGTTCAATGCTCAGGGTTTGCGCATCGGCGGCCCATACCGGGTCACAGCGACGCAGCCAGGCGCGGTGCCGGCGGTCCAGGAGGATATTTTCCTCAGCCTGTCCGATCCGGTGACGGTGCAACTGGTCGTCGATACCCAGACCGAACTCGATCGCCTGGAAGTGATCGGTTCGGAGGTGGCGACCACCTTCAGCGCCGACCGGATGGGTTCGGGCACCAACATCTCGCGCCGGCAGATCGAGCAATTCGCCTCGATTTCGCGCTCGATCGGCGATTATGCCCGGCTCGACCCGCGGGCGGTGATCACCGACGAGGAACGCGGCGAACTGTCGGTCGGCGGCGCCAACAGCCGCTTCAACAACATACTCGTCGACGGCGTCGCTTCGAACGACGCGTTCGGCCTGAACTCGAACGGCCAACCCTCGACCAACCAGCAGATTTCGATCGACTGGCTGGAAGAGATCGCGGTGCAGATCTCGCCTTACGACGTGGCGCAGACCGGTGGTACCGGGGCATTGATCAACGCCGTGACCAAAAGCGGCACCAACGAGTTCGAAGGCGGTGCCCGCTTCAATTACCGCGACGATTCGCTGGTCGGCGACAATCAGTTCGGTACGCCGTTCACCAATTTCGACGAAAAGACCTACGGCTTCTGGCTCGGCGGTCCGATCCTCAAGGACAAGCTGTTTTTCTTCGGCGGCTACGAGAAGTTCAAAAATGACGGCCTGACGCCGGGCACCAGCGTCGGCTTGCCGGGCAGCGGCGAGAGCACGATCTTCGCCTCCAATCTCGGCGACGCGGCGACCGATGCGGTCAACCAGATCATCGATATTGCTCAGAATATCTGGGGTTTCGATCCGGGCGGAATCGAAGGCGATTTCAGCGAAGTGGACGAGAAATGGATCATCAAGCTCGACTGGAACATCACCGATGGTCACCGGGCGAACCTCAGTTTCAACCGCGACGACGGCATCCTGCCCGACGTCGGCACCCGCGACAATAATGATTTTTCGCTGACCTCAAATTCTTTTAACGAGAGGCGCACGTTCGAACGCATCTCTTTCCAGGTATTCAGCGACTGGAACGAGCGTTTCTCGACCGAGTTCCGCATCGCCGACGCCAGCTACGAAACCAGTTTCGTACTGCCCGGCCTGCTGCCCGAAATCGAGATTCGGCTGCCGGGCGGCAACGACGTGATTTTCGGCACCGAACGGTTCCGCCAGGCCAACAACCTCAATACCGACACCCAATCGGTGTTCTTCAAAGGTACCCTGTTCAACGGCCCGCACGCCATCGACATCGGCTTTGACTGGTCCCGAGAGCACTACAACAACTTGTTCCTGGAAAGCTCACTCGGGCGCTTCAATTTCGAAGTGACGCCGAGCGGTGACAATGCCGCCGATATCCAGAACGTGCTCAACGCGTTCGCCGCCGGCAACAGTGACGTCTTTTTCCAAGCGCGCCTGCCGTTCCTCTCGGACGACGTCGAATCGGCGCGCATTATCTGGGACTGGGAAGTGCTCGGTCTGTTCATTCAGGACACCTACCAGGTGCTACCGAACCTGAACATTCAGTTCGGCTTCCGGATCGAACATTTCGACGTTCAGGACAAGCCGCTGCGCAACGAATTGTTCGAAAATGCCTTCGGTTTCACGAACCAGAGCACGATCGGCGGCGAAAACATCTACGAGCCGCGTTTCGGCTTCAACTGGCAGCCCGAACTGCCGATGCGCGCCCAGTTGCGCGGCGGCGCCGGCTTCTTCCGTGGCCGCGCGCCGGGTGTCTGGCTGTCCAATCCGTTCACCAACTCGGGCGAAACTATTCGGGTCTTTACCTGCGATTCGCGCCGCGGCCGCACTGCTTGCACCGACGCCGACCCGAACTTCAGTTTCACGCCCGATCCCACGAACCTGCCCGAGATCGATCCACAGGGCGGCGGGGCGCAGGACGTCGATGTCCTCGAACCGAACTTCAACCAGCCGACCGACATCAAGTTCAACCTCGCCTGGGATATGGAGTTGCCGTTTCTCGCTGACACCGTGTTCAGCGCCGAATGGGAACACGCCGAAGTCGTCGATGGCATTTTCTATCAGCACCTGAACCTCGGCGCCCCGACCGGCACGCTGCCTGACGGCCGCCAGGTGTTTTTTGCCGACCCGACCAATACCAGCAGCCCAACACGGGCCAATGCCGATCCGCGCTTCAACGACGTCGTGCTGCTGCGTAACACCGACAAGGGCAACCGGACGAATGTCACCCTCAGCCTGGAAAACTCCTTCCGCGGCGGTTGGGGCGAGATCTTCGCGCGCCTCGCCGGTACTTATAATTCCGCTTCGGAAGTCAACCCCGGCACTTCGAGCCGCGCTATCTCGAACTTCACGAACAACGCGATTTTCAATCCCAACGACGAGTTGGTGGCGACCGCGAACAACGAGATTTCCAACCGTCTGACGCTGCTCGTCAGCTATAGCAAGGATTTCTTCGGCATCGGCGACAGTATCTTCTCGTTCTTCTTCGAAAGCCGTTCCGGCCGGCCGTTCTCGTGGACGTTCAATAACGACGCCAACGGCGACCGGATCAACGGCAACGACCTGTTGTTCGTGCCGAATCCGGGCGACGTGATCTTCACCGACCCAGCCGAGGAAGCGCGCTTTTTCGACCTGGTGGCCCGCAGCCCCGGTCTGTTCGAGGCCCAGGGTGGCGTCGCCTGTCGCAACTGCGATCGCAGCCCGCGTGTCAACCAACTCGATTTCCGCTTCATTCAGCAGGTCGATCTGCGCAAATATGGCAGCCTGGAGTTCTTCTTCGAGCTGGAAAACGTGCTGAATCTGATCGACAGCGACTGGGGCATCCAGGAGGAAGTCGGCTTCCCGTTCCGCGCCGCCCCGGTGAATCTGGTCGGCGTCGATCCGGCAACCGGCAAGATGATTTTCGACCTGGTGCGCGATTCCGGTTTTACGACAGTACGCGACGCCAACGGCGAATCGCGCTGGAATGCCAATCTGGGCGTGGTCTTCCGTTACTGATCGCCGCTACGCCGCGTGCGCCTCGCGCCGCGGCCTTCCCTTCGATCGCCGGCGGCCTTTGGCCGCCGGCGTTATTTCCGCCATCCGGTTTACCATTAAGATACCTCCCATGACCCAGCCTGTTTCCACTCGTGTGTATCCCGCCGGCATCCTCAATACGTTGTCGCGTGAGGAGGTCAGCCGCCTGACCGGCGCCAGCCGCGGCGAGTTGTACGAGCGCCTGCGCTGTTGCGCCTTGGCGGTGCTGAGCAGTGGCAGCAATATCGATAACGCCGAACAGATGCTCGCCGCTTATCCCGATTTCAGGATCGAGGCGGTGCCCGTGACGCGCGGCGTCCGGCTCGATGTCCACCACGCCCCGCCGTCGGCCTTCGTCGACGGCAAGATGATCCGCGGCATGCGCGAGTTGCTCTCCGCCGTGGTTCGCGACCTGGTCTACTTCCATACCGAAATCGCCGCCAATCCGTTGAGTCGCCTGGACGACGGCGAGGGGATCACCGACGTCGTGTTCGAGATCGCCCGCAACGCCAGCATGCTGCGCCCGGCGAGCGACCCGAACCTGGTCGTCTGTTGGGGCGGGCATTCGATCAGCGATGAGGAATACCGCTACAGCAAGGAAGTCGGCTATCAGATGGGCCTGCGCGGCCTGGACATCTGCACCGGCTGCGGTCCGGGAGCGATGAAAGGTCCGATGAAAGGCGCCGCGATCGGCCACGCCAAACAGCGGCTTTTGCCGGCACGCTACGTCGGCATCTCCGAGCCTGGCATCATCGCCGCTGAGGCGCCAAACCCGATCGTCAACGAACTGTTGATCATGCCCGATATCGAAAAGCGCCTCGAAGCCTTTGTCCGGCTCGGCCACGGTATCGTCGTTTTTCCAGGCGGCGTCGGCACCGCCGAGGAGATCCTCTTTCTGCTCGGCCTGTTGCTGCACCCGGCGAACCGGGAGCAGCATGTGCCGGTGATTTTCACCGGGCCGGCATCGGGCACGGCGTATTTCGCGATGATCGACCGCTTCATCCGCGCCGCACTGGGCGACGAGGTCGCGGCCCGTTACCGGATCGTCATCGACGACCCGCGGCAAGTGGCGCGCCTTTTGCGCGAGGGGGTGGACGCCGTGCACCGCGAGCGTGAGGAGCGCAATGACGCTTATTACTTCAACTGGGATTTGACGCTTGATTTCGCCATGCAGCAGCCTTTCACGCCGAGCCACGAGAACATGGCGGCGCTTCGTCTCGATCGCTCGTTGCCGCCGCACCAACTCGCCGCCGGCCTGCGCCGCGCTTTTTCCGGTATCGTCGCCGGCAATGTCAAGGCCGACGGCATGGCGGCGGTCCGCACCCACGGCCCGTTCGAAATTCACGGTGAGCCGGATTTGATGCACGCGCTCGATGAACTGCTCGTCGCTTTCGTGGTCCAGGGGAGGATGAAATTGCCGGGCAGCCGCTATGAACCCTGTTACCGCATCGTCCGGCGCTGAGCTGCCATTCGGTTTGAAAGCCGCCGCTCTGCCATTGTCGCCTGGACCGTTTGCGCTGGCCATCGCCGTGCGGTGGGCCGATCTCGATCCCAATGGCCACGTCCGTCACAGCGCCTACCTCGACTACGCGGCGCAGATCCGCATCGCCTATTTCGCGTCGTGCGGTTTCGATCTCAAGACTCTCGCCGCCCGCCGCATCGGCCCGATCCTGTTCAGCGAAACGATCCACTACCGCCGCGAACTGCGCGACAACGAGACCGTGACGGCCGATCTTTGGCTGCGCGGGCTTTCGGTCAACGGCAAGCACTGGCGCATCGCTCATCGGCTTTTCAAAGCGGACGGGGCGTTGGCCGCCGAACTCGATTGTCGCGGGGCGTGGCTGGATCTTGCGGCGCGGCGGGTCGCGGTACCGCCGGCGGATCTGCTGGCGGCGCTCGCCGCTGTGCCGCGGAGCGCGGACTTTGCGCCGCTCTGAGCAGCGATCTTTGTGTTGACCGCTGTGCCCTTCTTCAGTACAGCTCAGCGCTATGGCTTGTTTGCCATCGTCCTGCATTGGACCGTGGCCGGCGCTGCCTTAGCGCTGTTCGCCCTGGGCTGGTGGATGACCGGGCTCGATTATTACCATCCCTGGTATCACCGGGCGCCGGCGTTGCATCAGTCGTTCGGAGTGTTATTCACCGCGCTGGTCGTGCTCCGCCTGACGCTGCGCCTGACAGCGCCGCCGGTCGAAATCATCCTGCTTCCACGCTGGCAGCGCCTCGCGTCGCGCCTGGTGCACCAGGCGCTTGACGGGCTGCTGATCCTGGTCGTCCTCAGCGGTTATCTGCTGACCACCGCCAAAGGACAGGGGATCGACGTGTTCGGCTGGTTCACTGTGCCGGCCATACACATAGTGCTCGACCGCCAGGAAGATCTGGCCGGCTTCTGGCATGAGACTACGGCCTGGACCATGATCGTGACCGCCGGGCTGCACGCCGCGGCGGCGCTGGACCACCATTTTCGCCGCCGGGATGATGTCCTGCGTGCCATGCTCGGCATCCGCTCTGTCACTGGCGAGCACCGCACACCATAGCGCTATACCGCTTCTCACCATTCCTATCAGCCAAGGAGTCTTTACGATGTTACAACGTTTAGCAAAAATCAACCTTTCTGTTTTTGCCGCCGCCGGCTTGGCCCTTGCCGCTGGCCCCGCGCCGGCCGCGCCGGAGCATTATTCGCTCGACACCGCGGGGGCCCACGCTTTCGTGATGTTCAAAGTGAGCCATATCGGTTTTGCGTGGATTTACGGCCGCTTCAATTCTTTCAGCGGCGAGTTCACATTCGATCCCGAGGATCCCGCCGCCGCGTCGGTGACGATGAAGGTCGATACCGCCAGCCTCGATACCAATCACGCTGAACGCGATCGGCATTTGCGCAGCGCCGATTTCTTCGCCGTCGAACAGTTCCCCGAAGCGCACTTTGCCAGCACCGCTTATCGCCGGACCGGCCAGGAAAAGGGTGTGTTGAGCGGCAATTTGACGATCAAAGGCATCACCCGTCCGGTCGAACTGACGGTCGAGGAACTGGGCGCCGGGGCCGATCCCTGGGGCGGTTACCGGCGGGCGTTCGCGGCGCGGGGGACGATCAACCTTGCTGACTTCAAGATGGCCGATCGACTCGGGCCGGCGGTCAGCGAAGCCGAACTGATCATTTCTTTCGAGGGAGTCCGGCAGTAGTTCGTGGGGTTATTTTGTCGGCCCGTTCGGTGGCACCGCCGGGGTTTCCGCCGGCGGGTCGCCGAGCAGCGGTTCGAGATCCGGTGTCGAATAGATTTTCCAGCCGCTCGGGTGCTGGCGCAGGATCATCGTATCGCTGTCGGCGACTTCGCTTGGGCCGCGGCGGTAACTGATCCGGTAACGGACCAGCACGTCGAGGTTTTCGAGGTTGGTCATTTCCTCGATCGTGAAACGCAGATCCTGCATGGTCGTCGCCAGCGCCGGATTGTTGGCGTTCAGCGCGGCCATGAAGCGAACGAAGAAATCCTCGGGCGTCAGATCGTGAAAAACGCTGAGATCGTCGACCTTGAATAACTGCTTGAGCGCCGGACCTTGTCCCGGGTCGCTGATCTGGGTGATGAACAGGCGGTGGATGGCGCTCAAGGTATGCGGGTGCATGTAGACGACGGCTTTTTGCCAATCGGCCTGTTGCAAGGCAAGCATATATGCTTCGGCGACACGCCGCGGACCGGCTTGGGCCGCGGCTTGGCCGGCGGCGATAAGGGCGCCGCACAGCGCGATCAAAACCACGAAGCGCCGGGGCTTATTCATGTTCGGTCCCTGGTTGATATTCGGCGACCAGGCGGGCCTGGACCTCGGCCGGCGCCGGATCGTAATGACTGAAGTCCATGGTATAACTCGCCTGGCCGCCGCTGAGGCTTTTCAACTCGGTCTGATAATCCATCATTTCACAGAGCGGCGCATCGGCCGAGATCGCGACCTGCGAGCCGCGCAGCGAATCGGCGCCGTTGATTCGGGCGCGGTGCGCGGCTAAGGAGCCGGTGATATCGCCCATCATCGTCTCCGGGGCAATCACTTCGATATGTACGACCGGTTCGAGGATCTGTGGTCCGGCTTTGGCGATGGCATCGAGAAACGCCTTGCGGCCGGCGGTAACGAAGGCGATTTCCTTCGAATCGACGCTGTGGTGCTTGCCGTCGTAGACGGTGACCTCGACATCCTGCATCGTGTAGCCGGCGATGGCGCCTTGTTGCAGCACTTGGCGCACGCCTTTTTCCACCGCCGGGATGAAATTGTATGGAATCGCGCCGCCGACGACCTCGTCGAGGAAGCGAAAACCTTCGCCGCGGGCCAGCGGCCGGATGCGCAGATAGACTTCGCCGAACTGCCCGGCGCCGCCGGTCTGTTTCTTGTGCCGGTGGTGACCGTCGGCCGGGCGCGTGACGGTTTCGCGGTAGGCGATGCGCGGCGGCCGGGTGACGACTTCGACGCCGTAACGATTGTTGAGGTTTTCGAGCAAAAGGCGCAGGTGATAATCGCCGAGACCGCGGATCACGGTCTCGTTGAGTTCCTGGTTATGGTCGATCTGGATGCACGGATCCTCTTCGGCGAGCCGGGCGAGGGCAGCAGCGACTTTCTGTTCCTGGCCGCGGGTTTTGGCTTCGATCGCCAGGGAGTACATCGGCTGCGGGTAATCGATCGGCGCCAAGTGATAGTGGTCCTCGTCGTGCGAATCGTGCAGCACGTCGTCGTAATGGATATCGTCGATTTTGGCCACGGCGCGGATTTCGCCCGCTATGCCGGACCCGGTCTCGGTGTATTTGCCTCCTTGCAGCGCGAACAGGTGATTGACCTTGAATGGTTTGCGGGCATTGCCGATATAGAGCTGGGTATCGGGTTTGACCGTCCCCTGGTGGATACGGAAGACTGCCAGTTTGCCGACGTAAGGATCGTTGATGATCTTGAAGACGTGGGCCAGTACGTGGCCGTCCGGATCCGGCCGGGGCGTGACCCGCTCGGCCTCTTTGCCTTCGCCTTTCAGGTAGGGCGGGGGATTGCCTTCCAGCGGGCTGGGCAATAACTGCTTGCAAAATTGCAGCAATTCGGGAATGCCGGCGCCGGTGCGCGCCGAGACGAAACAGATCGGCACCAGGTGGCCGTCGCGCAGCGCTTTTTCGAAGGCGTCGTGCAGGGCTTCGGGGGTGATCGTGCCTTGTTCCAGATAGGCGGCCATCAAGTCTTCATCGACCTCGACGACCTGCTCGACGATTTGGGTATGGGCGGCGGCGAGCGACAGGATGTCGGTCTGGCCGTCGTCGTGAAAAAAACAGTCCTTGACCGTGGTGCGCTTGTCGGCCGGCAGATTGACGGGCAGACACTCGGCGCCGAACTCGGCGCGCAGATCCTCGACCAGCGCCGCCAGGTCGGTGTCGTCGGCGTCGATTTTGTTGACGATGATCATTCGGCACAAGCGCCGGTTTTTTGCCCGGCGCATCAGACGCCGCGTCGCCAGTTCGATGCCAGACTGCGCGTTGACCACCACGGCGACGGTCTCGGTCGCCGCCATCGCTGCCAGCGCCGCGGCGCGGAAGTCCATCAGGCCGGGCGTGTCGATCAGGGTCAGGCCGATGCCGTCGAACTCGGCGTGCAACACCGCCGAACTGAGCGAGTGCTGATGCTGCTTTTCCAACGGGTCATGGTCGCTGACAGTGGTGCCGCGTTCGATGCTGCCCGGCTCGCCGATCGCCCCGCAGGCGGCGAGCAGGTGTTCGGCCAGGGTCGTTTTGCCGCTGCCGCTGTGCCCGGCGAGGGTGAGCGTGCGCAGGTTTGCCGATGGGGGGTGGGTGGTCATGGTGGATCCTCTCGGTTGCTGGCGGCATCGTATCCCACCCGGCGCACGACGGCAAACGCCGCCTGCCGGGCAGTGGCCGGCACCGCCGGTGCGGGGCTGATGGCCGGTTCAGCTTGGGTTCACCCGGCACCGCTAGACTGCCTCCCGAGCCTCGATGATTCCCGAGCCTCGATGAATTATTTTCCACCAGGAGATCGCGATGATGAACAGCAAACTCAAAAAAACTGCACTATCGTTGCTGGTGGCCGCGGCGCTCGGCGCCGCCGGCACGACCCAGGCCCACGAACGGGGCGCGCGCTATGAATATGCCCGCGTGCTCAGCGTCGAGCCGGCCTATAAAACGGTCAAGGTGCCCTATGAACAGGAAGTCTGCCACCAGGAGCGTGAATACCGCCACGCCCGGCGCCACGGCAACGCCGCGCCGGTGATCCTCGGCGCCGTGCTCGGCGGCCTGGCCGGCAATCGGATCGACGGCGGTTACCACCGTGGGACCGGCACGGCGATCGGCGCCGTGGTCGGCGGCTCGATTGCCCATGCCGCGACTCGCGACCGCGGCGGCTACCGCTATCCGGTGGATCACGAGTACTGCGAAACCAGCATCTCGTACCGCTATGAAGAGCGGCCGGCCGGGTATCTCGTGCGCTATCGCTACCACGGCGACATCTACGAGACCCGCACCGACTACGACCCCGGCGAACGGATCCGGGTCAGGGTCGATGTCAGCCCGGCGCGGTACTGACAAAACCAGGGATCTCCCTTCAACTCTCCGTGTGGTGCTTTACCCCGTCCTCTGGACGGGGTTTTTTTGTGCGTTATGCCCGCCGCCGGGCGGCGCGAAATGCCGGGCGCGGGCGGGGGTGCGCATCGGTTTCCCGGCTGTGCGATGATGCGATTCATCGATGCCGCCACTTCGGGAGATCATCATGACCGCCAACGGGCGTCTTTGGCCTTTGCTTTGCTTCGTCTTTTCATCGTTTGCCTGCGCCGGCGAGGTCGCTTGGCAGGAAATCGACGATCTGGCGGCCGATATCCAGCCGCGCGTCATCGATTGGCGGCGCCATTTCCACGCCCATCCGGAGTTGTCGAACCGCGAGACCGAAACGGCGCGAACCGTTGCTGCCGAACTCGAACGCTTGGGTCTGATCGTCGAGACCGGGGTGGCCCATACCGGCGTCGTCGGTCTGCTCAAAGGCAAGCACCCGGGGCCGCTGGTGGCCGTGCGCTCGGATATGGACGCTTTGCCGGTCAGCGAGCAGACCGGCCTCGATTTCGCCTCTCAGGTGACCGCCGAATTCAACGGTCAGACCGTCGGCGTGATGCACGCTTGCGGCCACGACAGCCACATGGCGATGGTGCTCGGCGTCGCCGAAGTGCTCACTGCTGTACGCGACAATCTGGCCGGCGATGTGCTGTTCATTTTCCAGCCGGCCGAGGAAGGCGCGCCGCAAGGTGAAGAAGGCGGTGCCGAGTTGATGCTGCAAGAAGGGTTGTTCGAGCGTTACCGGCCGGCGGCGATTTTCGGCCTGCACATCGGACTCAATATGCCGGGCGGCCGACTCGCCGTGCGTTCCGGCCCGGCGATGGCCGCGGTCGATGAGTTCCGGATCGCGGTCAAAGGCCGCCAGACGCACGGCGCGCGACCGTGGGGCGGCGTCGATCCGATCGTCACCGGCGCGCAGATCGTCCTCGGCCTGCAGACGATCGCCAGCCGGCAGATTGAGATTACCAAGGCGCCGTATATCATCACCGTCGGCCAGTTCACGGCCGGCATCCGCAACAACATCATTCCCGATCAAGCGCGCCTGTGGGGGACGATACGCACGTTCGATGAAGTGATGCAGCAGGACATCCACCGCCGGATCGCGCAGACCGCCGAGCACATCGCGGCAAGCGCCGGCGCCACGGCGGAGGTCACGATCCGCCAGCAATATCCGGCGACGGTCAACGATCCCGAACTGACGGCCAGGATGATGCCGGTCCTCGAAAAGGTCACCGGCCCGAACGGTGTCGTCACCCCCGACCCGGTCACCGGAGCCGAAGATTTCTCGTTTTTCGCGCGCCAGGTGCCCGGTCTGTACCTGTTCCTCGGCGCCGCCCGGCCCGGCGACGAGAATTACAAAAACCTCCCTGGCAACCACTCGCCGTTGTTCGATATCCACGAACCGAACATGGAACTCGGCGTCCGGGCGCTCAGCCATCTTCTGGTCGGATACCTGCACGGATAAAACCATGCACCACAGCCGACTTGCCGGGTTCATTATCGATTGCCGGACTGATGATCTCGATAATGCAAAAAGATGGAGTTGAAACGCGGTGTTGCGCTAATTTGCGGTTTTTGGCGGTCTTTTGTCCGTCCCTTGCCGCCTTCATTCGCTACGCTTGAACCCTGAACCTCGCATCCGCCCCCATGTCGTCATACTCGGCGCCGGTTTCGCCGGGCTGTCGGCGGTCCGCGCCCTGGCCCGCAGCCCGGTTGACGTGACGGTGATCGACCGGCGCAACCACCACGTGTTTCAGCCTTTGCTGTACCAGGTGGCCAGCGCCGGGCTGACCCCGGCCGATATCGCCTGGCCGGTGCGCGGCATCCTCGGCGGCCAGGCCAATGCCCGGGTGCTGCTCGGCACTGTCTGCGGTATCGATACCGCCCGGCAGCGGGTTGTGCTCGACGACGGCCGGCAAGAGGCTTACGACTGGCTGATTGTGGCCACCGGCGCGACGCACAATTATTTCGGCAACGACGAGTGCCGGCGGCATGCCCCCGGTCTCAAGCAGATCGAGGACGCAACCGCGATCCGCCGCCGGATTCTGCTCGCTTTCGAACGTGCCGAAGCCGCGGTGGACGCTGCCGAGCGGGCCAGACAGATGACTTTTGTCGTCGTCGGCGGCGGGCCGACCGGCGTGGAAATGGCCGGGGCGATCGCCGAGTTGGCCAGCCATGCGCTGACCCGCGATTTCCGCAATATCAACCCGCGCCTCGCCCGCATCGTGCTGATCGAAAGCGGCGAACGGCTGCTCGCCGCCTTCCCGCCGTCCCTGTCGCATTACGCCCGGCAAGTGCTAGAACGGATGGGGGTTGAAGTTCAACTCGGGCGGCGCGTCACGGCTTGCTGCACGACCGGGGTCGAGATCGGCGACCAGTGCCTGGCCGCCACGACGCTGATCTGGGCGGCGGGGGTGGCCGCCTCGCCGGCGGCGCAATGGCTCGGCGCCGAAGCCGACCGTTCCGGGCGGGTGATCGTCGGTCCGGATCTGGCCGTACCCGGGCAGCCAAACATTCTGGTCGCCGGCGACACGGCGGCGATGCACGATGCGGTGGGACGTCCGGTCCCGGGCATCGCGCCGGCCGCCAAGCAGGCCGGACGGCACGCGGCACGAGTGATTCGTGCGGCGCTCTCCGGACGAGCGCGACCGGTGTTCAGGTACCGGCATTATGGCAATCTGGCGACCATCGGCCGGCACCGGGCGGTGATCGATTTTGGCCGGTTGCGGCTGTTCGGCTGGCTGGCGTGGTGGGTGTGGGGCGTCGCCCATATTTATTTCTTGCTCGGGATACGCAATCGCCTGATGGTCGCCATGCAGTGGTTTTACAGTTACCTGACTTACGGCCGCGGCGCCCGGCTGATCACCGGCAGCGGCGGTGAGATCGCTTTGCGCCGCGGCCGGACTGCAAGCATGCAGGGCGACGACAACACTCAATCCGGAGGCACGTAACCGGCAACTCGATCGACTTCGCCGCCGAAACAAAAAGCGATCATCTGCTCTTCGAGATAGCGCCGGTGTTCGGGGTCGAGCAGCGACAGGTGTCGCTCATTGATCAGGCGGGTCTGGTGTTCGAGCCACAGGCGCCAACCCTCGCGCGAGACCTGGTGCATGAGCCGTTCGCCGAGCGCGCCGGGCCACGGCGGGCGTTCGAGCGCCGCGGCCGGGCGATGCAAAACACTGCACTGTATCGTCTTGCTCATCGATGTAGTTTACCCTCCTCTCGATACTGGTCCGCAACCGCGGACTATACCCAGCACTACGACGAATCGGTCATTTCGGATGGCTATCCCGATTCAACCCGCTCCAATACGGTAACAAGATGCCTGATCGGCTTGGGGAGGCCGAGTGCGAGGGCCTGGTCGGGTGCCCACCAGCGTTGTTCGCGGTCGGCGAGAGGCAGCGCTGTCGCGTCGCCGATCAGCCGTGGCTCGAGGCGCAGCGTGAAATGGGTGAAGGCGTGGTCGATGGGCGCCAGCGGGGTGCCGCCGGGATCCTGTTCCGTCTCGGGCAGCGACCACAAACCACCCCAAATGCCGTGCGGCGGGCGCCGTTCGAGCAAGATGCGGCCGTCCGGATCGCGGCGGACCAACAACCAACAACGTTTTCGCGGGCGGGGTCTGGCCGGCCGGGATGCCGGCAGCTCGTCCACGCTGGCTGTTTGCCGGGCCCGGCAATCGGCGCCGACCGGGCAGGTGCCGCAGGCCGGCCGGCACGCTGTGCAGAGCAGCGATCCGAGGTCCATCATCGCCTGCGTATGTACTGCCCCGCCGCTGGCCGGCAGGCGCTGCGAAGCCGCTCGCCACAGGCGATCGGCGACGCGCTTTTGCCCGGGCCAGCCGCCGATGGCGGCGTGGCGGGCGAGCACCCGCCGGGCGTTGCCGTCGAGGATCGGCAGCACCCGGTCATGCGCCAGCGAGATGATCGCATTCGCTGTCGAGCGCCCGATTCCGGGCAGCGTCTGCAACAGCGCCGGGTCGTCCGGTAGGCGGCCGCCGTGGCGGCTCAGGCAGAGCAGTGCGGCACGGTGCAGGTTGCGCGCCCGGGCGTAATAGCCGAGGCCGGACCACAGAGCGAGCACCTCGTCGAGGGGCGCGCTGGCCAAAGACGCCAGGTTCGGGAAACGGGATAGCCATTTTTCGTAATAGGGGATGACAGTGGCCACCTGCGTCTGTTGCAGCATGATCTCCGAAATCCAGATCCGGTACGAATCGCCGGGCGGTGCCTGCCAGGGCAGATCATGCCGGCCGGCACGCTGCCACCAGGCGGCCAGGCGGATCGCGAATGGCGGGAGTGCTTCGGAACCGTGACGCCGGGTCTCAGCCATGTTCACCGCTGGCCGGCAGGATCGCGGCGACGAAGGCTGCCGGGTCGAAAGGTCTCAGATCCGCCGCGCTCTCGCCGGTGCCGATAAACCGCACCGGCAGCGCCAGTTCGGCGCCGATCGCCGCCAGTACGCCGCCGCGCGCCGTACCGTCGAGCTTGGTCAAGACCAGGCCGGTGACGTTCAGGGCCTGGTGGAATGCCCGCGCCTGGAGGACCGCGTTTTGGCCGGCGCCGGCGTCGAGCACGAGCAGGGTCTCGTGCGGCCGGGTCGGATCGTCGCGCTGTACGACGCGGCGGATTTTTTGCAGCTCGGCCATCAAGGGTGCCTGGGTGTGCAGGCGGCCAGCGGTATCGATCAGCAGTACATCGGTCTGGCGTGCCACCGCGGCTTGCAACGCATCGTGCGCCACGGCCGCCGGATCGGCGCCATGTTTGCCGGCGATCACGGCCGTCCCGGTTTTCCGCCCCCATTCCTGCAACTGCTCGATCGCCGCGGCGCGAAAGGTATCGGCGGCGGCGGCGATCACGCTGCGCCCTTCGGCCCGGTAGCGCTCGGCTAATTTGGCGATCGTCGTTGTCTTGCCGGCGCCGTTGACGCCGACGACGAGGATCACGAACGGCTTGATTGTCGGATCGGGGAGCAGCGGTTGGGCCAAAGGTTCGAGCCGGGCGAGCAGCGCGCCGCGGATAGCCAGAAGCGGATCGCCGCCGCTTTGCCACCGGCCGGCGCGCAGCGCGGCGGTGATTTCATCGCTGGTTTTGACGCCGATGTCGGCGGCGAGCAATGCGGCTTCGATCTCGTCGATCAGTGCCTCATCGAGTGCCCGGCCGCTGCCGGTCAGGCGGGCGAGCGCCAGGCCGAGACGGCTGCGCGTCTTACCGAGATTGAGCGGCGGTATCGTTTCGGGTGGTTTGGCGCGGCGGCGAAACAGAGGGCGCATGGTCGGCGGTGATCGGCTGGGACGGTGTAAGCTGCATCAATGAGCCGGCGGCATTGTAACAACGAGAGCCAAAAGGGCAGTGCGCGGGCCGGGCAGGTCCGGCTGATCGCCGGGCGCTGGCGCGGCCGGCGGCTGCCGGTCGTCTCTGTGCCCGGTCTGCGGCCGACCGGCGACCGCTTGCGCGAGACCCTGTTCAACTGGCTGGCGCCGCTGCTGCCGGGTAGCCGTTGTCTGGATCTGTTTGCCGGGTCGGGGGCGTTGGGGCTCGAAGCAGCGTCCCGCGGGGCCCGTGAAGTGGTGTTGCTGGAATACCACAACGCGGCTTTCGAGCAGTTGCAGCGTCACCTCGCCGTACTCGGGAATCCGCCGGAGGTCACGGTGCAATGCGCTGACGCGCGGCGCTGGCTGGCGCAAGTGCCGGTGCCGTTCGAT
This sequence comes from Pseudomonadota bacterium, assembly GCA_036832975.1. Classification (GTDB taxonomy): domain Bacteria; phylum Pseudomonadota; class Gammaproteobacteria; order Xanthomonadales; family Wenzhouxiangellaceae; genus DAITQM01. Next base: position 17,697 of record DAITQM010000004.1, on the reverse strand, counting down.
GTGGTGTTTATCGATCCGCCGTGGGACAGCGGCTGGCATGAGGCCTTGCTGCACCAGGTGGCAGCCGGCTGGATCGGTGACGGGGGGCGAATTTTTCTCGAGCAACCTGTCACCCAGCCGGCGATCGATTGTCCCGGCCTTGCCGTCCTGCGTCGCGCCGTCTATGGGCGCGCCCGCGGCACGTTGTATTCCCCTGCTTGAATATCCGGTTTGAAAGATATTTTCGGCGCACCGGTCTTTTGAACCGAGTCACGCCCAGCGGGGCTCTTCCAACCTCTGATAGTGATACCCCTCCTTTGGCGGTCCTCGTGGCCGCCATTTTTTCGATTCTCGTGAACGGGGATGCCCTCACTCGTGATCCCGGGCGTGCTTGCCTCGGAAGACGGAAACGGAAACCGGAAACGGGAAGGTCAGGCGCGGCCGATCGCGCGATAGACCTCGATGTAGCGTTCCGCCAGTTTGTGCCAATCCAAAGGCTCGACGAAAGCGCGGGCCGCGGCGATCATCGCCTGCCGCCGGCTGGTATCGGTGAGCAGCGTGGCGATGCGTTCGGTAAACCGCGACCAGTCATCCTCGACGAACGCCTCGCGGCCAGCCTGGATCGGGATACCCTCGATGCCTTTGGAGGTGCTGACCACCGGCACGCCGCAGGCGAAATAATCGATGATTTTCATCCGCGTGCCGCCGCCTTTGAGCAGGGGGACCACGGCGACATCCGCCGCCTTGAGCGCTGTGGCGACCCGCGGGACGCTGCCGGTGAAATGCACGTCCTCGTGGATGGATTCGGCCGGCGCCTTTTTGCCCACGGCCAGCACCCGCACATCGATTCCCAGAGCCTTGAGACGCGGCAGCACTTCGCGGGCCAGTACCCGGACCGCTTCCAGATTGGGCGGGTATTCGTAAGTGCCGTGATACACCAGAATGCCGGCGTTGTCCGGCCAGCCCAGTTCGCGGCGCACAGCGTCCGGCTGGGCCTGGTCGAAAGTGGCGAGATCGACGCCGTGCGGTATGCAGTGGATGCGTTCTTCGGCCACCCCGTCGGCGCGCAGGCGGCGGCGGTCGTTCCCCGAGACGCAGATCACCGCATCGGATTGATTGCACAATTGGATCTCGACCTGCCGCAGGCGCTGGAATTGTTCCGCGGTCAGGTGCGGTTCCTGCTCTTTGAGGCGGGCGTATTCCACGTTGTGCTCGACCAGCACGACACGACCGCCGCGCAGGCTGCGCGCCCAGATGCACGGCCGGGCGTAGGCCGGAAACTCGGCCTGGTAGACGTTGGCTTTGAGTCGGTGCGCCACATACAGCGTGCGCCAGATGAAACTGTCGTCGCTCAGCGGCAGGTAAAGAAAAGCGTTGCTGCGCGGCACGTCGTGGCTTAAATAGAACAAAGTGCTAATACTGCGCGGCGGGCTCAGCAAGCGCAGCCACCAGGGAAAGCGTCTTTCGTGCAAGCACCCGGCGCGGTAGTGCCACCACACATCGCGGCGATCGCTGACGATGCCGACGTCGCGCCCGGTGTGCGAAAGACCGCGCGCCGTCTCGACGATTTTCACCGCACCGCCGTGGTCGGTGGGGTAAAGATCGGAGCGGCTGACGATGACCACGTTGCCGGGCGCCTCCTTGTCGCCGGGCTTGGGCAAGCGCCTGAGCACGGCGCGCCACACAATCTGCATCATGCGTTTCAGCGATAGCCTGCCGAGCAGGCCGCGCTTAGCCGGTGGGATTTCGTCACGCGGCGGCGGTTCGGGGGTACTTGCCGCTTCATTGAGTGGGGCGAACAGCGGGGAGAAGGCCGCGCCTGCACCGGGGGTATCGCCGCTTTCACCCAGTTGGCGTACCAGTTCGAGCAGTGGGACGATACCGGTGCAGGCATTGAGACGCTCCTCGGCCAGGCGGCGCGCCCCCGCGCTCTTGCGTCGCCAGATTGCCGGGTCGGCGGCGAGTTCGGCGAGCACCGCCGTCAGTTCGCCGGGCGCTGCCACTACCCAGCCGGCGTCGTACTCAGCGACCAGCGCGGCCAGGTGCAGGTAATCGTTACAGATCAACGGCAGGCCGTGGCTGAGGTAATCGACAGCGCGGAAGGACTGGCTGAAATAGCGCTCGACATTGCGTTCGGCCAGTTCCACACCGACGTGGGCCGAGTGGGCGAGAAAAGCGCAATAATCGGCGTAGGAAGCCAATTCGAGCCGATACACTGGTGCCGTCAGTACCGGCAGATCGAGCGCGCCGTCGGGACGCTGTACGATCTTCGGATAACTGCCGCCGAACTGCACCAGATGCAGTGCCGGAGGGGCGGTGCGTGATTCGATATGGCGGGCGATGACGTCGAACCACGGGCGCTGGCGCCGCCATGGCCATTCCACGCCGCCGCCAACCAGGACCAGGTGGTCGACCGGCGCCGGCGGTGCCGGCGGCAGCGGCGGCACGGCGGCAATCGGCACCTGGGCCACCGGCACCCGATGGCGCAAATCGTGGCCGGCCATCAGCAGATAAGGGATGAGCAGGTGCTCCTGGCGCTCGTTGGCGACGATGAAACCATCGGCGCGGGCCAGTGCCGCGAGCAGGCGGCGCATCTCGGTGTCGCGGGTGGCGGCCGGCTCAAACATCGCTTCGAGCGGCCGCGGCGCGATAAAGTCCACCACTACCGGTGCACCCGGCGTTTCGGGCAGATCTTCCAGCAGCACCCAGTAGCCGACCAGGAGAAGGTCGGCGCGTTCCTCGGCGATCAGTTCAGCTAACCGCTCACGATCCTCGTACATCCGCGGGCTGGGCGCCACTTCCGACTGGTCGTACGGGGTGCGCCACACTTGCACGACCTCGTGTCCCTGGTGTTCGAGCGCGGCCTGCAATTGCGCGGCGCGGATGGCGTTGCCGCGCGCCACCAGCGCCGGGTCGAGCGGTGGATCGAGAGTGAGATAGAGGATCTTCATCGCGGATCGAAGCTACGGCATCGGCAGCAGCGGCGCGGCAGTGTAGCATGCAACGGTATAATGCCCCACCATCGTCTGTGACCGACTCCACCGTTCAGCCATGACCGATCCTACCGTGTTGCGCTTGTGGCGTGACGCATTGGCCGACTTCATCGATCCCGATACCGGCCTCAAACCGGTTCCGGAAGTGCTCGCGGCCGCCGAAGACCGCGGGGCCGTGGCCCTCGAAATTTTGTTGCCGTACCCGATCGGCGACCGACAGGCTGTGTTGCGCCAGGCTCTGGCCGCGCACCTCGAGGGCGCGGCGCCACCCGGCGGCATCGTGATCAACCTGCAATGGCGCGCCCGCCCGCGGCAGCCGCAGAAAGACCTGGCGCCGCTGCCCGACATCCGCAACATCGTGGCTGTCGCTTCGGGTAAGGGCGGGGTCGGCAAATCCACGATCAGCGTCAATCTGGCGCTCGCCCTGGCCGGCCTCGGGGCGCGCTGTGGCTTGCTCGACGCCGACATCCATGGCCCGAGTGTGCCGCACATGCTGGGCATCACCGAGCGGCCCGCGACCCGCGAAGCGGCGGACGGGACGCCGCGGATCGTCCCGCTGGCGGCGCACGGCATCCAGGCGATGTCGATCGGCGTCTTGCTCGACGCCGACAGCGCGGCGATCTGGCGCGGCCCGATGATCAGCCAGGCGCTGCAGCAACTGATCGGCCAGACCGCTTGGGACGACCTCGACTACCTGATCGTCGACCTGCCGCCCGGAACCGGCGATATCCAGTTGACGCTGGCCCAGAAAGTACCGCTCGCCGGCGCCTTGATCGTCACGACGCCGCAGGAAGTCGCGGTGCAAGACGCCCGCCGGGCGCTCAAGATGTTCGAGCGCGTCGCAGTGCCGGTGCTCGGGGTGATCGAAAACATGAGCCATTACGCCTGCCCGCACTGCGGTCACCAGGAAGCGATCTTCGCCGCCGGCGGCGGCGCCCGGCTCGCCGCCGAGTGCGGCGTGCCGCTGCTCGCCAGCTTGCCGCTGATCGGTTCGATCCGCAGTGCCACGGATGACGGCCGGCCGCCGGCGGCCGGCGACCGGTCGCTGCCGGAAGCGGCGCCTTTTTACGAACTGGCCGTCGCCGTCGCCGGCCACCTGGCGGCGCGCCCCGCCGCCCGGACCCTCGGCGGCCCGGCGATCGCCATCAAAAATTGAAGGGAACCCGAAACGATGAGTGTGCAATCGGATCGCTGGATACGCGAGATGGCGCTGCACGGCATGATCGAACCGTTCGCCGACGAACAGGTGCGGCTGAGCGCGGCCGGCCGCCTGATTTCCTACGGCACTTCGAGTTACGGCTACGACGTCCGCTGCGCCGATGAATTCAAGATTTTCACCAACATCAATTCGACCATCGTCGATCCCAAGGCCTTCGACGAAAAAAGCTTCGTCGATGTCAAGGCCGGGGTGTGCATCATCCCGCCCAATTCATTCTGTCTGGCGCGCACCGTCGAGTACTTCAGGATCCCGCGCGATATCCTGACCATTTGTCTCGGCAAGTCGACTTACGCCCGCTGCGGCATTATCGTCAACGTCACGCCGCTGGAGCCGGAATGGGAAGGCCACGTGACCCTCGAGTTTTCCAATACCACGCCGCTGCCGGCCAGAATTTACGCCAACGAAGGCGTCGCCCAGATGATTTTTCTCAAGGCCGCCGAAACCTGCGAAGTGTCCTATCGCGACCGTGCCGGGAAATACATGGGCCAGCGCGGCGTGACGCTGCCCAAAACATAACACAATTGGGTGAAGTTGAATGGCGGCCGGCCGGTCAGCCGGCCGCCGGATGGGCGTGGCGGCGGGTCGCGAACTCAACCGCCGGCGGTCAGACCGCGGCGTTCGAGCAGCGGTTGGATATCCGGATCGCGGCCGCGGAATTCGCGGAACAGATCCATCGCTTCTTTGCTGCCGCCTTTGGACAACAGAGTGCGGCGGAAATGATCGCCGTTTTCCCGTTTCAAGCCGCCGTTTTCTTTGAACCATTCGACGCTGTCGGCATCCAGCACTTCACTCCAGATATACGAGTAATAACCGGCCGAATAGCCGCCGATGATGTGTGAGAAATAAGTGCTGCGGTAACGCGGGGGCACGGGCCGGAAGGCGACGCCGGCTTTTTCCAGTGCCTGGGCTTCGAAATCCAGCAGGGCGCCGGCATCCGGAATGGCCGCCGGCGGCAATTGGTGCCAGCTCTGATCGAGCAGCGAAGCGGCGAGGTATTCGGTCGTCGCGTATCCCTGATTGAATTTCTCGGCGGCCAGCACCTTGTCGAGCAATGCCTGCGGCAGCGGCTCGCCGGTCTGGTAGTGGTGGGCGTAATTAGCCAGTACTTCCGGCCAGGTGGCCCACATTTCGTTGACCTGCGACGGATATTCGACAAAGTCGCGCGGCACGCTGGTGCCGGCGAAGCGCGGGTAGTAGACGTCGGAAAACATACCGTGCAGGGCATGGCCGAATTCGTGGAACATCGTCGTGACTTCGTCGAAAGTCAGCAGCGTCGGCTCGCCTTCCGGAGGTTCCGGGATATTGAGATGATTGGCGACCACCGGTTTGGTACCGAGCAGGCCTGACTGCGGGACGTAAGCGTTCATCCAGGCACCGCCGCGTTTCGATTGCCTGGCGTAAAAATCGCCGAGGAACAAGGCCAGCGGCGAGCCGTCGGCGTCGAATACTTCATACACCACCACGTCAGGGTGGTAGACCGGCAGGTCGGTGCGACGCTTGAAGGTCAGGCCGTACAGTTTGTTGGCGGCAAAGAATACGCCGTTTTCGAGGACGTTGGTCAATTCCAGGTACGGCTTCAGTTCGGTTTCATCGAAATCATAACGCGCCTTGCGAACTTTTTCGGCGTAATAATCCCAATCCCAAGGTTCGAGTTCGAAGCCGCCGCCCGCGCTGTCGATCATGGCCTGCAAGTCGGCCGCTTCGTGCCGGGCGTTGGCGACCGCGGCCGGTGCCAGTTTACCCAGCATATCGTTGACCGCGGTGGTTGTTTTGGCGGTCTGGTCTTCGAGGACGTAAGCGGCGTGGTTGGGATAGCCGAGCAGTTGCGCCCGTGTGGCGCGCAGTTTAGTCACTTTAGACAAAATTTCTCGATTATCGTATTCGCCGCCGCTGCTGCCGCGGGCCAGCGAGGCTTCGAGGATGCGCCGTCTGAGATCGCGGTTTTCGAGATTGGCAAGCGGCGGCTGACCGGAGGTGTTCATCAACGCAATAACGAATTTACCTGGCAGGTTGCGCTCCTCGGCGGCCTTGGCGGCGGCGGCGATCTGGTTCTCCGACAGGCCGGTCAACTCGTCCCGCTTGTCGACGACGATGGCTGCCTGGTTCACTTCTTTCAGCACGTTCTGGCTGAATTGGGTCTGCAAAGCCGCCAGTTCGGCATTGATCGCTTTCAGTTTTTCCTGGTCGGCGGCCGCGAGTTCGGCGCCGGCGCGCACGAAATCGGTATGGTAGCGTTCCAGCAGGCGGATCGCTTCGGCGTCGAGACCGAGATCGTGGCGCTGTTCGTACAGGGTTTTGATCCGCTCATACAGTGTGGGATTGAGCAGGATCGCGTCCTGGTGGGCCGCCAATTTGGGCGCCATTTCGGCTTGCACCGCCTGGATCGTATCGTTGGTGTCGGCCCCGGCGAGATTGAAGAACACACGACTCGTGCGCTCGAGTATCGCCCCCGATTTTTCCATCGCGATGATGGTGTTGGCGAATGTCGCGGCTTCGGGGTTGGCGGCGATCGCCGCGATTTCCGCGGCCTGCTCGGCCATACCGCGTTCGAAGGCGGGTGCGTAGTGCTCGTCTTTGATGCGGTCGAACGGCGGCATTTGATAGGGCAGGTCGCTCGGCGCGAAGAAGGGGTTGTCGGCGGCGACGGTTTCAGCGGCCCCGCTGTCCGCATCTTCCACCGCCGGCGCCGGTTCACGGTCACAGGCGGCCAGTCCGATCACGACCAGGCCGGCGAGCGGCCAAAAAAGCAGAGTCTGGTTCATGTTATCTCCTGTCAGTCGAATGGCTGATGGCCAATTGAATCGATCATCATATCGAATCGGGGATCATATCGTCATTGTGCCGCCCCGCTGGGCGACTTTCTGAGGGTTGCTTTCTGAGGGTTACGTTCACTGGGTAGCGTTCTTTGCCTCCTCAGCCCGCGGTTCTTCGCGCTTGGCCTTGAGCCGGGCGATCAGTTCTTGCAATGTATTTTGTGTCGCCGCACTGAACCACTCGCTGACGAAGGTCTCGACGCCGAGTGTCGTTTCGTCGTTGAACAGGGCGACCAAATTGGCGCGCGCCAGGCGCCGGGTGCCGAGGAATGCCTGGCGCGGTAGCGCCAGATGTTCACGGCACCAGGCCGTGGCGCGGGCCGTGACTTCTTCGACCGGCGCCAGTTCATCGACCAGACCGATGGCCAGCGCCTGTTCGGCGCCGATCATCCGGCCGTCGAGCAGGTGGCGTTCGGCGCGGTAGCCGCCGAGCAGACGGGCCAGTGCGCGGTGGACCAGCGGCGGCACAACGAGCCCGACCTCGACTTCATTCAGACCCAGCTTGAAATCGCCGGCGGCCATCACCCGGTAGTCGCAAAACAGCCCGAGCACCGTACCGCCCGCCGGGCTGTGCCCGGTGAACGCCGCGACTACCGGCAGCGGCGCGCGGGCAAGGGCCGAGAGGGCGGCAAAAAAAGTCTGCAGGAAGCCCGACAGTCCGGCCGCGTCGTAGCGCAACAGTTCGGGGATATCCAGGCCGGCGGAAAAAAGTCCCGGATTCCCGGCGAGCACGATCGCCTCGGCGCCTCGCCCCGGGGCATTTTCAATCTGCTCGGCAAGCCCGGCGAGCAGTTCCCGGTTCAGCGCATTGACCGGCGGGCGTGCGAGGCGGATCTGCAAAATCCGGTCCTGTTGAGTGAGTTCGAACATCGACGGCTCCATTCAGGCGGTATTCAGTGACCGTGTAGTAGGCTGGATCCCGTACATTCGGACAGGAGGCAGTTATGAACACGCGCAAACGGTTCACATTGGGTTTGATGACGGCTTCGGTCATGGCCCTTGGCCTGTCATTGGCGGCGCCGGTGCTGGCGCAGCATCACGGCGGCCACCAAGGCGGCGGATTCCATGGCGGCGGTCACCACGGCGGATTCCGCGGCAGCCATCATAGCGGTTTCCGCGGCGGTTTTCATGGTGGCCATAGATTCTCCGGTCATCGTTTCAGTCACGGCGGCGGGCGTAGACATTCCGGGCGTCATTTCAGCGGCGGCTACGGACACGGCGGCCACCATGGCAGTTATCGCTATGGTTACCGTTACGGCGGGCATCGCTATTACCGCGGTGGCAGTGCCTACCACGGCCGCCGCCATAGGCACGGCCACCACGATGCGCTGGCCTACACCATCCCGCTCCTCGTCGCCGGCCTGTATTATTCGAGCGCTTACGATGGTTATTGACGGATTCATCTAGACTCACTAGGTGGCTAAGTCATGAACTTTAGCAAATAATCTGTTATTTCGCTGTTTCGGATATTTCGCGGCTTGATCAATCAGAGATAGGCGATACAGCAGGCTCCAGCCGGGCAGGGACGCCCGGTCAACACCTTGATCGCTTGAATCCACCCCCTAACCCTCCCCCGCCAGCGGGGGAGGGCTCGCTTTGTGGTGGGGGGCAAGGGAGGGGGTGTGTTGGGTGTTAGGATAAGCCGCCAGGGGTACGATGTCGCAGCGCTGCCCGATCGTTTTTATCTTGCCGCTTATCTAAGCCGCGAGTGCAAAGCGCCGCTCCCGGCCCGGCATTTTCCGTTCGTGCAGTTGCACGGCTATCATTTCGACGCCGCGCTGCTCGGTGGAGTGCTACGCGAGCAGGCGATTGCCGGCGGCGCGCGGCACATCGATTGCGAGATCGACGAGGTCGTCCGCGATGACCGGGGCAACATCGCAGCACTGCACGGCGCCGGCGGCGTGCGGATCGACGGCGATTTTTTTATCTTCGAAGGGGTGCGCGACTATATCGTGGCCCATTATCGGATGAGCCGCCGCAGCGACAATGATTACTGGCGCGACAACGCCACCCACGACGAAGTGTCCGCCGCGCTCGACGGCGTGTTGCGCTGCTGGTTCGACGGCGGCAATCTTGGCGCTGAAGTCGAAAAGCAGAATATCGCCCGCTACTACACGGCGGCTTCATGGCACTGTCTGCTCGGTGGTTACTGGCATTTCCCCAAACCGCGGTACGACGCCGCTTCGCTGGCCTCAGGGCAGCGCGTCGATCTGACCGAAATCGACGATTTTCTAACAGGTTGTTGAAAAACGCCATCCTGGCGTTTTTCAACGTCGCTTGCGAAAGGCGCGACTTTCGCTGCGCTCCCGAAATCAGCCACTGAGCAGCGCCTGATTTCGCCGGGCCATCCGTGGCCCGGATTAGCAGGCTGTTCTTCAACAGCCTGCTAAGCCGTTGCGCGTTGAATTTTCCCGATCACGCTGCGCTGCTGGAAGGGGGGTACGAAGCTGGAAAGGCTTGCATCGCAGCGCGATAGCGGCTATTGTGGGCCGTCCCCCGCCATCCGACTTCACCCATCTTGAATCCCCTTGCTGCCGGCGCTTCAGGCGCGCCCGATACAGAAGCCGCCGACCGCGACGCCTGGGTCGAGGCCTATCAGCGCGTGCGGGCGGCGAGTGGTGCCTTCTGTGAGCATTTCAGTGTCGAAGATCACGCCTTGCAGGCGATGACCGAGGCCAGTCCGCTGAAATGGCACCTGGCGCACACCACCTGGTTTTTCGATACGTTGATTTTACAGGCCGCAGGCTTGCCTTCGCCGGCGCCCGATGCGGCTTATGCCGTGCTGTTCAACTCGTATTACAACGCGCTCGGCGAGCCTTTTCCGCGGCCACGCCGCGGTTTGTTGTCGCGCCCGTCGCTCGCCGAGGTCCACGATTATCGCCAACGGGTCGATCGGGCGATCACGGAGTGGATATGCACCGCCGGCAGCGTTGAATTCGGCGCGCGGCGCGCGGCGCTCGAACTCGGGCTGCACCACGAGCAGCAGCACCAGGAGTTGATGGTCACCGATGTACTGTGCGCCCTGGCCGAGAACCCGTTGGCGCTGGCGATCTTCGAGCACCGCCCGGCGCGGGTTGGAGCCGCGCCGCCGCTGGACTGGCACGCGATGCCCGGCGGCGAGTGTGAAATCGGCGCCCCGGCCGAGGGCTTCGCCTTCGACAACGAACGGCCGCGGCACCGGGTGATCCTGAATGATTGGTCGATGGCGAACCGGCCGGCGACCAACGGCGAGTTCATCGCTTTCATTGCCGCTGGCGGTTATCGCGACCCGCTGCTGTGGACCGCCGACGGTTGGGCTTGGCTGCAGCGCACCGGTATCGAGGCGCCGCTTTACTGGCGGCGCGTGTCGCCCGGTGACGATGCGGCGGCGTGGCGGCGTTATGGACTTGACGGTCTGCAACCGGTTGTCGCGGCGGCGCCGGTGGTGCATATCAGTTGGTATGAGGCCCAGGCTTTCGCCAACTGGGCTCAGACGGTGTGGCCTGGGGCGCGCCTGCCGCGTGAGGCCGAATGGGAACGAGCGGCGCAAAGCCAGGCGCCGGCCGGGCACTTCGCCGACCGCGCGCTGTACCAGCCGCAGCCGGCCGCCGGTGCCGGGCTCGTCCAGTTGTTCGGCGATGTCTGGGAATGGACGCTGAGCGCTTATCAACCTTATCCCGGATTCCGGCCGTTTCAAGGCGCCGCCGCCGAATACAACGGCAAATTTATGGTCAACCAAATGGTGCTGCGCGGCGGCTCGTGCGCGACGTCGCCCGGGCATATACGGCCGAGTTACCGCAATTTTTTCTACCCGGCCGATCGCTGGCAGTTTTCCGGCCTCCGTCTGGCCAGGGATGGGTGAACCCAAAGGCATAGATTGTTGGACGAAGCATTTCTCGCCGATGTGCTGACCGGTCTGGGGGCGGCAGCGAAAAGCATTCCGTGCAAGTATTTTTACGATCGCCGCGGTTCCGAGTTGTTCGAGGCGATCTGCGCGACGCCCGAATACTATGTGACCCGCGCCGATCTGGAAATCCTCGACGCCCATCTCGAGGAGATCGCCGCGCTGGCCGGCCCCGGCGCCCACGTGATCGAATTCGGCTCGGGGGCGGGGATCAAGACCCGCCACCTGCTCGCCGCGCTCGATCGCCCCGTGGCCTATACCCCGATCGAAATTTCCACCGCGGCGCTCGACGCTTCGGCGCGCGCCCTGGCCGCCGAGTTTCCGGGGCTCGACATCCGGCCGCTCGCCGCCGACTATACCCAACCGGTGCCGCCGGGGACGTTCTCGGCGATCGCCGCCCGCCGGCTGGTCTATTTCCCCGGCTCGACGATCAGTAACTTCGATCGCGACCAGGCGGTGGCCTTTCTGCGCCGCATCTGTCGCATCATCACTCCCGACGGTGCGCTGTTGATCGGCGTCGATCTGAAAAAACCATTGTCGCGCCTGTTGCCGGCTTATAACGATGCCGCGGGGATTACCGCGGCGTTCAATCTGAATCTGTTACAGCGCATCAACCGCGAATTGGGCGGCGATTTCGATCCGGCGCTGTTCCGCCACGAGGCGCGTTACAATGAGACGGCCGGGCGGATCGAAATGCACCTGGTCTGCCGCCGGGCGCAGCGGGTGACGGTCGCTGGGCGGCGCTTCTCGTTCGCCGCGGGCGAATCCATACACACCGAAAATTCCTATAAATACACCATTGGGGAATTCACCGCCCTGGCGGCGGCCGGCGGCCTGAAGGTCGTCGCGGGTTGGACCGACGGTGAGGTTCTGTTCAGCACGCATTTTTGTCGGGTGGAAGATGACGATCAGCGTTTTTGACCTGTTCAAAATCGGTATCGGTCCTTCGAGTTCGCACACCGTCGGGCCGATGCGCGCTGCACGGTTGTTTGCCGAGCGTTTAGGCGATTTGCCCGCGGCTGGAGACCTGGCCCGCTTGCAGGTTGAACTGTACGGTTCGCTGGGTCATACCGGCCGCGGCCACGGCACCGACCGCGCCGTGCTGCTCGGCCTCGAAGGCGCCCGGCCCGAGAGCGTCGATCCCGATCTATTGCCGCGCCGGGCCGCCGAGATCCGCGAAGCCGGCGAGTTGCATCTGCTCGGTGGGAGGACGATCGGGTTTCACGAAAGACGCGATTTGGTTTTTCACAAACGCCAGACCCTGCCTTACCACCCGAACGGCATGCGCTTCAGCGCCCTCGATGCGACCGGCGAAGTGCTGCTCAAGCGCGATTATTATTCGGTCGGCGGCGGTTTTGTCGTCAACCGCGACACGGCGGCGCAGGATCGCATCGTCGCCGACGATACCGAAGTGCGCTACCCGTTTCACAGCGCCGATGAATTGTTGGCGTTGTGCGCCGCCGAGAAGTTGCGGATCAGCGATGTGATGCGCGCCAATGAACGGAGTTGGCGCGCCGACGAGGCGATCGACGCCGGCCTCGACGCCATCTGGGAGGCGATGGCGGCGTGTGTCCGCCGCGGCTGCCAACACAACGGCGTGTTGCCGGGTGGGCTGAAAGTACAAAGGCGGGCGCCCGTGCTGTTTCGGCGCCTGGGTGGCGACCCGGCTGCCGCCGCCGGCGATCCGCTGGCCATCCTCGACTGGCTCAACCTGTTCGCGCTGGCCGTCAACGAGGAAAACGCCGCCGGTGGCCGGGTGGTCACCGCACCGACCAACGGCGCCGCCGGGATCATCCCCGCAGTGCTGCATTATTACTGGCACTTCACGCCGGGCGCGACGCTGGCCGGGGTCATCGAATTTTTGCTGACAGCCGGGGCGATCGGCATTTTGTATAAGGAAAACGCCTCGATTTCGGGCGCCGAAGTCGGCTGCCAGGGCGAAGTGGGCGTCGCCTGCTCGATGGCCGCCGGCGGGCTGGCCGCAGCGCTCGGGGCGACGATGTCCCAGGTTGAAAACGCCGCCGAGATCGGCATGGAGCACAACCTGGGCCTGACCTGCGACCCGGTCGGCGGCCTGGTGCAGATCCCGTGCATCGAACGCAACGCGATGGGCGCGGTAAAAGCGCTCAACGCCCAGCGCCTGGCGATGAGCGGCGACGGCAAACACCGCGTCTCGCTCGACAAGGTGATCAAGACGATGCGCGATACCGGCGCCGATATGAAATCGCAATACAAGGAAACATCGCGTGGTGGATTGGCGGTCAATGTCATCGAGTGTTGAAACGGCCCGGGAAGGCCGGGAGATTGGTACCGGGCGGGAGCAGGCCGCCGCGGTCACACCGGGGGAAGCCGCCGGCGATCCGGCGACGATCGCCGCCCTGTTACGCTGGGGCGGCCGGCTTCTGGCCGGCGGCCGAACGGCCGGCGGCGCGGCGCACGAGGCAGCCCGGTTGCTCGCCCATGTGCTGCACCGCGAGCCGGCCTGGCTTTACGCGCACGGCGATGAAAGTCCGGCACCGCCTGACGCTGCGGCATATCGCCGGCTGATCGCCGCCCGGCGCAGCGGCGTGCCGCTTGCCTATCTCACCGGTGAGGTCGAATTCTGCGGCCTGCAGTTGAAGGTGACACCTGCCGTTCTGATCCCGCGGCCGGAAACCGAAACGCTGGTCGCGGCGGCGCTCGAACGCCTGGCGCCCGGCGCCCGCCTGACCGTGGCCGATCTCGGCACCGGTTGTGGGGCGATCGCGTTGGCGCTGGCCGCCCGGCGACCGGATTGTTTCGTCATTGGCGGCGATTTAAGTCCGGCGGCGCTGACCGTGGCCCGCGACAATGCGCGCCGCCTGGGCTTGCGTGTCCGTTTTGTCTGCGGTTCGTGGTTCGCGCCGATTCCGGGCAACCTCGATATGGTGGTTGCCAATCCACCTTACGTCGCGGCCGGTGACCCGCACCTCGCCGATCCCGAATTGCGCCACGAGCCGCAACTGGCGTTGACCCCGGGTAGCGACGGCCTGGCCGCCTTGCGACAGATCGCCGGCCGCGCCCCGGCGCGCCTGAAGCCCGGTGGCTGGCTACTCCTCGAACACGGTTACGATCAGCGCGCAGCGGCCGCCGAACTGCTCGCTGCCGCGGGTTTTGTCGAGATCTCCGGCAGCGATGACGAAGCCGGCCGGCCGCGTGTCATCGCCGGCCGCCGGCCGGCGGATTAGCAGGCTGTTGAAAAACAGCCTGCTAATCCGGGCCACGGATGGCCCGGCGAAATCAGGCGCTCCTTAGCGGCTGATTTCGGGAGCGCAGCGCAAGTCGCGCCTTTCGCAAGCGACGTTGAAAAACGCCAGGATGGCGTTTTTCAACAACCTGTTAGGGAAGCTCTTCATTCAGAGTTTCTGCCTGCCGGCAGGCAGGCAGGTGGCAGGCGGGCGGATACGCTGGGTTAATCAGAGTTTCCTTAGCTGCACCAACAACATGTTAACGCTTTGCCCTTATAATCTACCACTTATAATCTATGGATGGTGCCGGCCGTATCGCGTCGAGGCATCGCCGAGGAACCATGAGCAGCGGAAATCTATGAACATAATGAGCAAGTCGATTGCCGGGGCGCTGGCCGTTCTGGCATCTCAGGCAGGGATCAGTGAGGCGGCGATCAATGTCGAATTGCACGACAGCGCGATGCCCACTTCGTTTGTCCCGATCGACGGGGTGGTCAGCGTCGAGTTCGATACCGACACCCAGATGCCCAACCTGCTGCGCATCGACAGCGGGCTGAATCTCAATTGCACCGGCGGCACGCCGGCGACGCCGGGCCCCGGCATCATCACCGTCGCCGTGGACGTGACACCGCCGATCGAGGTCGCCGGCGCCGTCGAGTTCAGCCGCTCGGGGGGCAACACGCTGGTCGTCGTGCCGACGCTGGGCCTTTTGAACTGCGGCGATCTCGATCTGATTTTCGGCAGCGGATTCGAAGACCCACCCCCTCCCTGATCGCGGCCGTCCTGATGCGCGATCGCTCAGGACCCGGCCGCCGATGCCGCCCCATTTCAGTCGGCGCATTCAGTCGGCGCAGCGCGGCTCTCGTCCAGTCTCAATTCGAGCTAGCAGCCTGTCTCGGCTTGTTGCCGGGCCGGCACGCACCGGCGCCAGATTTCCGGGTCGGATGAGGTCTGTAACGCCGCGCTCAGCGCCCGGCGCCAGGCCCGGCCGCCGGGCTGCCCGTGATACAGGCCGAGCAGGTGGCGCCCGATCCGGCGCGGCGGGACACCCTCTTTGGCTTGCCGTGCGGCATAGGCGATCATTTTTTCGAGCACCGCGCGGCGGGCCGGCAACGCCCGGCCGCTGAAATCCTGCTCGCTTTCGGCGAGTAGGAACGGGTTGTGGTACGCGGCGCGGCCGAGCATCACGCCATCGACTTGCCCGAGATGCCGGCGGATGTCAGCGCGGCTCGCGATGCCGCCGTTGATGACGACCGTCAGCTCGGGCCAGAGCCGTTTCAGCCGATAGACCCGCGGGTAATCGAGCGGCGGCACCTGGCGGTTGTCCTTGGGACTGAGACCTTTCAGCCAGGCTTTGCGGGCGTGGACGATGAACGTCCGGCAGCCGGCCGCCATGACCGTGGCGGCGAAATCATGGAAAAAAGCCTCGCTGTCCATTTCATCGACGCCGATCCGGCATTTGACCGTGACCGGCAGCGACACGGCGTCGCCGAGGGCGGCGATGAGGTCGCGGACGCGGTTGGGTTGGCGCATCAGGCAGGCGCCGAACACGCCTTGCTGTACGCGGTCCGATGGGCAACCGACATTGAGATTGATCTCGTCGTAGCCGGCCGCGGCGGCGCGCCGCGCTGCTGCCGCCAGTTTGCGCCGGTCGTTGCCGCCGAGTTGTAGAGCGAGCGGCCGTTCGGCCGGGTCGAAGGTCAAAAGGCGGCCGGCGTCACCGGCGAGCAGGGCGTCGGCGACGAGCATTTCGCTGTATAAGCGGGCGCTCGGCGCCTGCAGGCGGTGGAAATAGCGGCAGTGCCGGTCGGTCCAGGCCATCATCGGCGCGACGCAAAAACGCCACGGCGAAGGTGCTGGAACGATGTGGGGGAGGGCGGCGGTCATGGGTTCGTATAATAGACGGACCATGAACGACACCCAGCAACGCGAGGTCATGGAGTATGACGTCGCCATCATCGGCGCCGGCCCCGCGGGGCTGGCGGCGGCCATCCACCTCAAGCGCCGGCGGCCGGACTATACGGTTTGCGTGATCGAAAAAGGGGCCGAGATCGGCAGCCATATTCTGTCCGGGGCGGTGATCGAAACCGCGCCGCTCGACGCGTTGCTCCCCGGCTGGCGGGATGCACCGCCACCCGTGCTGACGGCGGTCAGCGAGGATCGGTTCTATTGGTTCAGCCGCCGCCGCGCCTGGCGCCTGCCGGTGCCGCCCCAAGCCCACAACCTGGGCCATTCCATCGTCTCGCTCGGCGCCTTGTGTGCCTGGCTCGCACCCAAAGCCGAAGCGCTGGGGGTCGATCTGTTTCCCGGCTTTGCGGCGGCCCGGATCGATTATCGCGAAGACGGCGGCGTCGGCGGCGTGGTGATCGGCGATATGGGGGTCGGGCGCGATGACAAACCCAAGGACACGTACCTGCCCGGTGTCGTCATCGCCGCCAAGGTCACGGTGCTGGCCGAGGGCTGCCGCGGTCATCTGACCAAGCGGTTGATCGAACGTTACGACTTGGCGCGCCACGCCGCGCCGCAAGCCTACGGCATCGGCCTTAAGGAATTGTGGCAACTCCCCGCCGGCCGCGGAACGCCGGGCCGGGTCGAACACAGCATCGGCTGGCCGTTGGACCGTCAGGTTTACGGCGGCTCGTTCCTCTACCATCTTGATGGCGACAAGGTGGCGATCGGCTTCGTCGCTGGTCTCGATTACGGTGACCCGGCGTTCGAACCATACGAAGCATTTCAGCAGTTCAAGCATCATCCGCGCATCCATGCACTGCTCGCCGGTGGCGAGATCATCTCGGCCGGAGCGCGTGCCTTGGTCGAAGGGGGATATCAGTCTCTGCCGTGCGTCGAAATGCCCGGTGCGATGTTGATCGGCGATGCCGCGGGCCTGCTCAACGTGCCGAAGATCAAGGGCACACACCAGGCGCTGCGGTCGGGGATGCTGGCCGCCGAACACCTGGCCGAGCGGCTCGACAGCCGCGGCTTCGACGCCCGCTTGCGTGCTTCCCCGATCGTCGCCGAGCTGAAAAAAGTGCGCAATATCCGCCCCGGTTTTTACCGCGGCCTGTGGGCCGGGATGTTGAACGGTCTGTGGGAAACGGTCACTGCCGGGCATTCGCCGTGGACCTTGCGCCTCCATGCCGATCATGCCGCGCTACGCAAACTGCCGGCCGCCGGGTTTGTCGCGCCGCCCCGCCCGCCGCGCGATCTGCCGCCGCGCGACCGCCTGGCCGGCGTCTATTTCGCCGCCACTCAGCACGACGAAGATCAGCCGGTGCACCTTAGAATTATCGAACCGGACATCTGCACCCGCCGCTGCACGGTCGAATACGGTAATCCCTGCACCCGCTTTTGCCCGGCTGCGGTGTACGAGATGATCGACGATGCGGCCGGCCGGCGATTGCAGATCAACGCCGCCAACTGCGTGCACTGCAAGACCTGCGACATCAAAGATCCTTACCAGATCATCGATTGGGTGACGCCCGAAGGTGGCAGCGGACCGAATTACCGGAACCTGTGAATCGACCCAATCGTTGCATAAATTTTGCTCGATTTACTCGGGCAATCCTGCCCTCGCCCTTCGGGCCCGCTTCGCGGTTCAAATTGC